>CAYRFQ010000061.1:0-43575 GCA_964423615.1 uncultured Alcaligenaceae bacterium | reverse complement strand
TAGTCGCAGCTAGGATTCTGGCCACATACCACACCCCTTTACCGAATGTTTACATTTCACTGATTTTGTGTTCTCGAAAATGGCACCAAACAAGGCAAAATCTAAGGTAAATCATCCATTCCAGAGCAACCTGATTTCCATAAATGCTTTATTATCAATTATTTATGGAAACCCAAAAAAGTGCAAAACTCTAGTCCGAGAACTCGGCAGCCTCGCCGGAGAAAATCGACGCTTACGACGCCAACTCGGTCAATCCTTGGTTCTGGACACCGATAAATAAACTGAGTTTGCCGCGACCGCTTTGGCCATTGGTTGTTCGCTCTCGTAAGCTACCGAGTTACTCGCTGTCTTGCTTGGGCAAGAGTGTCCGTCCCGAGCGACACTCGGACGATGGACCAAAGCTGTTGCCAAGAAATGTCACCAGGCTTTGGAAGTGCTCGACGAAAAAGCCGTGCCGAAGATCCAAACAGCTTGCGCCGATGAAATCTATGTCCGAGCACCGGTGTTGATGGTCGTCTGTCCGGAAAGTCACTACTGGGCCAGTGGCCAACTGGCCGAATCGGCCAAGGGAGAAAACTGGCAGTGCCAATTCGAACGCTTGAGGGAATTGAACCACATTGTCTGTGATGCGGGCACAGGGTTGCAAAAAGGCATCGATCTGGTCAACGAACAAAGACAAAAGCAAGACCAAAAAATCATCTCCTTTGGGCTGGATCACTTCCACACGTTGCGAGAAGGCGAACGGGGGCTGAGACGTTTGCAATGCCAAGCCAGCCGAGCTTTGGAGACGGCCGAGAAAGCAAAGGCGAAACTACGACCAAAAGAACCGACATGGGCAAGACCTTCGGGGCGTGGGAAAAGCTCGCCTGCAGGCGTGGAGAAAGGCCGAAGAGGCGTTTGATCGTTGGGAGAAAGCCGACAAAGCGTGGCAACAAGCCAAACGTGCGTTGCCCATGATCACTGCCGAAGGCCAACTCAACACACGCCTTGGTGCTCAAGATCTTGTCCAACAGGCGTGTGAGCAATTGCCCGAGAAAGAGTTCGGCAAAGCCAAGAGGTTGTTGACGCGCGACCAGACGCTGACTCACCTGAATGTTGTGCAAGAGAAACTCGATGGCATCGAAGCGGAAAAAGAACTGGTGTCTGCGGCCGTGGATTTCGAATGTGCTTGTCGTAGCCAGGCAGTGATGCAAAGAGAATCGAAAAGTGGTGGTGGTCTTCGAGGTGTTTGGCTTTTGGCTATGGCCGTGTTGGACCAAGCCGGCTCTTTGGGCCAAGAAGTATTGGCGTCAGTGCGAGAAATCCTCGACCGCTCGGTTCGTGCCAGTAGCTGTGTGGAAGGTCTCAACAGCGTCGTTCGGATGCATCAATCTCGTCACCGGAATATGAGCCAAGAGTTGTTGGACCTAAAGCGTCTCTATTGGAATCTGAAGGTCTTTCGCACAGGCAAGAGAAAGAACCAAAGACCGTATGAACTGCTCGGACTCGATTGGCCCGAGGGATGGACTTGGTGGGATGTCGTAACCAAAACCCCCCAGGAACTCAAAGACAAACTGTCAACAAGCCAATTGCCTACGTGAGATGATCCCTCGTCGGATGACTTGGTTTGTACGAGTTCGTACAACGAGTCCGAAATCTTTTGTCGAGCGGTTTCTTTCAACTCTCTGGGAGACTTCCCAATGCCCAAAGTACCCCTAACGGTGATTGCAATCCTGAACGTCCCTTTGGCCATCGTGTTTGGCTTCATCACCCAAGCGTCCGCCGGGGGACCCAAGCAGAAAATTCCCAAGTGGGAATACCGTGTGCACACGGAAAAACAAGTTCTGGCACTCAGCAAACAAGACTTGACGACCGGACTCAATAACCTCGGAAACCAAGGTTGGGAGCTGGTCGCCGCACGGCCCGCGTTCATCTTCAAGCGTCTGAAGCAAGAGAAGAGTCTTGCAGATCTCAACGAGCGTGTTTCTGAGGCCGAAGTCCGAGTGGAACGGTTGAAAGAGGATTTAACTCGATCCAAAAAGCTGGTCGAGCTTGGTGCCGAAAGTCCCGCCAAGGTCCGAGAGCTTCAACTGTTGGAACGTGAGGCTCGGAAATCTCTCCTAGCCGCCCAAAAGGAATTGGATCGGTTCTTCTCAATACAAGGTGCCAAACAACGATTGAAAAACCACCCAGAACTCAAGGCTAATATTGCAAAGGCACGGGCTGGCGTTGAGTTGAAGGAACTTGACGTGCAGATGTTGAAGGAGAAAAGTGCCTGGGCGGAACGAATGGTCAAGAAAGGCTACATGAGTGAACTCCAACTGCAGCGCACTCGAGAAGCGATCCAAAACGCTCAGAAGGCTCTCGCAGAATCCCAACGGAACTTGGCTCGATTATTGGATTCTTCCAAGCGCACTCTCCAACAGAACAAGAAACCGAAAGAGTAGTGAGATTCCATCCTTCGGAAGAATCCAGGATTTTCGGAAACGGGAGACGGATAATTCTAGAGCGTTTCCCGATAGTTTTGGGTACACCTGATGGAATGACAAAGTCCACGGGAGTTGTGTGTAAATACGTACTGGACCCAACTACAAACGAACCGCTCAAGGACATGAAGATGAGGAACAGTGTTCCCGAATCGGAACTTGAGATCGAGATCATCGAAAGTTGTCTCGATCGTTTCGGGCCAGCCCCACGGTCACTCGATCCGGCGGATGCCAAAGCCTGCCGACTCGATCTTCCCTGGGAATTCGAAGACCTTTTCGTCCGGAAGAAGGACCCCATGGTTCAAATTCTTGACGATCAAGTTCTACTCCGGGACCGAGGGGACATCGTTTGGGGGCACATAGTTCAAGCAAACCGAAGCCTTTTTGATCCGAACAACGCAAATCCGCTCCCAGCTAATGTGGTCTACAGCTTAGATACCTATTTCGATGGTCGAGTTGGCTTGCTGCGAAAGATTGCAAAAGGGTTGTTCGCGAACAAGGGATCGTTGCCGGAAGACCGGGAACTCCGAGAGTTCGTCCGCGTCATCACCGACGAACGCGAACGACTCCTGCGTCGTGAATTGCCGCGAGGATACTGTGGCGGTCGGTCAGTCAACTTCACAACTTGTTTCATTGTGCCCGACCACCTTCCGGGAGGTTATTTGGCCGAGTCGGCGTTCCCGATGCTCGTCAACTACGAAGAGACAGAAGCCGTGATGGTCTTGCCTTCGCGGTTTTGGCCTTACCACTTCGTGAAACGGTGGTGGAAGTAGACCTCGGCTCACGATCCTGACAATTCTTTTGACCTTTTGTGAACTTGAGCCGCGCAGCGTCTTTCCGGACCATCATAAGCGCGACACCAAGTGAGTGCTCCTCTGGATTTTGGAATTGTATTTTCGCCGTCAGTAGACGTGAGCCACGTGTAGCTACGCCAAGAAACGGTAGACACAAGGCGCGTGTAAATACGATTTTCCGTCAAATCCCATTCCAAAATCCAGGGGCACGCGACACCAAGTCATCCGACTCCCCAACACTCAAGACGGAACTAGCTACCGCGTGAAAGACGCTGTAAGGTGTATGAGTCTGTTTCTCAATTCGGCTGCTGGTCGTTGTGTTTTCTCTTCACCAAGGCAGCAAAAAGGGCTCGAGAAACCGACATCTGTTTTCCAATTCTATTCCAACGAAGTGCGAAGATTGAACTATGCAGCTGAATGAAAAACAAGAACAAATGTGTAGCCAAAGCACTTGGGATTTTTCCGATCTCAAGGCATTGTTTCTGAATTGCACATTGAAGAAGTCGCCGGAGTTGTCACACACGCAGGGGTTGATCGACATCTCGATTGCCATTTTGGAAAAGAACGGTGTGACCGTGGAATGTCTCCGCCCCGTTGATTACGACATTGCCACGGGTGTATGGCCAGACATGACCGAGCACGGTTGGGACAAGGACGACTGGCCACAGATCTCAGAAAAAGTGATGGCAGCCGACATTCTCGTCATCGGATCTTCGATCTGGTTGGGAGAAAAGACCTCTGTGTGTACGAAAGTCATAGAGAGGTTATACGCGAAGAGTCATATTCTGAATGAGCACGGACAATACGCCTATTATGGTCGAGTTGGGGGGTGCTTGATCACCGGCAACGAAGATGGAGGCAAGCATTGTGCGATGAACATTCTCTATTCCCTGCAACACTTGGGATATGTCATTCCACCGCAAGCCGATGCGGATTGGTTGGGAGAAGCAGGACCAGGTCCCTCGTATTTGGATCCAGGGTCAGGTGGTCCGGAGAACGATTTCACCAACCGCAACACGACGTTCATGACGTGGAATCTCTTACATATGGCTCGCATGATCAAAGACGCTGGAGGCATCCCGGCCCACGGCAACCAAAGATCGCTTTGGGACGCTGGTTGTCGCTCGGACTTTCCGAATCCTCAGTATCGGTAGTCGTTTTGGGTTATCGATGTCTGCGTGGCCACTGAATCCCAATGACAGGAACACTCGGAACGCAGAATTTTGTATTGCCGTCTACGCGGTCAATGAACCAAAGTAGCAGACATACTATGGACACGAGATAGATTGGTGTCCGGTTTTGTAGGGTTGGACTCGGCGAGCAGATTTTCGATGTGCGTTCGCTTTGGCTTCGTCATCGCTCGGTCACATCCGACTACGACCGGAGACCACAGAACGATTGGCCGCACTCCCTGATGGTTCTCATGATTTTTCCGAGGCCGACCTCTCCATTTCTCTACAATAAGGTTGAGACCTACGCGAGTTATGAGCCAATGGAGCGGACGGCACATGGAGTGTGTCTGCTACTTTATCCGCGCGGTTCTCAATAGTTCTTCCTGAGATTCCCCGAAACTGAACTATTCTGGCGATAGTGGTCCCGAAGCACTTTCGCCAAGAACACCGACCATTTCTTTTTCTCTCACCAGGATCGTACGATGTTCCGGATGTTACTCGTTCTCGGTATTCTGTGTTCGTCGACACTGATGACCCACGCCGACGACTGGCCCATGTGGCGTTACGACGCCCACCGAGGTAACTCGACTCCGAGTTCGCTCCCGAAGAACTTGGTGCCCCAATGGACACGCCAACTCCCAACCCCTCGACCTGCGTGGCCGAAGACCCAACCGAGGCTGCAGTTCGACGAAGCCCCTCAGCCAGTTGTGTCGGGGCAACACATCTTCGTGCCTTCCACGGCCACAGACTCCGTCACGGCCTACGACACCCGAAATGGTGAAGAGGTCTGGCGATTTTACGCCGATGGTCCCGTCCGATTTGCTCCTGTCGTTGCGAAAGGTCGAGTGCATTTCGTGTCGGACGATGGATATCTCTACACGGTGGACGCGAAGTCTGGAAAGCTATTGTGGAAGTTCAATGGAGGACCGCAAGAACGATGGCTCATCGGGAACAAACGGTTGATCTCGAGTTGGCCCGCACGAGGTGGTCCGGTGTTGCACGAGGGGAAATTGTTTTTCACGGCGAGCATCTGGCCGTTCATGGGGCTATTCGTGCACGCTTTGAATCCGGAAACGGGCGAAGTAATCTGGACGAACTCGGGAGACGGATCGAACTGGACGGACCATCCTCACGGCGGCGCGATCGCCTTTGGCACCATAGCTCCACAAGGCCATCTGGCTGCTTCGCAAAACCATCTTGTCGTGCCCGGTGGACGGTCGACGCCTGCCGTATTCGATACGAAAACTGGGAAACTACTCCACTTCCGTTTCGACGGCAGGAACGGCGACCACAAAGTTGCCATCGGCCATGATGTCTACTACGTGGGGCATTTTGCTTATCACGCCCCAACGAGCCAGGGACTCGGCTTGCAACGCATGCTCACGATTGACAACCAGGTGACACTCCTTCGTGGTGGAACCGACATCGTCGAGGTTCGCAAAGGTGGTTCGGAGGTCAAGGAAGTTGTTACGCGAGACCGCAGAGGCAACAAGACCAAAACAGCCAAGTATCAGTCGCAAATACTTTCGACGGTGACGTTGAAGGAGAATGCAGGGGAAAAGTATCTCAAAGCCGGGACGCAATTGTTTTCCTTCGGCGGTGAGACGATTACCGCGTATGAACTCGATCCGATGCTCAAGACGTCCGAGCAGCTTCGACCATTTTGGACACAGAAGGTCCAAGGCGAAATCCATCACTTGTTGGTGGCGGACGATCGGTTGTTTGTCGTCACAAGGGACGCCAAACTTTATTGCTTCGGGCCGAGGATAACGAAAACAACACACCACACACTCGTCAAAAATCCGCTCCCAAAACGAAAGGATGTGTGGACCCAACGAGTCACTCGGTTCGCAACCCAAGAGGGCTATTGTATTGTCCTTGGGATTGGCTCCGGACGGCTAGTCACCGAATTGCTTCAACGAACAAGGATGTCCCTCATCGTGTTGGACAACGATTCTGAAAAGGTCAACGCCTTCCGCCGGATGATGGACGACGCCGGAGTCTATGGCTCGCGGGTCTCTGCGAAAGTTGGCAATGCTTCGACGTTTCCGTTTCCGAACTACATGGCGAAAGTCGTAGTTACGGAAGATTCCAATGTCTTCCTCAACAAGGCGACTTTGGAGAACGTCTATCGGGCGGTGCGGCCCTATGGGGGAACCATCAAGTTGTTCGATGTGTCTGAGAAAAACCGCATGTATCTTGCGAAGATGACAAAGGCTTGGCCGAAATGTACGGTTCGTAGCGAGAGAGACACATTGTTCATCACGCGCGAAGGTGCGTTACCGAATACCGACGACTGGACACATCAATACGGTGATGCTGGGCAAACGGGTGTGTCGCGAGATAAACTCGTCAAAGCTCCGCTGGGATTGCTGTGGTTTGGGGGACCGTCCCACGAAGGCATCCTACCTCGTCATGGTCACGGTCCTTCGCCTCAAGTTGCTGGTGGGCGTTTGTTTATCGAGGGGCCGGACATGTTGCGGGCCGTGGATGTGTACACCGGGGAAGTCTTGTGGGAGAAGAAGCTGAAGGATTTCGGCAAGTATTACAACACGACACGTCACTTCGCTGGCGCTGGCGAGATTGGTAGCAACTATGTTTCGATGTCCGACCACGTTTATGCCGTGTACGGCAACGTCATCCTCGAACTCGATGCCGCAACGGGTAAGCTCACTCGCGAGTTCAAACTCAACCAGGAAGAAGGCGAGGACACGCCGTATTGGGGGCACATCTCGGTTTGGAACGACTTGTTGATCACGACTTCCTCGCCGGTAGCCGTTGGGAAGATTTCGTCCGGTCGTAGCGCCAAAGCCACGATTCCGTCGGGGGCCTCTGTTCTCATCAAGCCGGGAGCCAAGTGGCAATATCTTGCGAACGGGACCGATCCTCAAGACCTCAAGTGGACCAGGCCCGGTTTCGAAGCTAAAGGGTGGAAGGTCGGACAGGCCGGGTTTGGCTACGGTGATGGAGACGACAAGACGGTCCTCAACATGCGAGGAAAATTCACTCGCATCTACGTCCGGCACGAGTTCGACTCGCAACTGTTGGACGAAGACGCGGTCGCTGAGTTGCTGGTAAACTACGACGATGCCTTTATCGCCTACCTCAACGGAAAAGAGATCGTTCGGGCCGGAGTGGGCCAAGGTCGTGGAAAGTTGGCTCGCAACATCCAGGGCCACGAAGCCGGCCGGTTCGAGGTCTTCCGGATCACGGACTGGAAGAAACTCGTTCGACCTGGCAAGAACGTGTTGGCTTTCGAAGGCCACAACACCTCTCTCCGGAGTAGCGATCTGACGCTCGCCCCAATCCTGATCACCCGGAATCCGAATAAGAAAGTTGCGAAGATTCCCCACAAGGCGAACGGGGACAAAGGTCAACGCCCGAACCTTCCCACGACCAAGTATTCGGCGGGGAGTCGCAAGTTACTCGTCTTCGATCGCCAGACGGGAAAATTGCTCTGGAGCCGGGATGCCGAGTTTAACTTTCGACACAACACCATCGCCGTTGGTGGCGGGAAGGTGTTCTGCATCGACAATTTGACGGCTTCACGCCGACGAACTCTCGAACGGCGGGGTGTCAAGTTTAACGGGACGCCGACGTTGTATGCGTTCGATGCCCAAACCGGCAAGGTCGTGTGGAAGACAACGAGCGGCGTTTTCGGGACATTCTTGAACTACTCCGAGGAGCAGGATTTTCTTCTCCAGGGAGGAAGCTCGTATCGCGACCGAGCCCAAGACGAAGTCAACCGCGGACTGGTGGCCTATCGTGGTCGTGACGGAAAGGTACTTTGGAAGAATCCCACGATCACGTACAGCGGTCCTTGTCTGTTGATGCAGGACAAGATCATCACGAACGGAGCCGGTGGGTTTGCCATCAACAGCAAGACCGGTCAACCGACCGGTTGGAAGTACGCCCGGAAATACGGATGTAACACCGCTTTGGCAAGCGACTACCTTTTGACATTCCGCTCGGGGGCGGCGGGCTTTTGCGACCTGGCCAACGATTCCGGCACGGGGAACCTCGGCGGGTTCCGGTCGAGTTGCACGAACAATTTAATCGTTGCGAACGGAGTCCTGAATGCCCCCGACTACACCCGAACTTGTAGTTGTGCGTACCAAAACCAAACGTCGCTTGCGTTGATCCATATGCCCGAAGCCGAGTTCTGGACGTTCGGCGGAAAGACCAAGTCACTCCACGCCGGAATCAACTTTGCGGCTCCGGGGGACCGACGCGCTCCGAATGGGACGCTCTGGAAAAAAGACGGAGCCGAATTCGAACCGGAGAACACGGACAATTTCCGAATGCATTCTTTGATGGTCAAGGGCGACGAACTCAACTGGGTGGCTGCTTCGGGTTTGCGTGGCGTTACGAAAGTCCGTGTGCCTGTCGAGCGACCTGGACAATACCGCGTGAAACTCGTCTTTCTCGAGCCGGAGAACGTAGCCGAAGGCGACCGCGTCTTTGACGTGGTCATCGATGGCAAAACGGTGTTGAAAGGCTTCGACGTCCTGGCCACGGCCGGATCGGCTCGACGGTCTGCGCTGCGGGAGTTTGTTACCTCGGTCTCGGGAGAGTCAGTTGAGATCCAACTGCGACCACGGACCAAACGTCCGGCCGTGTTGTCTGGTGTGGAGGTCATCGGAACGCGGGTGGAGTGATTGTTGTTGGTGTCGGGTTTCTGTTCGTTTTCGAGTTTGAGGCTTCTGCTTTGAGCAAAAGTCTGTGAAATGCGAGCAAGGTACAAAGGCGACAATTGTCGATCCGTCTGCACCGGTGGGTCAACAAAGCGAAACACGACGCTTATCCATTCCGCGGCTCGTGCTTGTTGGCGTTCGTGGCTCGAACTTATCGCTGTTGAGCCGTTTCACAAAAAAGGGGACGACAAGCCAGAAGGCTTGTCGTCCCCTTTATTTCATTGCTCGTTCGACTTTCTACTTGGGCAATAATTTCCGCGATGGAAGATTCGGCAAAGTCCGTGGGGTGTTACCGCCCCCTGAGAAAGACCGTGTTGAGTCCGGGAGCGGATATCCAGAACCCGCGGTGTAGTTCGGGATGACCTTTGTGTCTCCAAGAGAGCCGGGCTGGCTCACGTTGTTGTACGGAACCGCTTGGGTTGTCGGAGGCAAACGTCGGAGGGTTGAACTGTTTCTGGCGTCGAGCGGAATCGGTTTAGCGTAGGGGAGGTCTCCGCCGTGAGGATGCAGGTTTTCGGCCCGCTCCATCTCGGGATGCTGGGCCAATTTCAAGGTTCCTTCCTCACCCCTCGACTCGTCCGGCAAGATATCTGCACCCGAGAGAAGGGCTGGCACGCTCGGAGGCTCGTAGCGAGGCAGTTCGGGGATCGGAATGCCGTCCGCCGGTGTGGCCACGCCGCCAGTCGGCAGTGTCGTCAGTACGGTCCCAGGGAGAGGGGCACATTCGTGGTGGACAGGGGCCGCTCGTTCGCGTGCCAACAAGGCTCGGGAACGCTCGTGTTCGTGAACGACGGCTCGGACCATCGCACACTTGGGCAGTGGGCCTTCTCCGATCACGACATTGTTGTGTTGGGTGATCGTTCCCTTGCAGAACTGGAAGAACGCCAAGGCGTTGTTGTATGCCACCACGGCTTGATACTCTTGTTGGAGAGCCGTCACGAATCGGCGTTGAGAATCGAGGAGGAATTCGTCCAACTGCTGGGTCTTTTCTCCACTCGTTCCCCCGGACTCCCGTCGGGTAATACGAACACCGAGTTCGTCCTTGGCCGCCAAACGTTGGGCTCGACGCACGACGATTAAGTTGTACTGGGTGAAGACATCGTTGTAGGCCTTCCAGAGGATGGACTCGGCCTTTTGTTCTTCGTCTTTGAGGGCCAAGTAGGTTTGGACCACACCGAGTCGGGCTCGTTTCACGGCGGCGTGCTCGAATCGTTGTCCCAACGGGTAGTTCAAGACGAAACCGATGTCCCAGTCGTTGAAGTGGGCGTCGCTCAAGTTGTTCAACGCATTGTTCGAGCGGAACACGCCGTTACTTGCGTCGAAGATGGACCCATTACCGTCGAGCCGAGAACCAAGACCACTGAGACCGTATCGCATTCGCAATCGCAAGTCGGGCTTCAAGAAGTTTTGCTGGACGATGAGGTCGAGTTGGCGGTTCTTCAACTCGTCCCGCATGATCACCAACTCCGGGCGTTTGGTGAGGGCATCTCGGAGCGAACTGTTCCAGTCCGGATGGTAAAGGGCGAAAGTTGGTGCGTCGATAGGGATGATCTGTTTTCCATCTTCGGGCTGCAATCCCAACAGCCTTCGAAGTTGTCGTTCGTTTTCGAGTACGATTGAGAGGGCCTGGACTCGCTGGGCACGGAAATCCTGGTATTGGCCGAGGGCTTGCGAGGTGACGGCCGGGTTCTGACTACCCGCCGCTCCCCGGATGCTGGTGTTTTTCCAAAGTTTGTAGGCTTGTCGCAGACCGATTTCGGATGCGTAGAGGTTCACGTACGCACCATAGAGATTCCAATAGGCCGTCTCGATGTTGAGGATCTGGTAGTTGATCAGTCGCTCATAGTCGGCGCGGTTCTGATCGAATCGAATGCGACTGACGAGCAGACTGTTTCGACCGAAACCAGCTCCCAACCCTTGTCCATTGGTAATGATGTTGGGGTGGGCGTTGTTGAAGGCCAGTAGTGTCCCGTCGGTGAGGGATCCCGTCGTGGCTCCAGGGTGGTTTGTAAGCAGCTGGTTGATGTAGCTTCCGAAGTTTTGGAGCAGCGGTTGATCGTACGTCAAATCCAGTCGGGAGAGGTAGGCCGGGTTTTGAATCTGGAAGAACTGCGGTGGTGTTTGCAGATTGGTATAGGTCGTACTGAATGTGATTCCGGCCAAGCCACCTCCGGCCAAGGGTTTGACGATCCCCGTCCGGAAATCCGCTCGTTCGCCGTTCTGGAACGATCCTAGGCCCTGGACTTGCTGGTCGGTCACCGACCATCCCATGCTAGAGACCCACTTCGCATCGAATCGGGCCTGGGCTGCTTCGATGGAGGCTGCCGCTATGGAGGGGTTGAACGACTGGACCCTCAGGGCGCTGGAAGTGTTTTCTGCCCCTGTAATTTGGCTAAGGGGGAGTAAGTCGTCGGACACCCGCCCCAAACCGTTGACCGTTTGTGATCCGATCGTACCTCGCTCGAGGCCGATGGCGATGGCCTGGGCGAGTGTCATGGGGTGAGGCTTTCGACGTTCTGGGTCGTTGACCGTCACCGGTTTCATGGTTTTCACGAAGGGTGGCGGATGCGAGGCTTTGGGGTCAGTCGCAAGTCCCGGCGGAGTGAATTTGGCGTAATGCGCCAGGTCGTGCTCTTGGACGAAACATTGTTGCGCACACCCAGCCAAGACCGAAACGGTACCTGCCAACAATGTTATCAATATTCTCCAGCGCATAGTGTTCACCCCGATGACCGTGTGTTCTTCCTGCGTCGTTTCGATTCCCCTACGGCAACGCGAAACGACTCCGGAGGTTTGTCTTGGTCGCTTCGGTCCTTCCAACCCACCGGAAACGAGATTCCGACGACAACTCCCACTTGGCGGAGTCCAATTGTCGTGGCTGCAGCGATGGCGACTCGCGATAGGACAACAATTTGCCACAGTTCAGCAAAAGCGAACCTGGCTTTACAAGCTGAGCTTCTTTCTGATTGCGTTTTTCATCCATGCATGACGTGATCGACGAAAATCGGAGATGCTATATCTAGCTATCGGCAAAAGCGATCCAAGAATTTAGACAGACTTTACCGATTCTTGGGCCATTCGTTTTGGAATATCCGTGCTGGGTTCTCAAAGGGCTAAAGCCTTCTGTTGGCTTGGCCATTGGTCTGTCCGTTCTCATGTTTGTCGGCGCCTATTTCGGCTCCGAAGGACCAGGCAAAGAGTGTTCTGGCTCCGCTTCGCCTTGTCGCTTGGGAACAATGTCAATGACGGGCAACCCTAACATCTTCTTGAATGGTATGAACTCTCCAACATCGTTCCCCTCGACACAATGTCCGATGTATTGGAGGAGGTAGCCAACCAAGAAAGTGGCCGTCGGCCAATACCAGTAGTCCCAGGGCAAAACAAAAACCGCCACTAAACTGCCCAGGGCTAGCGGGATTCCCACCAAGTGAATCCAAAAGTTGAATGGATGCTGGTGTCGTTCGAGCCAGTTCCGGAGGAACCAACGCACGGGTCGCCGTTGCCAGGAGCCTTTTGAGTCTTGCGGTTCTGTTGCCATAAGATTGCCTTGTTGAGGAAGGGAGCCATATCAAGTTTTGGTGCCGAACGCAAGGCTACAATTCAACGAACTGGAAAACAACCGCTGGTCCCCGGATTTCAGAAGAATTGTTGTGGGTTTTACGGTTTGTAACACGAACTCGAAACTCAATGTCAACCAGACTGCGAAGAACTCATCCACTCACCATCCGAGCCATGATTTTGCTTTGTTTTCTACACTTTACATCTATAATAGAACCATATTGTATACATCGATGAAGTTCTGCCAGAGTGTGGAAGGCGTTCGAACAAGTGACGGAAGTCTACCGTTACCTGAGGTACATCCTGTCTCCAAGGAGAGATGTTATGAAAGGCTGTCAGTGGATCGCACTTGTCGCCCTTTTGGTGATCGTTGGCCCAACACAGGCTCAGACGAAGAAGTTGCCGTCGAATTACAAACACTTGAAGAAACTACAACCTCTCGTTGGCAAGTTCACCGGTGAGTCTGTAGCTGTGGGAACTCCTGGCATTGTGGAGAAAGGGACCAAGCTGTCTTGGACCTTGACGAGAAAATGGATCCTCAACAAGAATGCCATCGCGCAGTCGGTAATCCTCAAGGCGGGAAAGAAGACGCTGTGGCGGACTCAAGGGATGATCGGGTGGGATTCCTTGAACAAGCAAATCGTTCAGGGCGGTTTCGATTCCGTGGGTGGTCATGGCATGTCAACGTGGAACTGGAAAGATGGCAAGTGGTACCTCCAAGACCAAGGTGCGATGGGGCCTGGGCTGAAGTCAACATCGACGACCATCGTGTGTGATATCACCAAAGACTCTCATGATTTGAAGATCGTATCCCGGATGGTCGGTGTTAACACATTGCCTGACATCGGTCCTATAACAATGAAACGAGCCAAGAAATAGAGTCTTACGCCTCGTCGGTTTTCTGCGGCGGACGGACCCAACACCTCGAGCGTTTCGCTGTTGTGTTGGGTAAAGTTATTTGTTCCTTCTGCCTTTGGAGGGCAGAAGGACTTTGGGTGCTGCTTCTTTGTGCTGTCTTTGGGAGTAAAGGCCAGAAAAATTGGCCAGCCCCATCTACGGAAGCAAAGTCTTGAGAGTCACGTCGCCGTCCGTTACAGTAATGGAAATTTGGGGAAGGTGCCGACAGAGGATTCCGCATTATGATATCCCGACTCACTTCTTTTGTGCTCGTCTTGCTGATCGCAACGCCTGGTTTGGCCCAACAGACCAAGAAACGTCAGGTCAATCCGATCGCCGAGAGTCTTCCCGTTTTGACCGAACCGCAGGTTAAGAAGATACGAAATGTCATTGATCGCTTCATCCGAGCCGACATCGGGCAAATCAAAGGAGCGGAAGCCAAAAGGGCAGCGATCGAATTCAACGCACTCGGACTCGAGTCGATCCCGTTCCTGATGGAAGGATTCAATCGGGCCGCCAACATCAAGGACAGCTGCCCTGTTGTCGCTATCGGTCAAAAGCTCAAACGTTTGATCCTTCGGACTCAGGACCCCGATGTCCTCAACTTCATTCGCGACAGCGCGGGGGGTGGCGTCGTGATTCCGAGATACAAGGGTTACATTCAAGACGTTCGCACGTATTGCCTTTACCGACTCGCGTACTTGCGTCAAAACGGAATTTTGGATCGACGAGAGAGGGTCCGCGAAGCCAACGAAGTTAAGGGGCTGCGGAAAAAGCTCAAGCAACAGACGACGGAAGAGTTATTCGCGGTGACAAAGAAACTCAGCGGTGTCAAGTTGAAAGCGGCCCTATTGGAGTTGGCAGACCGGAAGAACACCAAGGTCGTCTCGGCGTTCGGACACGCAATGGATCGCGAAACCAATCAGGAGACGAAACGATTGGCGGAAAAGCTGTTGTTGACGGCTCTGCGAAACCAGAGTTCTGACGACCTGCGAAAACATCTCCAAAGCGAAGTGGCTGGGGTCCGAGCAGGGGCGGCGTTCGTCAGCGGGAAGAAAAAATATCCGCACGGATCGGAACTCATTGAGTTACTTACCGACAACGACCGTCGAGTCCGCCGCAACGCACGCGCGGCTCTCCAACAACTCAGCGGAGAAGACTTCGGGCCACGAAACGGCAGCACACGTACCCAAGTTAACGCCAGCATTGAACGATGGCGAACTTGGTGGGAGGAAAACGCCGATAAGGTAGAGGGATAGAAGAGACAAGAGTCGCGAGTCGAGTCACAAGAGCCAGGCAATTGTTTTTTGCCAAGAGCCAACACCAGCGTAGCCTGGACAAACTGCCCAAGAAAAGAAGATACAACAATGGGACTTCTTTTTTCATTCGCGACTTCGTGCAGAGTTTTATCGGTCTCTCGACCCTCAACTCTCGGAGCGATCAACCATGAGTCTTGCTGACGAATTGCAAAAACTGGAGGGACTTCGGGTCAGTGGTGTGCTGACTGACGAAGAGTTCGAAAAGGCAAAGGCACGACTCCTGGATGGTCCGTCTCCGGAATCAAACCAGGAACTCGAAGGCTATTTCGCCGATCAACTCGCCGAAGTTAAGTATCAGAATAGACTGACGCAGATTGATCGTGAATGGGAGATCGAGCGAGAAAACTATCTCATCGCTGGTCGGTATGGAAGAACGTACGTTCCCACAACCGGAATCGGAGTCGGAATGACGGTGCTAGGAGGAGGCTTTGGGATCTTCTGGACGATCATGGCCATATCGATCACAGGAAGTGTTTCGAATGATGGGGCGTTCGCCATCGCGCAGGTGATCTTTCCGTTGATTGGTGTTCTGTTCACAGTGGGGGCTGTTGTGTTCGGTGTCCGAACTTTTGCCAAAGCTCAGAAATATCAGCAAGCTTACGCAGCGTATCAAGTACGTCGGGCGAATGTCAAATTTGGCGAAGATCCATCCAGTCCATCATGAAGAAGTACCTAGCCATTGTGACCAGGCTACGATGACCTTGGCTTTCGGCCAAAAGAAAGAACCGACTTGCATAGATTCGTCGTCCTGAGCTAACGGCGAACAGTCTCGTCTTGCAACTGGATGGAAGAAGCTTCATCAACTGCGCAGGTCTCAATATTACACGTCGATTTACTTCTTTCCAATCCACTTGGAGAAATGAAATTACTCGTGAGAGGCAAATCCTTCTCACGGGGTTCGTGCCGTTCTCTTCGTCCGCTCCTATAATGAAGTATTATGGATAGACACATACTCAAATCGAAAATACATCGTGTCAGGGCTACACACGCCGACGTTGATTACGAAGGCAGCCTGACGATCGACTCCGACTTGATGGAAGCGGCAGACATTTTGCCGTACGAGCAAGTCCACGTTTGGAACGTCACTCAAGGGACTCGATTCCAGACTTACGCAATGGTCGGAGAATCAGGTTCGGGCGTTATTTGCGCTAACGGAGCCGCCGCGCATCTGGTTCAACCCGGCGACACCATCATCGTCGCCACGTTCACTATCCTCGAAGAATCCAAGGCTCGGTTGCATGAACCGAAACTCGTTTTCGTCGATGAGGATAACAAGATTCGCTCGGCCAAGGACGACGATCTCAAGGAAGTGGTTGGGCCGAGAATCAGATAAAAGCGTCTGGGAACCGTCGAATTTCAACACGATGGAAGCTTTCCCAGGCTGAAGGCCTGGGAATCTGTACCCAACACAAAGGCGAACCGCTCTAACGATCGGTCGACGATGTGTTCTTCTTTCGTACTTTGTATTGGACTTCGAAATAACTCCGATTGGCTGGTACAAAAGGACTGTTCCAGCCCATGACGCGGAGTCCGCCGACCTTTTCGTATTCGGGATGCAGCTTCATCCAAGCTACGAGTCGTTGTTGTGCTGCCAAGACCGCTTGGCTGTTCGACGACTTTCCTCGAACACCTGTGCTCACGGCCATCATTGGTTTGATGTCCTTCACCATGACGCCTCCTTGTGGACCTGCTTTGCCCATTTCTGGGTTCCCGTAGAGGAAGGCCATGGTTTCACGACGGAGGTTCTCGCCCTTGGGCGTGACTTCCATTTCGACCGGGGCGGTCATCGCAATGTTGTTCTTTTTGATGTGGTTAAACAACCGGAAGAACTCATTCCCACCGGCCTGTGCCATCCGGTAGGCCGGATATTTCTGGATTCGCACTTCACCAGCCGGAACGTAGCCCGGAAAACCTTTCGGCAGTTTCGCTTCGGTCACAGGACGAAACGTCAAATCGGTCCCGATCTGTCGGACACGTGTCCTGAGTTCCTTGAGGACTTCGGTAGAGTTGTTTTGTTCGTATTCTTTCAGACCCGTACGGAGTTGGTGGGCCAAATAACTTTCGTCTCCGAGCGACTTGGCAACTTCTTGGATGGTCTTGGCCATCTCTTCCGGTTCGGCTTGAGCCGCCTTTTGCAGCATAGTCCCCAATTGTACATAGTTGTTGGTTTCGGCAGCCTGAGCACCGACAGAAACCAAGCACACGAAACTTATGCTCCAGAAAGTGACGCGACGAATCATCTCTGTGTCCTCCTTTGAAAATGACATGACCAATACTGAACTATTCGTTGAAAACGCATCATTAGATTCATAGGTGCCAAGAAAAGAGCAGAGATGGGCCACTGGAGTGGCCAAAACCTTATCCATCCTCTTTGGGCGCTTTTTTGCCTCCTTTGGCAAGACGCAACAGGAACGTCAACAAGAGCAACATTCCGCCACCGGCTATGACCAAGAACGCCATGACTTCAAAACAGAAATAAATCAAGTTGAGAGGGAACGCCTGCAAAATACGGTCCCAACAAAGCAGGGTGATGAGCACGCCAGCAGCGAGCGAAGGTCCGAAGGGCATCGAGTTATCGCGGCGAATGAAGAGCTGGAACGGAACAACGACCAACGCCGCCAAGGTTCCGACAAAGAACGACGTCAGCGTTATTTGCCAACCAGTGAAGGCCCCCGCCATCATCATCAGGTCCGCGTCTCCGGCGCCTATGGCTTCCTTTCCGAGTCCTTTGCTTGCTAGCGTCCCGATGAGTCGGACCAGAAACGTACCGGCTAAAGCGCCGGCAATTCCGGTGAGTAATCCGAGCTGCCAGCTTCCTGGTGGAGCCCAACTCGGAGGTGGTCCAAGGGGTGGCCACGGATATACTCCTTCTTTCGGTTTCGCTTCGGGAGGCAACAAACACCAACTCGCTGTAGCCTTGGTGAATTTGTTTTGGTGCTTAACGATGTCTGCCATGCCTTGTTGTTCGGTCAATGGCCAGGGCCAAGCCAAGAGCATCGCCCCGATGAGTCCAATGACGGTGCCTGGAATTGTGACAGACATGGGGATTTCTCGTCCGTTCAAGTCGGTGAACGTACACACCGTAAGGAACGAAAACAACAAGACATGCCAACCATATCCAATCAACCACTGCCAGGGATAGAATCCTTCTGCGATGTAACTTCCACGAAAGTTCGCCGGCAACGGCCAGTCATGAACGTTGCCTATGATAACGACGTAGAACAAGCCAACGAATCCCAATCCTGTCAACAACTCCACCATGAAATATTGGATAGAAAATCGCACTTTGCAGTTCGCACATTGTCCTCGCAAGATCAGGTATCCGATCAACGGAAGGTTGTGATGCAACGCGATCGGTTTATAACATTGGCCACAATGAGAACCTGGCCACAAAATGCTCTTCTCGAGCGGTAATCTGGCGACGCAGACGTTGATGAAACTTCCAACGCAGGTCCCGATCACGAATAGAAATGGAAGCCAAAGATAGAGAAACATGTGTGTAATGCCAGCGTAGTAATGAGGTGTTTTCGTTATGGATCGTGGGTCGATGTAAGAAAGTCGCTTTGTGCAGAAGCGAAAGGCGATTTTTAGGCATTAGCGTTGGCGTAAGCTAGCTCTATGACCTGATTCGTTTCGCGTCCAGCCTCGCCAGTGACAACGGGTTGTCGTTGAGTTCGAATGGCTTCGGCAAAGTCGGCCACGAGAGGACCATGTAAGTTCGTTGCCGGTGGATGCGATTCTGTTCTACGCTCTCCATTGACCTGGACAATCAGCTTGTCTCTGTTGAGCGGACTTGCGATCAGCCGCCCTTTTGTCCCGGTGATGATGAACTCATCGGCTCCAACATTTGTGCGGAAGAAACACTGCAAGTTACCGTGAACGCCTGACCGAAACCGTAGAACAACACTCGCACAATCTTCGCCCTCGTAGTCTCCGACAAGAGTGTCGCACAAGGCTTTTCCATCGACCACTTGTCCAAACATGTCGAGGAACAAATCTATGCGGTGACTGCCCATGTCCATCAAGGCCCCACCGCCACTGGCTTCTGGGATCACACGCCAGTATCCGTCGTCGCCAGGATTCATCGCCAGTGGTGTCGAGGTCACGGCCATGACGGACATCGGTATTCCGATCTCGCCGGACTTGATGATTTCCTTCATTCGGAGGACTATTGGGTAGAACCGGCGATAGTAGGCCACGCCTAATGTCACACCCGCTTCGCGACAGACATCGACCATTTGGTCGCACTCGGTGGTCGAACACGCCATCGGTTTTTCAACAAGGACGTGTTTTCCGGCCTTGGCCGCGGCGAGGGTTTGCGGCAAATGGAGGTTGACGGGCGTTGCGACGTAGACGATGTCGATGTCTTCGTCGGCGATCAACTCGGCGTCGGCTTGGTATGCTCGCGGGACCTCGAATCGTTGGCAAAACTCTCGCAATTTGGCTTCGTTCCGTCGGCAGGCCGCGACGAGCTGGCTGTTTCCTTCGTCGATGATGGCCTGAGCCGCCCGTTTCTGGGCGATGTCTCCAACTCCGAGAATCCCCCAGCGGAGAGTTCCGGTTTGCGAACCACGGTCTGACATGTTCTGCCCTCCTCGTCAGTGTTGGTCCCGAAAGGTGATCTTGATTTTACGGTACGTGTCGGAGGTCGATTCGTAAACTGTTTGCCGTCAAATCAAGACTTGCGAACCGAGTTTTGTTGACCGACAATACGGAGCATATTCCACGAAAACACCAGCCAGAAAGGGAAAGCGACGATGAAAACTGGAATGAATCTACTGTTGTGGACGGCGCACGTTACTGAGGAACACTTTCCGCTGATCGCCAAGATGAAAGAGACTGGATTCGATGGCGTGGAGCTTCCGCTCTTCGAAGGAGACGCCGCCCACTTCCAAACGGTTGGCCAGGAAATCAAGAATCAGGGGCTCGGTTGCACTACCGTGACGGTCCTTACTCAGGAGACGAATCCGGTGAGCGAAGACGCTTCCATCCGGCAGGCGGCCCTGGATCGTTTGAAGTGGGCGATCGAAATGACCCACGCTCTGGGCGGCGAAAACTTGTGCGGACCTTACCATTCGGCACTCGGGCATTTTAGCGGCGCTGGACCGACCGAAGACGAGAAGGACCGAGCCGCCGACGTCCTCCGACAAGCCGCCGAAGTGGCCGCCGAGGCGAACGTTACCCTCTGTATAGAGTACCTCAATCGCTTCGAGTGCTATTTTCTGACGACCGCCAAGGATGCCAAGGCGTTGGTTCAGAAAGTCAACCATCCCAGTTTCAAGACGATGTACGACTCGTTCCACGCTCACATCGAAGAAAAGAGCATTTCTGAAGCCGTGGCTCTGTTGGGGAGTGACATCGCCCACGTCCACATCAGCGAAAACGACCGCGGGACACCAGGCACGGGCCAAGTTCGTTGGGACGAAACATTCGAGGCTGTCAAGAAGAGTGGGTACGACGGGTGGCTCGTCATCGAAGCGTTCGGAAGAGCCCTACCTGATTTGGCTGCCGCGACCAGGGTTTGGCGAGATCTGTTCCCGACACCCGAAGAAGTCTACACAAAGGGCTATGCGTTTATGAAAGAGAAGTGGGGTTAGAGCGTTTCCTGATTGCTTGGGGTACGCGTGAGGGAAGGAACAAGTACACGCGAGCCGCGTGCACCTACTGCAGAAAACGAAAAAGGTACACGCGAGTTGCGTGTACCTATGGTACCAGTGACCAGTGAGTCTCGATTATCTTCCGTTACTGGAAGATTGCATAGCCACTACCCCAGGCGATCCCTTGGGCGAGCGTTCCAGAGACGCTCAACCGAGGTGGATAGATATAGAACGGAACGGGATCTCCAGGCAACCCATATCCTGCATTACACTCATAATGGCGGAATGGTTGTGTACCGGCGTGATAGGGGAGGAAGAATACGTCCCAGCAGAACTTACCGAATTGAAGCACTGGCGTCGCGGCACCAACATCCCACCCGTACCGGTCGAAATTCAGCTGCTCAAAGTAAGGTCGGCCATAACAAACGTAGCTGGGTTCGACGAGTTTTTTCCGCGGAGGAAATTGGCGAGGCTTGTAGGCCTCTGTTGAGACCACCGGATCTTCCGGATATTGCAACGGTTTCAGATCGTTGTTGTCCCTGGCTTCTTGCTCTAGGCGTCTCTTGAATGTGCGCTCTGATTCGAGTCGGAACAATTCTTCCGCACCAGGGAAATCCCTGCGTGTTAAGATTCCGGCCCGTGGGGTATTTTTTTTACCTGGATAGAGGTCCGTCCGCAGTCGGGACTTGCGTGGGGTGGGTAGTCCTCCACCAATAGGGTAGCTCGGGTCAGTCGATCGATTGGGTATCGGGACTGGTCCAATGTCGTCCAAGGTGCGAGGCCGAGGTGGGACACGATTGGGCTGTTGGCCTTGCGTGTAGATTCGATTGATGTCGGGTCCTCTCTGGGGTGACTGGCTCGGCAGCGATGGCCTGGACTGTTGGTGGAAGTTTGGTTGTGTCGGTGCAACCGGTGGCGTCGCGTAATTCGGAACCGGGCTCGCTGGTTGGGGGAGAACCATCGGTGGCCCTGATGCGGGTGCCGTGGGTGGAATATCAAACTCTATGGATTTCTTTGCCGGAACGGGCCTTGGAGGAACTTCTGGTGCTGGGGTAGTCTCGAAGTAGATCGTTTTCTTGGTCACCTCCGGGGTCGTGTAGACAGGAGTGAACTGTTGGCCTTGGGCCATGCTTGCAAAGACAAACAACCCAAACGTTGTGAGAGAGGACAACACTCGGTAAAAACAGGTCGAGCATCTCTGGCCCTTGTGTTTTTCCCGAGTGAGGTCACTTGGGTGTTGACTAGTAATCGCCATCGGAGTTTGCGTACTCCGCGCGGGAGCTGTAATTCGGCGCTTCATGCGTAATAACGATGTCATGGGGATGACTCTCCTGTACCGAGGCACCACTGACCGAGATAAACCTCGTCTTGGTCCGTAGTTCCTCGATCGTCCGTGTCCCGCAATAACCCATCCCGGCACGCAGTCCGCCGATCAGCTGGAAAACAAACGGCGCGAGAGGTCCTTTGTAAGGCACCCGACCTTCCACGCCCTCAGGAACCAGCTTCACATTCCGGGGAGGCCCATCCGGTTCGTTGTGCGAACCAGAACTCCCTGGTGGGAGACCTTGACGATACCGGTCACTCGAACCGGCTCCCATGGCCCCCAACGAACCCATGCCGCGATACGTCTTGAAACTACGACCTTTGTAAATGATTGTGTCGCCTGGACTCTCGGCCAATCCGGCCAAGAGACTTCCAAGCATGACCGAATGGGCTCCTGCGGCCAGGGCCTTGGTCATGTCTCCTGAATAGCGAATTCCACCGTCGGCGATGACGGGAACGCCGCTGCCCTGAGTTCCCTTCGTCGCATGGTAAACGGCGGTGATCTGTGGTACGCCGACGCCTGAGACGATACGAGTTGTGCATATGGCGCCGGGCCCGATGCCTGACTTGACGGCATCGGCTCCGGCTTCGACTAATGCTCTGGCGCCTTCTGCAGTGGCAATATTCCCGGCAATTATGTCGATGTCGAATCGACCTTTGAGTTCTCGAATCGTCTCGAGCACGTTCTCGGTGTGCCCGTGAGCCGAATCCACGACGAGAACATCGACCCCAGCCTCGATGAGGGATTGGGCTCGCTCGTAGTCCAACACGCCGACGGCCCCACCGACCCGAAGGCGACCGCGCTCGTCCTTGCAAGCGGACGGGTAGCGTGTGAGCTTGTCGATGTCCTTGATGGTGATTAACCCCTTCAGTCTGTATTCTTCGTCAACGAGAAGGAGTTTCTCGACCTTATTTTCCATCAAAATCCGTTCAGCCGCTTCAAGCGTTGTATTTTCCGGAGCCGTGATCAAGTTTGT
The DNA here is from genome assembly GCA_964423615.1 of uncultured Alcaligenaceae bacterium. Lineage (GTDB taxonomy): Bacteria > Planctomycetota > Planctomycetia > Gemmatales > Gemmataceae > CAYRFQ01. The sequence continues at coordinate 20,779 of CAYRFQ010000061.1, read as the reverse complement.
GGCGGTCATGACCTCGGAAATCGGCAAGTTGTCCGACGGCAAGAATCGTAGGTCTCGCCGTGTCAAGATGCCACGCAGCAGTCCATTGGTGGTGATGGGCACGCCGCTGATGTTGTGTTCTTGCATGATACGACGGGCGGTCGAGACCCGTTCTTCGGGCGGTAGCGTGATGGGGTCGGTGATGATCCCGTTTTCGCTCCGCTTGACCTTGTCGACTTCGGTCATTTGGCGGTCGATCGTCATGTTTTTGTGAATGATCCCTATACCACCTTCTTGAGCGAGTGCAATAGCAAGATCGCTTTCGGTGACGGTATCCATGGGACTGGAGACGATGGGAATGTTGAGTGTGATGTTCCGGGTTAATTTGGTCCGCACGTCGGCTTCGCGCGGTAAAACGTCACTATGGGCGGGTTCGAGTAGGACATCATCGAATGTGATGCCCTGGTAAGCTATGCGATCTTGCATGAACAATCTCCTGAGGGCTTTTTCGAGATTATAAGGGAACTACCCGGTGCAAAATCAATAGCAGACTCGCGAGGGGCTCTCGTTGTGCTCGCAAGCCTCGAGCGATGCAAAGGAGATGGCTCTGTGAATTGAGTAGTTTGACAAAGATTTGGCAAGTCATCGATTTCATCCGACCGAAAGAATCCAGTTGCTCACGGCAATCGGCTTAGACTCCGGCGACGGTGCTCACTGATCGCCCTTGGCCGATTGGTTGGAAGAAACGAGCGAGCCGGTGGCTGTCAAAAAGTCTCATTCCGCCGAACTACTGACTAATCTCAAATGCGTTATCGCTTCGGAGCTGGTTGTGCTTGCGCAACCAGATCCGAAGCATTGACGAGTCTTGAAACTCCTGGAGGATTCGGGCCATCCAAGACGTAGCGCCGCAGGAAAGGCTAACTTGGATCACGAACGAGCACTGTTTCCTTTGGGCCACTTACGTTCTGTAAGACCAACTTTCGGTCGAATTAGATCGTACTGCTAGTATACCGGTAGATTTTGGTGGAAGGCAAGAGACGTGATTTTGGGGTGAATAACGTAGGCCAGGCTTGTAACCTGGCCAGGAAAAGGACAGACAAATTTATGACCAGTCTGTCAGGTGCAATTCAAAGTCCCGTTGGTCAACCTCAGCTCATTTTGAGTTGTTCTCTTCGCTTGTTTGGTTTCCCTTCTTCTTCCCGTCTTTCATCTCCCGCCCTTCGATGGCTGCAATCGTTTGTTTGGCAACTCTGCGGTAGAGCCAAGGCCAAAGGTAGACGCCTTTGGAGTCCTTACCTTTTTCGATGGAGTTGAGTTTTTCAAGGGCAGGTCGGCCGTGTCCTTTCAGGGATCCCAAAGCGACCATGACCTGGAGCACGACCTCGGGGTCTTCGTCTTGGAGAGCTTCGATCAGATTATTCACTTGGCTTTTGGATTCGACTCCCAGAATCGCCAAGGCGTGGGCTGCCTGAAAACGCACGTTACGTTCTTTGTAATCGAGCAAGTTTCCGATGGCCTCGACCCGGTCTGGGTCGGACTCACCATCGAGGTTCATCAAGGCCATGTTGGCCCAAATCCGAACGGGGACGTGTTTGTCCGAAATGGCGTTTAACAACGCGTCTCGGAGGCTTTTGCGGAGGGCCATGTCTTCGCCCTTGGGTGGCCCCAAGTAGGTGATGGCCCGCACGGCCGTAACTCGCACTTCTGCGGAAGTGTCGTACTCGGCCGCGTAGGCGAGCCCCCGCAACGACCAAATGTTGGGACCGTTCTTTTTGTCGACACCGATGGAACCGAGGGCGAGCGTGGCGGCGTACCGAATTTCCCACGTTCGCGGGTCGCGGATGGTCGTGTTGCAAAGATATTGGGCGAGGGATGCTGCATCGGGACCGAGTTGGGCTATGGCCAGAGCGGTTTTGAAGCGGACATGGTCTTCCGGATCGCGTAGCATTCGTTTGAACTGGACCAAGGCGTCATTGATCTGCTTAAGATCGGGTTCTTTGGTGTTGGAGAGGATGTTCCCGACCGCGGCAATGGCATGGCTGCGGATCGAGGTATCGAGTTGTCGACGAACCCCGTGACGGCGCAACATGCCTGTGAGTCTCGGAATCACCTCGATGGCGGTGTCGGCACCGTAGAGTTGGACGGCCTGAATGGCCTCGGTCACGAGCCCTTCGTCACGGGACGTCTTGATGATGGTCACCCACTCATCGAACGTCCTGCCATCGACGGGCGTGTTACGAGACTCTTTCGGATTCCCGAACTTGTCCCGGATGGAGGGTTCTTTTTCGCCCTCCTTGTTTTTCATAAGAGGATCGCCCTGGCCCATGACCTGGACCGGCGAAATCAAACAGACCAGACCCGCCAAGAATATAAATGCACGCATATTGGTGTCCTCGGTCAGATGATCCCTTCCCCTTTCCTACGTTAACAGAGCGGAACCTTCCATGACAAGGGAATCGTGGAGTTGATGAGAAAGCTTGGACAGTCTGGTGAGAGCGTATGACGAAGGAAAGGAATGATAGAAATGTGTGGAGATGCGGCGTGCATCCCCACGGATGGGTGATATCAAGTAGTGAAAGGAAACGGACTCTGTGGATTACGACCGGCGAAGAATGTTGACGGCCTCGTAGTCACCGTTAAGAATTGGCCGACTGCGAACGCCGAGCCACTGGTCCAGGACGGTCGCGTAAACTTGTCGGAAGTCCGTGTGATGGCGGAGGTTGCCGCGGACCAGGTTGTTCAACGAAGGATGATCGCCAACGATACCCGCTCGGACTTTTCCGCCGACGAGGAACATCGGAGCCGCGGTTCCGTGGTCAGTACCTTGACTTCCGTTTTCGCGGACGCGGCGGCCGAATTCGGAGAACGTCATCATCAAGATCCTGTCTCCGTGACCCTTGGCAGCCATGTCGCGATAGAACGCCGTCATGGCCCCTGAAACTTGGGTGAGTAAGTTCGCGTGGGCATTCTCCTGTCTTGCGTGAGTGTCGAATCCGCCGATCGAAACATAGAAGAGACGAGCACCAAGTCCGGCGTCGATCAATTGGGCGGCGAGACGCAGACGATTTGCCAGGGCCGTGTTCGGATAGGTCACGCCCTGGGAAGGGCTGTAATTTTGGCCGACTTCGCGGAGTCGGTTGCTGCTCTGATACGTGTTGGTCGAAGTGCGACGTACGAAGTTCAAGAGGTCGTCTTGGTTGTTATTGTTCCCGACGTTGGCGGCGGCTTCGATCAACGAGCGTTGGCGTCGGGTGTCGGCCTGACTGGCTCCATTGATTTTGAGTTGGAAGTCTTGAAGCGTCGTGATCGACGGAACTCGTACGGGGGCTCCGGTCAAGGCCAAAGGCGACGCTTCGTTCTGGTCGGCGAGGTGGAATGAAACGGCACCCGGAACGCCATTCAACGCGCGACCGACCCAGCCGTCATTGAGCTCGCCGGTTGTCTTGGCGCTTTGCCAAATGTCCATCGATCGGAAGTGGGATTGTGTGGGATTGGGATAGCCCACGCCCTGGACGACGGCCAACTTTCCGTCGTCGAAGAGGTCTTTGAGTCCGGTCATTGAAGGATGCAAACCGACGTCGGCGTTACGACCGAGGCGCAGGACCTGGTTGGCTCTAAGTCGAAGCGTTGGACGATTGCGGGCGTAGTCGTCGTCGCCGAATGGAACGACTGTGTTCAATCCGTCGTTGCCACCGGTGAGTTGGATGACGACAAGAATGGTGTCGCGAGCGCCCGTTGGGGTGTTTCCTCCTGTGGCTTGTTGGGTCGCCAAAGCCGTTTGGCTCAAGAACGCTGGGACGCTGCTGCCCAGTGCTACCATGCTGCCCGTTTTCAGAAAGTCACGGCGTGTTGTAATCATTCGAGAATATCTCCGTTTTCAAAGCCCCTCTGCTCGCTTGGTAGAAGAGGGATTCAAGGTAAGAGGTCTGTTAAATTCGGTTCGTTTTGATCCCGCAAGTTTTGGAATGGGGAAGAAGGATGAGGGAGAAGTTGCGGTTTCAAACTGAACGCGGTTTAGTTCAATTGAAATTCCGGTTGTGTCAACACAAGATGACACAAGGCCCGGATACGATGGTCGGTGGCATCTTGCTCGGTCCAGAATCTTGGAACGCTTTGGCGACGGGCTTGCTCGAGGTATCCCAGAAGACGCGTTCGTGCGTTAGCTGCAACGTCTCCTTGGAGGAATACGCTCAGGAAGAAATCAACGATCTTCGTGTCGGTATTCAAGTTGTTCTGATCACGAACCAGACGGGCCGGGTCGCAACGGCTACCGTAATCACCGTCTTCGGTCGATGTCATCTTCAAGGCGAGGTTGTGGCGGAACAACAACGTTTGTCCGTTGAGCCAGGCTCGGCCTTCGTCCCATCCGGCAACAGACGGCGGATAGAACAATCGTTGGCCCAAACCTTCCAGATCGAGTTCCAGTTGCGTCGTGCCGACTCGGGCTTGCAAACCACGTACAATTCCGACCACGTATTCGACCGGTGATTTGACCTTCGTCCGATACGTCTGGGCCGAGAAAAACAAGTTCGACCGCAGTATCGTTTCGACGACGGCTCCGATGTCGTAGTTGCGGCGGAACGCAGTTGCGAGGGGCGCGATTATTTGTGGGGTCGGTTGGATCGTCTCGCTGATCAGGAACTGGAAGAGTTTCCCGACGATGAAGTACGCACAAGCTGGTTGAGCGAGGCAGATACGGACGATGTCTTCCCCCCGGAACCGACCACGCTGACCAAGGACGCGTTTTTCGGTCTTGTCGTGCAAGTTTTCGCGGAAAACGCCTTGTCCGTTTTGGATACGATAACCGGTGAAGGCCCGAGCTGCTTCGCGGATGTCTCCCTCGGTGTAGTTGGCCCGATCAGGATGCTGAGGGTTATTGATTCCGAGGCTGAATAGTTCCATCAACTCGCGGGCATAGTTTTCGTTGGGTTGACCGCGACGACTGTCGGTCGTGTCGAGCCACACGAGCATCGCAGGATCGAGCGTGATGGCCTGAAGCATGGTCCCAAAGTTACCCTGGGCGTGTTGCCGCATGAGCTGATATTGGCCGAGCATGTAGGTAGTGTTGTTTACCTTCAGGTTGCTCGTGGCGAAGTGGTCGTGCCAGAACAGTGTGAGTTTTTCGCGAAGCGGATGCGGTGTGTACGCCATCTTGTACAACCACCAGGCGGTGGCGAGCCGACCGTTGTTGCCCGCTTTGATCGACGCGGTGAGTGAGTTCGCCTGGCGCTCGAACGCGGTTTGGCCTTCCCCTCCGCGAAGGAGCTTGTTGATGGCACGTTCGGGACCGTCCTGGATGGCTTGTTTCAATTCGGGAAGCGATGCCCCGAACCCTGCCCGGCGGAAAAGGTGCCCGGCCTTTTTCAGATCCCAGGGATTTTGTCGCGTGGGCTGATAGGCTCTCCAAGCCCACGTCGGATCGATGTTGTTGCGATTATTGTCCGTGTCAGGCATTGAGGATGTCTCCGGATGATTCTGTAAGTGTTGGCTTGCAGGTCGCCAGGTTTTGTCGACGCACCTTCTGGCTTTAGGGTGTGACACGTCGTGTAGCAACGATGGCACTCCCGACAACGAATCCCTAATGATCTCTCTACTTCGGTTTCTTTAGATCAAGCACCCAATCAAACGTTGTGTTGTTCTGATGAAACGTTGCCCTGTAGTCGAGGGTTCCGAGTTGACTTACAAGATCAATAAGCATCGCGACTTCTTTGTTGGCTTGCTCGGGAGTCTGGGCTTGGCTCAGGACTGCTTGGGCCACGAGAGTGTCTTTGCCCTGGCGTAATGGAACAGCCAATCCTTCGGAGTAGAACTTCAGCAGGGTTGTGGAGGATTGCAACGGTTTTTGGACCTGTTGCTTTTGTAAAAGTTTCACGAGGTCGGTAGCCAGTTCAAGGGTGGAACTGGCAATGAACTGGTTGCCGACGGAAGCGTAGCTCGGGCTAAAGTTGAAACGAATTTTCGTGGGATCACCGCCGGGGAATTTATCCTTCTCTGGAAATCGATAGCTCACGATCTTGGTGCCGTTGATCTCCTTTTCGACCATCTTCAACTTCAATTGGGTCGTGGCCAGGAGCGCTGCTGTTCGAAAAATGCTGTCGAGGGATTCTCCGAACTTGCGATCTCGCATGTCGTGAACGAACGCGAAGGCCGGGATGTCCTGGATCGGTTTCGTCTTGTAGACGGACTTGGTTCGTGTGGTGACGACGATGCGTTGGTGGGGTCCAGCCCAGGTGAGCAACTTGTCGAGTTTGAGCCCAAACATGAAACGGCCCGAGTATTTTTGGAACTGGTTGAGTCCCTGGAGTGCGTCTGGTGGGAAAATTTCTTGGCGTTTCTTCCAGAGTTTGTTGGGGTCGAGGTGGTAGCTCATGCTCGCCAACACGTTGGGTGGCTCGAGCAAGGGCAGGACACTCTTTCCTTTCTTGGAGAAGAACGCGGCAGTCTTCTTGTTCATGCCCTTCATTCCACTTGGGAATCGAACAGCCAGGTGATACTTCGATCCCTCCTGGGAGATCGCCCCGCAGACAAAGGGTGCTCGTCCGAGCAATTCGAATGCGGGTCCGAGGACCGTGAAGCTCGCCGGGGTGAAAGCATCGACGCCTTTGACGGCCTCGCGGAATTGGCCGTAGTTCTGGACTTTCGACAGGTTGAACCAGCCCCATACGAGCGGAGACTTGGGCAGCATTTTCCGAGCGCGAACGAGGGCCTTGCTTTGGCGGGTGGTGTTCTTCTCGGTCTCAAGGTGAATGCGGGCGACGGTCTTGAGGACCTCGGGTTTATTTCCCAGGACGATCGTCGATCCCATGGCGGCGACGTAAGCGTTCTTGCCCAAACGGGCTGCGGGAATGCCGTTGTATGTTGTTCGCTTGATGCGATCTTTGGCACCTTGCCGCATCTGTTCTTCCTCGACCACATCGAGAGCCAGCTTGAAGAACTTTTGCGTGGTGGGTTCGTCCTTGCCCTGCAGGATCAACAGGACCGGATAGCGTCTGCTGATTTCCGCCGTGAAGAGGACTCCACCTCCAGCCAGTTTATCGATCAATTCGTAGCGATCGGCATCGAGTTCTTTTTCGAAGTAGGCGAGCAACTGGTTCAACTGACGAACATTCGTGGAGTCGAGAAACTCCTTGGCGGCCTCGAATTTCAGGAGCTTCTGGACGACATCTAACTCGAAGTAATACTCAATGGCTTGTCTTGGCTTTTCCACTTTGGCCACGATGTCGGCCCGGAATGGGACCAACCGCATTGGGTCTTGTGGGGCGTCCGCCCAGGTGGTCTGGGCTATCCCCAACGCCATTAGACTAGCCACCCAGAAACCGCTCACTATGCGCATGAAACTTCCCCCTTCGACGACCGAAATAGGTGATATTCGTTGTATCCAAACCTGACGATACGACAGGTCACGGCGCTAACTCGAAAATGGAATTCATAGGAATTGATGACGGTCGGTTCCAATCCCCCAGAACTCTCCGTCGTTTCGTTCCTTAGACATACTTGCCTATTAGAGACGATGTTTCGAGAAAAATCTCGGACAGGGGTGCAGTCAGCCCATTCTGACCAGGCTACGATGAGCTTGGCCTTCAACCAAAAGAACAAACTTGGATTGATTGACCGTCCTGGGTGAAAGGCAAATATCGTCATCTTTCAACTGGTTGGACAGACGCTTCCTTGACTGCGCAGGTCTCAATAGAAATGTCGTGTTCCGAGTGTGTCTGCTGCTTTATACTCGCAGTTCTCAACAACTGCGAAGTTCTCGGTAATGTGCAACGACCACTAGAACAGAGAGTCGACGTCTGTTAGGTTGGGGGAAATATGTCGTCAACAGGTAAGTTTGACTACTCTGGGCTCGGCCGGAAGGCCGGGTTCTTCCTCCAATAATGAACGAGTGTCTCATGAAACGAGTCGCCTTGTTGTTCTGCTTGATCGTTCTGGCGTTCCCTAGCGGGGCGTTCGCGCAACCGAAAGGCGAGGAGCCGAAGAACGAAGCGCCTAAAGGCGAAAACCCCAAATCCAAAGAACCGAAAACCGTATCGCGGTTCGTCGAGTTTCGCGATGGTTCGATGCTGCGTCTGTCGGTCGTGAACGAGAAATGGCCGATCAAGCAATTGACCGAACGTGGCGAGGTGAAGTCGAGTTCGCTTCAAGCTTCGCAAGTCAAAACGCTGATCTTGACGCAGGATGAGAGCTTCGAACGAAAACGCAAAATCCTGACCGCCGTGCACCTGCTCGGTTCGGAGTTGTTCGGCGAACGCGAAGACGCCTGGAAGACTCTTTTGAAGATGGGAAAAGCAGTCCGTCCCGATTTGAAGGCGTGTCTTCAACTCACCGACGACCCCGAAACTCAAGCCCGTCTCCGAGCACTCCTGAAAATCATTCCTGGGACAACATCGGAGTCCGACGACGTCCTCGTAGCCTTTGACCGGTTCATCACGAAAGAATCCTTCTGGGGATTTCTCGAAGGTAGGCAACCGGTCAAAATCATTTTGGACGAAAAGACGATTGCTTTGCCACGAAAGGAAATCCTCCGAATCACAAGTTTTGATCCCGCGACCCAACCGGTGACGTGGCAACAACCAGGAGCGTTGTTCCAGCGAATCTCCCCCGAGAACATGCCCCAAAAGGCCACGAAAATCGATTTCGAGATTCGAGGGAAGAATCAGCTTCGCAATTCCGGGACGGTCCTGGCTGACGACGAATATCAAGACAAAGGTCTGATGATCGCGTCTCCCAAAGGAAACGGGATGGCCTTCTTCCAAAATCGCGTGGGAACCCGATATTCCTGGGTGATCGGATCGAGCAATCCACAGATGCAAGCGGACATCGAGGTCCGTTTTGTCGACCCGAATCGTCCTCACGTTCCAGCCGGGGTGACGCTGTTTGGTTGTTGGCTGGGTTCGGCGTCTCCAGGCGGCTTGAAGATCACTGCCTACGATGTGAAAGGTGCGAAGGTGGGCGTGTTCCTGAGTGAAGAACCGACGGCGGAATACCTCGGATTTCGGTCGAGGGTACCGATCCATCGTGTGACGTTCGAGTTGGACCGAAGCAAGGACACGAATTACTACCTGGATGATTTTGAGTTCGTCATGAGTTCGCGGGTGCAAGCGGCCACGAACAACAAGTTTCTAGTGCGGTTGGCCAATGGAACGCAAACTTTGTGTCGCGAAATCGCCTTGCAAAAAGGGATGTGCAAGTTGCAAGGTCTGCCCGCCGGTTTGCCGAATTTATCCGTTCCGTTCGGGGAAGTTTTGCGGATCAACACGCCCCGAAAGCAAGCCGAATTACGCCACCCGGACACGGGCATTTTTGCGACGCTGGCGGACGGGTCGGTCCTGTACGGCAAAGAAACGAAGAGCAAGTTTGCTCAGCCCGAGTTTGATCGCGAGTCCGGGTTGTGGAAGATGAAAGGCGAAATCATCGGACTACGCTCGGTTCGCTTTGCTCTTCCGAAAATCCCCGACGATCTAACGAAACAATCCGTCGTGAATGAAGAGACGAAGGCGTGGGAATCGGTGAGTTACGTCCGGCCGCTAGAAGAAGTCGTCATCTGGAAGTCGGACAAGGGCGAGTTCCGGTCCTCGGGTTACCGAAGGCTTCCTCCGCTTTGGCTTGGGACGAAGAAGGTTAATCCAATGAAGGGCAAGGCCCACTGGCGGATCCAGACGTCGTCGACGGAACTACTTTCGGTCGCACAAGATTCGAAGATTTCCGGAGAACTCTCGAAAGGATTGACGATTACATGGCGAGGGAAAACGATCGAGTTGGACCCTGATGAGATCGTTTCGTTGACGAAGTGGCCCGAGGTAAGAAACTGAGGAGCAAAACCGACTGGCAAGCCCGTTGTCGCGCCCTTGTATGAAAACGTGTTTTCCAAACATGGGTTGGAAAAGGCACGGTCTCCGAAGGGTGTTTTTTGGTTCGTCGGGAGGAATCTTTCGAATTCGGAACGGGCGACAGCACTCCAGAAGTTGAAATGGGCTCATCCTTGCCAATGCGGCCTTGGAGTGACCAAGCGACAGTTAAAGTTCTGCCGAATCCGAAGCCACAGCGAGCCAAGCTTACCCCCAGCCTCGACGACTTTGAGAATCCTATCGAAAGAAATCAAGACCCACTTCAAAAACACACAAGGGGTGCTTGTCGTGTAGGGTTTGAACAATTTCGTGTTGAATGGAACGCGGTTTCGATCGTTTGGCCCACTTGACTCTCGCCGAGACATCGTAGAATCAGGAGTGTATGCTTGGTCGCACCAAATGGGCGATCTCGAGCGTTCGTTTATTGAGACCTGCTCGGATAATGAATCAAGGTAGTAGGCACTCCGTGTGCCGTCTGTTTCTTCTCGGCTTGGCCACGACACACAGGAGTGTGCCTTACTTCCAAATCAAGACAGGCGGACGGCACACGGGGAACGGAAAAGAAATGCTTGTCCGGTTCGTGGGTACACGCGAGCCGCGTTTACCTACGACAAACACAAAAACCGGACAGCTAGAAATTTCGCGTTCCGAGTGTGCCTCCTACTTTATCCGCGATGTTCTCTTTGGAGCGGTTCCGATTGCGTTGAGTACAGTTCGGTTTTCCGAGGGTGAAGGACTCAGAAGCCTCGAACCGGAAAGAACAAGCGTGTAAAACGATTTTGTTGGAACACCCCTCACCTAAATTCTTCGCTCCGCAAGCGGGACGAAGGACTTTGAGTATCGAACCCACGGGTTTCAAAATCATTCTCTCCACAAGCGGGGCGAAGGACTTCGAAGCGTCCCCAACGCAAACGGAAACTATATTATTGCCTGCTGTGGTATTTCGACCAGGTATCCAAAAGGCGAACGGCGAGTAAAAATCTGTGTCCTGAACGTGAGGGAATTCTTCGGTCAAGGAAAGAGGGTATCCTTGCCTACCTCTGGTGCTCCCAACAGACAACGTAAAAGACAACGATTGGAAAGGAACGTTGATGAAAATCCCCTTGCGCTGGCTCGCCGAGTACGTCGAATTGCCCGAGTCCGTGGCTCATTTGGCCGAACGGTTGACGATCGGAGGGCTCGAAGTCGAATCGGCGGAAATCTTTGGACTGCCGACGCCGGAAGGGTTGCGAGTCAAACAAGCCCAACGTGGTCCGGTTTGGGCTCCCGAGAAGATGGTCATTGCCGAGATCACCGAGATCAAGCAGCACCCCGACGCCGACAAGCTCAAGCTCCCGATCGTCGAGTACGGAGCCGATGAGCCGAAACAGCTCGTGACGGGAGCTCCCAACATCAGCGTCGGCGAGAGCGGCCAAAAAGTCGTCCTCGCATTGGAAGGTTCGGAATTCATCGACAATCACGGCAAAGAACCAGCCATCAAGACGCTCAAGCCGACCAAGCTCCGAGGCATACCGAGTGACGCGATGGTTTGCTCGTACGCCGAGCTTGGCATCAACGACGACCACGGCGGGATCATCTTGCTCGAAGAAGAAGCACCCGTCGGAATGTCGGCTGCCGAGTTCATGGGCGAAGTTGTGCTGGAGGCCGACGTGCTCCCCAACATGGCCCGGTGTTTGTCGATGGTCGGGATTGCCCGCGAGGTCGCCGCAATCACCAGCAAGTCTGTGAGTCTCCCGTCTCACGAAATGAAAGACGAGGGCGACCCAATCGAGGGACAGGTCAAAGTCGAGATCGAAGACCCCAAGCTCTGTCCGCGTTACATGGCTGTGTTGCTCAAGGACGTCACAATCGGTGAGGCGCCGGGGCCGATGCAGCGTCATCTTATGTTCGCAGGGATGCGACCCATCTCGAACATCGTCGACATCACCAACTTTGTGATGCTCGAATGGGGACAACCTCTCCACGCGTTCGATTACGACAAGCTCGTCGAGCGTGCGGATGGCAAGGCTCCAACGATAATCATCCGTCCGGCGAAGGAAGGTGAGGTTCTCAAGACCCTCGACGACGTCGACCGCGAGTTGACTCCCGAAAACCTGGTTATCGCTGACATCAAAGGCCCGATTGCCCTCGCTGGGGTCATGGGGGGGGCTGAAACGGAAGTCTCTGAGGAGACAAAAAACATCCTCCTCGAGTCGGCGAGTTTCGATGGCGTGAGCATTCGTAAGACGGCCAAGAAATTCAATCTGCACAGCGAAGCCAGCACACGGTTCAGTCGCGGCATCCATCCTGATACGGTCGAAATTGCTGCTGGACGTGCAGCTGAGTTGATGCGAAAACACGCGGGTGCGACGATTTGCAAGGGGACCGTCGATAACTACCCGGCCAAACCCGAGCCACAAATCGTCCAGCTCCGAATGAGCGAAGTCAAACGCCTGCTGGGGATCGATGTGGCGATTGCTGAAGCCCAACGCATTCTCGAAGCGCTCGAATTTGGCGTCGAGCAGGCCGACGAGGGGACTCTCGAAGTAACGGTCCCGCCGCATCGCCTGGACATCCAAGCGGGCGAAGCCGACCTTATCGAAGATCTGGCTCGCATTCACGGTTACGACAAATTGCCTGCGACGTTGATGTCCGACCGTTTGCCGCTCCAGCAAACGAACGAGCCGTTGGTTTTCGAGGAACGTGTGCGCGACATTCTCGTCCGACTCGGGCTCCAGGAGGCCATCACGTATTCGCTCACGACTCCTGAACGCGAAGCCATTCTCGAAGACCCAACTTCGAGCAATGGTTCGGGAACAGACAAGGAATATGTCCGTCTTCTGAACCCAATTAGTAACGAACGCGTGGCCATGCGTCAAAGCGTGCTCAACAGTTTGATCGAGGTCGGCATTCCGAACACGAAGACGGCCGCCGACGTGCGATTGTTTGAGATTGGTCGAGTTTACCTCCCGAAAGAAAACGAGAACTTGCCCGAGGAACGGACCAAACTCGCGATCTTCGTGATGGGCAAACGAACCACCGAATTCTGGACGGATTCGTCGGCGGGTACACCGAAGCCCGAGTCGCTGGACTTCTTCGACCTCAAGGGGATCATCGAGGCTTTTGTCGCAGACCTTCATTTGCAGGATGTTAGCTACAAACCGTCCAAAGTGGCGTGTCTGCACCCGGCTCGCGCCGCCGAGTTGCACGTTGGAGACAAGCTGGTCGGGTACTTCGGCCAATTGAATCCCAGGCTCGCGGGGCATTTCGACTTCGACACGAAGCAGACGATACTCGTGGTCGAGTTCGATCTGGAGACGCTGCGTGAGAGCTTACCGCCGAGGTTCTCCTATTCACCGGTGCCTCGTTTCCCGGCCAACTTGCGGGACATCGCGATTTTGGTCGATTCGGACGTGACGGCCGAGCAAATGGAGACCGAAATTCGTACCACAGGAGGCGACATCCTCCGCGACGTGTGGCTTTTCGACGTGTATACGGGCGAGAACATCCCCGAGGGTAAAAAGAGCGTGGCGTACGCATTGACGTATGGAGCCGAAGACCGGACGTTGAAAGACAAAGACGTGGATAAGGTCCACAAGAAGATCGAAGCTCAGATGAAAAAGGCTTTCGAGGCTCAGATCCGAGGGAAGGAGTAGTCACGTCGATTGGCAAACCGCTCGAGCATCAACGAGACGTTTGTGCTCGAGTAGATTCGGATTTACGCCCCACTCTCGGCCAACCGTTGTTGCTTGTCGTATTCGCGCAGGCCTTGGATCAACTCATGGAGATCGCCGGCAACGATGGCATCGAGTTTGTGAATCGTCAAGTTGATGCGGTGGTCGGTGACTCGGTTTTGAGGATAGTTATACGTGCGGATTCGTTGGCTACGATCTCCCGACCCGATCATGTCTTTTCGAGCGGCGGCGCGTTCTTCTTGTTGTCTGGCGATCTGTCGTTCGTAGACCAAACTCCGGAGACGACGCATGGCGGTAGCTCTGTTTTTGTGCTGGCTCCGCTCGTCTTGGCACTTCACTTCGATCTCGTCGGGAGTCCCCTTCTTGTACCAAAGGCGGATGGCACTTTCGGTCTTGTTGACGTGTTGGCCACCCGCACCACCGGCCCGCATGGTTTCTTCGATGAGGTCGTCGGGATTGATCTCGACTTCGACCTCGTCGGGTTCGGGTAAGACGGCGACGGTCGCAGCGGACGTATGGATACGGCCTTGTTGCTCAGTCTTGGGAACCCTTTGGACTCGGTGGCCTCCACTCTCGTAACGAAGGTGTTGGAAGACCTCGTCACCCTTGACGCTGAACACGACCTCTTTGTAGCCGCCTTGCTCGCCTTCGCCGAAGGAAATTCCTTCGACCCGCCAACCCTTATCTCGGGCATACTGCATGTACATTTCGTAGAGGTCGCCGGCGAAGATGGCGGCTTCGTCACCACCGGTTCCGGCCCGAATCTCGACGATCACGCTCCCGAAGTCTTCTCCCGGATCGATGAGAATCAAATCTTCGAGTCGAAGTCGATACTGGTCTCGTTTGGGCTTGAGTTCGTCGAGTTCTTCTTCTGCCAAGTCTCGCATTTCTGGGTCGCTGCGCATGGCTTCGGCTTGCTCGATCTGGTCGAGGATGCCTTTGTATTCCAAGTAGGGCCCGACGAGTTTGGATAAGGAACCGTGTTCTTTGGCGACCTTGGCGAACTGTTCCCGGTTGGCGATCACGGCCGGATCACCGAGTTGTTGTTCTAATGTTTGGAACTTCTCTACGGCTTGATCAAATACGGGCCACATGATTCCCTCTGCTCTTCGTGAGCGACGTAATTGGATGTAACGATAGTAGTTCGTTGTGGAGGATGTTGGATGGATCGAGCAAGGCTGTTGCAAGCTAAAGGGTTCGCGAATCTTCTGCGAACGAGTAAATCGATAAGTGATGTGTAAGTACAGCTACAACATGAATGCCTTGGGTCCTCTATTGGGGAAGGTTTAGTACTTTTATTGTAAGCGATCTCGTGGCTTTACGACAAGGGCGGGGTGAGAAGGCGGTGGTCCTCTTTATTTTGGAAGTCGATGTTCGTCGTAGGGACACGCGAGGGTCGTGTAACAACCAGAGCAAGGACACGCGAGCCGCGTGTCCCTACGATTTCGAGGCAAATCCAAGTTCCAAAATCCGGATAGGGCGCACTTTTCCGGTTCCCCTTGGACTGTTTCGGACCATCGGCTATATTCCCCACACGTCAAGAGAAGGATACTCTTAGGCTTGGCGGAACCATGGGCGTGCTGCGTGGGCCGGAACGGAAGAGGCAAGGACATCAGGCAGGCGGAGAGGAGGAAAGGATGCAAAATGTGAGGGGTCTCAGGATTGGGTTGCACCTCGTGCGTTGGTGTGTCGTCGGCGTCCTGTTGTTGGGAATGGCCGTAACTGCCAAAGCCGAAATTACAGAAACTCGCGATTATCTCGTATACGTCGATGGGAAACAAGTCGGGACGAACCAACGCGTCATTACCGAACACGATAACGGTTTCGTGACGGTGACTTCCAGTGTCGATGTGAAAGTCAAAATTTTAATCACGTATCGATACAGCTATCGCGGGACTGAAGTCTACAAGGGCTACCAACTCCACAAGCTGGAGAGCAATTGCCAGGATTTTAAGACATTGTATACGGCGGCTGCTTATTTGACAAAAGACGGACAAAATCTGGTCATTTCCAACAAGACGAAACAAGTGGTAGGTCCTGCGGACGCCTGGAGCACGACTTTTTGGAAGCTACCTGACAGGAAATACTTCAACAAGAACATCCAGTTGCTCGATACCGAACATGGGGCACTTCTTCCCAGCAAGTTGGTCTACGTCGGTAAAGAGGGCATGGACATGAATGGAAAAAAACAGACGGTCTTTCATTTCCGGGTGTTCAAGAAGTCTCAACCGGTCGATCTGTGGTTCGACGTCCAACACCGGTTGGTACGCCTGGAATTGACTGAGCGAAGACATCGGACGGTCATTCAGATGGTCAACGTCCGAAGAAAATGACAGCAGGATTGTTCCTCGTTTCACGCCAACGAACCGCCAGCGGGGAGGGTTTTTGGGAAAAATGAGAAACGAAGTTGTGTTAAAGGAGGGAGCTCGCTTCTGCCTTCCTCTTTTTGCCCTTTCCCAAGTCCTCAATCTTCCATCCCATCAAACAAAGTCATTGCTTGTTCAACGGGCTTGGTTCGAGCACGGCGACTGCGTCCGAGGACGGGCTTTCCGGCTTGGACTTGATGAGCTTCTAGTTCGGCCAGAACCACCTTGGCGCGGTCGAGCACTTCGTTCGGAACACCTGCCAATCTCGCGACGTGGATGCCATAACTCTTGTCCGCGCTGCCTGGGCCGATCTTGTGTAAAAAGACAATTTCGTCTTGCCATTCCTGGACCTGCACGTTGTAATTTCGCAGGCCTGACAAAGTGTCGGCGAGCTGGGCGAGTTCGTGATAATGGGTCGCGAAGAGCCCCCGGCATTCGACACGGGTGTGCAGGTACTCGGTAATGGACCACGCCAACGAAACACCGTCGTAGGTGCTTGTCCCCCGGCCAATTTCGTCAAGTATGACGAGGCTTCGGTTCGTCGCGTTGTTCAGGATGTTGGCCGCTTCGGTCATCTCGACCATAAAGGTACTATGACCGCGACTGAGTTCGTCGCTTGCTCCGACACGCGTGAAGATGCGATCGGTAATGCCGACTTTTGCTCGCCGCGCGGGAACAAAACTACCTACCTGAGCCATCAACGTGAGCAATGCCACTTGTCGAATGAAGGTACTCTTGCCAGACATGTTGGGGCCGGTAATCAACCACAGAAAACCGTCTTGTTGTGACAACTTGACATCATTCGGAACGAAGGTCCCGCGTTGTAAAGTGATGTCGAGGACGGGGTGTCGGCCTTCTTCGATGTCGAGCACTGGTTCGTTGACGAGCAGGGGCCGGGTATATTCCTGGGACACCGCCAACTCGGCCAACCCAGCGAGGACGTCGAGGGTCGCCAGGACTTCGGCGGTTTGTAATAGCCGGTGTGTCTGCTCGGCAACCTTCTCGCGAAGTTCGAGGAACAAATCGTATTCTCGTTGTTGACTTTTCTCTTCGGCGCTGAGGACCTTTTCTTCTTGCTCTTTCAGTTCGGGAGTGATGTATCGCTCGGCGTTTTTCAAGGTTTGCTTGCGTTGGTAGTCAGGCGGGATTTTATCGACGTGGGCGTGAGTGACTTCGATGTAATATCCGAAAACCTTGTTGTAGCCAACCTTGAGCGAGGTGATTCCAGTCCGGATCGTTTCTTTCGCTTGGAACTCGGCTATCCATTCTTTTCCACCTCGGGCGGTGTTGCGGAGTTCGTCGAGTTCGGGGTCATACCCTTCGCGAATCACGTTGCCTTCCTTGGGACTGAGCGGCAAGTCATCCTTGAGGGCGTTGTCGAGTGTTTCCCGGAGGTCGGGAAAGAGTTCCAGCCGCGTTTCGAGGTTCTGCAACAAGGCAGCCTTTCGACCAGTGATCTTGGCTTTGACGCGGGGCAATAGCCGGAGCGTTGCGGCGATCGATCCGAGGTCTTTGGGGGACAACCGCCCGGTGCTCACGCGTGTCGCGAGCCGGGGCAAGTCAAAGGCACTGTCTAACGCTTGGCGTAGTTCGTCGCGGAGTTGGTGTTCGCGTCCCAATTCTTCGACGGCGTCGAGGCGGGCTTCGATCGTCTTGCGGTCGGTCAGTGGTGCGATGAGCCAATCGTGAAGCGTTCTCGCTCCCATGGGTGACACGGTGCGGTCAATGACCGATAGGAGGGAGCCGTCGCGTGTGCCTTCACGAAGTGTGCGGGTCAACTCGAGACTCCGCCGGGTCACATCGTCGAGAAGGACGAAGTTATCCTGGCGGTACTTCCGCAAGCTGCTCAAGTGTCCGAGGTTGGCCTTGAGGGTCTCTTGCAAATAAAAGAGCAAGGCACCGGCTGCGACGAGACACGGTTGTGTGTCTTCGAAGCCGAACCCGGCAAACGTTGTGACTTTGAAGTGTTCGAAGAGAGCCTGTCTTGCGGTTTCTGGGTCAAAGTTCCAGTCCGGCCGATCTTGGAGGAGAATGTCCGGGCACATCAAACGGATCGAGTCTGTCAGTTGGCCAGGATCTTTCTCGGCGTACAAACACTCCGACGGCGAAAGCCGCGAAAGTTCATCGATGTGTCTGTCTTCCGAAACGTCGGCGGCGAGGAAATGTCCGGTGGAAAGATCAGCCCACGCCATGCCGATTTTTTTTCCGCCGGGAACGATGGCGGCTAGATAATTCGACTGTCGTGGATCGAGGAGTGGGTCTTCGGTTACCGTGCCCGGCGTCACGACGCGGGTGACTTCGCGTTTGACGAGTCCTTTGGCGGTCGCGGGATCTTCGACTTGATCACAGATTGCAACGCGATGGCCGGCGTGAATGAGCTTGTGAAGGTACGGTTCGAGTTGGTGGTGTGGGAACCCTGCCATCGGGATGCTTTTATCCCGACTGGTGAGGGCAATATTCAGAATCCGCGAAGCGACTTCGGCGTCTTCCTCAAAGAGTTCGTAGAAGTCGCCCATACGGAACAATAGAATCATTCCGGGATGACGGTCCTTGGCGTCCCGGTATTGTTGCATCATCGGCGTCAGAGACATGGCTGGAGTCTGTCCCGGAGATGGAAGGTCGAATCGAGTGAAAGCAATTCTTACATGCACCGCAGTGTATTCTTCGGGTGAAGTTGCGTCAAGGACGGAAGGTGTTCGTTTGTTACTCCTTGTTGTGGTCATCGCGGGTCCGAAACGCCGACAATCTTCGACGATTTTCGAGACATTCATCCGCCAACGACTCGTGCCACGTTTTCACCTTGGAGTGTTTTTCTTTGGAGTCTTTCATCCCGCTTCGCGGCACCCGAAATAATGAAAATAGCGTCTGGTTTGTGTAGGCTAACAGTAGCAGGTGTGTCTCGGTTCGCAGGCCGTCGCACGTTGGAGCTTTCGAGCCCGTTTTGGAGTCTGGACCAGAGTCGACACGAACCTGCAATCGTCGTACCCTCTTTGGGTAACACGTGGAGCAGAATGGCTAACCTCCCTTGACATCTCCCGAATCGACACCCTGCTTCGGAGCGATGTCATGGACATTGGTTATTGCAACGTAGCCGGACTCGATGTGCACAGCAAGACCGTTGTGTGCGCCATCCGATGTTGCCAAAGTTGCGGGAAATGCCTCAAACAGGTTCGATCCTTCGGGACAATGACCAGGGATCTGAGGGCTCTGGCGGGCTACTTGCAGTCTCATGAGATCACTCACTTGGCCATGGAAGCCACAAGGGTGTACTGGAAACCGTGCGGAACATCCTCAAGACCGACTTTACGTTATTGTTGGTCAATCCGAGGCATCTCAAGAAAGTCCCCGGACGCAAAACGGATGTCAGCGATGCCGAATGGTTAGCCCATCTGCTTCAGTGCGGATTGCTACGAGGCAGTTTTGTGCCTCCACGAACCGTTCGCCAAATGCGGGACTTGACGCGGCCTCTGTCTGGCGAGTCAATATCGTTGTCTGGCGGCCCGTCGTGGCCAGAAGCGAGCGTTTCTGGCTGTGGGCCACAGTATCTTGGTGATTCGAGCGGTTTACGATTGGGTTGGGCACAGTTGTTTCGCCAAAGGCCGCGAAAGTTGTTTCCCATTCGAGCCGGGTGTACCCAACCCAATCGTAAACCGCTCTATGTATCATTTGCTCAAACACGACAAACAGTATAAAAACTTGGGACCAGACTTCTTCGACCGTATGCAACCGGAACGACTCAAGCGATATCTGGTTAATCGTATCAGTCTTCTGGGCTACGATGTCCACCTGCAGCCCAAAGACCACAAACAAGAAGCCGAAGAAGCCCAGTAGAGCACAGACCGAGCGGGTTGCGAAAAGAACGTGGTGAAATCACGCAGACTCAGGTGCCGCGCCGACCAAGCAAGACAAGCGGGTCTTTTCGGAGCAGCAGGTCTTTTCGGAGCAGTGGAGACACGTCGATTGGGAGAAGAGCCACTTGACAGTTACTTCCCAAGACGGACCGGCACGATGGCAAGCGAAGCCGAACGATCCCACTCTTTGCGGATTTACGCCTGTATCTGGAAGAAGCATTTGAGCTGGCAACTCCTGGCTAAACCCATGTCGTTGGAGGCAATCATCTTACCAAAGCTCAAGGGAAGAACGGCTGGAAAAGTTGCAACTTGCGGACACCAATCGGGAAACTCGTCAAACGAGCTGGATTGGAGTCGTGGCCAAGGCTGTTTCATAACCTCCGTTCGAGTCGGGAGACTGAGTTGCTGGAAGACTCTCCCGTTCACGTCGTCGCAGCTTGGATGGGGCAGGATCCGAAGGTAAGTCTCAAACACTACGCCCAAACCACGGCGGAGCATTTCGAGAGGGCCACAGGCGGCGCAAAAACCGGCGCACGAGAACCGTAAATAATAGCGAGGAGCAGAAGATAGAGTCAGAAAATGATGTAGACAAACAACTTAAGACATCTATATGTGAGTCGTTGCGAGATAATACGAACGCGAAAAACGGAGAGGGCGGGATTCGAACCTTGCCTGTTTCTCCCGACGTGCAGCCCATTCTTGAGGAAGATGGCGCAGAATCCGGCGCACTTGAGAGCGTTGATCCCGAGTTGGCCTTGGTCATGGAGGCTTGGCCGACATTACCGGAAGGGATTCGGGCTGGCATTCTGGCTATGATTCGGGGAGCGAGAGACTGACTCTGTTCTTCCTCTGTCTACTTATCTACGTGTCTACGCGTCTACATGTCTACGGAACAGAGTTCGTCCACGTGTCTACGTCTACGAAACTGCCGGTGACGTCAAAGATGCGAGGGGACGGATTGTATCAGTTTCGACTCGCTGGATTTAGGTTTCTTTACCGCGGGTCTACTCAACTAGGCAGTGTTTGGTGAATCAATTTTGAGAAATCGTAAGATCATCCCG
>CAYRFQ010000060.1:0-44255 GCA_964423615.1 uncultured Alcaligenaceae bacterium | reverse complement strand
TAGAGCAAAAGACCGGACGAATTCGTCTACATAAAATGTAACAAATTCGATTTGCGGTGCAAAGGGGGCGATGCACCCTCAGACCTGCCACAACGACCTTTTTGCCTTGACGATCTTCTCGCGACCCCTATGATTACATTTTCGATAGAATCCAACGAATTGTTCTTGGGGTGGCTCGATGTCCACATTCATGGGGAAGAAACACGAAGACGAAAAACGATGGTTCCTGATCGATGCTGAGGATCAGGTGGTCGGCCGATTAGCCGTTGTCATAGCGAACATCTTGCGTGGCAAACATCGCCCGGAGTTTACGCCGCACCAAGACATGGGCGAGTACGTCATCGTCATAAACGCCGCGAAGGTCAGATTCACAGGTAACAAGTGGGACCAAAAATACTACGACTCCTATTCCGGGTATCCCGGAGGTCGAAAAGTCGTTTACGCCCGTAACATGTTGGAAAAACACCCCGAACGAATCCTGCATAATGCCGTACGGCGAATGTTGCCTAGGAATCGTCTCGGGCGAGCTCAGTTGAAGAAACTCAAGATTTGGGTCGGACCTGAGCACGAACACCAAGCTCAACAACCGGTTCTCCTGGACCCAACCAAACCGATTCCAATGAAGGCCATTTCGTAACGAGGGAATAGGTCGTGATCGAAACGAGGAAGAAACCCAAGCCGCTGTTCAAGTATGGCTACTACTGGGGGACAGGACGACGGAAGACGTCCGTCGCCCGCGTCAGGATTCGCGAAGGTACCGGGCAAATCATAATCAATAAGACCCGAAGCCTCGAAGAATACTTTACCGAAGACAAAGATCGAGAAGCCGTCATGGCGCCGCTGGTGCTTTGCGAGATGCATAAGCGACTCGACATTTTCGTGAATGTCCACGGTGGTGGTTTTACGGGACAATCCGGGGCTATTTGCCAAGGTGTTGCGCGTGCCTTGAAGGACATGTTCTCCGACGAGATTGCCAGTATGCCAGAAAGCGAAGTTCCCCCGCCCCAACTGGAGCTGGCTGAGGGTGGCGAAGGAGAAGAGGACGAACCTCAAGAGGACCCCGAGAGCAACACCCCGATTGGTATGGTCAAGAGGCTTCGTGATTCCGGCTATCTCACCCGAGATGGACGCATGAAAGAACGTAAGAAATACGGTCGGAAGGGCGCTCGAAAGAGCTTCCAGTTCTCGAAACGATAACCGAAACAGGCCCACAACTCCTTCCTGTTATTATTGCTCGCGCCACGATGTCACTTCCTCGTGGCGTTTTTCTTTGGCACAGGACATTGCTAGCTTTTCGGTTGCGGATCAGTTGTAAGTGTGATGCGTCTTTATTGAGACGATAGACGAACAAGTTCAGTGTCCGAGTTTTTATTGGCAACAGGCGGTGTGCGAAAAAAAGTCTTCTGAAAACGGGTGGGATGTCGAGCGAAAGCAGACAGGGACGAAGAGAGTCGCTACGCTTGGTCGGAGTTTGGTTTGCAGCACGGTTCTTGAGGGTTGTCTTTGAGTTCGTTCGAATAAACGTTGCACTTCGAACAGTTGGCGACGTGTTCGATCAGTTGCCATTTTTCGTGCGTCGAGATCGTACTATTCTTGAATTTTGCCAGCAAGTCGGGAACCTGGCTGCAGAAAATGCCGCCCGGTGTGAAGAATCTCCCGGTTTCTCGTCCAGCCAGGTATAGCCCTACCCCTCCCACAACGAGAGCGGCAATCGATCCCCCAATCTGAAAGAATTCTCGTCTCGTTCGTTTCCCTCGTAGCTTACTCGAGAGAGCTGCAAACTGACCTTCCGGACAACGCTGCCACTTCTCCGGTTTCTCGTAAGGTTGGCAGTTGCCAGTGTTGTTTGAGGAATGTTCTCGTTCGGTCATCGCAATATCCTTGGTCTTTGCCTGTCCTCTCTTTGTTCCGATCCATCATTTCGCTCAAGACAGGTTGTTTGGTCTATGGATAACCCGTAAGGGGCCATCGTGTTTCCATGTTTGGGTATAGGAGATACGAAAATAACAGATAGTATTGAATTATCGGCATTTTACCCAGAGGAAACTGTGAATTGGCCCACAATGCTGTGTAAAAATTCACTCGGGGATCTTTTTTGGGTAGTTACGTGAGGGACGGACAGTTCCATTGCTCTCATCGGTCAACCGGTCGGAATCGACGATGGTGATTTTTCGGCGTTTGACTTCGATGATCCCCTCGAGTTGGAGTTGCCCGAGGGTTGCGGTGACTGTTTCCCGAGTGACCCCAATCAGGCTGGCCAGTTCTTGGTGAGACAACGCCAACCGGATGGAACAGTGATTGCCGGACCATTCTCCGTGAGATTCCGTTAGCTCTCGAAGCATTCGGAGCATCCGGTCTCGGCTTGAGAGGAAGAGAAGGTTCCGCAGTCGGTTTTCTATTCGCCGACGTCGCAATCCGATGAGTTTGGTGATTGACAACGCAGTTTCTGGATTATCGGCCATCATAGAAATGACATCGTCGCGAGGGACCACGAGCACTTCGGAGTCCGCAACGGCCTCCGCGTATTCCTCTCGTTGGTCGGTCTCGATGACCGCTAATTCACCAAAGACTTCCCCTTCCTCGATGAAGGCCAAAATCGTTTCTTTTCCTTCGGGGGTGAGGTCTTTGATTTTTACCCTGCCAGAGGCCAAGACGAGTACACTTTGTCCTGGTTCAGTAGGTGAGTAGATGATGGAATGTCTTTTGTATTTACGAACCAGCGCAACTTTATCGAGTCGAGCGGCTTGGTCTTCGGAGATTCGCTCGAAGATGGAACAACGTTTTAAATACCAGAGCTTCGATTCCATGTCGTTGGCTCACATTCCGGTCTGGCTCTGGGGATGACTATCGGATCATTGTAACGCAGAAAAGGAATTGGGCAATGTGAGTGAGTTCCACGGGAATATTGGAGTCCGTTTTTTTCCCGATGCCGAAGTGAGCCAGAATCGAAACCATTATTGTAGGCTCTGGTTGTATGTTCGAGAGATGCTCTCAGGTGAGAGCCTCTTAGAAGCAAGAGACACTTTCCTTCAGAACTACCTTTTCCATTTTCCCAAGAAAAAATTCGTCGACTGTGAACAGTTTCACATTCCTTGGCCTACCAAATTCTTATCATTCCATAGACATGGAGAACACTGGATGGATTGAATGAAATGTTCGTGTTTCCCAGTGTCGAGCCAAACGCCTCAAGGTTTGTGGAGATGAGTTCATTCTCTTTTCTTTGGAACGTACGGGAACATCCGTTTGTTCAAAGTCGATTTCAATTTTCACTTTTCGAACGTTACCGACAGCGGTAAAAAATCCAAAGAGCAGGACCAGTGGCTCCTATTATCTCAATTTCGAGCGATCATTCTGTCATCTGATTGATTTATCTCAGCGTTGAGTGCCTTATCCCGGAAACTCCAATTTCATTTCAACGCTGGTGTTTTATCCCCCGGACGGTTACGCCTTTTTGTCATCATTCTTGCGAAGTCCGGTTTCCAGGCGGTATTTCCCGAACAGGAAATGCCGCTTTTTTTGTTTTTCGCCAACTCTTTCGGTTGTCCAGTGCCCGTTTCTTGGCCCAATGGCCACACACTCGAAACAACATGCGTCCTCAGGAATTTTCCAAACTCGCTGGCATTCCGGTTCGGTAAGTGCAATATTCCAGCGTAAACTGAAGCTCTTCGAGCAGTCGTTTGTTTGAGACTTGGCGATTTCCTGCGTGTCGTGGAGCGGGTTTCTCAGCAGAGGGAGGTACAAATGTAGGGGTGGGAGCGCTTAACACGTCGCCCAGATGGGTATATAACTCCTTGCGGGTGACAGCGTGGCCGTCGCAAATGTTATAAACACGTCCGGGTCGAGCGTATATGTCGGCTTGGAGGACGGCGCGGACGCCATCCTGGACATGGATTAAGTTAACTAAATCCTCAGGGTTGCCGACTACTGGCTCACCCGCTTCGATAGTTTGTCGCCGCATGACCCTTCCAGGACCATAGATTCCGGCAAATCGGAGGATGACAGCGTCTGGATTACTTTGAAGCAAGGTCGTCTCGGCCTCCAAGACAATTTTTCCCGACCCCTCGTTGGCCCTTGGAGTCGTGTCTTCGTCGACCACTTCACCAGTGAACTGTCCATAGACGCTGGTGCTGCTGACGTAGAGAAACCGCTCTGGTCGGGGCAACTTTTCCAGGACGTTGGCCAATCCTTGGACGTACACATCCCACATCGAATGCCCCGCAGTTCGGTCCATGCCGACGGCGTACAACACGGTCGAAACCGCCGGCAAGTCTGCGAGTGTCTTGGGGGCGGTGACGTCGCACACCAAAGGTTCGAACCCTTCCGACTGCAGCTTTTCCGCACGGGTCTGGTGTCGGGTGGTGACGAACACTCGGTGCCCTTGTTGTTTCCACGTCTCTGCCACACGCTTGCCGAGATATCCACAACCAATGATGAGCTTGGCCACTCGAAAAACCCCTTCTTAGTATCCTCGGTGCGAAAGTTGCCGATTCTCCTGCGACCTTCCCTGGGGAAGGAAGTGGAGAACCAAGGCGCCCCACTCACTCCTTAGCGTAGAATAAGTATATCCAGGGTTACGCCCTGGGGAGCGAAAAACCGACAGTCTCAAGGAATGCCAATGTGTTGATTTTGCCGTTCGGTCATACGACCTCTCTCGAGCCACAAGGCCTACCTTGACTGATAGTTGTTCACCATAAGTAATAGTCGTGAGAACCAATTACTGCGATTGCAGGACGCTCATTTTGAGTTGATAGGTGAGGTCGACTTTTCCACCAATTTGGTCGTTTGCCTTTCCGGTTCGGATCGGCGTGGAACGATTCACACCTCACTCTGGATCAGCTACAAAGCTTCGACCTCCCTCAATCCATTAGCTAAAGGACCTCTCCCATGAGCAGCACTATTTCAATACCCAAGACAGGCACGAACCACGAAATCGAGTCGGTGTTTCGGTCTTCTTCCGTTTATCGGATGGCTCTTCATCAGCTCGAAGATGTTGCAATGGTGACCGAAATCGATCCTGGTGTCCTTCAACGTTTGGGGCAACCGAAACGTGCGATGGTTGTGAGCGTGCCCACCAAGATGGACGACGGACGCACCGAAAATTTTGTAGGGTATCGCGTCCAACACAGCGTTACGAGCGGGCCTTCCAAAGGTGGGCTTCGGTACGCTCCCTCGGTCGATCTGGGGGAGGTCGCGGCCTTGGCCATGTGGATGTCCTGGAAATGTGGAATTATGCAGCTTCCGTTCGGCGGCGCCAAGGGAGGAATTGCTTGCGATCCTGACCAGATGTCGCACTCGGAACTCGAGCGGATGACGCGGCGATTCACCGAAGAAATGTTCCCGATCATTGGTCCGAAACAAGACGTCATGGCTCCGGATATGGGAACGAACGAGCAGACCATGGCTTGGATGATGGATACTTACAGTATGAGTGTTGGGTACGCTTGTCCTGAGATCGTGACCGGGAAACCGGTCGAAATTGGCGGCTGTGTCGGCCGACGCGAAGCTACAGGTCGCGGAGTCGCTTACACCATCATGGAAGCCATGAAGTCGCTCGACCTCAAAATGGGAGAGGCCACGGCAGTCGTGCAAGGATTCGGAAATGTTGGCTCGGTCCTGGCCCAGGAACTCGTTTTGCGGGGGGTCAAGATCATTGGAGTAGGAGACCGGTCAGGATCAGTGAAGAATCCTCATGGGATCAACCCCTACGCTTTGACGAAACATCTCCAGCAAGGAAAGTCCATCTTGGAATTTCCGGAGGCCGAACCAATCTCTGATGCTGACTTGCTGACGATCCCTTGTACGATTCTGGTTCCGGCTGCTATTGCTCAGGTGATCACTCAAGAGAACGCTCCGAAAATTCGTTGTCGGATTTTGGCCGAGGGAGCGAATGGGCCTACTACTCCAGAGGCCAACGCCATCCTGCACGAGAACGATGTTTTCATAATACCAGATGTGTTGTGCAACGCAGGGGGTGTGACCGTTTCGTATTTTGAATGGGTTCAGGATATCCAGAGGCTCACCTGGAGTGAGCAACAGGTAAACCGCAAGTTGGAAGAACTCATGTTGAACGCATTTCACCGAGTTTACGATTTGGCCCAACGACGAAAGCTGACAATGCGGACCGCAGCGTTGGCTCTTGGCGTCGAGAAGGTGGCGAAGGAAAAGTCTCTGCGGGGCTTGTATCCGTGATGGAGTTGTGGTGTGACTTCGCACCAAGCAAGGCCATCTTCGCCACTGTTTGAAACCGAAGGGATTTTTCTCAAAAGGGTTGTCTTTCCGTTGCGGCGGGGTCACCCAGTCAGTTCGGCGTAGGCTTCCTCGTTGAACCCCACATAGAGAGTATTGCCTTGACGGATGGTTGGTGCTCGGAGATTCCCCGTCGGACCACAAATGTGCTTGGCGAGTGTTTCGTCGTCCGGCGGGTCTTTTTTCATGTCGAACGTTACAACTTTTTTGCCTTTCGCCGTAACAATCTTGTCGGCTTCTTTGGCTAGAGCGATGGCCTCGTCGCGCCCTTTTTTATTCTTGGTGGCGTCGGTCGTCTCGGCTACTTCGATTTGGGCAGACTCAAGGAACCCTTGAGCATTTTTGCAACTTGTTCATGACTTCCTGTGGTACATCCAATCAATGTGTTTCTTCGACATCGGGGATTCCTTTCTGCTAATGCGTCTGAGCAAAATTTACAAACACGAGAGGTCTGCGGTAGTCACAGGAGCATGTATAGCCGGAAGTCGCATTCCGAGGCAAGTCCGGCAGTATGAGAATTTGAATTTACTGGTAAGTTAGAACGTTCAGTCTGATTTCGGTGAGGCCATTCAGTACCTCTTTGCGATTGGAAAAATGAATTTCGAACAAACGAAAAAAGCTAGAGGGTTGCGAAGGGCTTTGTTCGTTTGTTCGAACAACAGGATTCCAGAGGCATCACTGCCAACGAGAAATGTCAGTTGCAAAGTTAAGAACTGGGAAATTCGCGAGTAAAAAGCTAGAGCGAAGGGTGGTCCATTTGGGACTCCTACGCTCCAATGGCTTCGTTCTTTGTTTCAAGGGGCTACGACATCATACGAAGCAAGCAGTCGGAACAAGAACTCGGTGAAGTCGGGAAGGCAAGTGTGTGGAGGATTATAGTGCTCATATTGTGTACCAATATTCCCTGCTCTCCAACCCGATAGACATGGTCGTCTTCGACTTCGATATTATACACTGGCTCATGGGTTTCGGGGATGCATCATACTCTGTGTCGCTACATCGTAAGCTGGTGTGAGAGCCTCCAGGGAAATGGGCGAAAGGATTTTGGTCGGAACTGTAGTTTAGGAACGCAGTACTCTGTCGTCGCTACGCGGGTCAATCCAAGCCCACCAGATGGGGTGGATTCAGCTCGTTTTCCCACGGAATCACTCCCGTGGCTAGAATCTTTCGCCGCTTCGCGGCTCTCCATCCAACCGAACCGGAGTGTTGGATTCAGGCTCCCTTTTCTTCGGTTTGATGTTCTTGTCTACGATCTTTTGAGGACTCGCACCTTCCAAGCCAACTATCCCGCTGGCTAATTTCGTTGGCAATGCACTCGCATCGGCCATCATTGTTGGCCAGTCCAATTTGGCGATGCGACTTCGTGCCAACGTTTGCGAATCTTGTCGAATTCTACTTGGGGCAAATCTCCGGCTTCGAGCAACTTGGCGTTTTCCTGCCAACGGCCCGGTCTTGTCGTACCAACGATGGCAGTATGAACCCCTGATGCAGCCAACGTGAAGCGGAGTGCGATTCCGATCGATTCGGCGAGGTCGGTGTCGAGAAAATCATATCCGAGTTGTTGTAAACGATTCCAATACGTCCAGTGGTAACTGTTTTCGGGTTGCTGGCCGGTTTTCCAGGCGGCATTCGCGATCGGTCGTTTTGCTATGACACCCATCTGTCGCTTGGCGGCCAACGGGAGAGTTAACTCGATGCATTCTTGGTCGGCAATGTTGACGGACGTTTGGAGAGTGTCGAATTCGCCGCACTCAATGGCATACTTGGCCGCGAGGCCGTCGCCGCTGTAGCCGATGTAGCGAGTGTGACCTTTGTCGCGTGCTTTCTTGAGGGCCTCGATGGCTTCTCCGTTGTGGAGTTCGGCTTCCGAACAACTGTGTAGCTGGACCAAGTCGAGGCGGTCGGTTTTCATCCGATGGAGGCTTCGCTCGATGCTTTGCTGGATTGACTCGGGGCGCCAGTCTTGCATGGGCATTCCGTTGGGATGGCCCACCTTCGTGAAGAGATAAAACTCTTGGCGCCGGTGAGAGATGGCTTCGCCGATCATCTCCTCGCTGTTTCCATAACATTCGGCGGTGTCGATGACGTTGAGGCCCGCGTCGAGTGCTGTGTTGAGGAGTTGCCGCACCGTGTTGGTCGATGCGCCTTGCATCCCAATTTCGCTTCCACCGAACCCCAACACGCTTACTTTCATGTCGGTCCTGCCAAGCTGTCGTTGCTCCATGGCTTCCTCCACAAAAATCCCCGGTCGTCCTGTGAACTGTAAGAGGGCTTAGTTGTGTGCCTACAATCAATGCGTACGTTGGATGATAGCAAACCGGTGGTCGACCTTTGGAGCGCGGTAACCCGAGTGGGCCAGCCACTCACTTGGAGAATCGTCCCGTGTTCGCCTACTTTTCGGTAGCCTGGGCCAACCACGTGAACAGTGTTTTTATCTCGAATGGCTTTAATGTCGGACGCAGGGAAAGTAACTTGGCTGCGATTCCCGAAAGGTGTGGAGCGGCCCAACTCGTTGCCGGTTCCTGGGCGAACGGTCCCGTGTATCCTCTGGAATGGGCGAGGAACTCGACGTGTTCTCGCAGTGCGTAGGAAAACTGCAGGGGGCTCTCGAAGATGTGTTTGTCCACCGAGATCAGTGGTGGAGCAAACATCGCTGGGTAGCTTCGGGTAAAAGGATGATCGTTGTGAGCGGCGGCGACGATGATGACGTCGTGGAAGTAGGCTTCTTCGATGGCTCGGAGGAATTGATATCGTCGCGGAATCTGTGCCAGCTTGTTTTCGGTCACGCCGAGTGACAAATTGATGACTTTACACTTCCACTCGTGAATGGCCCAGTGCAGGGCGTTGATGACCGTTTCGACTTCACAAGTGCCGAGAGGTCCGAAGATGTCCGCGGAGTAGAGTTGTACTTGTGGGGCGAGTGTCAAAACGATGTCGGCGACTGTTGTTCCGTGCGGAGAGCTGTGTTTTCCGGTGTAGGGGAGTGGTTCTTTGCGGTTGGGTTGGAAAATGCCACCCTGGATGGTATTGATTTCGGCACCGCGTTCGGTGGCTCGCGTTCGGAGGGTGGTCTCATCAACGCCGCTGTCCAAGATGCAAACAGGGATTCCCTCTCCAGTGGCGCGAGGGTCGTCGAGAACGCGTTCTGGGCTCAGCAACGCGAATAGCTCGTCGAAAAGATCGCGCTGTTCTCCCATTTGCGTTCCTAAAGTGTGTATGTGGATCAATGGTTCCGTATCCGAATTACTTCCCCATCGACTCGTCGAGCAAGATGCAGACACTTTGTACCAATCGCAAACAATGCTGAACGGCTGGTTCTCCGTGTCGCAAGGCGACTACGCGGATGGCTTCGGCAAGTTGGATGCTCGCCTCCGGCGTCATGGGCGAAGAAGTTGTCGACGCGAGTCCCACCTTGAGTTGGTCGAGTACTGCCGAGGGCGCCGATTCAGTGGCTTGTGGAGCGGCGTGTGTTGTCATCGAGTCGGTTACTTGGGTGCTTGCGTGGAGGGCAGCACCAACGGCATCGAGAAGCATTTGGTGTGTTTGTCGCTGGGATAATTCTTGTCGAAGCATCTCGGCACCGATTTCCCCGGCATCCCTGACCAAGCGAACGTCCACCTGTCCGAAGCCCGTCTGGTCTAACTCCCCGTCAGGGGTTTGTTTGTCGAATAACTCCAATACCACGTGAACCCCAGGAGCCACGGCGAGAGGAGCCGCGAGGACCGACTGCTTGGTGCGTTCGAATTCTTGGAGTTGGAGTTGGCTTGTCGGGTCGGTGCTGAGTTGTGCCATCGCGCAGGGTTCGCCCATGCTAATGGCGGCCGCCGCGATGGAATTTTCGTAAGGAACCAGGTCGACCTCGATTGGTTCACCCGACTCGTCGTAGACCCGTGTGTGCTCGGTCATGCTTTGCAGGTCGAAGTGCCGGACGAATAAAACTCCACCACTCGCTTTTGTTGCGTTCAAAAGGAATCGAAAAAGGCTCCCGATGACTTCCGGCAACGTGACGGGGTCGTTAAATGTGGCCAAGGATTGGACCAGGGGGAGAATTTGTTCGACCGAATTGCGGAAAGCGACAAGGCTGTTGTGGAGGACTCGCTGGAGCTTGGCTGGACGGATGAAGTGAAGTTGGCGTTCGACGGCCGCCAGGAAATTGCTCCGGTGGAATTCTTGGTTCTTGTCCAAGTAATCGCGGACGCCTCGCCGCATGGCGTCTAGTGGGGTTGCCTGGTCGGCAAACGCGGTCATCATGATGGCGACGATGTTCGGGTGCCATTCCTGTAGATCGACCAACAATTCCAGGCCGTTGAAACCAGCTCCCAAGTTCCAGTCCAAAATGGCAAGGTCAATAGGACATTCGTTAGCAATCAGTAACGCTTGCTCGTGGTCCGCAGCGGTCAGGACTTCCAGACTCCAGTTTGTACTGGAAAGCCAATCCGACACCGTTCGACGAACAGACTCTTCGTCGTCAACAACAAGGATTACTTCTCTCACGTCCGTAGTCGGCATGGCGGCCTCCTCGCTTGCTTCCCCACTTTTCTTATACCAAATTGCTGCAAAAGCACCAGCCATGGACGGAGAGGCATTGGATTTTGGAATCGACCGCAAGTATCGGTCTGCGCGTCAGTCGTAGATCTGGGATCTGAAAATTGCAGTTTCCAATAGGCGACGTACACCTCAGAACGGCTCTTTGATTTGTCTTTTCGTCTACGATCGGGTAGTCTGACTATCATTCCATCGGATTGTTCGTTCGGAGCAGAAACAGCTCCTCGGAAACAATGGTGAAGTTCTGACGTGATCCTCACCCGTGCTTCCAGTTAGTCTACGCCCGAACGCAATCCGTCCATTCACGATGGAGCGAAACGAGGCCTAAAGTCTACAGCGATTTGGCCAAGGAGAGACCAAAAGACAGTTTGGTCGCTATAATAAAATTTCGGATCAAGACGAACTTCGTTTCCTCATACGATCTTCCCCAATTTGGCGTCGCGAGAGGAGCAACGACTATCATGGCCGACATTTGGTATTACACATCGGGCGGCCAACAACAGGGCCCTGTTGTGACCGAGGACTTACAACGTCTGGCCGAGTCGGGTGAGTTGCGTCCCAATGATCTTGTCTGGGAAGACGATACTCCCAATTGGGTACGTGCTAAAACTGTCCAGAAACTCTTCCCCAAGGGTGTTCCTTCCACTCCAGAGAACACACGCCCCAAAGAACAGCCAAGGCATAGCCGTCGTCCTCGGCCAGATAACGAAAATTCTCGGCTAAGACGGAGAAATCGACCCACCTCACCGAAAAATCAAAAGCCCACCAGCAATGGTGCTATCGTTGGATTCACGATTCTTGGCGTCGTGGTTGTAAGCATCGTTCTTGGAGCCATTTTCTTTAGCGTGACCGCCACACTGGCCGGTAATAACGGGACGCAACGTTGGCGGCTGGGCGCTGGGAAGCGTAAGAGTTACCAGATGCGTTGTTTGAATGGACACCAAGTCACCATCAACATTCGGTCGAATGGTCAGTCGGACATGAACTTATTGGTCTACACCGGCAAGCGTCTGATCGCGTCGGATACGCGTCCCGAGAGCAACTGTTCGGTGACGTTCATTGCGCCCAGGACCGGGAATTACCGCGTCGAACTCATTAATCAGAGACGTTTTGGACCTGGTGGTCGGATCCGAAATGGTCCGAATACCGGAACCATCGCGTACTCTCAGACCTGGCGGAAAGGTAGACCGGGAATGGGAGTGCCAAACCGTTTGATCCCTGGACGGTTGCACCGAGGCACACTGAACCAAGGGGAATCGAAAACCTTTACGATTCACTTGCAGAGGAATACGGCCTATGTTTTTGATCTGACGAGTTCTGACTTCGATCCGAGCATGGAGTTGATTGAGAAAGCGACAGGATTTCAGGTAGGACAAAGCGACAATGATGGACATGGCCTCAACTCCCGGATCCTCTTCGTGCCCAAGCGAACTGGCATTTACGCGGTTCGAATTCGAGATCAAAATTTCTTTGGCGGCCCCTATGTTCTTTCCGCGCACACCGGAAACAAACTCAATGTCGGTATGCGTTTCAATGCCAACATGACCGAACACTACCGGATGCAGGCTTTTCGCGTGTTTCTCGACCAAAATACGACTTACCAATTCGAAGCCACCGGGGTGACCTCTCTTTCTTTATTTGACGGGATTGGCGGATTTCAGAAAAAGGACGTTCCGATAATGCAGCGAAAGCTCCAGCTGCTTTACAATCCTCCCAGAAGCGGCTATTACATCGTTGGAGTAACCCACGACCACCCCAAGCTTTTTCCCCTCGGTCGGTTTAGCGTCTCTCTGAAGAGACTAAAAGGTGGAGAAGTCCGTCTCAAGCTGCTTGATTCGGAGGTGGACTGGAGGGACCAAGTTCGGCAAGGCGAAACAGATTCGTTCCTCATCCAATTAGACAAGGGGCGCACCTACCAGATCGATGCGAATTACGAGCCGGACAATTTCTCACTGAATACCTACCTAGAGATTTACAATAGTCGGGATGAACTCGTCGCTTCCGATGACGACACCGGTTTTGGCCTGAACGCCCGAATCCAAAACTTCAAGCCGAAACACACGGGAGACTATCGGATTCAGGTCCGTGACGCCGACCAAGGGGCAGGCCGGTATCGGTTGATAATTAAGGATACATCGGCAAAACCGAAGTAGATCGGGTATCAGCTTGCACCAACTTGGCGCCCCGATTTCTGGGAGCCACCATCGCAGGGATCGAAACCGAGGTTACGCCTTGATGTGGCAAGTGATCACCTCACCACCAAATTAATCATCCTTTCAACCCGAATCGTTGTTCGACCAAGTCCGCAATGGTTTCTCCGATGCTCAACGAAGCCGTCGCTGCTGGAGAGGGGGCATTCAGGACGTGGATCATCCGGTCGGCTTCGACGATGTGGAAGTCGTCGATCAACTTTCCTTCGGGGGCGACGGCTTGGGCGCGCACTCCGGCCCCTCCTGGTATGATGTCTTCCATTTGGACTTCGGGAATGAGCTGTTGGAGGGATCGCAAGAACGCGCTCTTGTTCAACGAACGATACATCTCGGCGAGTCCCATTCTGGGATATTGCAATATCAATCGCCAAAATCCAAGGTAAGATACGTAGCCCCAGAGGTCACGCGGTGAGATCGTTCGCCAGTTGTATCCTGTCCGTGCTAACGCGAGAACGGCGTTCGGACCAGCCTCGACGTGATCGTCGACCCCACGGGTGAAGTGAACTCCGAGAAACGGAAATTGCGGATCGGGGACCGGATAAATGAGGGTCTTGACGAGGTGTGCACGTTCGGGAATCAAGTCGTAGTATTCGCCACGAAAGGGAATGATTTGTAACCCAGGCTCGACCCCGCAGAGTCGAGCGACGCGGTCTGCCTGTAAGCC
Organism: uncultured Alcaligenaceae bacterium; assembly: GCA_964423615.1. Taxonomy (GTDB): domain Bacteria; phylum Planctomycetota; class Planctomycetia; order Gemmatales; family Gemmataceae; genus CAYRFQ01. Next base: position 30,590 of record CAYRFQ010000060.1, on the reverse strand, counting down.
ACCGCAGTTGACCAGATGCCGACATTCGACGAGACCTTGGGTGGTCTCGATGGCCATCGAACCATTACTCGCTCGGACTTGCCGGAGCTTCCACTTGGTTCGGATATCTCCACCGCCTTGTTGGACCCGTTCTCCCAATTTTTCGGTGACCTTGCGATAGTTCACGACGCCTGTGTAGGGCACGAAAATTCCACCGACGGCTTTGACGTGGGGCTCGTGCTCGCGAACTTCCTCGGGCGACAACTTACGCATGTTGACGAGGCCATTGGCTTGCCCTCGCTCGAACAGCTTTTCCAGGCGAGGCAACTCTTCGTCTTTCGTCGCAACGACGACTTTCCCGCACCGTTTGGCAGGAACTCCGTTGGCTTCGCAGAACTGGTAGAGCTTCTCGCGACCGGCGACACAGTTCTTGGCCTTGAGCGAACCCGGTTTGTAGTAGAGTCCTGCATGGATCACACCACTGTTATGTCCGGTTTGGTGCGCAGCGAGAGAGTCTTCGGCTTCCAAAACGACCAGTGAACGCACGCCACGCTCGACGAGGGCGTAGGCCGTCGCCGTCCCCACAATTCCACCGCCAATGATCGCCACGTCAAACACGTTCTTCCCCATGAGCCATGCCTTCAGATTCAAGATTTGTCGGAAACCACTACGTTTTTTATTGTGGCACAAAATCGGCAGGCGGGTACGAATTTTTCTCTTTGAGCTATGTGTTCTGCTCGGGCTTCGGAGGGATGTTTTACTTCTGCAAGATGAGCTTGTTTCGGCGAGTGATTCGGAGTCGGTAGACCTCGCCATCGTGTTCGATGTGGACTTCACGCTCGCCATCGAAGAGTTGGGAGGAGGAAATGGTTTTCTGGGGCGTCGTTGGGGCGTCCTCTTTTTGGGGTGAGTCGGAATTATCTTGTTTGGGTAGTTCGGTCATGGACCTACTCGAAATGCGAATTATGAAAGCCGAGAGTCGACGCGGAGAACGTGGGTGGAAATTGGAGTCGTAGCTAATCCTATGATATTGAGACTCCGTGTCAAGAAGAAATGTTTCTCTCATACTTTCGCACTGACTCCACCAATCCGAAGTGTTTGCGCGAGTTTTTTCCATTCGAGCGGAGGGCCTGTGAGTATCGCGGAAGGAAGAAGACTTGTTGGCCATTCGCACTTGGTACATTGGGACGCCGGAAGTCATTGTTTCGACGACGTCTGACCACCCGCGGCTAGGTGGAGTGATTGAATTGCGTAAAACTATTTCCAGCAAAATCGGAATTTTTTGTTGAGTTGGCGTTGTCATAACGGAGAAGGATTGTACGATAGTTGATATTGAGATTGAATATCAACTAGAGGTCGCTTCGCCACCGCCGTGGGTACCTTTGGTGCTCCACCTCCGCTTGCAACGCGTCTCCTACTTGTCTTCGTATTGGGGCACTTGCCGCAATTTTCGGACACATCCTGGAGGCCGTACATGCCAACTCGATCCGAAAAGGATTCTCGAATTCAAGGATTTTTCTTTGCTGCGATGTTTGTCTTCAGGATGAGGGTTTTCCTGCACCGGGATCGTCTCGCATACGGCGGAACGACGTCGCAGTACCTGCGTTGTGAGGTCTTCGACCACATCGGTGGGACGTTCCCTATGATCCGGTTGGTGGAGATGAATTCTCGGCGCGCGGATGCCAGGCGTCGACCTTCGGAACGAGACCGAGTCCCATTGTTTCTTTGCGACAAGCAAGGAGTCCCCATGCCAGTTACCAACGACTACTACCTTCAAGCAGTCAGTGCTTTCGACCAGCAACTCTATTCCCAAGCCGTGAATGTAGCTCGATTCGGCATCGATCAATTTCCCGACGATGGCCGATTGTGGCAGGTCCTGGGTACATCCCTATGGTTCCTTGGCGACATCGAAGAAGCCCAGGAAACTCTAGAAATGGCTAGTTGCCTGGCACCTCTGGGGCCGCTCGCTCAGTTCACTCTTGGTTGGATCTATGGCCGACAGGAGAAGAAGGATCTGGCCAGCACGATTTTCGAGCACCTCCTTCAAGAGGATCGTTGTCCGACGGCTTTACTCAACAAGATTGCATGCGTTTGTGGACGGATTGGCGAATACGAGTTGGCGTTGCGAGCGTGCGAAACGTTGTCTTATCGCCGCCCTAAACATCACGGAGCGCTGTTCGGCATCGCCTACTACAAAATGCGTTTGGGAGAGCCTTTGGAAGAGGTTGTGATTCCGTTGTCTCTGGCCATGGACCTCGCCCCCGAAATTTTGTCATACCGGATGAACTTGGTCTTCGTGTGGACAGACCTTGAGGAGTATGGAAAGGCGTACCAGTTGCTCAGGGATGTTGATCTCGACCGAGTATCGCACCCTTGCTGGCTTCGCAAAATGGCCCTCGTGTTCGAACACTTCAACGACCTGGATAACTTGGCCGCTTGTCTCCGACGGCTTGAACAAGTCAACGGGGTCTCCGAACAGAATGGGGGCAAGGGAATCCTCTGACGTGAAGTCAATACGGGTTTGTGGCCAAACCGTTCGTTCGTTGGCCGGGCAGTCGCTCCTTGAACCCTCGGAGATACCACACGGCTGCCCGGCCTTTTTTGCTCGCCCCAACACCAACAAGATCGGATCACGCCATGCTGGAAAGTCTTGGAATTATCTCGTTGGCATTGCTTTTCCGAGATGCCGTTCGAGAGATCGAACGAATCCTCTTGCGAACCAACGACAGAGTTACTGACTGATTTTAGAGACCTTACGATGAATCACGATCAGGCCCATGATGACATGACGAACTCCACACCCTCGTCGCAATCGCGGTGGCGTCCCTGGAAGACTACCCAAATGGTCATCCGCCGTTTGCATTTGTACACAGGTCTCTTTCTGTGGCCTTGGGCTATGCTGTACGGCATCACGGGGTTCCTGTTCAATCATCCCGAAGCCTTCCCAGACCGTCCAATAATCGCATTGACACAAGAACACATCGCTGGGACTGAGTTGGAGGACTTACCGAGTCCTCGACGGCTTGCTGGCGAAGTAGTGGAAGCATTACGCGAAGCCCAACGTGACTCTCCAACATCGCCCAAATTGGGAAAGACCGATCCCGCCACCTACAAACTTCTTGAGGAGCCAGCACCAAAGTACCAACGGAGTACGATTTCGATCCGAGCGACTGGGCAGGACACAAGGCACTCGGTGTTCTTGCGACTCACTTCTGGCACAGGGCGGATTCGGCAGGAAAAACCCTCGGTTACCAAGACCGATGCAAAAAAGGGCGCTAAGAAAACCGAGAGTGGCCAAACTCACAAGCCAGCCGGTAGAAAAAAGGAGCAGAGGAAAAGTATACCCCCAGGAAGTCCTGAAGCTGGGGATTCTTTCGAGATCGGTGGGGGACTTCAGACGAAAACGCCGTTGGTGAATCGGATCACCGAAGGCCTCAAGGCATCGTTGCGAAAGTTGGACATTCCTGCCGAGGAAGTCACGATTACTCGCGGGACGAACTTGATTTTTCGGATGGAAGCGGATGGAAAAGTCTGGACTGCAAGCTACGACTTCCAACGTGGTTCGGTCCGCTCGATCCCCGAAGAGGCGAGTTCGTCGAACCTGTCGACAAGACGCTTCCTGACTCGTCTGCACCTCGCCCACGGTTATCCCGAAGACGTTCAAGCGCGTTGGTTTTGGGCCATCGGAGTCGACGTGATGTCCTTCGTGCTGGTTTTCTGGGGTTTGTCCGGGCTGATCATGTGGTGGCAATTGAAATCTCAGCGAAAGCTGGGAGCAGCTATATTGCTTGTCAGCACGATAACTATGACTTGTCTGGTTCTGGGGATGCACGAAGCTCTCACCCGGTAGGTTGTCGGTTTTGTGTTTTCGGAGGGATTCCATGACCGGAACAAAGAACACATCAGCCACATGTGCTTACGAACCGGACGAGCACCTATTTCACATTTTCCAGTGTTTTTCAATCGAGGAGACGTTGACTCTCGCCCGACGAATTCTACGATAAGTTCTGAGATGGATTCTCAATAGCAATACCTTCCTGATTCCTGCACGATGCAGGAGAGCCTGCTTCGCCAGCAACGCGGTAACAACTCTCGCTCGAAACAGCCAGCAACGCAGCTCGGTTCGATCATCCAAACGACGTTTTCTTCTGGACCGGTTCTTGCGATTTGGACCAGAGATGATGGCCAGTTTGTTGGGTCAGACTGCGCGTCTCTGGACGCTTTTGGTTTTAGTTCGAGAGGAGTTTCTCATGCGTTCTCGCCGTTCTGCTTTCACACTGATCGAGTTGTTAGTCGTGATCGCCATCATTGCGATCCTGATTGGGCTTTTATTACCCGCCGTCCAAAAAGTTCGGGCGGCCGCGAATCGATTGAGTTGTCAAAACAATATGAAACAAATCGGTCTCGCGATGCACAACTACCACGACACTTACAAGCGGTTCCCGACTGCCAATACGCCCACTTCAGGGAGTTTCTTCACGCAGATTCTGCCGTATCTGGAGCAAGGTAACATCGAAAAAGAGTACGATTATGCCGCGATCCCGACCAGTCCGCCCAACGATGCCATCATTTCCCAGATCATCCCGACTTACCGATGCCCGAGCATGCTCGAGCCTCCGACCCCGGACCCGAGCGTTTCGTGGATGAGTTACAACGCTTGCATCGGGAACAATCATGCCTGGTATGCTCCGAGCGAGAGCAATGGGATGATCGTTCGAATCGAAGCCAACTCGAAAGGAATCCGGTTGAGTCAGGTCAAAGACGGAACCAGCACCACGCTCGCAGTCGGAGAGAGTAACTACGGGATCCCTGATTACAACTACAGCAGCGGCCCGAACAAGGGGCAGTTGCGCGGTGGACTCGCCGCGTGGGCGTGGGGATATCCAGGGTACACCATGTCCAGTACGTTGTTCCCGCAGAACATCCATGAGGACACGACGGTCTTTTTCATCGATCGATTGCAGAGTTTTCGAAGCGACCACACCGGCGGATGCAATTACCTTTTTGGGGATGGTTCGGTACGGTTCGTGGGAGACAGAACCCCGCTCGATCTATTCCAGGCTCTGGGTTCTCGAAACGGTCGCGAACCCGTTTCGATCTGACAACACAAGGAGGCCCGTATGTTGTGCCGGTGTCTCGTTGTCGCGATGTTGCTGCTGGGGATTGGGACAGTAGGGTGTTCCAATCGTCCCAAACGCGAGTTGCCCAAGACCAACAAGAATGGGAATAAAGCGATCCCGCCCGAGGTGGCTGGATCGCCCGAGGACGGTCTTCCCAAACGCCAACAAAAGAAACGTTAGGGCGGCTGGAATTTGGTATTGTCATTCTTGTGGTCGATCGAAGAGTATTTCATCCAACTGCCAATGGCCAAAAGGCCTAACAAGGAGTCATTCCTTATGTCATGGAAAATTCAAACCGGAATCCTCCTGGGATGTCTCCTGGGTGGGCCGCTCGCTGCGGCTTCGACAGGGGCCGATTCCAAGAGTGTGCCAACTTATCCTCCGCTCCCCGAAGCCGTCTCGAGCTTTGGCGCTACTGTGCTCGATGGTTACGTTTATGTCTACGGCGGTCACACTGGGCCGGCGCACACATACTCCACCAAAGACGTAACGGGCAAGTTTCATCGGCTGAAGATTCAAGGCGGCTCGAAGTGGGAAGAACTTCCCGGTGGCCCTGGGATTCAGGGGCTCGCTCTTGTTGCTGCCAACGGCAAGATTTACCGTGTTGGTGGAATGCAACCTCGGAACGAACCCAAGGAACGGGCTGACAACCATTCTTTGGCAAGCTGTGCTTGCTTCGATCCGCAGACCAACAAGTGGTCGTCTCTTCCGGACATGCCGACGGGGCGCTCTTCACACGAGGCAGTCGTACTTGGGGGAAAAATCTATGTCGTCGGCGGATGGGCCATGAACGGACCGAGCCGACTCAAGCGTCAATGGTTCGATAAAGCCTACGTCCTCGACTTGTCGAAAAAAAAGTTGGCGTGGGAAACCATTGAGCAACCGTTCGAAAGACGTGCGTTGGCGGCTGCCGGTTACCAAAACAAACTCTATGTCATCGGTGGGCTGTCGAACAAAGGTGTCAGCACGACGGTGAACGTATACGATCCCAAAACGAACAAGTGGTCCGAGGGACCGGCATTGCCGAAGGGGAGAATGAATGGTTTTTCTCCGGCGTGTTGTACATCGGGGCAACGGATGTTCGTGAATCCAGCCGACGGGGAGGTCTATCAACTCGACTCCGCGGGTAATCAATGGGTCGCGATTACATCTGTGAAGCGTTCCCGTTTCGTCCACCAGATGGTGAGTTTAACGCCCGATCACGCATTGGTCCTTGGTGGTGCTACACGCAGAGGCATGGTGAAATCTGTCGAAGTGGTTTCGCTAACTTCCACCGAGAAGGTCACGAAAACATCGGCGACCGCGACAGCAAACGGTCACGTCGATGCGGCGAAAGACGAGTCGATCTGGCCGGGATTTCGAGGCAACGGTGACAGCCTTACGAATTCGCAGAAGCTGCCCCTGAAGTGGTCGGCGAAGAAGAACTTTGCGTGGAAGGTGATACTCCCGGGTTACGGTCAATCTTCTCCAGTCGTCTGGAAGGACAAGGTGTTTGTAACTGCGGTCGATGGAAAGAACCGCGAGAAAGGTTTCGTCGTCGCCTTTTCCGCGAAGACCGGCAAAGAACTTTGGACCTACAAGTTCGCGCCGACCCAGAAGGCTGGTTGGGGCAACTACATCAGCAAAGCCGCGCCAACGCCTGTAGTTGATGGCGAGGCGGTCTATTCGTTTTTTGAAGGCGGGGATGTGTTGGCGTTGTCGCACGAAGGAAAGCTGTTGTGGTCTCGCTCGTTGGTGAAAGACTACGGCAAGTTCGAAAACGTTCATAGTCTTGGTAGTTCGCCTGTCCAAACAGACAAGGGCATCGTCGTCTTGGTTGACCACACAGGGCCTTCTTATTTGGTGGCACTGGACAAAAAGACTGGCAAGAACTTGTGGAAGACCAAGCGTAAAAGCCGTGAATCTTGGACTTCACCCATCGTCGGAAAGGTCAATGGCAGCCCGACGATTGTCGTTAGTTCCAGCGGAAGCGTGGCGGGTTATGATCCCAAGACGGGCAAACAACTTTGGGAGATGGAGGGAGTATCGGGCAATCGAATTCCGTCGGCGACAGTGGCAGGTGATTACGTCGTCATCGGTGCGTCGAAGAGTCGATTCGCCGACGCCCCTCCGGCTAGTGCCAAGGGGAGTTGTTGCCTGAAGGTGTCGAGTGAGAACGGTCAAGCCAACTACAAGCTGGTTTGGAATACGAGGCCCGGGCTCGCAAGCTCCGCGAGTCCGCTTGTCCATCAAGGATACGTGTACTTCATCGATCGTTCGGGCGTGGTCTCGTGTCGCGAACTGAAGACAGGAAAAGAGGTCTATGCCAAGCGAACTCCTTCTTCTTGTTGGGCTTCACCGGTTGGTGCTGGGGATTACGTCTATTTCTTCGGTCGGGATGGTCGCACGACGGTGCTGAAGTCTGGGCCGAAATTCAAGATCGTCACCGTCAATGATTTGTGGGACGCAGGTACCGGTGGCTCGGGATTGGGACGCAAGACGGTATACGGTGTGGCGGTGGTCGACGGAGCGATCTTCATGCGGACTGGAAAAGCGTTGTATTGCGTCCGAAGCTGAGCGTGTGGATTACGAAGTTACACCAAGCCAACGTCGGATCGACGTTGGCTTTCTTTGAATGTGTCTTTCAATCTCAACAAGACGGTTCCGATTCGAGAGCTTTGGGAATGTTGATAGCGATCCGTGTCGGTGACCGTCTTCATCGATGGTCAGGAAAACGAGTTTTCCAAAGATGAGCTTGCGAAGGCACGGACTCGTTTTCCTGACCATCGATGAAGACGTTGCTTCGCTCACTTTCGTTCACGAGGACGACTTTCAAGTTGAGATAGACTTGGTGGGCGAGTTGTTCGTCGCTGGTTGGGAAGACCGAACCTTCCCGGTCGTCGCCGACCGAGGGCTTGTAGTTGATCCCGTTGTTGTTTGGTGAGGATTTTTTCGAGCTTGGCATCGACTTCCTTCTGCAGCTTCAGGAGCTGTTGTTTTTGTTTCGAGCTGAGCTTCAACTGGTCTTGGAGGAATCTCGGCAAGACCTGTCCCGGACGCGGCGGTCCGAAACGCTCCGGTCCGCTTCGGGGTCCGCGCGGGGGTTGTCCTGCCCCCCCACCTGCGAGGCTTTCGCGTCGAAAGAGGGCTTTCAGTTCCGATGTGGTGATGTATTTTTTCTTCTTGGTGTTGGCTCGGTCGAACAGTCCGTGCAAGCGTCGGTCCACGAGTTCCGCCTTGGTGAGTTTACCGTCCTTGCTCTTGTCGAAGGCCATGACCTTCTTGGCAAATTCGTCGGCGGTCTCGGTCTTGCGTCCGCTGCCACCGAATTGAGCCAAGCAAACTGACGTGGCCAAATGGGTCGCGGCCACGAAGGCCGCGATCCCGAACCACAAACCGTAGGATCGCATGTTGTATTCTCCGGGAGACGTCGGTGTCCTTTTGGATGAACGGGTTGGTTAGCGGGTCTTTCGGTTGCCCACACGACGTTCGTCGGGAGTGACGCCCACAACGATGTCGAAGGCCACGTTGTATTCGACGATACGAGAGTTCGGAACGCGACGCCATTGGGCGCTGAGGAGTTCCCGTTCGAAGATCCCACCCACCCTGCGGTAGAGTTCGTCGCGTCGATTTGCAGGATCTCCGCTGATGAAGAGTTGTGATGTAAGCAATGTACGATCGCCGCGTTTGACCTTGAAATGGATGTGCGGACAGCGTCCAGGGTAAGACACGGGCTTGACGGTACGGAACCGATACTCGCCGCGTCGGTTCGTGGTGAAACGACCGAATCCCTGGAAGTTGCGGTCACGGTTGTTGGCGTTGGCCGAGCGAGAGTGAAGATAGACTCCGTTGCCGTCGACTTGCCAGATCTCGACGACCAAGTTGTTCAAGCCCGAACCATTCGGCGTCAGCACGCGACCGGTCAGGTTTGTGATCTCTCCCACGGCGGGTGTCGTCGAGTTCCCGATCAGGATCAGATCGTTGTCGGTGTCCAGGGGCAATCGATCCGGGTAAAACGGTCCTTCGGTCATCGAAGGGGACCGCGTCAGTTCTTCGGCGAAGACGCCGGGAACCAACCAGGCTGCGGCTCCAAGCGAGCCAGCGAGTATGACTTGTCGGCGGGTGAGTAATTCGGATGCTTGCACGATGTTCTCCTTGGGGCGTAGTGGGGAAACAAAAGAGGATGCACGACTTCGGCCGAGCTTGGTGTTGCTGTTCTCCTCGAACGTTTCGCTCAACGCATAATCCACCATGAATTTTTAAGAATTCTAATGTTGTGTGGCCGGGGGACAGAAATGGGAACGATTTGCCCTTGTGCCGATTGGAATCGAAACCAAGTCGGGCTCATGCCAAAGAGTCAAGGATCTCTGGTTTTCTGACGAGGGAAATCGTTGGTTTCCGCCGAGGCCAGTACCCACAATCAGCAGAATATGTGCCAGCTCGTCTCTCATACATTTCTCATCGAGGCCAATGGAACGAGACCTCGTTGGTTTTATACGGAGACGCAAGATGGTGGTTGATTCTTGACCAGTGGAAGGCACAGTTTTACCACTTCGATTTGAGTAGTGTCTCATGGGAAGGCAACCCTGGCAACCGAGAAATCGTCTTTCTATCTGACGAGATGACTCAAGCAGACGGAACTGCGTTCACGCGGGATCTCAATTGTGGTGATGGAAGGACTCCGAACCAGAGCCACGGTTGCCGGAGACCGACGACTTGCAAAAATAAGGAAGGGACATACGGATGTTCCTTTGGACAGTTCAACTTTCTTTGGAGACGTCATGAATAAGATTGTAACTGCCGCGATTGCGTTCGCGGCTTTCGTGCTGCCGGCCAAGGCTCACTTCGTTTGGATTTTGCCGACTGATTCTCCCAACACCGTTCAGGTCGTTTTCGGCGAAGGCGAAGGCCCTGACGAATACGTCCCGGTTACCAAAATCAAACAGACCCGGCTCTATGCCTTCGGTGCCAAAAAGAAAACGCTAACGATGCGTAAGGCCAAAACGAATGCTTTTTTGGTCACGTTGCCCCAAGGAACGAACAGCGTTGCGGGTGAGTGCGTCTACGGAGTCCTCTCTAAGGGCAAGAAGACTTTCAGGCTCGTGTATCATCCCAAGATGGTGTCACGGATGGAACTGGCTTCGCGAACGCTTCATGCGAAAGGAAAGAAGCCAAGGCGAGCAAGCTCGACGATGGAAATCGTGGCGGAGTTGAAGACTACGGGACTTGGTGGAAAAGTACTTTTCAACGGCAGCCCGATTACTGATTCGGAAGTCGTCGTTCGAAGGCCAAGGAGTGACGATTCGATCACCGTAACGACGGACAAGGCAGGGGTTTTTCAATGTAAGGTCCCGAGTGGCAAAGGTCCGGTCTTGATCCGTGCTCGTCACATTGACCAGACAGCAGGGACACTCGGGGACAAGAAATATCCGGAGACTCGACACTATGCTACGCTGTTCGTACCGGTGAAGGCAGCAATCAAGGCGACAACTAAGACTGATGGTACGCCCAAGGAAGACCCGAGGGCGACGAAACTCCTGAAGGTCGCTCGTGAAGCCCGAGCGGTCTGGAATGACTTTCCAGGTTTCACCGCGAACCTCGAAATCAATCACAACGGTACGATTTACAAAACGCCCGTGACGATCACGAGTCAAGGACGGGTCAAGACCGAACTCAACGACGAGAGTCTGCAGCAGTGGGTTCGTCGGCAAGTCGGTTCGATCGCGAGCCACCGCCTTAGCAACGCTGCTGATTACGACACCCCGTGTGCATTCGCCGATGACAATAGGAAGCACCCTCTTGGTCGTCGGATTTTGATTCTCAACGACGAACTTCATTCGAGTTACCGCATCCGAGATAGGCAGATCATCGAAGTGTTCCGAAGCACTGGGCCGATTCGCTTCAAAATTACCGTCTTGAAGAACTACAGGAACAAAGAGAAGAAGTTCTTGCCCGCATCGTACGTGGTGAATTCGTGGAATGCGAAAACGAACAAACTGGTCAGTTCGACTGCGTTTCACGACACCTGGAAACGAGTCGGGAAATTCGATCTACCCGCAACCATGACTGTTGTAGGAGCAACGAGCCTGCGTTCACAAACCGTGGGGGCGATCTCAACCGAAGACGGACCCGACGCTCCACGATATCTGGACGTGAAGACGTTGCGATTCTCCAAACACAAGTTGCTGACGAAGTAAGGTGTGTCATCATGAGCAGCTTCAGGTCCATGGTGCCAGAGACTGTGCATGATGTGTGGATGTACCTGCCTTAGAACGTTGCGGCTCGAGTAGCAATCACACGGAAGTGCAGGATAGATCTAGGTTGCTGTCGATTTCTGGCAGGACGTGACCAGCTTGGGCATGAATGAAAGTGAAGGCACACCATGAGCGATTCTTGGTGTGCCTTCGTTGTTAGAGCGGTTCACGGTTTTGTTGGGTACGGTTAGAAGTCGCTGAGATACTCAGGCCAAGAATCGCTCAACCGCATTCCTTCTTCCTGCAAGCGGGACACAAGACCTTGAACACGAGAAGCCTGTACCCAATGCAAGGGTGAGCCGTTCGAAGTCATTTGTGGTTGGTCTTCTCACTCACGGCTCTTGGCCTTCTTAATTTTCGCTGGTCCACTGTTTCACCGGTGAGGCAAACTGCGGTAATGGAGCTGGAGAAGTTATGCCGGTTAATGGAAAACTGACGAGAACGTTTTCCCCACGTACGACTCGCACTTGTCTTAGTTGTTCGAGACGACCGGTTCCGTGCTTCCATCGGGCCCGAATCTTGTAGACGTAGCTTTGTTGGGGCGCGAGTGGAGGAGAATGGAATTTCCGAACCGGCCCGGTTTGTTGCATCCTCTGGCCTTCCAACCAGACTTCTGCATCGGCGGGAACTTGGACGTAGATACAAGCACATTTATCCATGGGAGTGTGGTCGGCTACTACCGGCCATCGCTGGTCCCTGTAGGGCCAAACTCGATAAGGGAGTAGATTTGCAGCGGCCTCGGGAACCGGCCCCGGGAAATCGGCAAACCAATAACCTCGTCCGAAATTGTAATATTCGTTGTATCGTCCTCCACCGTAATAGCCTGGACTCATTTCGTCGAGCTTGTAACCGTAGATGCTCGGTGGAACAGTATATCGACCAAAGTGATAACTCTTGATCTTTGGCTTTCGACCTCCCCAGGAGTGAGCATCTGGTGAGATGGAAAGCACCAGGATTGTTGGTGCGGAGAGAAGCACCAACAATCGGATCGCGTGTATTTGCATATAGAAAACTTTCCGGGTGTGTGATTCGAGTGGCAGGATTCAGGGATTCAGAATTCTATCTGGTTATAACTATGCGCGACCAGAGACTGGGATGTGATGTTTGACGGCGGATTTGCCAGCAGAAATTGCAGCTGCGCAATAGGAGCTTACATCCAAACTGGTTGTTCCGAGATTATGCGAAATAGTGTTTAGAAGATTTGAAGAGTATGGGCCAATTGTGTAGCCGTGATTGAGTCGAAAGTCGAGAGACAAGAATCAAACGTGATGACGCGAGGGCCATAGATTTGTTCGTTTCGTGCTTTGCCAGTCAACGGTCGTTGGTTTCTTGGCTCTCAACAGTCGTAGTATCACTGCCATCCTGCGTGAATGCCAACTACCTGGTTGTTCTGTTTTTGATCACCTATCGTCGTAACTTCGTAATGGCCAGGGTAGAGAATTGTGTCGTCGGGTAGAGTGAAAAATTTCTCTCGAATGGACGCCAGAAGTGTGTCCATGTCTCCACCGGGAAAGTCAGTCCGGCCGATCGCCGGTGGCAAAATGACGTCGCCACCGAAGAGATGGTTGGCCTCGTCAACATCCGCCAAAAAGGCGATGTGCCCCGCCGAGTGCCCCGGAACGAACAGAATCCGAAATCGAAGACCGGCCAATTCGACGACATCTCCTTCGTTTAAAAGCTGGTCCGCCGGAGGACTCACGATGGGGAGGTTGAACATCACTCCCAAGTTTTTCTCTGGACTTGTCAGCATTTCTGCGTCGCCTTCCCCGATGAGAATCGGAGCGTTTGGAAATTTCGATTTCAAGGCCCCATTTCCGGCAATGTGATCGACGTGACCATGGGTACACAAGATGCCGACGAGTTCGAGGTTTTGTTCCTCCAGGAACGAAAGGATGGCTTCCGGATCGAGTCCAGGATCGACGACCAGGGCTTGCTGATTTTTGTCCGTCCAAAGGACGTAGGAGTTCTCCAGAACTGGGTGTGAGATTATTTTCTGAACGTGCATAGGCATGATCTCAGGTGAGGTTTGGTTGTAAGAATGTCCCTGGAAAAATGGGACTAATGTAAATGATACAAAATGCGAGATCGACAGATGGTTTTCTTGAACCGGCATGATTTTTCTAAGTGCTGGTTTTACAGGAGATTAGAATCATTTGGCCGATCCGGGAGAGTGTCCCGAATTCACCAAGGCACACCAGTTGCTTATGAGTCTTAATGGTTAGCACGGCCTTGTGCAGTTGAAGGATCCAACAGGTTGGAATAGGAGAGAAGAATGCACTTCCTGCGACGGCGGTTTCGTGGCCCCCAATCGAGTCCTGCGCGGACTTGGAATTTCCACAGTTTCCAGTCTCACCTGATCACGGGCCTATTCTTGGTGACGCTCGGGACCGGGACGATCCTTGGTGTCGATCCGTTCTTCTCGGACTCGACTGCAGAGGCTCAACAAAGGACGAGTCAGAACAAGGGAGTGAAACAAACCCCGATCAAGACGGTCAAGACGAGCGTGTTGGACGAACCTCTTCGTTTGCTCTGGAAAGGACACCAGACTTATCAGAAGGTGCAGGACTACTCGTGCACGATGGTCAAACAAGAGCGTGTGGGAGGGAAGTTACAACAAGAGCATGTGATGGACGTGAAATTTCGAAATACGCCGTTCAGCATTTCCATGAAGTGGCGAAGCCCCAAGAGTTTTGAAGGGCAAGAGGTGGTGTACGTTCACGGTCGCAACAAGAATCACATGCGGGTCAAGAAAGCTGGGTTCGTTGGTCGCTTCGGGTTTGTTTCGATCGATCCGAATTCCGCTTTGGTCAAGCAGCATAGCCGTCATACGATTACAGAAGCCGGACTCGCCAACCTCATCGCAAGAATTTATCGCGACTGGTATCGAGAGCGAAATTATAACCGTGCTCAGGTAAAAATAGGTGAGTACAGGTTTAATAAGCAACCGTGTACTCGAATCGAAGTGACGCAAACCCAGCGAACGAAAGACGTTTACTGTTACCGCACGGTCCTTTACCTGGACAAGACGACGCGCATTCCTGTTCGATTAGAGTGCTACGATTGGCCAAGACAGGGTGGTCCGGCTGGAGGAGAAGTGTTGGAAATCTATAGTTATTTGAACGTTCGATACAACGTACAGCTGACGGATGCGGACTTTAATAAATGAGCTGCGATAGGACCCCTGGTGAACATCGTTGGGGTTTAGAATGGTGTTTACGCGTTGTTGGTTTTGCACCAGCTTGAAGCGTCAGCGAGGACTTTTTGTTTGTTCCTCGCTGACGCTTTTTGCGATTTCGCTCCACGGATTCGGGCAGTTCACGGTCGGATTGACGACGGTTGAAGTTCTCAGGCGAGCGCGTGTCCCGCTTCGCTCGGGTCTGGCTTCTCGAGATAGGACCACCTTCCTTCTGCCCGCGAGCGGGACCCTGAATTTTGATTACGAAAACATGTACCCAGTACAAGCGTGAAAACTCACCACAGAGGTGGACAAACGATGTGCTGTTGCCACCGAGCGTCATCACGGTCCGGAAAATCGCTTCGGTAATGGACGCCTCGAGATTCTTCGCGTTGGATGGCCGACTGAATCATGCACTGGGCGACAGTGAGCATGTTTTGCAGTTCCCAGCCAGCAGGGTTGTCGAACTCCCGTTGCAGAACGTAATTTCTCCAGAAGGCCACGTCTTTGGCGGCCTCCATCATGCCCGGACGGTCGCGAACCACGCCCATTTGCCTGACCATGAGACTCCTCAAAGAGTTGGTAATGTCGGTCACATCCAACGTCCCGTTTCCGTCGGGTGGATACGTGCTCGTGATGGGACGGGCTTGAAAACGATCGGGTATCTCAGCGGCGGCCCTGGCAGCACCACGACCGCACAGGGCCCCGTAGACTAGTCCTTCGAGGAGGCTGTTGGAGGCGAGGCGATTGGCTCCGTGGAGGCCAGTCGAGGTGACTTCTCCCGCAGCCCAAAGTCCGGGCAAGGTTGTCCTGCCTTCCTCGTCGATAGCGACTCCCCCAATCATGTAGTGGGCACCGGGACGGATAGGAATACGGTCTTTGGTGATGTCGATCCCAAATCGACGACACACCCGAGCGATTCCTGGGAACCGACGCATAACAAGGTCTTCGTCGAGGTGGGCCAAGTCGAGGTAGACGTTGGGATGGCGTGTCTGCTCCATGCACTGGAAAATGGCTTGGGCGACCACATCACGGGGAGCCAACTCAGCGCGCTCATCCACGTCGGGCATGAAACGCCGACCGTGTTTATCGACCAGGTGGGCTCCCTCGCCACGGACGGCCTCGCTGATGAGAAAGCGACTCGACCCCGCAACGTATAAGACAGTCGGATGGAATTGCATGAATTCCATATCTCGCAATTGGGCTCCGGCACGATAGGCGGCCGCCATTCCGTCACCAGTGGCAACGCTGGGGTTGGTCGTTTCCCGGTACACCATGCCAGCCCCGCCACTGGCGAGGACCGTTTGCTTGGCCCAGACGAGGGAACGACTGGCTCCGGGGAAGTCGACGACTGCACCAACACAACGTCGGTTGGTTTCGTCGGTCAACAAATCGAGAGTGAAGGCCTTTTCCCATACGGCAACGTTGGAGGCTTCCTTGGCTCGGGTGATGATGGCCCGCATGACTTCGTGGCCCGTTGAGTCTCCGAGGGCGTGGACGATTCGTCGGTGGCTGTGGCCTCCCTCGCGGGTCAATGCCAGGTGTCCATCTTCCAGATCGAAGTGGGTATCCCAATCGATCAGCTTGCCGATTTCGTTCGGAGCCTTACGCACTACCAGTTCAACGATGTTTCGGTCACAAAGACCACCTCCGACTGCGATGGTGTCCTCGATGTGGTTTTCGAATCGATCGTCATCGGAGAGAACTCCGGCAATTCCGCCCTGTGCGTAGGAACTGTTGCTCTCGGCGATTTTATCTTTGGTGATTACGAGAACATCGAGTTCGGGGGGAACTTCGAGGGCCGCGCGGAGTCCCGCGATCCCACCTCCGATGATCAAAACGTCCGTAAAAAAGTGGGCCACTCGCTTTGGGTGGAAGCGAGTAAGGTAGCGCCTTGCTGGTGACATTGGTGTTTCCTGATCGGTTCCCCCTTCGGACGTATCTCCTCGGAGAAACCTTTGTTTGGGTTCTTCCCTAAAAAGAAAAAAGTGTTGAGAGGCCCCAACACTTTCGAAATTTCAAGAAGTCTAAGAATCAAGTATTGGAGAATCATGGAGCTGAGTCGTCGGGAGTATTGGTTGAGCTGGTCAGTCGTCGCAAGGCTTCGGAATATCCTCTGGGGACAGTACCGCGTTCGAGGTCGATGGGGTCTGTCCTGCTGTCTGAACGCCGTTCGAGTTCGGTGAGATCGACGCTTCCAAGTTTGTTTGTGCCGACGTCGAGCAGTGACTTTCCCTTGGACCGTTCTTTCAACGATCGTTGGTACTCGGCGAGTTGTTTGAGCGTCTGTTTAGCGTCTTCAGCAGTCCAATTCAACTTTTTGAGCATTTGCGGTGTCAACTTCTTGCGTATGTCTACGAGTTGAAGCCCCATGACGTATCGTTCGAATTCTTTGACGCTCTTTGTTCTGCCACCCGTCTCGGGACGTCCGGCTCCGGGGGTTTTTCTGTTGGGGATGCCCGCCCCTTCACTGGTACCTTTCTTTCCCATTTCGGCTTTCCCATTTCCGGAATTGTTTGGGCCGTTCTTGTTGGAACCGTTTAGACCAGAGCCGGATGGGCCTGTCTTACCCTGTCCCTCAGGCCCTTTACCCTTCCCCTGTGGCTGATTACCTTCACCCATTCCTTTTTTGCCCATTCCGTTTTGCCCTTGCTTTGGAGTCTGATCAAGGGCTTGTTTCGCAGCGTCCCGAGCTTGTTGGTTCTTGGCCATTTTCCGTAAATCTTGAAGTTCTTTCTTGGCTTGGGATTGCCTGTCCGGGTCGGGATCGTTTTTGGCCTGGTTTTTTAGATTTTGGATGTGGTCAAGGAGTTCTCTCAGTTCCGGATCGTTAGAACGTTCGAGTGCTTTCTTGGCCTGGTCGCGTGTTCGTTGTTTCTTGCCTTTTTGGCTGAGTTCTTCGAGTTTTTTCTTGGCTTGTTCACGCTCGGTTGGATCCGGGTTGTCTGTTGCTTTCTTTTCGAGATCGTCGATCTGTTTTTGTTGTTCGCGAGTTTCCAGCTCGGCTGCGTGTTGTTTGACTCGATCGAGAGCGTCCTTGACCGCTTTTTTAGTATTGGAATCTTTAGACTCGTCTTCCATCTTTTTCAACTCTTGTTTGGCCTTGTGGCTCTGGTCGGAGTCGAGGCTCTTGGCTTCTTTCTCGAGTTGTTTGATCCGGTCGAGGCGTTTCTGAGCGTCGGGATTATTCGGCTGGCCTCCATCCTTGCTATTTGTTTGGGGTGTTTTCGCATCGGTTGGCCGTTGTGTAGACTCCCTTGCCTGGTCGAGGGCCTTCTTTGCGGCGTCACGGACTTGTTGGTCTTTCCCTTCTTTGGTCAGTTTTTCGAGTTCTTTCTGGGCCTGTTCTTGTTGTTGGGGGTCGTCGCCGTCTTGGGCTTGCTTGCTCAACTGCTGGACTTTCTTCATCTGCGGATCGGGATTGGGGTCCTTGTTCCCGGAGCTATTTTTGTTGACGCGGTCGAGGGCCTCTTTGGCAGCTTGACGTGTCTGTTTCGAACGGTCACCAGAGGCCATCTTCTGAAGTTCTTGCTTGGCCTGTTGGCGGTTGTTGGGGTCAGGGTCGTTGGAGGCTTTCTTTTCGAGTTGGCTTATTTGTTGTTGGGCTTTGGTTGCTCCTGGTCCGGAGGAATCGCCTTTTCCGTCTTTGGAATCATTCCCCTTGCCCTTGTTATCGGAGGATTTCGTTCCTTCGTTTTGTTTCTTATCGCCGAGTTGCTTCTTCAATTGGTTGATTTTTTTGGCAAGGTTTTCTCGTTGTTGTTTCTGTTGTTGGCTTTCGCCCTTGTCCGTTTTTCCGCTCTTGTTTTCCGTGCCACTTTTCGAATTCTTCCCGTCGTTCTTGCGATTTTCTTTTGCGGTTCCGGCGTCTCCTTGCTGCTTCGAGGCCGAGGCCCCTTTCTGTTCTGAGTTGTTTTTCTTCTTCTGCTCCTGATCACGTTTTTGTTGTTTTTTGATTTGCTCGTTTTGTTTTTTGCGGCGTTGTTCTTGCTTCTTTTCGTGCTCTTTTTGCTTCTTCAGGGCCTTTTGGAACTTTTGCTTAAGGTTGTTGCTGTCTGTTTCGGGAGCCAGGAACACGATGTGGTACGTTTTACTCTTGCCGACTTGTCCCTTTCGTCGAGGCAAGTCGCATTCGTCGTGGGCTTCCAGGTGGTAGGCGAGTTTCATTCCAACCTGAGGAACGAATGGTGTGTCGTCCTGGAGTTTGAGGTTTCCGAATTGGATGATCTGTCGGAAGACTTCACGTTGTGGATAGCGGCCATCGATAGTCGGCTTGAGGTCTCCTCCGCTGAGGACTATGGGTTTGAGAGGTGTGTCTCCCGAGAGTTCCGATAGCTGAAGCACAAGCCGACGGATTCCAACGCGGTCCGTGGCGACTCCAGCCAACTCCACGAAACCGTTCGTGGGTCTGGCGAGATCCTTTCCGGGAACCTTCAATTCGACCTGCGGGACTTCGTCTTTTTCGACCTGGATCTTGTAAGGCCCTGGGTCCGAGTTGTTTTTCCCGAACTCGTCCAAGAAACGAACTGCGAACGTCCCGCTTTCTTTGAGTACGAACGAAAAGGCCATCGACTGCGGATCGTCCGAAAGGCGAGTTCCATTTACCGATGTTTGTTGTTGGCCGGCTTCGATGCGATGAAGCTTGCCGGTTCGAATCCTCCGGTCGGCAGAGATCACGACCGTTACTTTGGTGCCCTCGAATTCGTCGATGACCGGATCGACCGAGAATTTTTCCAAAAACGGTTTTCGGTGATGGTAGTTTCGTGGCTCGTAAACGATTCGAAACTTTCGGATACGAGGTTTTGTAACGACCGTGATGGTTCGTTCGGTCGTCTCGTAGTCGCCTCCAGCGATTTTGTAGAACACGCCCCCTCCGCGAATCTCGTTGGGAAGAAGGGTAGTAGCCCAAAGATCGTCAGGGCCTGGTTCCAAGGCCTGGCTGCGGTAAGGATCGTTTTTGCCATATCGGTAGAGTAATCGAACGGAGTCCTTCTGCCCTTGGCGTGGGATTTCTCCTGTCACGCGGACCTTGAATGTTACCGAGTCTCGCTGTCCCACAATCAAGTTTGGTTCTTTTGGGTCGACCACCTCGAGTTTGGTCCGAGTCGTCTGCCCGACGCTCTGGAAGGGGAGATACACTTCGGCGACCGAGGAGGTGAACGGCTTCCGACTTGTCGCAAACAGAACGACCAAGACCACAGTCAGAAGGCCGAAAATGCCTGCTAGCCAGAATAATCGTTGGTGGCGGATGGCTACCTCGGGGTCGGCTTGTTTCAAGTCTCGGGCAGCGCTGGTCGTCAGAGACAGCCGGATGGCTGCCGGGAGTTGTTCGTCGCGGAGGTCGAGGTAATTGACCACGCTCCCTTTGGAATTCGGGACCGTCTTTTCCAGTAGTTGCGCGACGTAATAAGGGTTGAGTTGTCTGGCGAACGAGAGGTAGAGTCGGTGGGCCAGGAACGCCGAAACCCCAACGACGCCCAAGACGAAGAGCCCCATTCGAAACATCGGGTTGAGTCTGAAGATGGTATCCAGGGTGAGAACCAAGACGCCATAACCAACGACCCCAATGAGAAATGTGAGCAAGACTCCAACCATGTCGATCCGCTGGATACGCCTGCGGGCGGCATCGAGACATTCGGCGACGAAGTCGTCGTACTGTTGTGCCGGGACTGTCTTGGGTTCGGGAGGCATCACGCTTTGGGGCATATCGACGGAGCTCCGGGTTTTCTAGAGAGATTCGTTCCGACCGGTTATCGCGAAAACTCTGGGGCTGGCCTTCGGATAGGCCAATCTCTCAATTATATCCAGTTCCGAGACGGGCGCACAATAAGTTTCGCAGCTTGCCGTTCCCCCCGTGGCATCTACAGAATATCTATCCAGAGCAGAGGAGATAGAAAAGGAGGAGGGAGGATGGTTGCAAGATGAAGAAAACGAGAGTCGATCCTGTTGCCTTCCTTCTTCAGACTTCCCAACGGGGATCTCCTGCGAGGCATTTTTTCTCCACGGAACGGGTGGCTGACTATGGCTGATTTTCTTCGCAAAGTGACGACGAGTATCTGGTTTCACCAACTAGTCACCGTCGTCATCCTGATTTACTGCGTGGTCATAGGCCTTGAGACCAGTCCATATATGCAGCAGCATTACGGAACTGAGCTAGAGCTGATGGACCGAATCATCCTCGGGTTGTTTGTGCTCGAGATCGTTTTGCGCATTGGAGCGGAAGGAAAGAAGCCCTGGCGGTTTTTCTACGACCCGTGGAATGTTTTTGATTTTGTGATCGTTGCCGTTTGCCTTATTCCCAACCTCGAAAACTACGTGTTCTTCGGTCGATTGGCACGGATCATTAGGGCGATCGCCCGGGCCAGTCGAATATTGCGGGTGCTGAGACTTGGTCAAGCGGCCGATTTCTTGCATAAGTTGACGAGCAGCAACGCGTTTCAACATAGCATCGTGGGGGTCATATTATTCTCCGCAGTCGTGGTCGGATTGGAGACGAGCAATGAGATCATGGCCGAGTATGGAGAGTTGCTGGAACTCTTCGATCGCATCATCTTGATCGTTTTCACGGTCGAAATCGTCATGCGGATGGGTGCCGCCGGTAGCAAACCCTGGTTGTATTTCAAAGATCCTTGGAACTGGTTCGATGTGGCCATCGTGGCCATATGTTGGCTTCCCGTGGAAAGCAATTACATCGTCGTGGTGCGACTGGGACGGGTTTTTCGAACTCTGCGTTTAGCGACGGCGCTGCCGAAACTCCAAATCATTGTGGCGGCCCTTTTGCAAAGTATCCCATCGATGTGCTACGTTGGTTTACTGTTGATGTTGCATTTTTACATTTACGCCGTGGCGGGTGTATTTTTGTGGGGAGAAAACGACCCTGGTGAATTTGGGACTTTGCCCAAGGCCATGCTCACGCTGTTTCGAGTCATTACGCTCGAAGACTGGACCGACGTCATGTATACACAGATGTTCGGTTCTGACGAATATCCCTCGCAGTTGCCAGCTTACCCAGACCAGGAAGAGCCTTATACCAGCGAGAATCCGCAGCGGGCCGTAATCCTCGGAGCTCTTTATTTCGTGAGCTTCGTGTTGTTCGGGACGATGATCATGTTGAACCTGTTTATTGGGGTCATCATGACGACGATGCAGGAGGTACATGGTGAGGCCGTCATCTTGCACCAGATGCAAAAGGAAGAAACCCAAGAGCCAGAGACACTGCTGCAACGGATCGAGAATTTGGAAACGCAGCTGGAAAAGATGAAGATGCAATTCGACGAACAGTTCGGCCAGTTACGCACGGGCGTTCATTTGCTCGCGAAACTTTTGAAAGAAGAAGAAAAACAGAAGAAAAAGAACAACGGGAAACTGGAAGACACAGAATCGGAAGATGCGGGCGAAACCAGGGCCGCTCACCATCAGGATTCCGGGTCTTCGTAAACGCCAATCACTCGCGACCAGTAATGACATTGTTGATCCCTTCCGGTCCTCAAGGAGAAATTCTCGTGCCTATCCACGAAAGTCCACCGAGTTGCTTGCCTTTGGAAATGATGAACGCTGAAGCTCGAGGGAGGGAGAACCAGCCCTTCTTATCCGGCGCCCTTCCTCTTTCTTCCTGGGGAATCGGAGTTCTTGTCGTTTTGACGAGTCTGTGGTTTCTGGTCGGTGCTTCGTTCGCCAAGGCCCAAGGATTTCAACAACGAAAGTCCGATGATTGGTTCTGGGGTGAGCCTCCACAGCAACAAGAACCCGAGCGGTGGTTCTGGGGCGAACCTCCACAGCAACAAGAGCCTGAGCGGTGGTTCTGGGGACAACGGCCTGGCAAGCGTTTTGGTCCGGAGGTCATCGAGATCAAAACGTCGCGAGGGGTTGTGAGTGTGGAGACCGCCGACCCCTCTGTGGAAATTACGACACGAGTGCGCGGGCGGGTCCTTGTCATCCTCGATAATGCGACCAAGAACTTGGCCATCTTCAAGAGCACACCTTACGGATACACGCTGCAGGAGGGAACGAATCTCGCGAGACGAGGTGTCGGAAAATACGCCCTTTTGCGAGGTAATACGGTCATTGCCAAGATTCACCTTCGATCGACCGGAACGGTAGTGAAGGTTGGCGAAGTGGCTCGATTTGCGGGGCATCGAGGCGAGGTGTTCAGCCTCGACACCCATCCAAGGAGCGGTAAAATCCTCGCGGCGGCTTATGGTCCACCGAAACGAAACTGGAACTATCCGCCCCTCGTGTGGGACATCACCGCCCCGAACAACCCGTTATCGTTCCAGGGTAACGTCAAGCCGGCGTTGGCGTTGGCCTATTCTCCTGCTGGGAAGTTTGGGCTCATGGGAACTCTGGGTGGCGGCCTTTGCATCTGTGACTCGACGACTGGAAGAACGGTCCGGCGATTTGCAGGGCACGACGGGCCGGTTTATGGCGTGGGTTACTTCAATAAGGGGCGTAGTGTCGTGTCGGTGGGTCAAGACCGTTTCATCCGAACGTGGGACGTCCAGACGGGACGGCAGGTAGCCTTTTGGCGAGCCCACCGGGATGTCATTCGCTCTTTGGCCGTTTCGCCCGACGAACGCTATTTCTTGACCGGCAGCGCAGATAAAACGATGTGTCTTTGGGATGTTCGACGTCGGCAAGTGATTCATGTGATGGGCGGCCACAACGGGCAGGTCAATTGTGTGGCCTTCTCGCCCGATGGAGGTGTAGCTCTCTCGGGAGACCTGGGAGGTACGATACGGCTTTGGGATCTCAAAACGGGACGAGCTTTGCGGCAATTACGGGCGCACACGGACGCCGTGAGGGGGCTGGCGTTCTCTCCCGATGGGGGCCGTTTTCTCTCGGCATCGGAGGACGGAACGGTTCGATGTTGGGATATGAAAACAGGTCGACAGCTGGCCAGTTTCCAAGGACACGGCAAAGCCTGGTGCGTGAAGTTTCTGGCTGATCCGGCTTACGCTGTTTCGGGCGGTGCGGACAAGACCGTTCGGGTTTGGCGATTGCCCAGATAGTCAACAGGCAACAGGCGAGTGACGAGAGACGCAAGAGAAGAAAAATTGTGGGATGCATTATCGAAGTGCGAGGTTCAAGTGAAAGGTGGACTGTCGATACCCTTGCCAGGTGAGAAGCGGTTCCCGGTTGTGTTGTGTACGGTTGGGAATTCCTTGGGGTCGTCAGGCCAGCGTGTTTTTCGCATCGCTCGGGTTTGGGCTCAAACTAAGTGTTTTCCGCTTCGCTCAGATCTGGCCTTCTGCCCGCAAGCAGGACCCAGGATTGTGAATACGAAAAACTTGTACCCAATCCAACCGAGGACCGCTCTAAGCCGGTAAGTCTCTATTTGGCTTCCCTGCCGGTTTGGTCGAAGTGGTGTTTGCCCGCCCCGTTGATTTTTCGAGTGCTTATTTTACTCCAGTCACGCCGCAGGACCAGTTGACACAATAGAAAGTCAAGTTTGGCAATGTACAACGGCCCGCCAGTATTCCACTTCGAATGCCAGGGTAGCAGACGATGGCGGAACATGGAAAGCGTAGCCAACACAACGGTATGGAAGACGGATAATGGCCAAATGGGTTGGCCGAATGAGAAAGCAGAGAGGATTTTCAAAGATTGAGGAGAGTAGTGGTCGTGTCGATATTCAACCAATTTGCAAAGTATCGGCACATGGCGAGGGTAATCTTTACAAAATCTTGAACCGATTTTGTGACTTGTTGTTCAGACTGACAACACCCATAACATCAATGCGAGATGGAGGATACGACCAGACTTGAGTGAAAATTAGACAACATTCCGTGGCTTGGCTCAGGTTTTGCGGTAGGTTTGTAGCAGACCTTTGATCCGGGAAAGCGACCCGTTTTCAAACTTTTCCTGGAGTTCGAGACAGGAGACAAACGGAATGAATGCGCGCCGACGAATCGTCCTTGCGCTGGTCTCTGTGTTTGCCTGCATGGGAGCGCAGTACCGCACGCCAAACTTCATCGTGAATGCACCAACTCCCCACATCGCCCTTCGCGTGGGACAGTGGGCTGAATATTACCGCAAGACGAAGGCGGTCGAATGGCTCGGTCACGAAATGGCCCAATGGCCGCAGCGGTGTCCGTTGACGGTTCGGGTGACAATGGGTGGACCGAGTGGTGCGACATCCTTTGGGTTTGGCACGGACCATTATGGCCGAGGGGTTGTCATGTCCCAGAGCATGCAAATTCAAGGACCACTGGACCGCTTGATTGCCAGCGTCCTTCCGCACGAGATAACCCATACCATCTTCGCCTATCGGTTCAAGCAAGCCGTTCCTCGGTGGGCCGACGAGGGCGGTTCGGTCCTTTCCGAAGATGACATCGAACGCACTCGTCACAATAAGATCGTTCGTGACATTTTGAATTCGCGTCAAGGGATTCAGATGCGTAGGTTGTTCGGTTTGAAGGAATATCCTCGCAACGTCATCGCTCTTTACGCCCAGGGCTACTCCATTGCCGATTATCTGGTCAAAATGGGGGGCGACAAAGGTAAATTTCGTTTTTTGGATTTCGTCGGCCACGGGATGTCGCGTGGTTGGGATCAAGCGGTATGGACGTATTATAAGAAACAGAGCGTCGAGCACTTGGAAAGAGATTGGCTGAATTATCTGGCTCAGACCCGTGATAAACCGCACATGCAAGTTGCCAAAGAGCGGCAACCCAAACAGCAGCGAGAACAGTTAGCCTCGCAACAACAATCAGAAAACTCTAGAAGGGTCGTTCGACTTACGATTCCGCCTCAGCCCAACGATAGAAGCCGTGGACCCACTGTCCGGGGTGCCGATCCAACCGAGCGTGAAGTAGGCCAAACGTTTGGGGGGTACGAACGTCAACAACGACCTCGCTATTTGCCCGGATCATCGGACCAAGACTGGCGGAGGGCTCGGGGAACTCCATCGCGATTTGCCCAACCACGAAGCGACTCCTCGTCAGGGAGATTTGGAGGGCGTGACCGGGGTCAAGTTCGGCTGCTCGCTCCCGAGTATGAACCCATGCCGCGAGGTCCGGGGGTTCCTGCTCTTGGAGTTCCCGTGTCTTCTCCGGTTGGTCGTCCTTGATTCGTAGCGCTGAAATTCCCTTTCTCTCCCCTGGTCACAAGGCTCGTTTGGCAAACTCACTCAGCGTTTCAGATGACCGAAATTTCCCGCCGATGGTCATCTGAAATGCGTGATCATTTCTTTTTTTTCTCTTTCGGATTTTCCTTGTCTTTCTTCTCTGCCGTTCCTTTCTCTGCTTGTTCTTCTTCGGATTTCTCCAGGGGGACGTCGGGAGTTTCTGCTTTGTCTAGTGTTTCCAGGTCTGGTCCTTTCTCGTCCTCACCTTCTTCATCTTCATCGTCATCGTCTTCATCTTCATCGTCTTCATCCTCATCGTCTTCATCGTCGTCGTCTTCGTCAGATAGCGTGGTGGCATCTTCGGGCTGCCAAGATTCTTCCGTGGCTGGGGGACTCAAACGACCAAACCAATAGACGCCTCCAACGACAAGAACGATGATCGCCAGTACGGCAACGACGAAGGCAAAAATGCCCGAGGAACGTTCTGAGACTCCAGCGATGGAGGCTGTACGAGTGACTTCTGCTGCGGGAATGGTCCAGCTGGTCGGCATGGGAAGCTGTGGTGAGATTTGACCTCCTTTCACCCTGAGCTTGGATACGTCGGCCGACGCGAGTTCCTTGGTCCCCTCTTCCAGACGAATGGTGACCTTGCCGGTGAGAGTCGAGTGAGTTCGATCCTGAGGATCCGGGAGGAGCACCTGCGTGGCTTTTAGTTGGACCCCTTCTAGTTTCTCCCAGATCTCAGCCTTGGTATCCTTCTCCTTGGCGATCAATTGTCCGGTGAGCACCGTTTTTCCGTCTTGGGAGATTGAGACCGTTATGATTCGAGGAGACTTGATGTTTTGGGCGGAGCTCCCGGTTGGGTCAACGAGTATGACGAGAACGGGAAAAAGCCAGAACCATCGGAGCCGAGCGAAAGTGATGTCTTGCATTGTGAGTTTGAGTCCAACTTATGTTTGAATCGAGTGTGGTTGTGTTTGCGATGGTGCGTGTTCCGATTAGAGAACAGTTTTTCCTGGACAGATGCCAGAACTGTCCTCCGGTTTTACTTTCCAAAACTCTAGAAGCGTACCTCCTTGGTACCGTGTCGAGAAACGCGGTACAATGCAACATTGAGCATCTCAGGAAGGATCGGAACTGAGTCACTCCGATATTCGTCAGGGCATTGTTTTTTTTATTTGCCAGTCCATTAACGCCAAATGTTCGCCCGGACAAAAAGGAAAATAAAACTCATGGCTACCGTCACCGACGCCGCCGGACGGGAACGTTGGGAAGAAGAAAACCGCAAGGCGAAACTCCGCGATCAGCCGCCAACGACGGTGAGCAGCGTGCCCATCGAGGCGCTGTACGCTCCCGAAGATGTCGGCGAATTCGATTACGATCGGGATTTGGGTTATCCCGGCCAATATCCTTTTACGCGTGGCGTACATGCGTCGATGTATCGGTCCAGGCTTTGGACGATGCGTCAGTTCGCAGGCTTTGGGACGGCCAAGGAAACGAACGAACGGTTCCAGTTTCTTTTGGAAAAAGGCCAGACTGGTCTGAGCACGGCGTTCGATTTACCGACTTTGATGGGGCTCGACAGTGACGATCCGAAGTCGCTCGGGGAAGTTGGTCGTCTCGGCGTGGCCGTCGATACGCTCGACGACATGGAGGAATTATTTGACGGAATCGACGTCGGTAACGTCTCCGTTTCGATGACGATCAATGCTCCGGCCATCATCATCATGGCGTATTATTTGGCCAACGCGAAGAACAAAGGTGTCGACTGGAAGGACCTGCGAGGAACGATCCAAAACGATATTTTGAAAGAGTTTCACGCCCAGAACGAGTTCGTGTTTCCTCCCGAACCCCACGTCCGTTTGGTGTGTGACCTGATCGAGTTTTGTACGGACAACGTTCCACAGTGGAATACTGTGAGCATCAGCGGTTATCACATCCGCGAAGCGGGATCGACGGCCGTGCAAGAACTCGCGTTCACACTTGCCGACGGGTTCCATTACATCGACAAATGTCTCGAACGGGGAATGGACATCGATGCCTTCGCGCCGCGTTTGAGTTTCTTTTTCAACTCGCACAACGACATGTTCGAGGAGATCGCGAAGTATCGGGCAGCTCGCGTTATTTGGGCTGAAACCTTACGGAACAAATATGGTGCGCACAAAGAGTCTTCGTGGAAGCTACGTTTTCATGCACAAACGGCTGGTTGTTCGCTGCAAGCCCGACAGCCCGAAGTGAACTTAATGCGAGTTGCCTATCAGGCTCTCGCGGCGGTGTTGGGTGGTTGTCAATCGCTCCACACGAATAGTATGGACGAAACGCTTGCGTTGCCTTCGGAACACGCAGTGACTTTGGCCTTGCGAACTCAACAAGTGTTGGCGTGCGAAACGGGTGTGACGAATACCGTCGATCCGTTGGGCGGAAGTTATTTCATTGAGACGCTGACGAAGCAAACGAAACAAGCCGCCGAGAAATATTTCGAACGCATCGAGGATCTCGGCGGTATGATCGACGCACTTGAGCGAGGCTTCTTCCGCCGCGAAATAGCCGACGCTGCATTCGTCCACCAACGCGAAGTCGACAACCACGATAAACTCATCGTCGGAGTCACCGCGTTCGAGGAGGAAGACGACAAGGGAATCGAGACCCTCTTGATCGACGATACGCCCGAACGCGAACAACTTGCCCGACTCAAGAAGATCAAGGAAGATCGCGAGGTGACGGTCGTGGAACGAATGCTCGCCAAAGTGAAACAAGTGGCCGCGACGGAGGAAAACATGATGCCTGTGTTGCTCGAAGCGGCCGAGGCCAGGTGCACCGTCGGGGAATTGATCAACGCCATGGCCGAGGTGTTCGGGCGTTATGATGGTGCGGCGAAGTGGTAGGGGGATTGGTAGGGGATTGGTCAGCCAGAACGCAAGATGGTCGCCGGAACATTCGTCCCGTTACGAAAGAATGTTCGCACACTGAATCTCGGAAGGCTGAGATGGATCCAGACCGAGGCGACACTTGAGTCATTTCGAATCGTCGTCAGCAGAGTCGTCTTGTTCGGATTTCAAGCGGCCTGCGTCAATCAAGGCCTGACGTAAGAGGTATTCGAGTTGGCCGTTGACGCTGCGCATTTCGTCAGCGGCCCATTTTTTCAGGGCGGCGAGGACTTTAGGATCAGTCCGCAGCAGGAATGACTTTCGGGATTCTTCGGAAGCCACTGGACTCCTCCCATGAGAACGCTCTGTTCCGGTTTGTTCTCGTTGTGCGGTGCGATAGGAAATTGAGAGATCAACCCCTCACCCTCGATCTCTGTCCCCCAGTCTTGAGGAGAGGGAGGTTAGTTGGCTCATCTTCCCTCTTTTTCCCCAACTTGGAGTGGAGCGAAAAAAAGGCTGCGTTCCAATCCCCTTGCACCTTGTGCCTTCTCTTTAATGATACAACGTTCCGGTATTCACCACAGGTTGGGTGTGCCGGTCACTACACAACACGACGAGTAGATTCGAAACCATAGCGGCGCGTTTTTCTTCGTCGAGTTCGATGATGTGATCTTTCGCAAGATGATCCAAGGCCATTTGGACCATGCCCACGGCCCCTTCGACGATCTTGGTTCGGGCGGCGACGACGGCTTGGGCTTGTTGTCGTTGGAGCATGGCGGCGGCAATCTCGGGAGCATAAGCGAGGTAACTGATGCGTGCTTCGGTGACGTTGACGCCCGCCTTTTCGAGACGTTCCTGGATGTCATCTCGGAGTTGGTCACAAACTTCGGTCGTGCTACCCCGTAGTGAAATCTCGTGGTCCTCGCTGTCATAGGGGTGTCGCGTTGCCAAGTTTCGCAATGCCGCCTCGCTTTGGACTTCGACGAAATGTTCGTAGTCGTCGACTTCAAAGAGTGCTTCGGCAGTGTTGACGACCCTCCAAACGACGACGGCAGAAATCTCGATTGGATTTCCATCTCGGTCGTTCACCTTCGAGGGCTTTCCGGCTGTGCGTGCTCGTTCTTGAAGGACTGTGCCTGCAGCGTCCTTTTTCTCGGGCATGGTCGTCGAGCCAGTCTCGAAGTTTCGGACTCGTAACGAGAGCTTCTTTTTGCTGAAGAACGGGTTCACCCAAAAGAACCCCGACTCTCGAACGGACCCTTTATATTCACCAAACAATAGCAGGACTCGAGCTTCGTTCGGCGCGACGGCGATGAACCCAAAGCACATGGTTGCCGCTACCATGAAGGCCAAGATCCCGACCAGAATGAACACGGTCACGAGCCTTCCCATGTTTGGCGTTTCCGTATAACTAATTCCTAAGCCTAATAGCAAAGGAGCAGCTAACAGCAAAAGTATTACGCCGACTAACGGACCCCATCCGGCACTGGGTTGATAACGCTTCTCCTCAGTCATTGTTGGCATACCTCAGAAATGTCATTCGAATCAACACTATCGAAATGATATCACTAAGATATCGTCAAGGCAAGTGTAAGAATCTCGATTTGGAACAATTTGCGTGAGTCTGGTTGCTGTAAGATCGGAGATATCATTCGCATTCCCAGCGAGCCGACATCAATGTTTGGGTTTTGCACGAAAGGAGCGAGGTAATGGCCCATCCGATTCGGATCAAAGTCGGGGAACTCGACATTCCCGCCGAACTGAACGACTCAGAAACGGCCAAGGCGATTCTGGAAGCACTTCCTCTGATCGGAAATGCCAACTGTTGGGGAAATGAGATTTACTTCTCGATATCCGTCAGGATGGAAGCGGGGCCAGATGCTCGCTTTGAGATGTCGGTCGGCGAGTTGGCTTACTGGCCACCGGGAAAAGCGTTCTGTATTTTGTTCGGACCGACTCCCGCTTCCTCCGATGACACGCCTCGGATGGCAAGCGAATCGAATCCTATCGGGCAAGTCACCGGTGATGCCACGGCGTTTCGAACAGTTAAGAATGGCGAAGAAGTGGTGGTGGAAAAAGGTTGATTGGTGGCTCTTGCCAGCGATTCCCGGCACGTAGTGAACAAGGCGTTTTTTTGCCCCGTAGGTTGTC
>CAYRFQ010000059.1:0-44451 GCA_964423615.1 uncultured Alcaligenaceae bacterium | reverse complement strand
TTAACATCCCGGCAACCGACCTGTTGGCCAACGACAGTGATCCCGAAAATGATCCCCTGACTGTAACAAGTGTGGATGACACTGCCACAGTCGGCACAGTTGTCTTCGATGGCACCACCGTCACCTATGACCCCAACGGTCAGTTCGAGGCATTGAACGTTGGAGAGACAGCAACCGACATGTTCACCTACACGCTCTCCGATGGTGCCTTGACAGACACAGCCACCGTCACCGTCACGATCACTGGAGTCAACGATGCTCCTGTTGCCATCGATGACATGGCCACGACCGATGAGGACACGGCCGTTAACATCCCGGCCACCGACCTGTTGGCCAACGACAGTGATCCCGAAAGTGATCCTCTGACTGTAACAAGTGTGGATGACACCGGAACCATCGGCACCGTCGTGTTAAATGGGACCACTGTGACCTATGATCCCAATGGCCAGTTCGAGGCATTGAACGTGGGTGAGACCGCGACCGATACGTTCACCTACACACTCTCCGACGGTGCCTTGACGGACACAGCTACTGTCACCGTCACGATCACTGGAGTCAACGATGCTCCTGTTGCCGTCGATGACATGGCCACGACCGATGAGGACACGGCCGTTAACATTCCGGCAACCGACCTGTTGGCCAACGACAGTGATCCCGAAAATGATCCCCTGACTGTGACAAGTGTGGATGACACTGCCACAGTCGGCACTGTTGTCCTCGATGGCACGACCGTTACCTATGATCCCAACGGTCAGTTCGAGGCATTGAACGTAGGAGAGACAGCGACAGACACGTTCACTTACACGCTTTCCGACGGTGCCTTGACAGACACAGCTACTGTCACCGTCACGATCACTGGAGTCAACGATGCTCCTGTCGCCATCGATGACATGGCCACGACCGATGAGGACACGGCCGTTAACATCCCGGCAACAGACCTGTTGGCCAACGACAGTGATCCCGAGAATGATCCCCTTACCGTGACAAGTGTGGATGCCACTGCCACAGTCGGCCAAGTCACTTTCGATGGCACGACCGTCACCTATGATCCCAACGGCCAGTTCGAGTCATTGAACGTGGGAGAGACAGCAACCGACACGTTCACTTACACGCTCTCCGACGGTGCCTTGACGGACACAGCCACTGTCACCGTCACGATTACCGGAGTCAACGATGCTCCTGTTGCCATCGATGACATGGCCACGACCGATAAAGACACGACCGTCGATATCCCAGCAACCGACCTTTTGGCCAACGACAGTGATCCCGAAAGTGATCCTCTGACCGTGTCAGGGATTGATGACACCGGAACCATCGGCTCTGTTATCTTCGATGGCACTACCGTTACTTACGATCCCAACGGCATGTTTGCAGCTCTGAACGTTGGAGAGACAGCGACCGACACGTTCACTTACACACTCTCCGACGGTGCCTTGACAGACACAGCCACCGTCACCGTTACGATAACCGGAGGCAACAATGCTCCTGTTGCCATCGACGACATGGCCACGACCGATGAAGACACGGCCGTTAACATTCCAGCAACTGACCTGTTGGCCAACGACAGTGATCCCGAGAATGATCCCCTTACCGTGACAAGTGTGGATGCCACTGCCACAGTCGGCACTGTTGTCTTCGATGGCACGACCGTCACCTATGATCCCAACGGCCAATTCGAGGCATTGAACGTAGGAGAGACAGCAACCGACACGTTCACCTACACGCTCTCCGATGGTGCCTTGACAGACACAGCCACCGTCACCGTCACGATCACTGGAGTCAACGATGCTCCTGTTGCCATCGATGACATGGCCACGACCGATGAGGACACAGCCGTTAACATCCCGGCAACAGACCTGTTGGCCAACGACAGTGATCCCGAAAGTGATCCTTTAACCGTGACCGATATCGATGGCAGTGGAACCGTCGGCCAAGTCACTTTCGATGGCACGACCGTCACTTATGATCCCAACGGCCAGTTCGAGGCATTGAACGTGGGAGAGACAGCGACCGATACGTTCACCTACACGCTCTCCGACGGTGCCTTGACGGACACAGCCACTGTCACCGTCACGATCACCGGAGTCAACGATGCTCCTGTTGCCATCGATGACATGGCCACGACCGATGAGGACACAGCCGTTAACATCCCGGCAACAGACCTGTTGGCCAACGACAGTGATCCCGAAAGTGATCCTTTAACCGTGACCGATATCGATGGCAGTGGAACCGTCGGCCAAGTCACCTTCGATGGCACGACCGTCACCTATGACCCCAACGGCCAGTTCGAGGCATTGAACGTGGGAGAAACAGCGACCGACACGTTCACTTACACACTCTCCGATGGTGCCTTGACCGACACAGCCACAGTCACCGTCACGATCACTGGAGTCAACGATGCTCCTGTTGCCATCGATGACATGGCCACGACCGATGAGGACACGGCCGTTAACATTCCGGTAACCGACCTGTTGGCCAACGACAGTGATCCCGAGAATGATCCCCTTACCGTGACAAGTGTGGATGCCACTGCCACAGTCGGCACTGTTGTCTTCGATGGCACGACCGTTACCTACGATCCCAACGGCATGTTTGCGGCTCTGAACGTGGGAGAGACAGCGACGGACACGTTCACTTACACACTCTCCGATGGTTCTCTCACGGACACAGCCACAGTCACCGTCACGATCACTGGAGTCGACGACAACGAACCAGTGGTCGAAGTCGATGATGACTTTGACTCGAACACACCTGGATTTGGTGTCAATCGCTTCGACAACGTCTTTGACGCCGTTAATGCTGTGGCTTCTGGCGGTCGCATCCTCCTATTCGATGGGGACTACCAGGAGGCAGTTCAAGTAGACAAGCCTGTGATTCTCGAACTTGACACCGAAAATCACGAAATTCCCATCAATACCACTCTCACCGGTAGGGACAGCACATTGTTGCTCGTGGGATCCATGGATGCTGAGAATGTCACGTTCGGCCAAACCGCCGACCTCTCCCAGGTGGTCGCTAATTTCAACAGCCAACCGGCAACCAATGAAGCCCTCCCGGTTGATGCCCCAGATCGAACGTTGTTCAACTTGACAGGCAACGTGGGCTTCACTGCCGTTCTCTTGGGAGGAAATGATAGATTCCAACTTGCAGCCGACGAAGACATCAACATCCAAGTCTTTGCAGGAGCCGGAGACGACTACGTATTGACCGGAGATGGAGATGACCTCGTCTTTGGTGGTCTCGGGAACGATACTCTAAGCACGAATGGTGGAAACGATGTTCTTGTAGGAGGAATGGGCTTTGACCAGGGTAGTGCTGGAGGGGGCAACGATGTCCTCGTCAGTGGCTTCATGCTGCCATCCTTCTCGATTACTCAGTTCTACGAGCTCAGAAATGACTGGGCACCAGACGGTACTGTCAATTCCACGGCGTTGGGGACCAATTTCAAAAACGCTGCCCAGAACGATAATGTCATCGATATCTTCAGTGGTGGTAGCGGAGTCGATCTGATTTCCTTCTTCCGACTTGGTGGTGCGTTCTCGTTCTTCTTCGATGACCAGGTCACTCTCGGTATCGGCGACGTCGATGCTTCAACGCTGTAGGCTTTACTCTGTTTCAGTAACCTTTGAGTCTCTGGACTCCATGACTCATATTCGAGCTTCGTCGAGGTTTCTAGCCAGGTCCATTTTTCGGAAGGTTCAATCGTTGAACCTTCCGAAATCACGTTGGCCCATTTTGGTAAAAACCTGACGGATGGTTTTGTTTCCAATTTCACGCATGGTCGCTATTCCCCGCTTCGCGCGTTTGAGTAAGTGCAGGGGTTGGCGACCATTTTCGTTTCCGAGTTCGACCCTTGAGCTTTTTCGACAACACAATCGGCAAGTTACATCTCAACATTCACCGGACCAGACCACAACCACCATCAGCTTCATGGAGAAGCAGCTTCAAGGAGTGTTGGCACAGTCGAAATGGAGTGAACGATTCTTGCGGTTTTTGTGTCCGTACTATGGGGAAATGCGAGCCACGGTCAACCCCCGCACGAACCTGGCGCATTGTTTTGGTTGCCAGAAGAATATCAACAACATCGATTTGCTGATAACCGAAGGCTACACATTCGTCTCAGCCGTGACGCTGTTGGAATCGTGGCTCAAGCGGTATGAAAGCCGCCCGTTGGCAGGGAAGTAAGCTTGTGAATCTGGCTCATCGCATCTGGGGTTTGGCCCTGGGATGAGGAGACCGAACCCATCGATTCGTATCGCGTAATGTGCGGGTCGTTGAGTGCCTTCGTGACTATGTTCTCCAAAATTCTCAACAAGTTAGGAAACCGGGCTCAAAAGGAATCAAGTCAGTTTAGTCCTATTGACCCCTGCGAAAAGAAAATCGGTAATTTTTGAATCGGATTGATTCCTTCGCCCCTCTAACTAATTATTATGAGACCAAAAGGAACTGCCCAAGAACTGGAACGTCGCCCCCGCCGGACTTTGGACTTGCTCCAACAAGGCGAGCGTTTCAGACTCCTTGCTCATTGGACTGCCGCTGCCTGACCTGTCATGGCCGACCGATAAGCCGCATCGAGCAACAAGACCGAACGCAGCGCAGCTTCGCCAGGGCCGTGATTTTGAGTGGTTTTGCCCAGAAGCAGATCGACGAAGTTATGAGGTGGTCCGTCGCACTCATAAGCCCCACCGTCGAGTGGTACGTCGAATAGTCTGTGGTCACCGTCATGGCGGCGGAGTTCCAACCGGGCGCGTTCACAATCGAGCAGAAGCATCCCTTCGGTTCCAAAGATCCGAAGATCAACCTGGTATTTCGCGGTCTTCGATCGGGGCACGGTCCCAGCCCCGGAAATGCTGCCAATCACACCGCCCTCGAACGTCACACTCATCGCATCGTACAAATCGACCCGAGCGTCTGCCGTGGCCATCAATGCATAGACTGATTCCGGCATCAATCCTGTGAGCCAGAACAACAAGCCCGTGGCGTGCGACAATTGCGAGTGCCCATAACCTCCCCCAGCAACGTGAGGGTCGGCCCACGTCTTTGGGTCCGGTCCAGAGATCACATCACTCGGCTGTCCGCTGCCGCGTCGCTTCGTGAACTTGTCGCCTCGCAGAAGATCGCGGATCGGAGAAGCCATGTGGCAGAGGACGTACTGGATCGTTCCGACCGAGCCTACCTCCATCCACTTCTTGGCTTCTTGGATGAACGGTTTGTAGTGCCACCCGTACGGGACCAACAAATGCACGCTCCTTTCCTCGGCCAACTTCACCAACTCGCGCGCATGATCGGCTTGCGTACACATGGGCTTTTCACAGAGAACATGGAGCCCTCGTTCGATCGCTAATTTGGCGTGTTCAAAATGAAAGGTATGCGGTGACGATACGATCACCGCGTCCAATCCGGGATAGTCAACAAGCTCTTTGGCGTCCTCTGTAGCAAATGTGAACCCAAACGCTTCTTTGACTTCAGCCAATTCCTGTTTGCCTAACCGACAGACGGCAGTCAGGTCCACATCATCACGTTGGGCAAGGAGAGGCATGTGGTTGGCCGTCGCCCACCAACCAGCGCCGATGAACCCGAGACGCACTTTCTTTCGATGAGCCATTGTCGAACCTCGGCATGTTACGGAGGGGCTGGGAGATAACGGAGATAACAGACGGTGAACGACGAATTCATTGGTGTTGGTTAAGTGAGCGAGGTAGGACGAATGCACATCAACCTCAACGTTAAACAACCTACTTCCAACGGGAATAACGACCGCAAACAAGGTCGAACCACTCTATTCCAAAAACAAAACAAAACGATGACCTTGTGATTATTCCATTCGGGACACACAGGTATTTTCAATGAAATCGCCGAGAGGAACCGTACAATGAAAACACTCCATTTGCAGTTAATAATATGGCCTTGGCATCCTTCATCGGACCGAAACATGATGAAATTTGGTAAGTTCTTGATCGCTCTCTTCTTCTTCAACTTCAGTACCGTCCTGGCGTGGAGTGAGGACGACTTGTCCACTCTCGTGAACTCGGCTCTCGTTCGGGCTGGCAAGAATGCGAGCCAACTTCGTAAGGCGCTTGCAGAGGCGCCCGAGTCGCAAAAGGAAGGCGTTCAGTTTCTGGTCGCCCACATGCCCGACCGGGATTTAAAGAGTCTTTCGGCTGAGTTTCTTTTGAAACACGTCCGCTTTGCCTACAAAGCCTGGAACAAAGCTCCATGGAAAGATCGAGTCCCGAAAGCCATCTTTTTCAACGATGTACTGCCCTACGCCAGCATTAACGAACGCCGGGATGACTGGCGAGAAGATTTCTACAAACGATTCAGGCCTCTCGTAGCTAAAGCCAAGTCACCCACCGAAGCCGTCGTCATTCTCAATCGCAAGATCTTCGGGATGTTGAAAGTGCGTTTCTCGCGCCAACGTCCCAAGGCTGACCAAAGTCCCTACGAAACGATTCAGGCTGGCAAGGCCTCGTGTACTGGGCTTTCCGTTTTGTTGATCGATGCCTGCCGGGCTGTCGGAGTTCCGGCGCGGTTAGCGGGGACTCCTTTGTGGACCAACAAGAGCGGTAATCATTCGTGGGTCGAAATTTGGGACGGCCAGTGGCATTACACTGGAGCAGCCGAACCCTCTGGAGACAAGTTAAACCGAGGGTGGTTTACCGGCCGCGCGGCCACCGCCAAGAAAGACCATCGACTCCACGCGATCTATGCTACCAGCTTCAAGCCCACCGGAATCACGTTTCCGTTGGTTTGGGATCGCACAATCAAGTATGTCCACGCCGTGAACGTCACCGACCGATACACGAAATCGGCCAAAGAAAACCACAAACCGGCGACACCCAAAACGCCTTCACCCATCGACGTCGAAGCATCCCTCCATGCCTTGGCGGAACTGAAAGCCTACTTGAAAAAGAACCCCAAAGACCGACCTGCTCTGGCCAAACAAGAGTTCGCCACCGTCGCTCTCACCCGAAAAGACGCCCAACTCGCCAAGCAACTCCTCTGGAGCGATCATGTTCGACAGATCAAGAATTCCCGTACCCGGGAGATGAAAGCACGACGACTGACGAGCGGAAAGTTGCAAATGCCGTTTCACTACAGCGTCCACGGCAAGAAGCCGGATGACGGTCGCAGTTTGCTCATTACTCTGCACGGAGGAGGCAATACGACCAGGCAAATCAACGATCGAGAATGGAACATCCACAAGCGGCATTACCGAGTTAAGGAGGGCGTGTACGTCGCGCCGCGTGCTCCCACCAACACGTGGAACATGTGGCATCAAAGTCACGTCGACCAGTTTCTTGGCAGGCTCATCGAAAACCTCATTGTATTCGAGGACGTGAACCCTAACCGTGTGTACTTGATCGGTGTTTCTGCTGGTGGTGACGGCGTGTATTACTTGGCCCCAAGGATGGCCGATCGCTTCGCTGCCGCAACGATGGTAGCTGGGCATCCGAATAGTGCTTCCCCGTTGGGTTTACGGAACTTGCCATTCTCGATTCAAATGGGCGCGAAAGATTCGAGGTACGGACGTAATAAGGCTGCCCAACAATGGGGAAAACGGCTCGACGATCTACAGATGACCGACCCCCAAGGTTACACGCATTGGACAAAGATCCATCCGAACCGCGGGCACGGAATGCGTGGGTCGGATGCTCCATCGATTCCATGGATGGCCAAGTTCACTCGCGATCCTTTTCCCGTCCGAATCGTTTGGCAAATGTCTAACCACCGCCGGTTCTACTGGTTGGCGACCAAGCGATTCTATCCCGGTAACGTGATTCGAGCCGAGCGGAAGGAGCAACTGATTCACTTGCAAGCAAAGGACCTTCCCGAAATCATCATTCGTGTCAATGACGAGATGCTGGACCTCGATCGCACCGTCCTCGTGAAATCACAAGGGAAGTTGGTTTACGAAGGTCGAATTCCTCGAACGATCCGAACTTTATCCAAGACTATCGCCGAGCGAGGCGACCCTGCGTCTATCTTCAGCGGCGAGATCGTCGTGCCGCTCAAGAAAGAGCAAGAAGGCTTCACATCGATGTTCGACGGTAAGACGCTCAATGGTTGGCACTCGGTTCCCAAGAAGAACGCTGGTGACTGGAGCGTCCGGGATGGCGTCATTGTCGGAGAAGGAAGCGCTAACCGACTTGTTTATCTTGTTTGGAAGGAACAGAAACTCAGAGACTTCGAGTTGAAGCTGCGTTATCGTCTGCCAGGAAAGGGAAACACAGGTATTGAAATCCGAAGTCGACCAGACAAGACGGGAAGACGGCCGTTCGTTGGGTATCATGCGGACCTCGGCCACGTCGGCATCGGGGATCACATTCTCGGAGCATGGGATTTTCACTTCGCCGGACGGAGAGAGTATCCTTGTCCGCGTGGTACCAAGCTCGTCATCGACAAAGGTGGTCAAACACGCTCCACCAAGATTCCCAATCCAGTCACGCTATCAGACATCCGCCCAAAGAAATGGAACGACGTCCACATCATCGCCCGTGGCAACCGCTTTCAGTTCTATATCAATGGAAAGTTGGCATCCGAGTTCACCGACAACACAACACGCGGACAATTGGACAAAGGAGCCATCGGACTACAAATCCACGACAAGGGAATGCGTGTCGAGTTCAAAGACATTCGGCTGAAACGTTTGCATCAAGTGAAGTGATTCTCGAGAAGCAGGCGGGGGAAAGCAAGCGCAATGAGTCGGTTCCTGCTTTGCTGGTTCCAAACTCGGAAAACTCCAAAACTTTTCTCGTACTCAGCAAAGGATGTGGCAGGCAACAAAACCCGCCACACCTTGTTCATTGTTGCACTGATAAGGAATCTCGAAGCCGAATCTTTACCCATCACGGCCCTGCATTCTTGACGATCCATTATCAGCCTAGGACTCCATAATGCTGAGTGGAAATCAATTAACCCGGATAGTCAGCCACATAAACGGCTTTGACTTGAGTGTAATCCAGGAAGGTATCCTCGCAGTTGACCCCAGCACCTGGACCGCCTGAAATTCCTTGACCGCCATAAGGCAAGCCATAAGCGATTGAATTGTGGCAGTTCACTTGAGCAGTGCCGTCCCGGAATCGCTTGGCCACAGCAACACCTCGCTCGATGTCTTTTGTCCAAACGCTCGCACCAAGACCGTACGGCGAAGCGTTGGCCAATTCGAGAGCTTCTTCCACGGAGTTCACAGGGCAAACCGTTGCGAAGGTGTGGAAGACCTCCAGCGGATTACAATCGACCCCCGGCGTGGTGCGATACAAAGCGGGCTTCAAGTAAAAACCAGTTCGGCCACTCACTTCAGCCTCGCCACCAGGAAGGATCGGTTGACCTCCTTGAGCCACGGTTTCTTTCTGAGCTTGAAGAATACGTCGGCGTTGTGTCGGGTTGACGACTGCTCCCAACTGCGTTCCTTCGTCGGCTTGGTAGCCGATCTTCAAGTCTGCAAAGAAGGAACGCTGCACGTTGACGAAATCATCGGCAATCTTGCTGTCGACGAACACGCGATGAATGGTGCAACAAGTTTGGCCGTAGTGTTGGTTCGTGTAGCGGCCGATCATGCGTCCCACAACTTCTGGATCAGCATCATCGAGGACGATCGCCGCGCCGTTTCCACCCATCTCGCGTTTCATTCGCGTACCGTGTCGGTCGCATGTCCGAAGAATCGCCTGACCAACACCTGGCGAACCCGTAAATGAAATGTAGCGAACGGTTGGATTTTCGGCGATGCAGTGGCCGGTGATCTCACCGCGTCCGGGTAGAACATTAATGACCCCCGGAGGGAACCCAGCTTCTTCAGCGAGCTTGCCGATGTACAGAGCCGAAAGCGGAGTGTCCTCGGCTGGTTTGATCAAAATGGTGTTTCCAGCCAACAACGCCGGAAACATGAACCACGACGTCAACACGATCGGATAGTTCCAAGGAATAATGCCAGCGACGACTCCCCAGGGTTCGCGATAGGTGAAGCCTTTCACTCCGTGGGCGACTTTCATGGCAGGACCGTCGCCCATCTGGATCTTCTGAGCAACTCCGCGAAAGTACTCGGCACACGCACGGATCTGCGTGAAGTCGCCTTCGGCCAATTCCGATACTTTACCGCCATCGAAAATCTCGCACGCGAGCAAGACGTCTCGGTCGCGCTCGCATAACTCGACCAATTTGTTGACCAACGCAATGCGATCTTCGACGTCAAAGTCTCTCCAACCCTGCCCAATGTCCCCGTGAAAAGCTCGACTCGCCGCTTCGACGGCCATGGCGACTTCGGCTTCACCCATTTCGCAGACCGTCGCAAGGACTTCCTCTGAACCGGGATCTGTCGTCTGAAAGGTCGCGTTCATCGATCCGGGAATGGATTTGCCGCCGATGACTCCACCCAGTGGCTTCCCGTCGTTGTTGCAGAACTGCGTGAACTTGTCCGGCTTGGGGAAGGCTCTCGCCGTCAAGGCACGAATGGTAGTTGTGGCGCTAGCCATTGGATAAAGATCCCTTCATGAATGAGTGTGACTACGTTCAACATGTTGTGAATACTATTCTATGTCGGCTCCGTCGATAGGGAAGGATATCGCAGGCTCTTGTTCTTGCCACCCTCGGAATGCTCGAGACGACGGAACGAAACAAGCCAAGGCTTTCGTCCGCGAAAAATCGTCTGAAAGAACTCCACCCACCGCTTGATGAATATTTGGAGCGGAGAGAACCTTGCCCCCAGAACTCCGTGTCGTCTGCGTACCTCTCTTGGGGTTCGGGTACACCCAGATCACTTCAAGAATGGACGAGACTGGTGGAGATTCGACCAGAGAAAACCAAGACGCACCAAAGTACTATTTCTCCGGCATACGCACGACTTTCGTTTTACGTTTGCCCTGGATGGCTTCGATACCACGAACGACTCCGCTCACCTCGGCGGCGGTAACGTGCAACCCGACATCGATGGTCATCCGGTGGCCCTTTCCGGCTGCGAGTTTGGGAACACGGCCAAATTTTCTCTCGATTCGGCGAGTATTCGGATAGTTCGTTCCTGGCTCAATGCCTGTGACATATCCGTCTGTGATCGCTCCTGTATTTTTCCATAGCGTCAGATACGGTAGCTCTTTGACTCGGTAAGTCATCGAGGCCCCACGATCACCTTTCCTGTTTCGCAACAGAATCGTCGTCTTTCCAGCTTGGTTAGCGAGTGGTTCCATGACATAAACTTGCTCGACATATCCTGGCGTCGGGGCATCATAACTGCTGAAGCGGTGCAGGTCTTCGCCAGCTCGTTTGTTGAACGGGGCGACTTTGGCAAGAGGGGCCACGAACCTGGCGCCCTCCTGCAGTAGCGGACGACCAAAATTCAGGTGATAGAGCATCTGGAATTCTTGGGCCTGGGCTCCGGCGTTCACCACCTTATCGTCGATGCGGAAACGGCTACTGCCGACCTGAGTAGATATCTCGGTATGCAGTTCCAACTTCGGCCCGAACAACATTTTCTCGTCCACACGGCCCTGAATAACGATACGTGGTTTCGTTTTCGTTCCTCGAAGGATCAGCTTCACGTCTTGGGCAGGAATATTCGCGACTTTCCCGTGGAGCGTCAGCTCCATGGTTGCCTCATCACCCACGTTGTTTACAAAACGATCCGTGCCAGGTTGACCATTATTCTCCATACCGCAGCGGCAAAGCCACTCGGTGAACCCCTCGAGCCAGCCGAGCCCTCCTCGGGCCTGCAAGTTGATGAACTTGGGGTGCACGACCTCCTTCACGGGCGAATCCCAGCCCAGCCGCAGATCACCAAGCTGTACCGACTGAATCCCCAATCCACGCGTCGGGATGAGCGTCATCTTGAGCTGCCCATTGTCAATGACGATTAAATCAACACCTTCTTGTTTACCCCCATGCAGGCGAACCAGTCGGACAGACCAGGGAATGCGGCAATCGGGCGTCAGGTTTTTGCCGGTCGTCGTCCAAGAGCCCACGTGCACGTTTTTAACTGTGCTCACGAGCGTTTTCTGAAAAAGTGCTTGGGCTTGCACTGGCACGACAACCATCGACAACGCAAGTAAACAGAGGCAAACTCGAAAACCTGTCATGATTTCTATCCTCGGTGACTTCATCTTTCTGGATTGCTGAAGTCTCACCCGACTGATTGACAATTGCAAGAAAAGAAGGACACTAGAACTGATTTTCGGAGTAATTGCTCACGAACATCGTCAAATGAGCCGCTCACCAATCAAGATCGACACGGGAAGACTATTCATCGCCGAGGAAACTAATGAAACCATTTTTCATCCCCGTAACCGTGTTTTTGCTGTCCATTTCGAACGGAAATGCCCAACAGCAACAGCGAATACAAGACAAACAGCACGAGAAGTCTTCAGTAAAGAACCAAACCAAGAAACGCAACACACGCCCGAACGTACTCTTCATCGCCGTGGACGACATGCGAGTCGATCTCGGCTGCTACGGCCACAAGTTCATTCGATCTCCGCACATTGACAAGCTAGCGAGACGCGGAACGCTGTTTCTGCGAGCGTATTGCCAACAAGCGGTGTGCAATCCGTCGCGGGCGTCGCTGCTCACTGGGCTCCGACCATCGTCGCTCGGCATCTGGGATCTCCCGACTCATTTTCGCGAGAACCATCCGGACATCATTACGCTACCGCAGCTATTTCTGAGGCAGGGCTATGTCACGATTAACATCGGCAAGATATTCCACAACTGGCGACAAGATAGATACAAAGGTGATGCCGCATCGTGGTCGGTTCCCGCAGTCATGCATTACAACACACATGGCGCAGACAAGGCCAAAGTGAAGGGCAAACTTCCACCCGACTGGCTACAGACGCCGCGTTGTGAAATGCGAGACGTACCCGACGACGCCTACTTCGACGGCCGCATTGCAAACCTCGCGATCAA
The DNA here is from genome assembly GCA_964423615.1 of uncultured Alcaligenaceae bacterium. Lineage (GTDB taxonomy): Bacteria > Planctomycetota > Planctomycetia > Gemmatales > Gemmataceae > CAYRFQ01. The sequence goes on along the minus strand of CAYRFQ010000059.1, from coordinate 31,560 downwards.
AGCCTTACGAAAGTTAAAGCAAAAGGACGCCCCGTTCTTTCTCGCAGTCGGTTTTTGGAAACCGCACGCCCACTTCAACGCACCCAAGAAGTATTGGGACATGTACGACCGTTCGAAGGTCAAACCTCCCACCAATCCCACGCCGCCGAAAAACGTTCCCAAGATCGCCTTACACGATAGCCGCGAAATCCTGCGAGGGTTCCGGAAACGCAAGAACAGCCAACCGACTGCCAAAGAAGTAATAACATTGCGGCACGGGTATTATGCAGCCATCAGCTATGTGGATGCTCAGATCGGCAAGGTCATCGTCGAACTGGATAGACTCGGATTGGCCGACAATACGATCATCGTGTTCTTCTCCGACCACGGCTATCATCTCGGCGAACACGGGCTCTGGGCCAAAACTTCAAACTTCGAGTTGGATGCTCGCGTCCCGATGATCATTGCAACTCCGAAACACCGCGGAGGACAGCGAACCGAAGCTCTCACAGAACTACTCGATTTGTATCCCACGCTAACTGATCTTTGTCGCCTGCCGACAGGAAAGCACTTGGAGGGCAAAAGCCTTCGTCCGGTATTGAATGATCCCGAAGCCAAAGTCAAATCAGCCGCGTTCACTTGGCACCCGCGACCCGCTTATCCCAAGGCCGGAACAAATCCCAAGGTAATGGGTTTTTCTATGCGAACTGCAAAATACCGTTACACAGAGTGGCGTGATTTCAAGACGGGAAAAGTGGTTGCTCGCGAGTTATACGATCACGCCACAGACCCGCGGGAAACGATGAACGTTGTGAATCGTGGTGATATGGTAAAAACGGTGAAGTCGTTAGAGCGGCTCCTAGGCAAAACACACGCTCGAGGCTCGGCGGCACTGGAGCCGAAGCCGTAAAAACAAGTATGAAGGGTGGGCCAAGGCCCACCCTGTAGCAATTACAAAGCACCGACATTCGGACGTTCCACTACGTCATGATTTCGCGAATCGGCTCGGCTCCTTCGACTCCGACGAGTTTTTGGTCCAGGCCGCCGTAGAAGTAGGATAACCGATTGGGATTCAGCCCCAACTGGTGCAAGATGGTGGCGTGTAGGTGTTTCACGTGCAACGGCTTTTCGACGGCGGCGCTACCGAGTTCGTCGGTCGTACCAACACTCACACCACCTTTGATTCCTCCTCCAGCCATCCACATCGTGAAGCCATAGCTATTATGATCGCGACCTGTCCCGCGGGCGTATTCGGCGGTCGGTTGTCGTCCGAACTCTCCACCCCAAACGATTAGGGTGCTTTCGAGCAAACCACGACGCTTGAGGTCGGCCAACAGTCCAGCAATGGGCTTGTCCGTTTCTCCAGCGTGCAGGTTATGGTTTCGTTCGAGATCGCCGTGAGCGTCCCAGTTGGCATCGTTATGGTTTCCGCCGGAGTAGATTTGGATGCAACGGACGCCACGTTCGACCAAACGACGCGCCAACAGACACTGTTTTCCGAAGGCCTCGCTCTGTCGTCGATCCATCCCATAGAGACGTTTGGTCTCATCGCTCTCTTGAGTCAAGTCGACCGCCTCGGGCGCCGAAGACTGCATTCGGTAAGCCAACTCATAACTCGCGATGCGAGCCGACAAAGCGCTGTTGTCGGGACGAGCGTTGCTGTGTTGAGTGTTGTATTCACGGAGCGTTTCGAGCAGTCGACGTTGGGCCGCGTCCGAAACTCCAGCGGGACGATTGAGATTCAAAATCGGGGCGCCGCGCGAACGCATGACGGTGCCTTCGTAATAGGCAGGCATATAACCGCTCGACCAGTTCTTTGCACCGCTGATCGGGCCTCCCCGTGGGTCGAGCATGACGACGAATCCAGGTAGATTCTGGTTGACCGTACCTAGCCCGTAGTTGACCCAGGAACCCAACGCCGGAGAACCGCTGAGAATCTTCCCAGAATTCATCATCAACATGGCCGAACCGTGGATCGGAGAATCGGCCGTCATGGAGTGGATGAAGGCAATGTCGTCGACGTGGTGTGCGAGGTTCGGAAATAGATCACTCACCCACTTCCCGCACTGACCATATTGATTGAACCGCCAACGTGGTTCGACGATCCTTCCTTGATTCCGATGTCCGCCACGACCGAACGTCTTGACTTCGACCGTTTGGTTATCCCGACCATACATGTCGGGTTTGTAATCGAACGTATCGATATGGCTAGGACCGCCATACATGAACAAAAAGATCACGCTGCGAGCTTTCGGCGCAAAGTGCGGTGGTTTGGGAGTTAGGGGACCACTAGTCGGCGCTGCGTCATTCGCCCGAGCTTGTCCTCCGAAAAACTCCTCACCCAGCATGGCCGAGAGAGCGACGGCTCCAAAACCACAACCGGTTTCCCACAAAAATTCTCGCCGTGTTCGGCCACAAAAATTAGGTCGCATTATGAGTATTCCCTTTTGCAATGAATCGAAACAATTTCGATAGGTATTAAGTTCCAAATACCAGACTTAGATCTCTTTAACAGACGTCGAAGTATCCGAACCCGATTCCTGACCTGGTCGTTCAATTTGGTGGGTCGATTCTTTTTCTCCAACCGCCTGTCTAATCGCAGCCGACTTTTCGTACCATTCAGCCACGATCTTACCCGCAACTTCACGCCCTCCCAATCCAAAAGAGAGGCCAAGCGCCAACACGAGCAGCGAGATCAAACCGATGAACAGTGTGTTGACGATGATGGGAGCAACTTTCAATTGACTCAAGGCAATGACCACAGACAAACCCACGATGGAATACTGAGCCACCTTGGCGACGAGTTCGGGATTGACTTCTTCGAAGTTGGCCAGACTGGCTCGCAACAACCCCGCGGCCACCTTCCCGACCCAGACACCCACAATCAAAACCAACATCGCAACAGCGATATTCGGGAGATAAAAAACGATATCGTTAATTATCTGCGTTAGCTGTGGAATGCCCAGAATACTCGTAGCGGCTTGAAGAAAGATCAGCACGATGAACCATCGCACGACGAACACCACCGCCGTCACCGTCGTCCAATTTAACTCCGCCTTCTGGAAAAAGTCATCGATACCAGCTCGTTGACCAGCCGTTTCCAAACCGACCTTCGTCAATCCAATCTCGATCCAGTGCGACAGCACCTTGGCGACCCAACCTCCGATGACCATCAGGACCAACGCAATAATTATCCGAGGAATATAAAGAATGAGGGTGTTGATCACCTGGGTGATCTGAGGAACACCTAACAGTGTCGCGGCTGCCTGGATGAAGATCAAAAAGACTAACCATCTGATCAAAATGGCAACAGCATGGCTCGTCGTCCACTTCGACCCGCTTTGTTCGAGAAACTGGTTGAGACCCGAGAAATCGCCTACTTTTTCCATGCCGATCGCCCGCAACCCTCGTTCCACAAGAGTCCCAAGCAACAGGCAAGCAAACCATCCAACGACGAGAACAACGATCGCCGCGATCAAGTTCGGCAGAAACGTAATGAACCCGTAGAGCGAGTCATAAATCGATTGCCCTAAGGCGGTGAACATTCCCGACAAAGATTTGGGAGTGGCCGCGAAAACCAGGGTCGAATTAGGAGTTGCCATGAGACTTCCCTCAATAAAAGACTGTTGGTGAATACCAAAGGCGATGCAGATTGGATAATGGAATGACGAGCAATTGTCGTACCGAAACAGAAGCCGAAATGCCTTACACCAATCCAAAATCCAAACATCCACCGATCACGGCAGTGGCGGCCACCCACCACCTTGGGCTAATCCAAGAACACGAACTCGTTCAGATTCAACGCCAACAAACAGTATAACTTCAACGCATCCGAACGCGACGTGCCACCAGCCGTCAGGTTGTTCATGAACTGGACGCCACGCGCGATTTCTTCGGCAGACGGTTTGCGTTGGCAAGTTCGCCAGAGTATCTCGCGTACTTGATCCTTTGCGTTGTCGCCCACCTTCTTTTTCACGTGGGTCGCGAAAATGCTCGCCTGCTCGTTGATGAACTCCCCGTTGAGCATCCCAAGAGCTTGTGTCGGCTGGGTGGTCGTAAATCGCACGGGGCATGTGCCATCTGTGTCAGCGGCGTCAAACACAGCCAACAACGGTACAGCCAACGAACGCTTGATGTGGATGTAAACGCTCCGCCGCGCGGCCTCTTGTGGAGGCGAGGGACGCCAACCGGCTCCCGGTCGAGATTGTCCGGCGAGGACTTCCTTTGGGATCTTCGGAAAGATACTCGGGCCATACATCTTCTTGAGATTGATGTTGCCCGACACGGCCAAAATCGAATCGCGAATTTCCTCGGCTGCCAACCGCCTCGGGTCAAATCGCCAGAACAGATCGTTCTCGGTATCCTTGGCCAAACCTTCCTTGTTGGATCGCGAAGACATACGGTACGTGTTCGATAACACAATGAAACGGTGCAGTTCCTTAAAACGTCCAGATTTGGCAAACCGACTCGCCAACCAATCGAGCAATTGGGGATGCGTTGGAGGCGTTCCCTGGAATCCGAAATCGCTCGTCGAACGAACCAAGCCACGACCAAAATGGTACTGCCATACTCGATTCACAACGACTCGCCATGTGAGGGGGTTCTTTGGCGACGCAATCCAATCGGCCAGCACGCGCCGTCGCCCCGACGTCTTCACGTCCTTGGGCAGATCGGGGATTTCGGGTTGCTCGTCGGTCAGAACGGAGGGGAACCCTGGTTCGACTCGCTCTCCCTTGGCCTGAGGACTCCCTCGCACAAGAACGAATGTGTCTCGGGCTTTTCTTCCGATTTCGGTAACACAAAGAGCCTTGGCCATCACCGTGGGGCGTTTCTTCTCGAGTTTCTCCAAACTCGCAACGACTCCCTCGTACTTTTGAAACTCTGCATTCGACAACAGCTTCCCAGCCGCCTTTCGCAAGATGGGAAGACGATTCGAGGGATATTTGAAGTCGTCGATCTCACCACCTTGCAACTTGGGAGCGACTTTTTCTTCAATCGCCCGCTTCTGCTTTTCGAGGTTTGCCACCTGGCGTTTGTACTCGGCGATCTTCGGACTCTTCTTCGTCAAATCGGCTGCCAAATTAACCGTTCGGACGGACGCCGCTTCGACCGAACGAGGACTCCTCGAGCCATAATGCTTGACGCCGTGGAAAAAGGCCAGAAAACGGTAGTAGTCTTTCTGCGGAAAGGGATCGATCTTGTGGTCGTGACAACGAGCACAATTGATCGTCAGTCCCAAGAAGACTTGTCCGGTCGTCATGATGACATCGTCGAGCCCGTCGTAAAAAGCCAGGGTCGGATCGGCTGGTTCGTCGTCCCACAGACCGAGGCGATAGTAGCCGGTGGCGATGATGCTTTCGGCAGTGACCTTGTCCAGCTCATCCCCAGCAAGTTGTTCACGGATGAACTGGTTGTATGGCTTGTCTTGATTAAAGGATTTGATGACATAATCTCGGTAACGCCAAACGTATGGCTTGGGGTTATCCCTTTCGAAACTGTTCGTCTCGGCATACCGCACAAGGTCGAGCCAGTGCCGTGCCCAGCGTTCCCCGTAATGCGGTGACTTCAACAGACGCTCAACAACTTTCTCGTAGGCATTGGGTGACTTGTCGGCGAGGAAGTCTTTCACCTCCTGAGGCGTTGGGGGCAAGCCAACCAAGTCATAAGTCACTCGGCGCAGCAACTCGACTTTCTTGGCTGGCAGGGAAGGCTTCAACCCCTTACTTTCGAGCTTGGCCAGGACGAACGAATCGATGGGATTGCGTACCCACTTGGTGTTGGTGACCTTGGGAATGTCCGGTTGCCGAACAGGACGAAACGACCACCAGTTTTTGGCCTGGGCATCGACTTTCGGCGGTCCATGAGCCACGGCCTTCGCAGCCGAAAACGGGGCACCCATGTTCACCCATTCGGTCAGTACGTTAAGTTGCGATTGAGGCAACTTGCCGCGTGGTGGCATCTTCAATTCACCGTGGTTGATCGCATCGAGCAGACGACTTTTTTCTGGGTGCTTCAGGTCGATGACTTTGCCTTCGTCACCGCCTTCAAGGAGCGCTTCGCGTGTGGTCAAATTGAGACCACCACGGACTCGCCGACCACCACCGTGGCAAGAAAAACAGTGGGCCTTGAGGATCGGCTTGACCTTCGAGTCGAAGAACTTGGCTTGTTTGGCCTGCTTAATCTCTTGCGTGAACGCAAAGGTCGGCGCGATCCCAAATAGGAAAACAGCTATCCAACAAAGGTGCCAATGCACAGATAAACCTCGCTTTTGGTGGAGTGAAAGAAAAGGAAAGAATTCGACAAACTGGTCTCTATGGCTTCGACATTCCTAACGCCGATTTAATTTAGGTGTGCGTAATACTGGAGAAATTCTTAAGAATGAAACAGACAGCAATCTCGGATTGTTCGCAGTAGGGATGCTCCTAGGAACCAATCTGGGAAGGCCTGCAACGGAATGTCCGGGGAGGAGGAACAGCACGCTCACGTCCACGACGTTCTTACCAATTGAGTTCGTCGATGGCCTCGGCCTCCATCACTTCAAAAAGCAGCTCTTCGAGTTTTTCTGGTGATTTCAACTGTTCAATCCGTTGACGATGGTTGGCGTCAACGGCTCCGAATTTCTTCTCAAGAACTCGGACAAGGGCGTGCTGCACTCCCTCAACCTTTCCGATCTGAATGAGATCCTTTCCGGTTTGTGTCTCACGAATGTCGGGTAAATCGCCAAGCATCATTTTTTCGATCTCCTCTTTTCCCCTGTGTTTCAAGCGTTGCTCCAACCAGTTGAGAAAGACATCAACCAAAGTGGACTTGATGGGTTCTGCCAACGAACTATTCCGAATTTGATTGTAATATTCCCGAGCATGATTTTCGAGCGTTGTTTCGTTGCTCACCAAAACAGGGCGGAAGACTGCCACCAACGGGTGGTCGGCATCCCGTTGAGCGAGACTTTCTATGACCTCTCGCAATTGGAAGGCTCGAATGATTTGTTGCCAGGGCTCAGTCTGCGGATCCAGGCTGGGGTAACGAAAGAAGATTAGTCCCTGCACTTCACGCATGGAATATTCTTGTTGGATCAATGCCATTTCGATCGCTGTGCGTGTGTAGATCGTGGGATCGTCCTGAAACTGAAACTCCAGGACGACCAGTGGTTCGTTCTCGTCTCGGGGAAAGATCACGGCATCGCTTGACTGTTCCAAAGCCTTGAGTGTCACTGCCCTCAACTCGCAATCGCCTGGGGACTCGAGACTGGTAAGTTCGAAGATCCACTGCGGGTTGGCCGCGAAGATTTTGTAGAGTTGTTTGTCAGTTTTCATGGAAAAGTGACGGAATAAATTCTATTGATTCAACGTCTCTTACACATTTTCTTTGGTGGGAGAGATAGGCTTTGTCTGGGGAAGCTCTTGACGATACGCCCACGTTGATTTCGTTACTTCTTCTGCTCAAACATCCACTCCCACATCTCGGGAGTGGCATACGCTCGCCCCCAACTCCCGTGTCCGACGTTGGGATACTCGGTGTACTTGGGGCTGCCTCCCGCCTTCTTGATGGCTGCAATCATGTCCCGAGACAGTTTTGGCGGGACGGTTTTGTCTTGAGCACCATGAAAGGCCCAGAGCGGTATCTTCACCATGTTCTTCGCTTCCGTCGGATCCCACCCACCACAGATCGGAACGGCAGCAGCGAACAACCCAGGACGCTTGGCGATCGCCGCGAACGTCCCGAAACCACCCATCGACTGGCCGGTGACGTAGATTCGCTTGGCGTCAATGCTCCACTTCTTTGGAAGTTTTTCCATCACCTCGAACACTAAACCAAGTTTCTGTTCCTTGCTTCGAAGTTTCTCACGAAATCCCTGAGGTATCCCCCAAGTGGCCGTTTTGGGACTCGTGGGCGCGAGAACGAAACAAGGATACTTCTTTCGCATCGCCGGAGTGCCCAACGTCGTTGCGGCTTGGGTGCTGCCACCTCGACCATGTAGCGCCAGGACCAGCGGATAATTCTTGTGTGGGTCGTACTTCTCCGGCTGCATGACATAGTAGACGAGGACCTTGCCGTTCTTGCTCTTGTGTTCGTACCTCTTGTAATGCTTGCTGTACGTCGGTGGTCGCTCGCCCTTCTTCTTGGCTCGGTTCTTCTGTTGACGAAAGTCCAGAGCTTCTTGAAGTGTGAGGACCCCATCTTCGTTGGTGTCCGCGGATGGGAAGCGTTCCAGAATTGTCTTGAGGCGAGTATCGTTCTTGGAAGTACGTTCCCCGGGAGTTACGGGGTAAACACCTTGTAAGATCGTGACAGCAAAAACCACCGAGCTGGCGAACAAGGACACTTGAAATCGGTGCATTGGGTAGTTCTCCAAACAACGTTCATGGAATTCAAATGAGGACGGATCTGGTCTTGATGGCTCCAACGAAGCCTTGGTGGGTCGTCATGATCGCTCTTGCGCTAACACCTCTCATACCTCCCACCAGGAAGTTTCCGAAGGACCCTATTGAGTTCCATCATCGAAAGCAAGAAGGCCAGCTGTCCTGCTTCGATTTCCAGTTCCTGAGTTATCTCGTCGGGGTACTTTGGACCTGCGTCGAGAAAATCCCAGATACGCTTTTCGTTTCCGTTGAGATTATGACTGGGTGCGGGTGGAGGTGTTAAAGGCGTGGCAGTTTTCGGTGACGGCAGAACACTCGAGCGAGGTTTATCCGGCACCGAAGACTGATTCTCTTGAGGCTTCGGTGTCGAGGGCTCAACGGGAGGTTCCGTAGCAGGTTTCAGCTCTGAAGTCACCTCCTTGACCTCCTGAATCACTTTCGATGGTTCCTGACGAGATTGTCCAGGGATGGGTCTTGGAATCGGGTAATGCCCCTGCAAATCTTCGAGGATGTCTCTAGCTTCGCGGATGAGGGTGGCTCCTTCGCGGATGAGTTGGTGAGGTCCAGCACTCGAGCCACTGTCGACCGGTCCTGGTATTGCGAACACGAAACGTTTCTGTGCAGTAGCGTGGCGTGCGGTGATCAACGCGCCGCTGTTCTCCTTGGCCTCAACGATAACGACGCCATGACACAAACCGCTGATGATCCGGTTGCGAGCCGGGAAGACATCTCGGACCGGTTCCATGAGCATGTTCGATTCGGTGAGCAACGCCCCGGCCGTTTGTACTTCCTGGGCAAGGTCTTTATTCTCCGGTGGGTAGATCGAACTGAGACCACCAGCGAGCACAGCGATTGTTCGACCACCTGCCTGCACAGCCCCCTTGTGAGCTGCTCCGTCGATCCCTCGGGCTAAACCGCTGACGATGGTGTACCCGGCCCTCGAGAGGTCGTAAGCCAATCGCTCGGCGATCGTACGTCCGTATTTGGTGCAGTGCCGCGACCCGACGATTCCAATGGCGTAACTGTCTTGTGGCAGTAGTTCACCTCGGACGTAGAGGACCTGAGGTGCGTCCTCGATCGCCCCCAACATCTTGGGGTACTCGGAATCATGCCGGAAACAGAACGACACATTGTGCTCGTCAGCCCGTTTCCGTTCGGCATCGACGTCAATGCCCTGCAGGTCATGCAGAAATTGGTTCGCTTGTCGTTCACTCATGTAGGGAACCTTGCTCCACTCCAGGGCGGTCGCGCGGGACGCCCGCCAAGCCGAGCCGAAGTGCTTCACCAGGGACGCGATACGTTTGGCACCTAGCCCTCGGATGAGGTGCAACGTAAGCAGGGAATGTTGTTCGTCGGAGAGTGGCTGCACGGGAGTTCCTTTTTCAATGGTCTTTTGAGCGAGGCAGTGAAACGTCAATTGGAAGATCACTCACTCACGCTGCCCCCATCTGTTTCAATACTTCCACAACATCCTCTTCTCGCACATCGTCAAACAACGCCACCTCACCGAGTCTCTTCGGGAGGATAAATCGAAGTTGCCCTGCCACAGCCTTTTTATCGTTGCGCATCGTCGCAATCAGCTCCTGTGCGGGCCACAGATCAGACTTCAACGGCAACCCGAAGTCCGATAGCAACCTGGTTTGTCTCGTCACGACATCCGGGGATATCTGCCCGCGGTGGTGTGCCAGGTGCGAAGCACATTCCATACCCGCAGAAACCGCTTCGCCATGAAGCCATTCCCCAAATTGGGCGGCTTTCTCAAACGCATGGGCGAATGTGTGCCCGTAGTTCAAAATGGCGCGAAGCCCCGTCTCTTCCCGCTCGTCATTCTCGACAACATCAGCCTTGAGTCGACAACATCTCTTCACCACATGCCGGATTACTTCCGGATCGCGCCGCAAGATCGCCTCGACATTGCACTCGAGGTACTCGAAGAAGGGCACATCCATGATCACCCCATACTTGACGACTTCGGCGACACCACTCCGGAACTCGCGGTCGGGGAGTGTGTCCAGGGTACTCGTGTCGATCCACACACCTACCGGTTGGTGGAATGCTCCGATCATGTTTTTGGCCTTGGAGTGGTTGACCCCGACCTTTCCACCCACGCTGCTATCGACCATGGACAACAGAGTCGTGGGCACCATCAACAAAGGCACCCCTCGGGCATACGTCGCCGCAACGAATCCACCAAGGTCTCCTATGACACCTCCACCGACAGCGACGACAAGTGTCTTTCGGTCGGCCTTCTCTTCGATCAGCCGGTCATAGAGTTCGCTTGCCACGGACAACGACTTCTGCGACTCCCCTGAGGGTCGAGGACACGTTGCCGTGCGAAAGCCGGCAGCTTGCAACGACTCGCTAACTTGTTCGGCGTGCGTTGCAACGTTTTCGTCAGCGATGACGCAGGCGAATCGTCCCTTTCCCAACGATTTTGCAAATGGACCGATCTCGTGGAGACTGTTCGTTGTGACATGGATGTCGTAGCCACGCTCGGCGAGGTTTACGCGTACAGTGTCCGTCATGTCTCTCTACTCCTCAGTTAGTCTCACCGGGCTCACGACTGTAATCCCTTCGCGATCTTCCTGACCAACCATCGCGGACCCAACCGTATAAACAACGGCGTCATCTTATTTCGGATTCCCGGCGTGACGATGACTTTACCCTTGCGGAAACCACGATGCCCAGCTTTCGCAACGGCTTCGACGCCCATCACGTTTTTCTGGAAGAGGCTCGTCTTGTCCATCCCAGAAACTTGGCCAAAACTCGTTTCGGTGGGGCCGGGCGTCAGGCAAGTGACCGTTACGCCCTTGTCTCGAACTTCCTCGGCGAGTCCCTCCGAGAAGTGGAGAACGTAAGCCTTCGTCGCGTAATACACAGCCATGTTCGGACCGGGCAAGAACCCCGCGACCGAACCGACGTTCAGAATTCCACCACGTTTCCGCTCGACCATTCCCGGCAAGAACAGATGCGACAGATGCGTCAGTGCTGCCATGTTCACTTGGACCATGCCCATCTGTTCGTCGACTTTCGAGTCGGCCAACGGACCCAGTATTCCGAATCCGGCGTTATTGACTAACACATCGATGGTGATCCCAGTCGCATCGAGTTGGTCGTAGATCGCCTTTGGTGCCGCCGGATCGGAAAGGTCCGCGACGACCACGACGACCTCCACGCCGTGTGTCTTACGAAGTTCGTCTGCCAGTTTTTCAAGTTTGTCCTGACTCCGGGCGACAAGGACAAGATTCGATTTGTCGGTGGCAAACAATTTGGCAAGTTCCAGTCCGATCCCAGAAGACGCTCCGGTGATCAATACAGTTTCTGATTCCATAAAAGATTCTCGAAGGGCAAAAGATCATTCTTCGGCTTTTTCCATGGTGTGTTCGGTTGTTGCCTCACGACTTCCCAGTATATACACGCCCTTGGCTTCTCCACAAAATGAGAAACTCCGAAATCGTCTTTCCGTCCCTTCGAAGACAGTCTCAGTGATTCTCCTACCGACTCGACTCTTGTTTGACCCACGAATGCAAGTACAATGGGACTAAGGAAACGGATACCTCAAGGACACCTAACAATAGGGTGTCCTTTTGTTTGCATTGAGAAATCTCAAATCCTACCTCCAAAACCAAATCCCCGGTGATGCCATGAGCCAAACCGTCGACCATACCCAAGACCAGGAAAAGACCGGACTCGGCAACTACTTCGTTGCCAACTACCCGCCGTTCTCGGCTTGGAAATCCGACTACGTTGCGAATGCCCTCGAAGTCCTCAACGCACCCCCACGGCCTGACACTCCGCTTGGGCTGTATCTTCACATTCCCTTCTGCCGGAAGCGGTGCAAGTTTTGTTACTTCCGCGTCTACACCGACAAGAACGCCCAGGAGATCGAGATCTACCTGAATGCACTGGTCAAAGAGATCGAACTCTACAGCAAGATGCCGATCGTCGGTGGCCGTCCCTTGCACTATTTCTACTTCGGCGGTGGAACCCCGTCGTATCTGAGTTCCAAGCAACTCAAGTCGCTTGTCGAACAACTCCAACAATTCTTGCCGTGGGACAAGGCTGCCGAGGTCACGTTCGAATGCGAACCCGGTACACTCCAAGAACACAAACTAGAAACGATCAAAGAAATCGGCGTCACCCGGTTGAGCTTCGGGATCGAAAACTTCAACGACGAAATCCTCCAAACAAATGGCCGCGCCCACCTCTCCCCGGAAATTCAAAGGGCCTACAACTGGGCCAGGAACTTCGACTTCGACCAAATCAACATCGACCTCATTGCGGGGATGCTTGGGGAAACCTGGGATAACTGGAAAGACTGCGTCCAGAAAACCATCGACATGAACCCCGACAGCGTCACGATCTACCAGATGGAGTTGCCGTTCAACACCGTCTTCTCAAAAGAACTCAACATCGTCGGCGAAGAACAACCCGCCCAACCACCGATCGCCGACTGGCCGACCAAGCGAGCGTGGGTCGATTACGCGTTCGAAGAAATGGCCAAAGCCGGTTACGAACAATCCAGCGCCTACACGATGGTCCGCAGCAAGGCCCAAACGAAATTCGTCTACCGGGATGCGTTGTGGCGCGGTGCGGACATGTTCGGAACAGGCGTCGCGTCGTTCGGACACGTCGGCGGCGTCCACGTCCAGAATCTCGACAAGTGGGAACAATACGTCGGGGCGCTCGAGAAAGGTGAGTTGCCATTGGGCCGCGCCTTGCCCGTACGCCAAGACCAATTATTGATCCGTGAGATGATCTTGCAACTCAAGACAGGACAAATCCACGCCGACTACTTTCGATCCAAATTCGGCAAAGACATCCGCGAGGAGTTCAAAGACGGATTCGAGGAGTTGACCAACAGCGGCGACCTGAACGTCAACAACGGCACGGTGACACTCACTCGTCAAGGATTGTTGCAAATCGATCGATTGTTACCGACGTTCTTCGAGCCGCAATTCCGGAACGTGAGATATACCTAGGAACCGCCATGAGAAGAGGGCGATTACTTTGAGTCAAATTGATAATCCATCCACAAGCGGCGACATGACTTTCATGATGGGTAAATTCGAGGCCCACTTGCCGGGCGATTACCTCTACTGCCGCAACCACATGTGGTGCAAAGAGATCGACGGCAAGTTACGGTTTGGGTTCACGTCGTACGCAGTACGACTCATGCAAGACGTGTATTTCCTGGACTGGAACATCGATGGCGGGACAGACCTCGAACTCAAGCAAGAGATCGGGCACATCGAAACTTCCAAAGCCGAATCGGATTTGTACGCACCCATGAACGGAACGCTCATGGACTTCAACGACGAACTGTTGAAGGATCCTACGCCCATCAACGTCGATAATTACGGAGAAGGGTGGCTGTTCCACTTGGAAGGTGACCTCGCCCAAACCATAAACGTCGAAGAGTATTTTCGGTTCCTCGATGAAGGTTGGGAAAAGACACAACGGATGCTCAAAGGACACATGTGAGTCCTCCGAACTCCCAAGACTCAAGGCCCAAGGAGATGTCTCATTTATGCATACAACATACACTCGCGCAATTATTCCTCTGTTCTTCCTATTCCTCGCAACGAACGTGAACGCCGACGAACCAAATCTGAAATACCCCGACACAAAACGCGTTGACCAAGTCGATGATTATCACGGCACGAAAGTGCCCGATCCCTATCGATGGCTAGAAAAAGACGTCCGGAACTCCGACCATGTTCGTGCATGGGTGACCGCCCAAAACAAAGTCACTCGGGCCTATCTCGAGTCCATACCCGAGCGAAAGCAAATCGAGAAACGACTCAAAGAGCTGTGGAATTACGAACGCTTTTCGACCCCAAGCAAGGTGGCTGGGAAATATTTCTACACCCGCAACGACGGACTCCAAAATCAAAGCGTTTTGTACGTGCAAGATTCTCTCGACGCAAAACCTCGCGAGTTGATCGATCCGAACAAATGGTCGAAGGATGGCACAGTATCGCTCGCCGGCATTTCAGTAAGTGACGACGGAAAGTATCTCGCGTTCGGAAAATCGGATGCCGGTTCGGATTGGCGAACTTGGTACGTCATGGAAGTGGAAAGCGGGAATATTCTCGACGACCAGGTCAAGTGGCTCAAGTATGTCCGGAGCGTTTCGTGGGCGAAGGACAACAAGGGCTTTTATTACACACGGTATCCAGAACCCAAAAAGGGCGAAGAATTCCAGGGGTTGTCCCTCAAACCGAAGGTTTATTATCACCGAGTTGGGACAGCACAATCCCAGGACGAGTTACTGTATGAGCGTCCTGATCATCCGAGGTGGGGATTCGGAACCGACGTGTCTGATGACGGGAAGTACCTCATCATCACGATCTACAAGGGCACAGACGATCGCTATCGAGTCGTCTACAAGGATATCTCGAAGGCAAACGCCGAGCCGGTGATGTTGATCGACAACTTCGAGCACAAGTATGCTTTCATCGGAAACGACGATTCTGTTTTCTATTTCACCACCGATAACAAAGCACCACGCGGTCGTGTGATTGCTATCGATATCCGAAAGCCCGATCCAGAAAACTGGAAAGAACTCATTCCTCAAACGAACAACGCTCTGAATGGCGTTGGGTTGGTAGGAAACAAGTTCGTCTGCAACTACTTGAAAGACGCCAGCACACAAGTTCGTTTGCACTCGCTCGACGGGAAATTGATCCGCGAAGTCGAGTTGCCAGGGCTCGGAACGGCGTCTGGTTTCGGTGGCAAGCGGAAAGACAACGAAACGTTCTATGCGTTCTATAGTTACTCTGTGCCCCCAAGTGTCTATCGGTACGACTTGACTACAGGGAAGAGCGTGGTATTCCGTGCACCCAAAGTCAAGTTCGACCCTGACGCTTTTGTCACCAAACAGATTTTCTACAAGAGCAAAGACGGCACTAAGGTCCCCCTGTTCATCACTCACAAAAAGGGCATCAAGCTCGACGGTCAGAATCCCACGCTACTCTATGGTTACGGTGGGTTTAATATCTCCATAACGCCGCGATTCTATCTCCAGAAGATTCAGTGGATGGAAATGGGTGGAGTGTTCGCCGTGGCCAACATCCGTGGTGGCGGCGAATACGGCAAGGAATGGCACCAGGCGGCCGTCAAACTCAACCGCCCGAAGGCTTACGAAGACTTCATCGCTGCCGCCGAGTGGTTGATCGAGAACGACTACACGAGCACGCCAAAACTGGCCATTCAAGGTGGGAGCAACGGCGGACTACTCGTTGGTGCGGTCATGTGCAAACGACCAGATTTGTTCGGCGCGTGTCTGCCACACGTCGGTGTCATGGATATGTTGCGATTCCATAAGTTTACCGCCGGACGATATTGGGTCGACGACTACGGCAGTTCGGATGACAAGGAGGAGTTCAAAGTCCTCTATTCCTACTCGCCGTATCACAACCTCAAACCGGGCGTTATATATCCGCCAACGTTGGTATTCACTGCCGACACGGACGATCGTGTGGTTCCGAGCCATAGCTTCAAATTCCTGGCGCAGCTCCAGTATTGCCAGACAGGAGACGCACCGGTACTCGGTCGCATCGAGACGCGTGCGGGACATGGGGCCGGACGTTCGACCGAACAGGTTATAGAAGAAGCCGCCGACGAGTGGGCATTCCTCGTGAAGACATTGAAGATGAAAGTAGATTTTTCAAAGTAGAGGCAATATCTCGGACCACGCAGAATGAAGACCTCTCACCCACTGTGTTTCCCGCTTCGCTCGGATCTCTCCCTTTCCCCGGACGCGGGGCGAGGGACTTTGGTACCGGCGATTCCCACAACATTGCTACCCACAGGCGTTCTTGGAATATTATCATGAGTCGTAATCGTCTAACAATAGTTCTCTCCCAAGCCCAAGGGAAAAATCCCGCAAAACGATCTCTCGAAGAGTCGATCGTCGCGGCACTCATCATGGAACCCAACCTTGACGTGGGCACGGTTCCATTCCTCTACGACATCGACGCCGAACATCCCGCTCGACTGTTCCTAGAAGGCATATCTGGGGACATCGTTTTCCTATCTTGGATATACCCACGGGCTGCGTTTTGGGTCTTGGACCGTGACGGCATCAAGGGACACTTTGGCGAAACTCTGCTCGTTCCCGACGAAGAGGACGAAGAAGACGAAGAGGATGTTCCAGAAGGGATAGGCTCGCTGAACGTGCCCGATCGGTACATCTATTGTGTGGACTTGCGGAACTCCAATAAGTTCCAAGACTACATCGAGGAAATCGGCCGGATCGCTGCCGAATGTCGGGAACGAAATGCCGCGAAGCCGCAACCACAAGTTGCCCCGGCCATGATTTCGTTGGGCACGGAATTCGTCGCTGGAGAGTCTCACAAGAACGGCTACGGCGTGGCCAAGCCCGTGAACCAGGAAGAAATCCTCAAGACCCCCGACCGTCGATGGTATCCAGTCATCGACTACAGCCGATGCACCAACTGCATGGAGTGCATCGATTTTTGCTTGTTTGGCGTCTACGGAATGGACCCCCAAGACCGCATCTTGGTCGAGAACCAAGATCAATGCCGCAAAGGATGCCCAGCTTGCAGTCGCGTTTGCCCCGAACAGGCGATCATCTTTCCGAATCACAAAACGCCTGCGATCGCCGGAGCCCCGGTCGGTGCGATCAGCGGCTTGAAGATCGACCTTTCGAAGCTGTTTGGTGGCGAGTCCAAAGATGCCGTGTCTCAGGCCATCGAAGAACGCGATAAAGAGCTCGTTGCCGACGGACGTGAAGCCGTTGGGGCCAGTGTTGGCATTCCGAAACGACAAGTTGACAAGGCCGACGAACCCAAGGATGAACTCGATGACTTGATGGATGCGTTGGACGATTTGGACATCTAGAAGGTATCCTGACTCGTCAGCTTCTCCGTTGACGAGTCAGTCTTCACAGCCTCTGCCTGTCCGAGAGTCTGGATTGCTTCGGACGTTCGTTTGTGGTCAGTCACCGGCCGCTGAACGTGGGGTGGCAGGACAGGTTCGAATTTCTTCCTCTTGTAGATCGATCCTACCAATTTCTCTCCGCTGACCACTCCTGCGATAATTCCAATCAATGCACCGATACCCATAAGGGGCCAAACAAACCGTACCCTCTCGACGTTTGCTGGCCCTATCACCAACCCGGTCAAACATCCCGTCATCATCCCGACGAAAATCCCCATAAGGCTCCCCAAATAGGCTCCCAATCCAGAGCTTCGGACAATCGCCCGCTCAGGGCAAAGTGTGCGAGGCAGCAAAAGGGGGCCAACAATCCCTCCGACCAGGGTCGCCATCATCGAAACCGACAAGGCAAACTGGAAACAGAGGACCGTCGTATTGGCCGGTTGTCGGTCGATCAGAACTGCGTGGAACAACCCCGTCGACAAGAGCAACGCCAACCAAACAGCTTCAAACAAGAGAACCCATAGAAACGAAAGCCCGAAACCCACAAGTCCACGCTTCACGAAATGCCAACTGTTCAAATGCAGTCGATAACGATTTGAGTCAGACATCTCTGAGAGTCCTCTACTCGAGCTACCTCTTTGGCAGCGCTACTTGCTCCGGATACATCAAGTACCCAATCAAATCGCGTATCTGTTCTTCCGAGTATGTGGTGAGAAGGTTGTCCGGCATCAACGAGTTCGGAGTTTTTCGAACCCCCTGAATCTGGCTCCGGTCGAGTTTCACCTTCTCCTTTTGCTGCTGGACGGTGATCGTCTTGGGGGTTTGTTCGCCTACCACACCGGTGAAGAATCGTCCGTCCTTCATGAGTATCACAGACATCTTGAAGTCCGCAGGAACGACCGAACTGGGAGCAATGATGTTCTCCAACAGATAATCGATGTTGTTCCGGTTTCCGCCAGTTAGGTTCGGTCCGATGTCGCCACCAAATTCATAGAGTTTGTGACAACTTGCACAATCCCTGTTGAACAGCACACGTCCCTCGGAAAGCCGGGCGTTGGTGAGGTACTTCGTCGTCAACAGCTTCTTGTAGCGAGCAATGAGTTGGCGTTTCTCTCTGGGAGTCGTGCGAACTTCACCCCACACCTCGGACAAGAGACTGGTCAAGTCCTTGTTCTCGAAACTGTGAATTTGGCGGGCCTGGTACGCCGAGATTTCGCTGCGATCGATTCGGCCCTTCTCGACCTGTTGCAGCAACGCTTTGGCATACTCCGGTCGTGACACCAGTGTGTCAATGGCGATCGATCTTTGCCAGGGGTAGAACGATCGAAATCTGCGGAAGATACGTTGTGGCGTAGATGGGTCGTTGTATTTGGCAAGCCCTTGCAACGCGACTTCGACGGTCGCTCGATCGTTGACGAGCGTTTGCAGGATCGGGACGAGATCTTTCTTCCCGCTTTGGATCACGACTCGAAGAGCTTCCCGTCGAGCCGGACCTTTCGCCGAACCGTCCTGCGCTATCCGCAAAAGTTCCTCGAACGCGCGTCCGTCGCCGAAGACAACCGACAAGTTTCGGACCAACTTCTTGACGGTCGTGTCGGAACTCTTCGAAAGTTCCGCTTGCAACTCCGACCAACCGTTCGGAGGCGTAGCCTTCAACCATCCTTCGAGTGCGTCCGACATCCCGTGCAATAGATCTTTCTGGAATGCTGACGAAGTGTTGTTTCTGGCGAGCTTCACCAGTTCCGATACGGGAGCTGGTTTCGAAGCGAGATTTTCGGTGAGTCGTCTGGCGATGAATCTTCGCACAACGGGTATCTTCGCAGTCTTGGCCAAACGCACGCCTTCGCTCGGAACAGTTGCAACGAGTGGTTCGATGCCGTACCAGAGCATCAACGGCAAGTTATGGTCGTCCGCATCTTCGCCGTGATTGAGTAACGCCGTTGCGAGTTCACCGCGACGTGAAGCGGGATATTTCTGGAGTGCCGACGCCAGGAATAGCCGGACGAGTTTTGACTCATCGGATTTCGCAAGCCGGACGAAGTCCTTATTAACTTCCCTTGACACCTTGTTGTCATCGACCAACAAGCGAATGGCCCACGTGCGAATGTGTTCGTTCTTGTGATTGAGTTGTTCTCGAAGCCACGCTGCTTTCGTCCCGCCGGTCACATAGAGTCCCCACATTGCCCTGAGTTTTCGCGTGACGTCGGGATTCGAGTAAAAGATCTTGCGTAGCGCCAAGTGAGTATCGTGAATCGATGAGTCGTTGATCGCACGCTCTTGCAACACCCGCCGGGAGGCACGTACGTACCAATCATTCTTGTGAAGCTGGAGCGAAACCAGCTGTTCATTGCTCAACTTCGCAACGTCTTGGATTTTCGGAGCTTTGGGCGTTCCGTACGTGATCTTGTAAACACGTCCGGAAGTTCTATGAACTCCGTCGTGGTCATGACACTCGCCGAGGTCCACCCAGTCACTCAAGTAAACGCCACCGTCTGGGCCAGTCACGAGGGAAATCCCCCGGAACCAGGGATTGTTGGCAAACAGAAAATCCTTCTGGTGAACGCCAACGTATCCGGATCCCTGGCGGATGAGTTTGTCGTTGTTGACACGTCGGCCGTGGGTGTTGCACATAAAGATGGTGTTCCGATACTGTTCGGGCCAGTTGTCGCCGAGATAGATCATCCCACCGCAATGCGAGTGTCCTCCGCCGAGTTCGTCGTGTTTTCCCTTGGCGGTGCGAGAAGCCGTCCAAGATTTGGAATGATCCCAGTGGTAATGATCGGCGTGTTGATCGATCAGCCCATACACATGCGGGGTAACGTCTTCGCCATACATTCTCTTGTAGTGGGCGCCCGGGATGACGTGCCAGAGGTGGCCGATGACGTTGTTGGTGAAGAACATTTGCCCGTGGTCGTTGTAGTCGAAGCCCCAGGGATTGGTCGTCCCGTGGGTAACGACTTCGAATTGCTTTTTGGTAGGGTGGTATCGCCAGATGCTGCAGTTGAGCTTGACGCGTTTGTCCGACGGGGTACCTGGAGGACCAACCAAAGACGTATTTTGGATGCCGTGTCGTCCATAGAGCCATCCGTCGGGTCCCCATTTGAGGCCATTGACGATATTGTGACCGACCCCTGCCAGCGCCCATCCGTCGAGTAACACCTGAGGCCCGCCGTCGGGAACGTCGTCGCCGTTTTTATCCGGGACGAACAGCATTTTGGGTGAGCACAACAACCAAACGCCACCGAATCCCGTCGTGATTCCAGACAGGTTTTGGGCCTGGTCCCAGAACACTTTTCGCTTGTCAAACTTGCCGTCGTTGTCGGTGTCTTCAAAAATAACGATCCGGTCCTTATGATTCTTATCCCACCGCGTCGGTCCGTGACTCGCACCAGCGTAACTGTAACTTTCGGCGACCCACAATCTTCCTCGATCGTCAACGTGAATGGCGATCGGTTGGCGTACATCGGGGTCACCCGCGAAGAGAGTTACGCGAAAGCCATCGGGGACGGTTATTTTGCTCGCAGCCTCTTGCGGCGACGGGGGATGTTGGTTGGGATTCTGCGTGTTTACGATCGGCGGAAATTTTTTCTCGTCGCCAGGTCCACCGCGAACAACAAAGCAAACACATAGCCCAACGAGCAATGCGGCTACAGTCAGGAGAGGTTTCCAGTTCATGACTTCTCTATGAGTGAGATTAAGATTGCGTTCAGGTAAGCAAGTTTCCTTGATGATATCTCGATGAGACCGTTTTCGCCACACCGCGTTCTCCAGAAGATCAGTACAATAAATTCGTCGAAATCGGACTTTTGAGAGGCACACAACTGAAGGATGCACCCATGAAACACATAACACCAACAACACCCCAACAAGATACCGCCATCACCGAAACACCATCGAAAGCACCAGTTCCGATCGTCCAGAAACTACAGCCCAAGAGCGGGCTCCCCGTTGGACAACTGGCACTGTTAGTCATTCTCGTGGTCGTTGGTGGCTCATTCATTGTCGTGGCATTGACGCGAGAAAAGGAAGCACTGACCGACCGAAAGCCCAAAGTGATCGATACCAAGAAAGTAACCGAGGAAGCGAAAGACTATCTTGAGGAGCAACGCGTCAAGCACACTCAACCCAAACTCGTCAAAACTCAGGAGCACAAGCTACTCGGAAAAACGGCTCCCGACTTCGTCCTCTTCGATCACACCGGAACGGAGCAACGCCTCAGCGAAATTCGGAAAGACGGCCCCGTCGTTTTGGTGTTCTACTACGGCTTCCATTGCAACCATTGCGTCGCCCAGATTTTTGCCCTCAACGAGGATCTTCCAGAGTTCCAAAAGTTGGGAGCGAAGATCGTTGCGTTGAGCCCCGACGAACTGACCAAGACGAAGAAACTTGTCGCGACGCTGAGAGAAGAGATCAAAGCCAAACGGTCAAAACTCGATCCGGCCTATTTCGATTCTTTGCACCTGTTGGCCGACACGAAGAACAAAATCGCAGCCCTCTACGGAGCTTCCGAGGGAACGGGTGACGAAGCGTTCCTGGCCCACGGAACCTTCATCATTTCTCCCCAAGGAAAGATCACCTGGGCTCAAGTCGGCGACGAGCCATTCATCCACAATGAAACGTTACTCCACGAACTCGCGAAAGTGACGAAGTAATCCTGATTCTATCGTAGGGTTTGACCAACGTGATCATACTCAGGCACACCATCAATTGGGAAGGTGTGCCCGTTTCACCCCCGACAATCCTCATCCAACACCACCTCTCGACCTATCCACCAATTTGTTTCATGAATTTCAGCATGGCCCGAGCAACCTCGTCGTCTTCCTCGGGAATTTTCGAAGCGATGGTGCCGTGGTTGCGACCAGCGACCACGAGACAACGAACGTGCTGATGTTTCGCAGCCTTCATGGCCGCCACGAAATAGAGGTTCTCTTCCATCCTTGCAGGCAAGTCATTATCTCCCGCAAAGCAAATACACGGCGGAGCATCTTGGCGGACGTGGTAACACGGTGCGAATTCGTCGATGATGGGACGAGTCTTAGGAATGCCCCGCTCGGCCCGGACAGTCGAATGCGTCACCATTTGGCCAGCCACAGGCATGAGTCCGGCGATGTCTTTCGTCGAGAGCTTGTGTTTCGCTAGGTACTTCTCGTCGAGCCCGACCATGGCTGTCAAGTATCCACCCGCCGAATGCCCAGAGACAAAAACTTTCTTGGGGTCGCCTCCCATCTTGCCGATGTTCTTGATCGTCCACGCAACGGCGGCTGCAGCGTCCTCGATGTAGACCGGATGCTTCACTTTCGGTGAGAAACGATAGCTCACCAAAACCACGGCATGCCCTTCACTAGTGAATCGATCGGCGAATCCTTTCGCAATAACTCCTCGTCGTTTTCCGGACTTGAGCCCACCTCCGTGGAACCAAACCACCGTTGCGAAGTTCTTCTTGTCCGTTGGATAATAAACATCGAGGCGACACTGTTCCTTCGCGTAAGCAGTCGTCGCGGCGTTTCCCAGGTACGAAATGTCTTCTTGGCTGCCCAAACCACGTTTCGGTTGTGCCGATGTTCCTCCACAACCCAGTGATAAGACAACAAAACCAAAGCTGCCCATCAGCAGCATGAACGAGACGCGAAAGATGCGGCGTTGCATGGAATGAACTCTCCTGGCGTGTGGGGCATCGGGTGAGAGGGATTGTCAGATTCTAACCCGTAGGAATGGACGATCCCATGATAAATACTCGAAACTCTGCGCACCGATGAGCATCCACATATTCCTACTCAACTATCCAGTGAACCTCCTCGAAAAATCCGACGCAGACCGAAGCGACGGTTGACGACCCGAATCCAATGCGGGACGATACGATCTCTTGTGTATTCCTGAACGAAACACGGAGTTCCCATGGGAAACGCAGTCGAGCTGTTCCAAAAACCAAAAAACCTGACTACAAATGATGATTGGAAAGAATGGTTTTCCCGCATCGCCGAATATTTGTTGAACGAAGCAACTGTTATGATTGCCGGAAATCTGCATCGTTTTACCGAAATTGAGTTTTACTACAGTGGTGATGGCCACGACGATCAGTTTGCCCACAGAGACCCCATCCAGTTGCAAAATGGTGTTTGGTATTTCCACCGAACTCGAGGAACCTACCGGAGTGGGAGCTTCAAGGGCGTTGACGTCGCGTTTGGGGATGGAAAAGCATTCGCAGGTGTGTTAATTCGTGGGCTTTTCCCATTCGACGGAGGCCAAATCGACGGGCCTTCCCTCCACGTCGACTACTGGCTCAAGCAAACCGGGCAAGACACCGTAGCGGCCTTGGATGAAGCCATGAATGGTCGTTCCGTCTGGGATTCCGATAGCCCCATCCACCTCGTGGAGAGTGATGTCAAACGAGATCACCCAATTATCCGTTCGGCTCGTGTCGGTTTGACCTTGAAGAAAGCAAAGCCCGACAGTGATTTACCGAACTACATTGTGCGACGCTATCGTTATCTGACGGAACCCCGCACGATTAAAAAGGGAAAACCTCACATGGTTCTCGGGCTCCACACCGATGGGATCAGTCCTGACGAAATTCATCAGGTCACGGGGTGTCCCAAGCATAGCATCAAACGCTACATCGACGATTTCGACGCGGGCAAGGAAGAAGCCGATTTTGCTCCCTACTTCGGCAAGGAACTCAACACAGAGTTGCTCTGTCGACTGCACGGAACCTGGCACACCTGTTATGGTTAATTCCATCGTCCCATTGAATGCAGCCGGTGCGGTCATCCTCAGTCGATTTGTTAAACCAGTGTGAGCATTCAGGCACTCATCCGAGCTAGTGCGTACGGATTTTGGGTCACTCTGCGGGAGAGGTAGACGTTCATGAATGAAAAGAAATGGCTCGAAGGGACTGACCCGATTGATATGCTCGAGTACCTCCGGCCGATGGGGAGTTCACGAAAATTCCGGTTGTTCAGCGTAGCCTGTTGTTGGCGTGTTGAGCCATACCTTGATGGAGAAGACAGCTGTTTCGCCGTCCAGGTCGGCGAGCGGTACGCCGACGGTAAGGCAACTCAGGATGAACTCGAACAAGCCCGGGCGAGCAAAGCTGGCCAAGTTTCTTATGCAACGGTAAAACCGACGGCCTTTGCCTTTCAGGCAGCCAAGTACGCCGTTCAAGCTGCTGCTGACATCGTAGCAAACGTTGGCGGTGGGAGCCGTCGAGAAGTTAACATCGAACAATGCGAACTGCTCCGGTGCATGTTTGGCAATCCCTTCCAAAAAGACCCTTTCATTCTTCCTCACTGGAAGACGTGGAACAACGGAACCGTCACTCGGTTGGCCCACTCGATTTACCAACAGAAGAATTTCGGCCATCTTCCGGTGTTGGCCGATGCCCTCGAAGAGGCCGGATGCGACGACGAAACCTTGCTCGATCACTGTCGTACGACTACTGTTCACACTCGTGGGTGTTATGTCCTCGACACGTTGTTGGGGATGCACTAAAAGGATGAAGACTGTCCAGGATCGGTACTGATGATTTCGCTTTATTGTTGGAATGCCAAGGAAAAGACGACCTCGCAACTCGACCCTGCGTTCATAAAAGACAACTGGGCTCAAATACGAGATTCCCAGGACGTCTATTGGATCGACCTCGAGCAACCGACCAAAGAAGAAGAACAACTTGTTTTGGTCGACCTTTTTCCCGTCCACGGGCTCACCCGTGACGACATTACTCAACGGCACAAACCAATTCAAGAACGTTGCCACCTCCCGAAAGTCGAAGAATTCCCGAGCTATTTGTTCGTCGTTGTCAACCCGCTCAAGCCTGATTTCCTCCAACGCGAAACGCAACTCGACAAGAGTGGCGACGAAACCCACGGCAAGGCCATGACGCAACTCAGCGCGGTCCTCACCAAAACACTCCTGATCACACACCATCACGAAGTCAGTCACGCTGCCGATGACCTACGCCGTTATCTGGACAAACACGGCGACCAAGCCGAGCGAGGCCCCGATTATTTGTTCCATGTCCTGCTCGATGCCATGGTCGACGACTTTGCCCCTGTCCTCGATCAGATTCAAGACCGCTTGGAAGAACTCCACGACACAGTCTTTTACAGGCCCAGTGCCGAACTCCTCCAAAAGCTCTTGATCCTCAAGCGAAAGGTATTTCATTTGCGCAAGTCGCTCATCTACGAACGAGAAATCCTGGCTCGACTCATTCGAGGCGACTTCAAGTTGATCGAAGTTCGCGAAATTGCCTACTATCGAAACGTCTACGATCACCTCGTTCGATCCACAGAATTAATCGAGACTTCACGAGAGCAAGTCAACGACTTGATGCAAACTCACCTCGCCGCGAATTCCAACCGTATGAGCGAAGTCATGAAAGTCCTCGCCATGATCTCGACAGTGTTATTGCCGATGACGCTCATCTCTGGCATCTACGGGATGAACTTCGAACACATGCCCGAAAAGGATTGGTCGTGGGGTTACCCGGGAGCACTCAGTGCGATGGCACTGACAGGAATCGCTGCTGTTGCGTTTTTCTGGTGGAAGAAATGGCTTTAAATTGTTGTCGAATGGGGTGAGCGTCGCTCCAATTCCAAGCCGTTGGCCTGGGATTGGGAATTGTACCGAGACCAGAGATTCATTTTTTCGCGGTCCAGGCTTGCTAAACAAAGTACCTGCACGCGGCCCATCATGTCTGTTTCTACTCTTTGTTCCCTGTTTTTAGTCACTGTTTCCTATTCCCTGCCGATACCGTTCTTGCAGCGACATGACACCCAGTTCATTGTGCCGCAGTGCTTCGCAGGCTTCGGCTGCAGCTTGGGCCGCCGACAACGTCGTGATGCAGGCAACCCCATGGGCCACCGCACCCGCCCGAATCTTCCCTTCGTCGGTCCGCCCCCCCTTGCCGCTTGGGGTGTTGATTACCAACTCCACTTCGTCGTTCTTCATGTAGTCGAGTAGATTCGGTCGCCCTTCCTGGATTTTCGGAATCTCCATGACTTCGATTCCGGCTTCTTGGAACACCCTCGCGGTTCCACGAGTCGAGAGGAGTTTGTATCCCAGATCGGCCAGCTTTCTGGCCGTCGGAATCATTTCGTGTTTGTCACGGTCGGCAAGGGAGAGAAAAATGATACTGCCCTCGCGGGGCAAGCTCGCGTTCGCTGCCATCTGACTTTTCGCATAGGCAATGGGGAACGCGTCGTCGATACCCATGACTTCCCCCGTCGAACGCATCTCGGGCCCGAGGATGATGTCGACCCCAGGAAACTTGTTAAAGGGAAATACGCTCTCTTTCACCGAGAAATGCTTGGGCGTGACTTCTTGCAAGCCCAACTCCTCGAGCGTTTTCCCGACCATGATGAGCGACGCGTATTTTGCCAACGGAATATTCGTGGCCTTGGCGACGAACGGAACCGTTCGGCTCGCCCTTGGATTCGCTTCCAGAACGTAGACCGTGTGGTCTTGTGCGACGGCAAACTGGACGTTCATCAGGCCGTGGACCTTCAACGCCAGCGCCATCTCTCGCGTCTGTCTTTTGATTTCGTCGATGACAGAGCTAGAAAGACTGTGTGGGGGAAGAACACAGGCCGAATCGCCCGAATGGACTCCGGCCTCCTCGATGTGTTGCATCACACCACCGATGAACGTATGCGTTCCGTCGCACAGACAATCCACGTCGACTTCGATGGCCGATTCGAGAAACTTGTCGAACAAGATCGGTTTGCCCTTTGCAACCGAGACGGACTGCTCCATGTACGCTTTGAGGGCTTCCTCGTCGTAAACGATCTCCATCGCACGGCCACCCAACACATAGCTCGGGCGTACGACCACAGGAAACCCGATCCTGCGTACCACACGAAGGGACTCGTTCAAGTTGGTCGCCGTGTCGTTCTCTGGCTGACGCAGACCGAGTGTCGTTAAGAGGGATTGAAACCGCTCACGATCTTCGGCCGTGTCGATCGAGTCGACGCTCGTTCCGATGATTGGTGCGCCAGCGTCCGCCAGTGGCCTCGCAAGGTTCAGCGGAGTCTGGCCACCAAACTGAACGATCAACCCTTCCGGTTCCATTCGGTCGCAGATGTTGAGCACGTCTTCCAAGCTCAGAGGCTCGAAGAAAAGGTAATCGCTCGTGTCGTAATCCGTCGAAACCGTCTCGGGATTCGAATTCACCATGATCGTTTCGTAACCCGCCTCCTTGAGCGCGAAGGCGGCATGACAACAGCAATAATCGAACTCGATCCCCTGCCCGATTCGGTTCGGACCCCCTCCAAGTATCATAATTCGTGGCCTCGAGTCAGACGTTTTTGCAGTCGTCTCGTCGTTTTCGAGGACCTCAACGGTACCTGTGGGATTGCCTTGGTCGTCGAGTTCCAATTGTCGCGTTGGCTTCTCATACGTCGAGTAATAGTATGGCGTGTACGCCTCGAATTCGGCCGCACACGTATCGACGAGTTTGTAGACTGCCCTGATCCCTCGCTCTTTCCGATAACGCCGCAATTCCAGTTCGGTCATCAACCAAAGGGTCGAGAGCTGCTTGTCGGAGAATCCGGCTTGTTTTGCCTCCCATAACAAATCATTTGGAACGGCCGTGACGTCCTGGTATTGTTTCAGCCGACATTCCAACTCGACGAGACCGCCAATGCCGTCTAAAAACCACGGATCGATTTTGGTCCGGTTGTAGATTTCCTTTATGCTTCTGGCAATAACCTCCGGTACGGGTTCGGTCCCATCGCTGGCCTCGATGGCATGAAACATCGCGTACCGTATATACCAAATCCGTTCGGCGTTCGGGGTTGCAAGCTTCGATTGGATTTCGTCGCGTGTTGGTTGGGCTGGCGTGCCCCAACGGTCTGCCCGATCGCAACCGATCCCGAAACGACCAGTTTCGAGCCCACGCAGAGCTTTCTGAAGCGACTCCTTGAACGTCCGCCCAATCGCCATCGTTTCGCCGACGGATTTCATTTGAGTCGTCAGCGTCGGATCGGCCTCGGGAAATTTTTCGAACGTCCATCGTGGGATTTTCGTTACGACGTAGTCGATGGTCGGCTCGAAACACGCTGTCGTTTCCCGTGTGATGTCGTTTCGCAACTCGTCGAGACGATACCCCACGGCGAGCTTGGCCGCTATCTTCGCGATCGGGAAACCGGTAGCCTTCGAGGCCAACGCACTCGAGCGGCTAACGCGTGGGTTCATTTCAATTACGATCATGTCCCCGTTATCAGGGTTTACGGCGAACTGGATATTGCTCCCACCAGTCTCAACACCGATCTCGCGAATGATCTTCAATGCCGCGTCTCGCATCCGTTGATATTCTTTGTCGGTCAACGTTTGGGCGGGAGCCACGGTGATCGAATCCCCTGTGTGGACGCCCATCGGGTCGAGGTTTTCGATCGAGCAGATGATGACGACGTTGTCGGCGTTATCCCGCATGACCTCCAGTTCGAACTCTTTCCATCCGATGACCGACTTCTCGATCAACACAGTCGTCACTGGGCTCAAGTCGAGACCCCGCGTCACAAGGTCGTTGAACTCCTCTCGGTTGTAAGCAATCCCGCCGCCAGAACCCCCCAGCGTAAAGCTCGGACGCAAGACACACGGCAAGCCAACGCGCTCGCGAATGGCCTGAGCTTCTTCGAGCGTGTGAGCAAGACCACTATCGGGTACCGGAATACCGATCTTGATCATCGCTTGCTTGAACTTGTCGCGATCTTCGGCCTTATCGATCACGTCGGCTTTGGCACCGATCATCTCGACGTTGTATTTTTCCAACACTCCTTTTTTGGCCAAATCCATGGCCGTGTTGAGCCCCGTCTGGCCTCCGAGGGTTGGTAACAAGGCGTCGGGCCGCTCCTTCTCGATGATCTTGGCCACGACCTCCCACGTAATCGGTTCGATGTACGTGTGGTCGGCTGTTTCCGGGTCCGTCATGATGGTGGCTGGGTTGGAATTGACGAGAACGATCTCGTAGCCCTCTTCGCGCAAGGCTTTGCAAGCCTGTGTCCCGGAGTAGTCGAACTCACAGGCCTGCCCAATGACAATGGGACCGGAGCCGATAAGCAAAATCTTGTGGATGTCTGTACGCTTTGGCATCGTTCTTCGTTACCCCGGCGCATTGCGAAACACACCGAAGGCACAAAAAAAGAGAGGCGCTCCGACGCCTCTCTTTCGTTGTTCCGGTTGTGCTGGCTTCATCTGTTTAAGTAGGCGGGTTCAGCTTCGTGAAGTTTCACAATATCGTGTTGTCCATTATAGATATCAGCTTTTGTCTCGGCGGCAATGGATTCAATGGGAATGATCCTCGCAACAAGGACAATTGCCCTCGTGATCCTCGCAGCACTTCTTCCCAACGGCAGCAACACTATTGGCGTCTTGCGAGTGCGATACCGATAAGATTCCTCGTTTGTACGATTCCAGATACGTCTGGACATCGGCGTGCATGTCGTAGCGATCATGTCCGGAGGCGACCATCTCGTCGATCGCCTTTTCGTTCGACCACCCATCGACTTCCATTCGGTAGATGGCCGTCATGATTCCCGTTCGATGGTGTCCTCGGAAACAATGCATCAGGACTGGATGGTGTTTTGGATCGGCCATGACCTCCAGAAATCGCTTCACGTTCTCGTTTCCGGGAATCTTTCCATCCACTTCGTACCATTGCTTGGGTGGGAGCCTATAATAATAGATTTGCTGCTTATTGCACCAAACTTCCTCGTCGGCGTCGGGGTGCGGTTGCCCTTCCTCCCTGGCAGCTCGGAGCGTAATGACGGTTCGAATTCCGTGATACTTAATGATTTTTTTCAGGCCAGCTCGCGTCATCTGACCACTTCGGTAGAGAACCCCTTCTTTGACCACTGCGAAATGTCGTTGCTGGATGTAGGTATATCGCGAGTAGGCAATCGGAACACCAACGATCATACAAATGATCAAGCCACCGAGAGTACTTCGGACGATCTGGGGGACCATGATCCGGCCTCCTGCAAAAACGTGTGCTTGGGAACGCGGTTTGTTAAAACCACGATGATTGTCGATTCTGGGTGTCAAGCGTCGGTGGTGGTTCGATTGTACGTGGGCAGCCAAGAAAAGGAAGCCCAAAGAATGGACAGTCGGCTCCTCTGGTTCTCTCATCCGGAAGGCCTTTTGGAAAAAACTGTGCGAAACCAATCGTTCCGATTGAAACCGTCCCTTTTCCCTTACCACAGCGTTTCCCGCTTCGATGTTGTTTGTCCTTCTCCTTGCATGCGGGAGGACTTTCCAACCACAAACTGTCTTACCCCGAAACGTAGACAAAGCCTCTTCCAAAAACCCGGAAGCGTGATAGTGGAGATTCTTCCGCGACGGCGTTTCGGGATCGTGTTGAACAATTGCTCGTTGTTGACCACTGAATCGGTAGACTCTGGAAATCGTTGGATGCAAACAAGAAATGCGACTGGAGTTTAATCGTCCAAACACTCCAGCCCCATCTCTTGCCTTCTGCCCTTTCTACTTTGGCTGGTCTCTCCTCGCAAGTGCGTCACCTTGCCGAGAGCGAAACAGGTTGAGCGGGTACTACAGTAACGTCTTCGACTATACGCAAGCCAAGTTTGGCCAAGAACCCTGTGCCGTTTTCAGGCGCACATCCAATCTCCCAAGGTTTGTTGATGCGGTAGAAACCAGGAGCAATGAATCGTTCCCGCCTCACTTCAAAGATGGCAAAACGCCCAGTTTGCGTTTGGTCTGTGTAACGGCCATCGATGAAGAATTGATTTTCGGGGACACCAGCTTTTCCAGTAGTTCCAATTCGAGCGAGGCCAAGGGATTTGGTGGCGTCCACGGCAGCGTCGATTACGTTGAATAGTTTCAAGGCCACCGGAGTCGAATCGAACTCGCCATTGACTCCGAGGAGTTGCCATCCGTCTTTGAACGCCAACGAGTAGGAACTTTTCGCTAGAAAATTCTCGTTGTGAACGGCGTACTGTTCGTCTATTGAGAACTGCGCGGTTAATGAACCGTTAGAGCTTCAACGGGAAGTCGACCTGATTGACGAACGAGCGCAACATCGCCGGTTGCTTTCGCAACTGATACAACTCGGCAAAGGCTCCGTCCCACAAGACGTCGGCATCGCTGGGGGGCCCAGTTGGCCAAACGAGAATACTTACTCCAACTTCAAACCAACTCATCGGGGTTCAAGGCCGGAGAATACGCCGGAAACTTCTCGGCCACAATCTCCGTTTGCCTATCCAAGTACGACTGCACCAGTTTCGAACGAGAGTGAATCGCGCTGCGATCCCAGACCACCGTCATTGGCCCGCCAAGCGAACGCTTCAACTTTCGCAAGAAC
>CAYRFQ010000058.1:0-45071 GCA_964423615.1 uncultured Alcaligenaceae bacterium | reverse complement strand
GTTGTTCTAATTGTAGCTAATTGCCCGGACGAAAAACTATGCCGGGAATCGCTGCGATTGGGCTTACTTCTTCTTCTTGCCTTTCTTTTCTTCCTTTTCTTCCTTGACCTTCTTAGTCTTCTTCAAAACGACTTTGAGTACTTTGACTTTCGGCATGCCGTACGGACTGTCTTCGGCCGACATTTTGCCTTCTTCTACAAGTTTGGACATTCGCTCTACGCGGGTCATGACGCTGCGGATACCAGCGAGAGTGTTTTTCCGTTTGAGGCTTTTATCGATAGACATTGGGCTGCCTTTCGTTTAAGTGTCGCGTTCGATTGACAAATCACCTCTTTAAAATAAGAATCGGCTGCAGAATCGACAAGGGGAGGTGGTATTTATACCCGACGCCGAAAGCTGAACCCGCAGTCAAGACAGAGTCGTTTTTAGTGGTGTTGGTCGAGCCGAGGAGAGAAATCAAAAAGTCTCACGTAAATGCATATTCCAAAGGTTTGGCGAGCCGTGTTCTGATAGTCTGCGCGAACTACTGAGGCCTGCGTGGGTACTGAGCCTAAGTAGTTGGTGCACGCAGCGTGCGGTCCGCTGCTTTTTGTGGCCCCGTCGCGACACAAGAAGCGTACCTGCTACTTTATCCGCGCAGTTTTCAATGAATTCAAGCACCACGTCGATTGGAAATATGGAGTCCATTCGCAAAGTGATTTGGCGAAAGCTGGCTTCCCGAAATGCCCGAAAAACACGACAAGGTGTCCATCGAGAGATTTTCGAGGGCGGAGATTCGACTCGAAAGAGATGATCAGCAGACTTCCATTTCTCTACCCCTCATCGATTCCATTGGGTATCAAGGCGTCAAACCGCCCAGCACACTTCCGGCACCACTTTTGCCCGGCAACGGATGCCCGATTGTATCTTTCTTGTCAGCCTGGAATCCTTTTCCGTCCACATCCACATAAATCGGATTGCTCACGGCTACAGGGTTCTGGCGGCCCCAAACAGGCCCCATAATGTCGCCAAGTGTGGATTTCTCTCCGACAGCCACCACTATGACGTGGGTATCCTTCGGCACCGATATCGGAATCTGGTGAGCGAATCGCAGCGCTTCATCCGTGAAAAGTGTTGGGTGCGTCTTTCGAGTGAAATTCAACTTCGGTGCTATGTGTCCGTTCAATAATACTTGGACACGATCGATGTCGTACCAGTTAGCACAAAAGACTTTCACATCGAGTATCCCCTTTCCGCCTTTTAAGTGCACGTCGTCACCGGGAATGGCCTTCCCTAGTTTGACGTCCATGAAGGGAGCCGTACTCATGACTAGGTGGCCTTTTTTCGAATGGCGGACAATGTCGAGCGGGTCGATGTTGCCAGGAACATCAGCATCGCAGCGCACATAGTTCCGTAATCCCCCCGAGCCATGATAGTTGTAATGGGCATCGGTATTGACCACACCTGGAATTCGGTATCCCTGATTCAAAATTTGTAGCCAGTTGAAGATCGTGACATTTCGCTTGCCACGAAAATGGGATACCTGAAATGGCTCCATGTCCAAAATTTGGTGGATTGGATGGACCTCGATCACATCCATGTAAGCGAAACCATTCTTGTGGCCGCCATCGAGCTTTCCATCACCGCTCTTATCGAAGAACAGCCATCCGATGTCGGGATGATTCTGTTGGACCAGACGTTCCGCTTTTGGATCTCCCCAAGTGGCCAAACGACGAATTTGGACCTCCGGGCTCGCATCCGTTCGGGGTGCTCCACCATCTTGCGTTCGAGAAATTAGCTTCATGGGAAACGCGTTCTGATGGTTGAGCGGAAGTGGTTGTCCTGTCAACTCGATCCCCGAGCATGTGCCCATCAAGTGTTCCGCTTTGAGATCTTTCAAGTGTGGAACATAGGTATCGATCCTGTTGTGCTCCGTACACGGAGCGAACTCGATGTGTTCGGCCAATAAATTGATGACTCGTCCTCTCTGGTCAGCGGTGTTATCGCCACTCGGACTCGAATGACTATGGAAGTCGGCACTGACCCAGCCTGGCGAAGTGAAGGCTCGCCGGAGCTTGGCTCGCAGGGTCGTGACTTTTCCTTTGGCGACCTGTACTGTCTTCCGAACTACATCGTACTCGGGGCCATAACTGACGATCGCTTCGTACTCTCCGGGATCGATGGCGACTTCGAACTTACCATTTTCCGAGTAGTACAAATTCACCACCGCGCGTCGCGCAGCAGGAGGCCCCCAGTTTGGCTTTTTAGTATCTCCCAAACCGTTGAACTGAACTTTACACGGGATCGGTAGCCCCCTCTCGTCGGTCACGGTCGCGGCGACGGCCGACGCATTGTCCATCGAGAACTGAGTGTTGATCGTCTGGTCGGCCTGTGCCTTGGACAAATCGACGACGTGATTGAGGGTAGGACGACCGAATGCCTTGCATGTCAGTTCAAACTTCTTCAACGGCAGTCGAGCTTTGACCCACCCTTGCGAATCCGTCAATGCCGTTCCATAAGTTTTGCCGTTCTGCTTCAGATACACCTTGCCCCGGACGACAGGCCTGTATTGTTGATCAATAAAACGGAAACCTTGCTCGACCGTGGGCTGCTTCCGAAATTCAGCAATAGTTCCTTTCACTTCGATCAAGTTCCGCCCTGGGAACACATGACGAACCAAGGTATGGGTTCCGTTGGGAGCCAATTCTGACTCCCATTCATTAGTTTTCGGATCACCGAACCGGACCGATGAGGTGAAAATTGTGCTTCGCGACGAGATCGAATGGTCACTGACGACAGCGTAGGCTTGGTCGAAAAACCGATCATGGATCCAGAAAATGTCGTTCTTGCCACGGGCAGACCGGTCCTCCACGTAGTCCATTCGCACTCCATCGTCTAGCAACAGTCTCAGCTTCTTATTCGTCGGATTTGTGAAGACACTGCGGATCGTCAAGTACGGCTTTCCGTCTTCCAGGATATAGTCGACGGAGTGGTCCGGTTCCGCGTCTTTTCCGGTTTTCCCAGGAGAACTGACGCGAAGGACGACCTTCCGGCCCTTCGACTGAATCATTTTGGCTTTCGTGAATGTGAATCGCTGGTTTCCCGGAAAAAGGGTACCGAGCTGATCATTGGAGTCGTTGATGGTCGTGAAATCGAGCAAACACCCGCCAACATTGCGAATGAATAAATTAGCGTGGCGATACTTACCTGGCTGGGCAACCACGGCCACGACCAGGTCATTTTTGAGTGCGAAATCGCCAATGATGCCATCGAGTTCTTTCCCATCGACGGCAAACTTGTCCCAATTTTGATTCGTGAGCTTCGCCAGTTCAGCAGCACCCACCCAGGGGACGACGGCACCGATAGCCATGAACGCCCCGGCGTATTTCCACAATTTCATCATAGACCTCTCAAGGACATGGAATTGGCATAGACGACGTTATTGTAGCGATACGCAATTTGGCTGGATCGTGAAAATTCCGCCGAGACGAGTTGAATTCGTCGAATGCGATGTATCGTGCCTTTCGGATGCTTCGACCTACAATGATTTCAACGCTTTGATATGAATCCACGCACTCCGACTGATTTCGCTGAGGTCTTGAAATGATTGAAGTCGCCACACTCCGCCGACAGTTTCCTGCTTTGCTCCAACGTCGTGACGAACAGATGCCGATTTTCCTCGACGGGCCTGCTGGAACTCAGGTACCGCAGCGAACCATGGACGCGATCAGTCATTACCTTTCGAGTTGCAATGCGAATAAGGGGGGAGCTTTTGCTACGAGTGTCGAGTCGGATCGGATTCTCCAGGAAGCCCACGAGGCCATGGCGGATTTCGTGAACGCTCCGTCATCCAAGGAAATAGTTTTCGGCCCGAATATGACGACCTTGACGTTCCAAATCAGCCGTTCTCTTGCGAAAACGTGGGAGGCAAACGACGAAATTCTGGTGAGTCGTCTCGACCATGATGCCAACGTCACTCCATGGGTGATGGCCGCCGAGGACAAAGGAGTTACCGTTCGCCGTATTGATTTTCGCCCCGAAGACTGCACGCTCGACATGGACGACTTCAAGAGAAAGTTGAACGATCGAACGAAGTTGGTTGCGGTCACCTGCGCCTCAAACCTCACCGGAAGCAAACCGAACGTTAAGGCGATCACAAAAATGGCCCACGATGCTGGTGCTCTGGTCTATCTCGATGCGGTTCATTACGCCCCGCACGGGTTGATCGACGTCCAGGATTGGGACTGTGACTTCCTGGTGTGTTCGGCGTACAAGTTTTTTGGTCCCCACATCGGGATCTTGTGGGGGAAGGAAGCCTTGCTTGAGGAACTCCCTGCGTATCAACTCCGGCCTGCCCCGCAGACTGGTCCCGGCAAGTGGATGATCGGAACTCAGAATCACGAGTGCATAGCCGGTGTGACTGCGACGATCGATTACATTACGGAACTCAGTCAATGGGCTCAGACAATCGGAATGTTGGAGTCGCGTCGCGAACAACTCGTCCAGGCCATGTGGGTAGTGCAAACTTATGAGACGAATTTGGGCGTACAGTTGCTCCACGGGTTGTCCGAGCGACCCGATTTCAAAGTCTGGGGCATCACCAACCTGGAAAACATCGATCAACGAGTTCCGACGATCTCGGTGACACACGCCAAACACTCTCCCAAAATGATGGCCGAACACTTGGCCCGAAGATATATTTACGCGTGGTCCGGAAATAATTACGCCCTCACGGTCACAGAGCGCCTCGACTTGGAAGACAAGGGTGGAGTGTTGCGACTTGGACTCGTTCACTACAACACCCAGCAAGAAGTCGAGCGAGTCCTGAGTGCTCTCGATGAGTTGCCGTAGCGTGAACTCGTGGTCGTTTTCACCGACGACGGTAGCTCTCCACGAAAATGCGATGATTTGATTTCGCTTTTCCGTGCGCTCAAGCCGATCACAGTCTCCACGAACAAACACGATCCAACAAACGCAGCGGATGTCGTCGTCCGTTGTAAATGTGTCTCATGTCCCGCGATTATTTTCTTTGTAACTCCTTACGCATCCGCTGTAAGGAACCGGGGATCGAACAAATCCGGAAGCCGTTTTGCCAATGCCAAAGTAAACTCTTCTCATTGCCGGACACTATCGTAGTCACAAGTTCCTTGTAACCAACTTGCCTTAGACTTCTGATGCTTTCTTGGAGCAATCTGGTTGCAACTCCTTGGCTCCTTGCCGACCGAGAGACAAAAATCCACGTCAAGTGAGGTGTTCCTTCCCCGGAGTCAGCTTCGACCGGAGCGAAATCGTCGAGTGTCCAAACGTCTCCACGGCACAAATCCATACCCGGTGGCAGAACCGTGATGTACACAGCTCCGACGACTTCCCCTTTCCATCTAGCCACGAAGCTAGCATTGCGGCACCACGTCCCGTCACCCCCTTCCCGCGTCTGCTGAAGACAGCTCCGACCTGCGGAAATCAACTTCTCATCCCATAAGCCGACAAAAGGAACGACTCCCGAGAACGCATCTGCGAATAACGCAATGAGTTCGGCTTCGTCCTTGTCCTCAATGGCCCCAATCTCAACTTCCACCTCTGACAACGCATATCCCACCCGTTGATCATGCTTCAGATCCAACACGGCATGGAAGTAACGCGGTTGCGGAGAGACATAAGCCACGCCGTCCAAAAACTCGTACTTGTAGGCCGGATGCCGGGGAAGTTGATAAAATTGTTCCGAACGAATCGGAAACCGAATCGGTCGCATCCAACGTGAAGCCATTCTACTCTCGTGGGTGATTGGTCGTTCGAAGGCAAATTCCCATAGGGCTCCTCTGCTCACTATACCAGGGAATAAATCGAAAACTCATATCGAGGGTCCCCAACATGTTTCGACTCGCGCTTCACTGGCAAATATTACTCGGCGTGGTCTCGGCGGCAGTCATTGGACTCACGCTCAACGCAACAGTGAGCGAGAAGAAGACCGACGACATCGCCGTCACTGACGGAAAACACAAAGGAAAAAAACTCCAGGTCCATGACACCGTCAACAAGACAACCATCACGCTAACGGACGAGGAGAAGGGGACAACGGAAACGTGGGTTGTCGATCCTTTGAACAAGACGAAACTGCCACCCGAACAAACAAAGCCAACCAAGGACACCTACACTATCGAGCGAGTCCCAGATAAGAAACCTGAGACTTTCATACTCAAGAAACTACCGACGAAACCGAGAGACACGACGAAGGTCTACTACACGTTCGATCGACTCCAAGACAACGATCCTCAAATCTATGTCCTTTTTCAAAAACACGGGCGATCCTGGGCTCGGTGGATCGGAGACATCGGGAATCTCATAGGTGCTTTGTTCTTGCGGATGCTTCGAATGGTCTCGGTCCCATTGATCATCGCCTCGTTGCTAACTGGAGTCCTGAGCCTTCGTGACGCTCGGCGTCTTCGCAAACTCTTCGGAATGACCGTTCTTTACTACATATCCACGAGTGCGTTGGCCATCTTCGTGGGCATCAGCTTGGTCAATTTGGTTCAGCCGGGAGCCGCATTCCGCCAAGTCGCTGGAGAGGAAGCTGCTGCAAATAACGAACAACCTCAAGGTGACGAATCCCTGGCTTCCCAGGATTTGACCGAAACGTTGTACGAACAGATGAACCGCATGATCCCGACCAACCCAGTTGGGGCCGTTGCGAACGGAGAATTTCTCTCGATCATCGCGTTCACACTGGCCTTCGGCATTTTTACTTTGCTGGTCGGTGGGAAAACATACGAGACGATGAAAAGTTTGGCAGAGACCGCATTTGCGATAATGATGAAGATGACTATGGCGATCATTTACCTTGCTCCCGTTGGGGTCTTCGCCTTGATGCTCTACGCGACGGCAACGCAAGGCACCGAAGTCTTCGCGTCGCTTGGATGGTATCTACTGACGGTGGCGCTGGCACTGGTGGTTCATGCGATGGTGGTATTGCCGATCATCGTTTCGGTGGTTGCCCGACGAAACCCGTTCGAATACGCTCATGCCATGAGTCCGGCCTTGATGACGGCGTTCAGCTCAGCTTCTTCGAACGCCACGCTACCACTAACTATGAGTTGTGTGGAGGAACGGGCAGGAATCAGCAACCGTGTCGGCTCTTTCGTCTTGCCACTCGGGGCGACTGTCAACATGGACGGGACGGCTTTGTTCGAAGTCATCGCAGTGCTGTTCATCGCTCAACTCGAGCCGACCGTTTCTCTCACACTGACTCAGCAAATCATCGTCGCGTTCACCGCACTTCTGGCAAGTATCGGGGCGGCAGGGATTCCGTCAGCGGGCCTTGTCATGATGGTCATCGTGTTGCAAGCTGTCGGCCTACCGATTGATAAAGTTGGATTGATCTTGGCCGTTGACCGAATCCTTGACATGTGCCGAACGAGTGTCAACGTGTGGAGTGATTCGTGTGGCTGTGCCGTCGTGGCCCGATTCGAAGGCCAACCAACGGAGACGGATGACGGGGAGAATTTGTCGGGAAATCCTGCCGGTATTATCGAGTTCGCTCCTCAACCAAGCTCATCGGACCACATTACCGCGGAGAAATCGGAATCATGATACGCCCCATTTACATAGCCCCCTCGATCCTATCAGCCGATTTCAGTCGCCTCGGCGAATGTGTGGCTGAGACTGAGAAGGCTGGTGCCCAACGAGTTCACATTGACGTGATGGACGGGCATTTCGTCCCGAACTTGAGTATGGGACCGGAAGTCGTGCGTGGTCTACGTCCTGTGACGAAGCTGCCGCTCGAAATCCATCTCATGGTCGAAAACCCTGAGACGTTTTTTGAGTCGTTCATCGAAGCTGGAGCCGATACGCTGATTTTCCACCACGAAGTGACGGCGGACCCGCGACCACTCTTTCAACAACTCCGCGACAAGGGTAAGAAGGTCGGGTACGCCGTTAATCCGGAAACGAACATCGAAGTCTTTGAGCCGTACCTTGGTGAAATCGATCTGGCACTCTGCATGACTGTCCATCCTGGTTTCGCTGGACAATCGTATCTGAAGGAGAGTCCACCGCGTATCAAGCGGCTTCGGGAGATGATCGATCGTCTCAATCCCGAGTGCGAACTTGAGGTCGATGGCGGCGTCAAAATCGATAATGCTCTGGATTCGGTCAACGCTGGCGCCAACGTTTTGGTTATGGCATCGGGTTTATTCAAACATCCAGAAGGAGCATCGAAAGCGATCGAGTTAACGAAGGCGAAGGTTGGTGGATGATTTCGTTGGGAGGGTCAGAGTGGTTGCCAAACATTGAACGTTCGTGAAACCAATTGATTCGACCGACCACGGAATCGTATCCTGGTCGGTGTGGTTCGGTAGAACACGGTTTGGAACTCAATAATTCGGTTGCAGCCCGGTACATTGGATTACGGCAGGTCGACGTTTGTGAACTCAAACGGGATCGTTTTGATCTTTCCGTCTTTGAAGATGGTCACTCGTAGTTTGGCGTCTTCCGGAATGGGTTCCACGGTTCTTTTCCAATAACTGTAACTGCTGTAGTACGAGCCAGCCGCGCCAGACCCGGAGATCTTGATTGCTTTGCCCTCCGCATCCACGAGTGTGATTTTACTGAGGATGCTGTTGCCCGTGACGGTGTACTCGATGCGTTTCTCCGCATCGCGTCTCGGTTTGCCGATCGTGATTTTAAGGCCGGAGGCTTTGAAGTCCTTGTGTTCTAACGTCTTGCCTTCGAGTGAGCGTATGTTGGGAAATTCGATGTTGGTCTCGTGTCCGCCGATCAATATGTCGAAGGTTCCTTTAAGATCGATGGTTTTCGCTTGGCGAGAGGACGGTTGGAGGACGAGGTCCACCTGGAACCGATTTTTCATCTTTTCATAGTCGCTCAGGACTTTAAATTCTTTGACATTGGTGATGTAGTATTTGCCAGCCTCACGCCGGCGAACGAGATCCTCGCCTGTATTGGTCTTTGCTTCGGTGACATTGATGTTGCCGTAGGTGCGAGCGTTCTTGAAGCCTTCTACTCGGAGAGCGATTTCCAGTTCATGGAAAGAACTCGGTTTCTTGCCGATGGTGCCACCTCGTTCTTCGGTGAGGGTGGCGAGTTCGACTCTTCCATCTTCAAATGAGGCTGTGCCTAGCAAAGCCGTGGTTAACACGATCAGGAATTTCATAGAGTTGACTCCCTTTTGAAGTACCAACAAAAGAACGAATTGAGTTCCAGGTGATGAGTTCGTTGGCTACTCGACGGTTATTGAAGTTTTACTTTATTGAGCTGGATTGGTAGACTCTGCAGTTTGCCTCCTTCGAATATCGTGACGCGGAGTTTGGCATCGACAGGAATTGGACTGGGACAATTAACGGTGTACTCAGTCTCATCGGGTCTTCGGCCCCATGTGTACACCGAGGTCCTGGAAGAAATAGTTTTCCCGGTTTTATCAACCACGGAGATATCGCTCACGATGCTATTATTCCCCTCAGCGATCATCGTGAACCGTGATTGGCCATAGAACCTTTTCATTCTCAGGCGAAGACCACCCTCTTGGAATTTTTTGTGAACGAGTTTCGTTTGCTGGAGCTTTTGGAGACCTGCAAAGTCGACGTTGACCGTTTTTCCACCGAGCAGCACGTCCACGCTCCCTTGGACGTTCAGGATTGTTGCCTCTCTTGGAGTTTTGTTCAGGATAATCTTAATCCTAATCTTTCCGGATTTGGTCTGGTACGTGCTGACCTTCCTGAATGTGGGTATGTTGGTGGTTCCGAAGAAAGCGTTGTTGTCTTTAGGACCACGAATTAGATTTACACCAGTATTGGTTGTTGCTTTAGTAATGTTGAGATTCCCATAGCTCCGCACGTCTTGAATCTTTGTCATATCCAGTCGGATTTCGCACCTTTCGAAACCAGCTACTCCCGCTCCTTTCGCGACCTTACGATTACGTTGTTCGTACAGATAAGTAGGCGTTAGTTGCGGTAGCTCCGCACCTTGAATGCCCATCAACAGTGCGATGAGTAAGTTCATGGCGAGTCTCCTGGATAGCCTGAGAGTGAACTGTGCCAGAGGGTTTCTTCTGTGAGTGTAACAGAGCTCGATGGCTGAGATCTACAACCGAGATGAACTCGAATTCTCGATTCCTAACAGGACGATAAACTTCGGAACACCGAACCTAACGAATTGTCAATTGCTACCCTAGTTGGAAATTGACTCGCGAACCATCGACTCGATTTTGCGATTCATGATTGGCTGTGGTCGACGGCAATGGTACTTTATGAAGATGTGCAAAGGATCCCACCCCGAACCGCCCAGCTCAGGATCAAGAAGGGTCACATCCATGTATCCCGTGTGGCTGTCTCCTATTCTCATTGGGATGTCAGAAAGGCCAAGCGAGGTGCCTTGTTCCCTAACGTCCCCTCGGGTTGGTAAAAACGCCTGAAATGGCAAACAAACGAGATCGAAAATTCTGCCAGGTAGATAGTCGAACCACTGTTTCTCAAGTTATAAAGCTGTTTCTGGGTCCGAAAAGGAACTTTCTCATCCGTCCTTAGGAATCGAAGGAGTATCGCATGACCAAAAAATCAACAGACACGACGCGACGTGATTTCATCAAGACCGCGGGAGTCGTCGGGGTTGGACCGCTGATCATTCCCCGTCATGTTCTTGGTGGACCGGGGCATGTGGCACCGAGCGACACTTTTGGTGGAGCGCTGATCGGTTGTGGTGGTCGTGGCCGAGGGACCTTCCGCGAAATGGCCCGCGGTCTGACGGTACGCAAACTCGCGGAATGTGACGTGCGTTTCGTCGATCGTGCCGATAATCGAACCGTCTACACCGATTTTCGGCGAGTGCTCGATCGTCAGGACATCGACCTCGTCGCGATTGCGACCCCGCCGCACTGGCACGCGCTGATCTGCATTGCTGCGGCTCAAGCGGGTAAAGACATACTGTGCGAAAAACCTTTGACGCGTTTCATTGCTGAAGGTCGGGCAGTGGTGAACGCCGTCAATCGATATGGACGCATCTTGCAAGTCGGAACGTTTGGACGTTTCGGTGCGAGTCGACGCCCGGATAACATTCTCACTCACAAGATCATGAGCAGCGGTTTGTTGCAAAACTGTCAGGGTGTCTACATCAAACGCGGTGGATTCAAAGTTCGGCAATGGAGTGGTCGGCCTAACTTGGCGACGTCCCCTGTTCCGCGGAATCTAGACTGGGATATGTACTGCGGACCGTCGCCGCTAAAACCGTTCGTTCGTGAACGCTTCGGCGGAACGCACCGATGTTACTGGGATTACGAGGGCGGCGGTCTGAGCGACATGGGACAACACTTTTTCGATCCTGTCCAATGGACGTTCGCGAAAGATAACACGAGCCCCGTCGAGATCGTGGCTCACGCACCGCCTGCTCATCCAGAAGTCACCGGGATGTGGGGCTGGGTTGAATTGCGTTATGCCGATGGGTTGACGTTCGTCCTCGACAGCGGTGAATGGGGTGAGCGCTACGACCGCAAAACGCCCAGGAATGTCAGTCTTAATGACCTCAACGACGACGACCAAGCCCGAGTTCGGGCCATGCCTAATCCGGCCCCGCTTGTTTCTTTTGCTGATGCCGTTCGCACCCGGCGACAACCTGGAGGAAATGCGGAAGCGGCCCATCGATCCGCCACCATTTTGCACCTCGCGAACATCGCCATCCGGGTCGGTCGCCGGCTTCGGTATGACCCGGTGCGTGAGCAAATTGTAGGAGACGAGGAAGCCAACCGCTTGGTCAATCAACCAATGCGAGGTCCGTGGCATCTGTAGTCGGAACGGAGTATATCCAATTATTTGTCTTTCGGAGGATCATTCGATGGCACGGTTTTTGGCGGGATTCTTGGTTGTTGGGTTCGCGGCATGGGTTCTCATGCCGGTCGCAAATGCACAGCAAGAAACGACGAAAAAATTGCAGGATTTGGTTGCGAAATTCCCGACGCCTGCCCAAAGAGACGGCAAGTTGGCCGACGTCGACAAGAAGGCCACAGATGCAGCGATCTCGGAGTTTCTGCAGGAGCCTACGACCTCCATGGTGGGTCTTGTCAACTTGTTGTCAACAAAAGGTGGCGACGTCCAGGTTCGACACGCGATCCATGCTGTGGTGATGCGTGTTGGCTCCAAGAAGAATGCAAAGCTGCGGCGAGTGACAGCAAAAGCACTGGCATCGACCCTGAATGGCGACCGGGCCAAGCCGATCCAAAGGTTCGTGGTGCAACAGTTGCAGTTGGTGGGCACGGCTGAGGAGACCGGAGCTCTGGGCAAGCTCTTGCTCGATCCGGAGCTTGCCGGACCCGCAGCTCAGGCTTTGCTTTCTATTAAAACCGATGCAGCCACTCAGTTCCGCATGGCCCTCCCTAAAGCATCGGGGAAACAGCGTGCTCTGATTGTGCATGGTTTGGGCGCTCTTAAAGATAAAAAGGCAGCGACAATGTTGAGAGCAGTATTGGACGACAGGGACAGGGACACTCGGCTAACCGCAGCCTGGGCCCTGGCGAACTTGGCGGATGCGAATTCCGCTGAGCGTCTCATCCAACTGGCGGACGCAGCCAAAGGGTACGAGCGGGCCAAAGCTACTGACTCATGTTTTTTACTGGCCGAGAATCTAATCGCTAGCGGAAATCCAACCGTTGCGAGGCAAATTTACAGCCACTTGCAGCAGTCGCGATCGAGTGCGGCCGAAAGATACGTGCGCGAGACGGCGGCAAGAGGATTGGCCAAAGTCAAGAAGTGAACTTTGAGGAAGGAAAGACTGAGGCACATCGCGAGGCTCGTTGTCGAAACAACAGATGCGGGCGACGAACGGGGAACGCGAAATGAGGATTACCTGTTTTATGTTCGCGGTTATTGGAGGGTGTATTCAGGTCGTTTTCACCGACGGCCATGACACACCCTTTGTTCTTTGAGTGTGGCTTTGTTTTGCCTCGGGCTGGCTGCACTCTTCAACCAACACATCACCAATAAAGTGTGTCTTTCGAGGTGTGGTTGTTATCTTCGTGGATTGATTACCAATGACTCAAGGGGCCATTATCAATCAAGCGATTGGTTCGGTCCATGTAAAGAACCAAAAGGGAGCTACATCGTGCGAAAAAGGATAGCGTTTCTATTGGCAGGGATCACCCTCGTCGTGTCGATCGGCTTCCTCGTTGGATTTCAACTAAGGGATACTGAAAGCAAACACAAGCGAGTTATTGATGCCGGACGGTTCCCCAACTTGCAAGCGGCTTTCGACGCGGTGCCGGAGAATGGCGGTATCGTTCGCATTCCTCCAGGTGAGTATACCATCACGGAACCACTCGTGATCAACCGAGAGGATACTCGTGTGGAAGGGTCCGGATCGGCCACCCACATCATCAACAAGAACTATGATGGACAGCCCGCGTTTATTCTTCGTTCGAAAGAGTATCCGAAAAAGAAAAACGCTCGCGTTTGGA
This sequence comes from uncultured Alcaligenaceae bacterium, assembly GCA_964423615.1. Lineage (GTDB taxonomy): Bacteria > Planctomycetota > Planctomycetia > Gemmatales > Gemmataceae > CAYRFQ01. The sequence goes on along the minus strand of CAYRFQ010000058.1, from coordinate 31,645 downwards.
GAATTCAGCTTGCTGATTTTCGCATTAGTGGAAATCCCAAGAGTGGAGACGCTGTGTTGGCTCAGGGCGTCAACGAAATCTATGTGTCGGGGCTCAGCATAGATCATAATGGTGGCCACGGCATCAACTTGGTTGACTGCTATGAAGATCCGCGTATCAGTGATTCCATCATGACTTATAACGCCAAGGCAGGTCTTAATATTTTGCGAGGGCATGATATTGTAGTCAATGCGAATCAGTTTGAAGAAAACCAGGATGCCGTTCGTTGCATCGATAGCTTTAACTTATGCATGAATGGCAACAACCTTGACGACCACCTGAGACATGGCGTCGTGATTGAAAACACCTACGGTTCCGTGGTTTCGGGCAACATGATCGAAGAATGCAACGGGACTGCCATCATCATGGACCGGGATTGTTACGGCAACACGGTGAGTGCAAACGTCATAGCCCATAACATGGGCGGTGGGGTCGATCTGAAAGATGCCTGGGGATGCGCGGTCTCGGCCAACACATTCACAATCGTTAAAACGCGTGGACTGGTCGTTAGTGAGACCAGCGGACGTATAACCATCACTGGAAATAACTTTTCCAACAGCTATATTGGCGGCAAGGTTAAGCGAGAAGATCCAGCAACAGGGGTGGTTTTGAGGGAAACGGAGGATATCGCAGTCACAGGTAACGTCTTCACCGGACTGAGTGGGCCAGCTGTCATCATGGAAGGGAAATGTCAACGAATTGTCATCACTGGGAATGCCATGGCCGAGTTATACCGTAAACAGAAAAATACGGGCGATGCCGTCCTGAAAACTCAAGGCGAGAGAATAATCGAAACTACAAACTCGATCGAAAAGAAGCGATAGCGAGGTTCGGGTTTAATTGATCTGCACAAGGCTCCCATCCATTTTCGGTTGGGACGGGAAACGACGAATTATGAAGTTTTAGTTGTCCGGTGTTAGGAAGAGCGTCGGTCCAACACTCAAGGAACAATCGACAAAAGTCAAGAGGTAGGATTTAGAGAACGACCGGCTACGCAATATGTGGAACCCGAGCGCAAGAAACAACCCAGCACCAAGATTGCCAGTTAACCGCATTATTTGATCCACTGGAGCCAACGGATGAATCGTTTGAAGTAAGTTCTCCTGGTGATGTCAATTGTTTCTGGAGCCTCACGCGTTGAGGGGAGTGAAAAACAAAGCCCCAATATCGTTATTTTCCTCTCCGGCGATCACGGATATCTCGACCCGACTGTGTACGGGACAACGGACGCACTCCCAATATGATGAAACTTGCCAAACGGGGAATTACGTTTACCCGTGCTTTTGTGACCTCACCGACTTGGGGCACAAGTCGAGCGGCTTTGCTCACTGGGCTCATGCCCGCTCGGAATGTCAGGTGGTTTTACGCCTGTGGAAATCGGCGTTGAAAAAACCGTTCCCGTCGTCCCGCGTGTCACATATACTATTGAAAAGATACTTTCTATCGATCGCGCTCTCACGTTCGAACACGAACTAGGGTCCAGAGCCCTCAGAGCTTGGCCCTTCGTGACGAAAGCTCTCCACCACACAATCGTCAACAGATTGTCATTACACTATTGCCATCCCGATTTCGCTCGTGTAAGGAACGAAATATCCATGACGAAAACATTGATACGGATTGGCTGCGTTCTCGTCCCGGCTGTTCTTGCCGTGGTTTGGATGGCAGTCCCACACCAGTCCCAATCGGCCTCCACAAAGTCCACCCCGCCAAAAGTAGAGGTCGACCGTTCCCCGGTCGACGTCATTCTGACGGCGGACGAGAAATACCTCTTCACAGCAAACCAGACATCCCACACCATCTCGGTCGTTGACGTCAAGAGTGGAAAAGTTCTTCAGGAAGTGCCCTGCGGCAAAAAGCCGTCGGAGGTCGAACTCACCCGCGACGAAAAGATGGTTCTGGTGTCGGGAACTTGGTCAGGAGACGTAACATTCTTCTCGTTTGACAACGGGAAACTCTCACGACTGAGTGAGCTGTTTCTCGGATTTGAACCACGTGGGATCGAAACGTCGCCCGACGGGAGCGTAGCGTATGTGGCCCTGACTACCGAACACAAAGTCGCCGTCATCGATCTGAAGACTCGAAAGCTCGTCGAGAAAATCAAGACGGGTCAGTGGCCCCGATATTTGGCAGCTTCGAACGACGGAAAGTACTTGGCCGTCGGGACCAGTGGTGACAAAGGCGTTACGATTGTCGATGCCAGGAAACGTAAAATGCTGTGGATGGACCCGTTCACCGGAATGAACATCGGACAGATGCAAGTCAGTTCCGACAATAGATATGCCTACTTTCCTTGGATGACGTATTTGGGGAACCCGATCAGCGGGGGAAATATCCAACGAGGTTGGGTACTCGGTAGCCGTATTGGTCGGATTCGTCTCGACAAGGAATACCATCGCCGAGAGGCGATTTCGCTCGACCCTCGCGGACGAGCTGTCGCCGATCCACACGGTTTCGCGATCAGTCCCAACGAGCAGTGGATCGTTTGTGCTGCATCCGGAACTCACGAACTCCTCGTCTACAAGTTGCCCGGCCTCCCTTGGGACGATTACGGGGGCCCTGGCGATCACATCGACCGACGATTGCTTTACGATCGAAGTCGTTTCTACCGCATCGAACTTGGTGGTCGGCCAATGGCAGCTCGATACTCTCGCGACGGCAAACACGTCTACGTGGCAAACTACCTCCACAACGCTGTTCAAATAGTGGACGTCCCAGGCAAAAAAGTTATCCGCAAGATTGAACTTGGTGGTCCCAAAGAGATGTCCATCGTCCGCCGAGGCGAGGCCATTTTCTATGACGGGAAAAGATCACTCGACCAATGGTACAGTTGCCACTCGTGTCATTACGAGGGACACACAAATTCGATCACGATGGACACTTGGAACGACGGAGCCTCTGGGAACCCTAAAACCGTTCTTAGTCTACGAAACGTTACAAAGACGAAACCCTGGACTTGGCATGGTTGGCAGAAGTCGCTCGACGACGCAATGCACAAATCGATCACCAGTACCATGCAAGGTAAAGGTCCAAACAACGACGACGTCAAGGCGATGGTCGCTTTTCTAGGTACACTAACGACTCCACCAAATCCCTATCGGAATCGCGACGGCAGTTTGACGGAAGCAGCTCAGCGCGGTAAGAAAGTCTTCGAAAGTCGGAAGGCCAACTGCACCAGTTGCCATCGAGGCGAATACTTCACTAGCAAAGGCACCTACAACGTCGGAACAAACAGTCGGTATGACCGATACGACGGGTATAATCCACCATCGTTGCTCGGCGTGTTTGATCGAGTCCAATACCTGCACGACGGAAGGTCAGCCACGCTCGAAGATGTCGTGAATCGATCGCATGCTCCTCACAAAGTCACAAAAAACGGCAAACTGACCAAACAAGAAGCCAGCGATTTGGTCGAGTATTTGAGGTCGTTGTAGTAGAAGTGTTTTGTGGTGTGCGTTAACGCCGACCAAAGCCACAGCCAAGGAAACTGAACGGGTCATGGTGCAAAGTGAACGCGAGAAGATGCTCGCTGGTGAGCTATACAATCCGCTCGACCCGGAACTGGTTCGGGCCCGCAACAGGGCACGTGACCTGTGCCAGGAGTTGAACATCACTCGCGAGGATCACCATGAAGAGCGTAGGTGCATCCTCCGGGAGTTGTTCGGGGCGGGGGGCGAGAACGTCTGGATGCAACCGCCCTTCTTCTGCGACTACGGAATCAACATCCTGCTTGGCACAAAATGTTTTTTTAACTTCAACTGTGTAGTTCTCGACGTGTGCCAAGTACGTGTCGGAGACAACACCCTGTTCGGTCCAGCGGTGCAGGTTTACACAGCAACTCACCCACTCAACGCCGAACTACGTCGTCAACAAGAATTCGGCAAGCCAGTCGAAATCGGCTCGGACGTATGGGTCGGTGGCGGGGCAATAATATGTCCGGGTGTGAAGATCGGTTCTCGGTGCGTCATCGGTGCAGGGAGCGTAGTCACTAGAGATATCCCGCCAGGGGTCTTAGCTGCTGGCAATCCTTGCCGTGTCATTCGAGATCTGGCGGAACATTGATTTGAGAATCGACCGCTTACGACTTCCCAACCGTGCAAGCCACACCGACCTGTTATTGTCGGCAACCACGGGCGACTGTCCACGTTTCTGGGATTACTCGTTTATTACTGGTGAACCTGCTGCCCAACCCTAACGAAAATCCAACAAACGGCTTTTCTCTTCGAAAGGATAAATTCTCTCATGCAATCCGCTGTCACGGTAAGTTTGGTTGAGGAAGCACGAGGTGGGCCCTTTGTCTTTTGGGATGGGCTCGAAGCGGGTTGCAAAAAGGCGTCCGAACTAGGCTATGACGCCATCGAAATTTTCCCACCGTCCGCTGATGCCATTGACACAACGCTTCTGAAAAAACTCCTCGCTGATCATAACTTGAAGCTCGCTGCGGTCGGAACAGGAGCCGGTTGGGTGAAAGGAAAACTCCACCTGGCCCTACCTGATGAAGGGCAACGAAAAGAAGCACGAGCGTTCGTCAAGTCGATCATCGACGTGGCTGGGCCGTTTGGGGCTCCCGCGATTATCGGCTCTATGCAAGGACGGCACGGCGACGGTGTCGATGCCGAAACCGGGCTTGGCTATCTCGCAGAAGCCCTCAGTGAGTGCGGCGAATACGCCAAACAATACAACGTTCCCCTCATCTTCGAACCGCTCAACCGTTACGAAACCAACCAAGTAAAGACGGTCGCAGACGGTCTTGACCTGTTGCAAAAAGTCTCCAACTTCAACGTTAAACTGCTTTGTGACTTGTTCCATATGAACATCGAAGAAACTGATATTGCCATGTCTCTCAGGGCCGCTAAGGAACACGTCGGTCACGTCCATTTCGTCGACACGAATCGTCGCCCCGTCGGACACGGGCACCTCGATGTTCGACCGATCATCGCTGCCCTTCGCGAAATCAAGTACCAAGGATTTCTTTCTGTAGAGGCGTTCCCGTATCCCAACTCGGACGCCGCCGCCAAACAAACGATCTCAGCTTTTCGATATTGGACGGGAGCCTAACGGATGCTCAATTACCAACTCATACATCCCCAGATCAGTGGCATCCTGGCAAGTGCTGGTCACCACGCAGGAATTCTCATCGCCGACGGAAACTATCCGGCTTCGACAAAAAAGGGACCGAACGCTCAAGTCGTGAGTCTGAACTTGATGCCCGGAATCGTGACCTGTAATCAAGTTCTACAAGCTGTGCTTTCGGCCATCCCTATTGATGCCATCTACACGATGACTCCAGAGACCGAAGGCCCTTACGCTCTCGATAACGACCCACCAGTGTGGGCCGAGTATCGCCAGACGATCACAGACGCCGGTCTCGACCTGGAACTCCTCCAAATCGAAAAGTGGGAATATTACGACACCGTCATGACCCCCGACCACGTCTTGACGGTCCAGACCGCTGATCAACAGATTTTTGCTAATTTGTACCTCTCTGTTGGCGTTCGGATGGACTGAATGTCTTTCTTCAATCAGAAAAGCAACCAATGATCGATTCACACCAACATTTTTGGCAACACAGTCTGCCGTTCGACTATAGTTGGCAAGATACACCGCAACTTGCCCCCATTCGTCGGGATTTTCTGCCAACCGACCTCAAACCACTCATTGACCAAGTTGGCGTGAAGCACACCGTCTTCGTTCAGACCCAACACAACGTCGAGGAGAACCGGTGGGTTTTGGGTCTTGCGGAACAACACGATTTCATCGCGGGGGTCGTCGGTTGGATTGACCTCGCTAGCCCACAATGCGAAGATCAACTCTTGGAATTCAAGAACAATCCGAAATTCGTCGGCATTCGGCACGTAACCCACGATGAACCAGACGACGACTTCATTGTTCGTCCAGAAGTCATTCGCGGACTCAAGTTGCTCGAAAAACACAATGTACCCTTCGACCTGCTCTTTTACGTCAAACATCTTAAGCATGCTGCGACGCTGGCCAACGCAGTCCCCGAATTACCGATGGTCATCGACCACATGGCCAAGCCAAGAATCAAAGAACAAGTCATCGACGACTGGTTGCCGCACTTCGAAGCCGCTGCGTCCTTTCCGAATATTTATTGCAAGTTGTCCGGAATGATCACGGAAGCCGACTGGCAAAAATGGAAGCCAGTAGACCTCAAACCGTATGTTCAGAAAGCTTTGGAGCTGTTCGGCCCAGAACGACTGATGTTCGGTTCAGACTGGCCAGTGAGTGAACTCGCTGGGACTTACGAGCAACTGTTTCATGCACTCGGCGAAGCCCTGGGAACGATAAGTGAGTCTGAGAAAGACGCGATATTTGCGGGGACCGCGAAGCGGTTTTACCGCTTGACTGTTTAACTGGGTTCAGGAAGAATCCGCACTCGTACATGCATCTAATGGTATCCGAATTTCGAGAACGTCATGCCTCTCAACCTAAAATCCTCCTCCGATTGTGAACTGGACCTCGTCAGTCTCGGCGAGTGCATGGTCCGCTTGAGTCCTCCAGGTCATGGTCGCATTGAATTCTCCCCTTTAATGGAAGTCTGGGTAGGAGGTGCCGAATATAACGTGGCCTACGCCCTCAGTCGTTTGGGGCTTCGAACAAGTTGGATCGGTGGACTTGTCGATAACGCGGTGGGGCGGATTATCGAGAACCATGCCCGTGCTGTCGGCGTTGACATTTCTCTTGTCGTCAAGTTGCCTTTTGATGGAGTTGGACGCGAAGCTCGAGTGGGGCTCTACTTCTGCGAGGTTGGTACAGGCCCACGCGGCGCTGCGACTGTCTACGATCGAGGCCATTCGGCGACTGCGAAAATGAAAACCGGCGACGTCGATTGGAACCAAATCTTCTCAAAACGAGGAGTTAGATGGTTCCACACTGGCGGGACTTACACATGTCTCAGCGAGACCGCGCCTGATGTAGCCAAAGAGGCCATCATGGCAGCCCGCGAAGCAGGAACGATCGTCAGTTATGACCTTAACTTTCGAAGCAAACTTTGGTCCTCCGAACAAGCGATTACAGCAACCCGTCCGCTCATTCCGAACGTCGATTGCTTGATTGGCAACGAAGAGGACTTCCAAAAGGTCCTGGGCTACCAAGTCGAAGGGACCGACGAAAAACTCACCGAGTTGCCGATTGAAAATTACAAGACAATGGTCCGTCGAGTCTCTAAAGATTTTCCGAATCTCAAAATCATAGGCACGACACTTCGAGAAGTCATCAGCGCGAATGAGAACGGTTGGTCGGCCATTCTCTATTGGGCTGAGACCGACGAGTTTTTCCACGGCCCTCAGTTCGAACGAATGATTGTCGAAGACCGGGTCGGCGGCGGAGATGGCTTCGTCAGCGGCTCGAGTTTTGCTTTCCTCATGGGGCGCAATCCCCAAGACGCCGTCAACTATGGCACTGCTCACGGAGCCTTGCTTCAAACGACACGTGGAGACACTTCCCAGATCACTCGCAAAGAACTGGAACACCTCGCCAGTGGTGGTGGAGCCAGAATTTCGCGATGATCATGAGCGCGCAAGGCAAGATGCTCGCTTACTCGCAAAGTTTCGGAGTACACAACTTTCACCACTTTTTCAATTGGCGCAATCTCTAGCCCTTCATCGGCTCCGTCATACTCCTCAGTTCCAACGCTGCATTGAGTTCTGTCTCGGTGACGGACTCGTCGCTGTCTTTCTTTTTCAGTCGGCCAGCTTGCATTTTCTCCAAACAGAGGGATCGAACCGTTTTGCCGGTTTTGAAGGCCTCCTTGGCGATGTCAGCGGCGGCCATATACCCGATTAGCGGGTTCAAACTTGTGACCATAGCCAGACTTTGCTCGACTTGTTTTTCGCACTGTTCGCGGTTGGGTTCCATTTCGGCGGCACAAAAATCGACGAAAGCCTGCGCACTGTTCGCTAGCAATTCGACGCTTTCGAGCATAGTTGCGCCCATCATTGGCATCATGATGTTCAGTTCGAAGTTTCCTCCGGTGGCACCGGCGAATGCGACTCCCTGGTCATTACCGATGACGCGAGCACACACTTGCATCATACATTCGCACATCACCGGATTGACTTTGCCGGGCATGATCGACGAACCGGGTTGTCGGTCCGGCAACTTGACTTCGTAGAAACCACATCGTGGACCGCAACTGAGCCACCGGATGTTGTTCGACAGATGGAACAAAGTTGTTGCGATCGATCGGAGTTGCCCCGAGCACTCGACGAGTCCGTCGCGGTTGGCATTCGCTTCGATGTGGTTCTTGGCTTCTAGGAAGGCGACGCCCGTTTCCTTGGCCAGAACTTCGGCCACCTTTTGTCCGAATTGTGAATGGGTGTTGATCCCGGTTCCGACGGCGGTTCCACCGGCTGGAAGTTCAAGAATCGCGGTGAGTGCTCTTTGGGCTCGCTCGACCGAAAGCTCAAGTTGGCGAGCGTAACCGGAAAATTCCTGGCCTAGTCGAATCGGGGTGGCATCGGCGAGATGGGTTCGACCGATCTTGATGATGTCGTCCCACTGCTCGGCTTTCTGGGCAAGGGTTTGTTGAAAGCGTTGCAATGACGGAATCAATTCGTTTTGGATCGCTTGGCCAACCGCTACATGGATGGCTGTCGGGAACATGTCGTTTGTCGACTGCCCCATGTTGACGTGGTCGTTGGGATGGATCGGCTTGTCGGCAGCGAACCGGTCTCCTCCATTCATTTCGATGGCAATGTTGGCAACGACTTCGTTGGTGTTCATGTTCGAAGACGTGCCCGAACCGGTTTGGTAAATATCGATCGGAAATTCGCCGTTGTGCTTGCCGTTAGCAACCTCCCGGCCAGCCTTTATGATCGGTTCAGCGATCTCTGCCTTCAGCTTACCAAGGTCTCGATTCGCGGTTGCGGCTGCGATCTTTACCAGACCCAGTGCTTGAATCAACTTGCCTGGCAACGGTTGTCCGGAGATCGGAAAGTTCTCGACAGCGCGTTGGGTTTGGGCGCCGTAGTAGGCTTTGGCTGGGACTTGGACATTGCCCATCGAATCTTTTTCTGTGCGGAATTCGCTCATTGGTGTACCTCGTAAGTTTTGGTGTTCGCGGATCGTAGGAGTACGTGGTGTGTCACGAGGGGTGTCCGGGGACGTAGTCGGACGAAGTCGTCTGCTCGACTGCGGTAGACCCCAACAGTTTGATGTTCGGGCGAGTCTGCTTGGATCACCGGTTGTTGACGATGTTAGCAAGATGGGATGGGAGCGACAACGGGCAGGGAGTTGAAAACGGACTGGTGCCAAGTAAACAGAGAGAATGGCGGATCGACGTTGCTTCTCGAGGAACGTCGATCAGGGGCATAACGTGGAGACTCGGAGCGACCTCAGGGATACAAAAGGCTGCCTAATTGCTTGCTCTCGTTGTTCTTTTCCCGGAACTGTTTCCGCTGCTCAACTCCTCGCTTCTCTCGGTCGTCCAACTCTTGCAAGACCGCCTTCGCCTCAAGGATTTTTGTAGCTTTCGCTGGTGTTGTAATGTAGATGCCACTCCCGATGGTTACCATCTTCAAGTCAGCCATTTCTGTCAACATCACCAAAATGGAATCCAATGAGACGTTGTTGGTGAAAGTCGCCGAGATGGTCATTTCTCCCTTTTTCCCAACACGAGGGTCGATCGTGATGCTCGCTCCTGTTTTGTATTCGAGTTGTTCCAGGGCGTCGGTCAGTTTGACATCGGAAAAAGAGATCACTGGTTTGATGCGGAGGAGGGAATCGATGGAGGCTTTCTGATAAGTGGTGACTATGATGGCGCCGTCACGGAATAGATATGTCGCGTTGCGAGATACCAATTGATCCAGAGCGTACCGTATCCCCATGTCGATTGACATTTTTTCTGGGAATCGTGGATACTTTACTTCGGATTCCAAAACATTCACGTCCGGGCTGTCTATTTTGAATGCGGGGAGATCGACCACGATCGCAATGAAATTATCCTTTCCCGTTTTCGCATGTTCTTGTTGGAGATGAGTTTGGAACAGCTCCAACAAATCACCCAACCGTAGTCCGTCTTGCAGTCCTTTCGTTGGAAACGGCATTTTCATCAATTCCAGAGCTTCGGCCTTTCGTTGGAAGGGTTTGGATCTTCCTGCAGCTTGAAGATTGGACGTGTTTCTTTGAGGTCTGTTCGACCTTTCCTCCGGTTGATTAGTCTTCGGTTTTGGCAAAGGAGTTCGATCATCGGCTGGCTGTGGTTGTGGGTTGTCTGTTGTCTCGTTGGGTGCTTCGGTGGGGGTGTGCAAAGCGTAACCAGCCACACCGACGATCAAAGCACAGAGCAGAACACCAACCACACCTAAAATCAGCTTATACAGTTTCATCTTCCAGAGAACTCCTTGAACGAGTGTTTGTACTGCGTGAGAGGGAGGGGTTGAGGTTATTGCTAGTGGCGTGAATCTGGGCATCAGATGAGATTCGGAATAACCACGGATGGATTCACACCAAATAGTTGAACAGGTCATTCCCCCGAGGGCGAATCCTTTGCTTTTGAGTCGTTGTGCCAGCCGTTGCCGACCACGCGTCAGTCGGGCCGAGAGAGTACCTTCAGGAATGTCCAGTTGGGAGGCGGCTTCTTTGCGAGATTTTTGTTGGAGGTCACACAACACAATCGCTGAGCGATATTTTTCGGGCAGCTTATCGAGTTCTTGATCGAGGACCTCCAACATCTCGTTTTGGTGAATGTCAAGTTCTGGCCCAAAAGGATTTGCTGGGAGTTCTTTTGGTTGGGTTTCGTGATGTCGACGAAGAGTTCGTTTTCGCCGAGCTTCTTGCGCTGTTCGGTGTGCGACGCCGTGCAACCAACTTCCAAGATAAGCACGATGAAGGATCGTACCGGCCTTTTGCAACAACACCATGAACGTAGACTGAAAGGCATCTTCGGCATCGGGGCCGTGACGCAAAATACGACAACAGACACCAAACACCATCGGCCCGTAGCGGCGGACCAACTCTGCGAAAGCCTGGTCGTCTGTCCGATACAAAATGGCTTCCAACAATTGTTGATCCGAGAGATTGGCTCCCACAGAAGAAATGCTTTGTACGAACTTGTGAACGCTTCCCATAACTCACGGTATTTTTGGCTAAAGTGTAAGTCCGAACACATCCAGATGAGTGTTGAGCCTAGCTTTTGTTGAAGGCAGGCATCGCCCGAACAAAACACTAACGCTCATTCTGATGTTTTCTCTCGCCCGTTCTTCTCAACCATCCTTTACTACTATATAAGTGGAGCAGAACGAGAAATATGTGCATTTTTTTACAATGCGATTTTGATCCTTTTAGCTACTTGTCCAAAGCCTGGTGTGTTGGAAATCTAGGACATCCGAAGGCGACATTAACGAGACGATCTTCATCGACCGAAACCTGCGTGATAACAGGCAGATTCGAGACCAAGCTCGGCCAAGTTTATGGCGCTCGATCGGACGAGGGAATGTAGAGTTGCCTGGCACAAAATCTCCCAAAAGAACGAAGAAACGGACCGACGCAATTTCCGTTTTCCGTAGCGAAGTGTAATTCAGCGAGAGAAAACGTTCTTCCTGTTAACGGGCAAAATACCAGAGGAAAGCCAATGCTGTCTTTGCTGGATTCTTCAAGACGTCTCAACCTTTAAGCGTCCAAGGTGTGGTAGTGTAGATTCAGATCGCGCTGCGAGAAAGGTCACCTTTCGAACGTCATCTTTGTCAATGCAACCCCAAGAGTCCCAGTTGGTTTTCCGACTAAGCTTCGACCCTTCTCCTTCCTTTTCGAACGCGGTACGACAACAAACTCACCTAAAGCATCAGACTGAGGGTGAGGCAGAAACAAGAACCTCGAAATGAGAACTCTCATGAAAAGAACCCTAATATTGAGCATCGCGGTGGTCGTGGTGGTCGGTGGAGTTGTCACTGGTCTCGCCTGGAGGTTTGGTTGGCCTCCATTTGGCATCACACAAGTTAAAGAGATAAAGGTGTCCAACCCCGATGCGATAGAAAATAGCCCTTATCTTACGTTCGGTGACTCCGATTGGCCCTGGTGGCGTGGTCCAAATCAGGACGGGGTCGCTACAGGGAAGTTACCGCCAACGAATTGGAGTGAGATTAAGAACGTGGTTTGGAAGATCCAGGTTCCTGGTCGGGGCCACAGCAGTCCTATCGTTGTCGGAGACCACGTATTTCTAACCACAGCTGACGAGGATGCCGAGACGATGAGTCTTATTTGTTACAACCGGCAAGACGGAAAAGAAAAGTGGGCCACTAAAGTGCACAGTGGTGGTTTCATGCACACGCATCCTGAAAACTCACACGCCTCAGCGACACCTGCTTGTGATGGCGAGCGCGTTTTTACCGCGTTCATGGTTCAAGGAGGTATTTGGGTTTCCGCTGTTGACTTGCAGGGCGAGTTCGTTTGGCAAAAAAAAGTTGGTGTGTTTCGATCTAAGCATGGCTTCGGCAGCTCTCCGGTCCTCTTTAAATCGTTAGTTATCATTCCTGCCGACAACTTGGGAGGCAGTTATTTGGTTGCCCTTGACAGAGAATCTGGCAAGGTTGAATGGCTGAAAAACCGTCCTGCCGATGCTAGTTTTGGGACGCCCATCGTTGCAACACTCAGTGATCGGGACCAATTGCTTCTTCATGGGCTCAAGGAAGTCAACAGCTACGACCCTGTTACTGGAGAGGTGCTTTGGGAATGTCTTGGACCTTGGACAACTGTGGCCAACACTCCCGCGATAAGTGAGAATCATGTGTTTGTAAGCGGTGGGTATCCAAGAAGTGGGACTATGTGTATACGAGCCGATGGCGTCGGGAACGTGTCAGTCAAGAAGGTAGCGTGGGAAAAGCGAGAAGTGAAGTTTTACGTTTCCTCACCACTCGTTCTTGATGGCAAATTGTATGGAGTCACGGACAGGGGGGAGGCCATGTGCATGGACGCCAGAACCGGAAACGAAATTTGGACTCAACGACTTCAAATGAAATTTCGTGCTTCGCCAATCGCCATCGGTGATTACGTCTTCTTTGCCGGAACTCGAGGGGAAACAGTTGTCGTTAAAGCTGGAAGCCAGTTTGAACCAGTGGCTCGTAATGAACTCGACGAAGGGTGCATGGCGAGTCCAGTCATTTGTGGTGGCCGTCTGTACTTGCGAACGAAAGATCATCTTTATTGTATTGGGATAGAATGACCGTGGGTTTTTCCCGGACTTATTGAGATCTGTAGATCGATAGCCAACTGGGACGGTGAAACAACCACCGTCCGTATCCCAACACTTCCGTCATCCAGTACAATCCTACTGAACCCGCAAGACCGGTCAGTGTCAACAAGACCGCGAAAATTCCATACAGACCTTCCAACAACCTCAGTGACTCAAGCAAGTTAGCACCGAATACCATCGGCCAATAGAAAGCCAAGTAGACAACGATCGAATGACGTCCAAGATACCTCACCCATTGGAACATATCCAAATCGTCGATCAACGCGGCCAGGGTTATGATTCCCGTCGCTCCAACGAGCCCCAGGAGAATATTGACCCCTGGAAGATCGGCCAAGGTGACAACACCTTTTTCTCCCAGGAGTTCCGAGAAAGCGACGAACATCGATAGGTCCGCGATGCGGATGTGCACTAGGCTTGTGTTAACGATCCCCCACATCACGAGTCCAATCACCGCAAGTGCCTTGTGCTCACGAACCCATTGGGCAAACAAAAAGAAATAGGAGTAACCAATGGAGCCCAGGTAGAAATAGATATAGTAAACCCAAAACAGATCGATGACTTTTCGACTCGTTGGCAAAGGACCCAATTCCAGAGCCCAGACCGTCTGCAAGATACAAGCGATTGCGAGCATCACCCATTTAGGAATGAAATGCGTGACCTTGGCAAACACGAAATAGGCTGGCAACATTTGTATGAACCATAACATATGAAAGGGATACCAAGTTAGCACCCAAAAGAGCTGCCTCGTAACGGAGGTCCCATCATTTTGCAGTTCGCCCAGTAGCCGAAGAATTGCAAAGTTAATCAAAGTCCAGAGGAAAAAAAAGTAAGCGTAGTGGACAACCTTTTTGTCCAGGTATTGAATCCATGATCGGTCGAGAACTCGCCTGAGAAACAGTCCGCTGATAAGAAAGAAGTCGGGCATCCGAAAGGGCTTGGCGAAGTCAACCCAATACTGCATCCACCCAGCGTCGCTGAAGGTTTCGCGAGTGTGGTTCGCCGCGTAGAGTGTTACGACCGCGAATATGCAGATCCCTTTGGAGGCATCGACCCACCCGACACGCAGTTTCGACTTGCTCGTGGTCGAAGGTGGTTGTACCATTAGAATTCCTTACTATGGAGATGCGAAAGTCCAGCCGCGACTTTTTACACACACTACAAGAACACTACATTCCTTTTCTACATGCGTCATTGTCCACATGTCTTTCAGAGGCACGCCCACTTCCGCCAATAAGGATCATTCCACATGCAACCCGCGTTGACTCGTTTTTTTATGGCCAGCCTGTGCGGCATTGCTCTCGTCGCCGTGACATTATCCTTCCCTCAAAATGAAAGTCTCGATCCACAGAGGCGAGGAGCGAAGCAAAGAACTGAAACAAAAGAATTCGAAAAGTACGGCGTCTATCAGAAGACTGCCCCGCGAGCAAAGTCGGGAAAACCTCGCACGACGCGTTTACCGTTAGAACTTCAGAAAGGTGATCGCATCGCATTCATCGGGGCTACTTTGATCGAGAGGTCACAAGATCACGGCTTTTTACAGTCGCTGCTGCATCAGGCCCATCCTAAACACCAACTTGTCATCCGTAACCTCGCATGGTCTGCCGACGAGATTGATTTGCAACCTAGACCCACCAATTTTGCCGACCTTGAGCAGCATCTCGCTCACGAAAAGGTAGACGTTATCTTCGCAAGCTACGGTTTCAACGAATCGTTCGCAGGAAAGACCGGTCTTGATACGTTCAAGAAAAAACTCACAACGTACTTGACGAACTTAAAGTCCAAAGCGTTCAACGGAAATAGCGGCCCTAGGATCGTTTTGATCTCCCCCATTGCGAACGAGGACGTGAAAGAGTTACCTGCCGCTAAACGAAACAACGCCAACATCAAAATGTATGTCGAGGCCATGCGAACCATCGCAAAGCAACAAAAGATCGGCTTCGTTGATGTGTTCGAAGCGACCCGCGAGGCCATGGACGATTCCAACACGAACTTGACGTTCAATGGCTGTCACCTGACGGAAGAAGGATACGCACTCTTTGCCGATTTAGTGTTTCGGGGTCTGTTCGACCGAACTCCACCAAAAGTGAACGCCAATATCCGAAAAGTCGTTCAGGACCAGAACCGCCAGTTCTTCCGCCGATATCGGCCACTCAACACATTTTACTACACCGGTGGCCGTAACAAAAAATACGGATATCTCGACTTCTTGCCGGCAATGAGAAACTTCGACATCATGGTTGCCAATCGAGACAAGCGAATTTGGGACCTTGCGCAGGGCAAGACAGTGCCTGAAACAATCGACGACAGTAACGTTCCTCCGCTGCCCAAAACGACGGAGTCTCGTGGAATCAATAAGTGGTTGTCGGCCGAAGACGAAAGAAAGGCCTTCAAGGTCGATCCACGATTTGAAGTGAATTTGTTCGCCGGAGAAGAGCAGTTTCCCGAGATCGCCGCTCCGATTCAAATGCGTTGGGATTCGAAAGGGCGGCTGTGGGTGAGTTGTTCAACGACGTATCCTCACGTGTATCCAGGACGGGAACCGAACGACAAAATCGTGATACTGGAAGACACTGACGGTGATGGTAAAGCAGACAAATCCTCGGTGTTCGCCGACAAGTTACACATTCCGTTGTCATTCGAATTTGGTGACGGCGGCGTGTATGTATCCGAACAGCCGCATTTGACTTTTTTGAAGGACACCGATGGGGACGGCAAGGCTGACTTTCGTCGCATTGTACTGACTGGTTTCGGGACGGAAGATTCGCACCACTCCCTCCACGACATCGTGTGGACTCCCGACGGAGACTTGATGTTTCGGGAGTCGATCTTCCACCACACCCAGGTCGAGACTCCGTACGGGCCGGTTCGTCAACAAGACAGCGGTTGGTTCCGTTTCGAAACGGACAAGCACAAGCTCACAAGTTTCGGGACCTATCGCAGTACAAACCCTTGGGGCGTGACGTTCGATGATTGGGGGCAGCACCTGGCGAGTCATCCCGTTTACGCCGAAGCCTTCCACTCGCTCGATCCACCATACCCGATGGTTCATCCACGACCAAAAGGGTTGCGAGCGTACTCCGGGGTTTGCGGCCATGAATTCATCGATTGGTTGACCTTTCCGATTCGGTTGCTCGGCTATTTCATCAAAGTGCGTTACAAGCCAACCACAAGAGTCGAGATCCACCGATGGAAGGAACTTCCGTTCGGCTACGACGAAGAATATGTTGGTGATTTGCTTTTCTCGACCAACTTGAGTTTCATTCCAGTCGACGTGAGGTTTGGTCCACGCGGGGCATTGTATATTTGCGATTGGTACAACCCTGTCAAAGGACACGCTCAGTACTCCCTTCGCGATGACCGACGTGACCGGCGTTCGGGTCGTATATGGCGCATCACCGCCAAAGGGAAACAACTTCAAGATCCACCGAAGATCGCCGAAGCTACTGTTCCCCAACTTGTCCAATTGCTTGAACGGCGAGAGTACCGCGTTCGCTATTGGGCCAAACGAGAACTCCGGGAGCGAGATCGTCACGAAGTAAAGAGGGCCGTCGATACCTGGGTTGCGAGCTTGAATCGAAAAGAAGCCCGTTTTCGACATCATCAGATGGAGGCGATCTGGACGTATCGTGGAATCCGAAGTACCAATACGAAATTGCTGCGGGAGTTGCTTGGTTGTGAAGACTCCCGTGCCCGAGCTGCCGCGACACACCAACTTCGTTACTGGCATGGCCACATCCCCGATGCCATTAAGTTGTTGCGTAAGGCGGCGAATGACTCCAACGGAATCGTTCGGATGCAAGCAGCGATCGCAGCGAGCTACATCGGGACTCGAGAGGCATTCGATGCCATGTTAGATGTTTTCAAACATCCCCGAGGGGGCCATCTTGACTACGCCATAAGGTGTGCTCTGGGTTCTCGGACTCTCAAGAAGTACGCGGAAGGCAATCCCCAAGTCGCTCAACTGCTCAAGAGTTCCACGGGAAACGATGAGTTCCGCGAACCAACGCCCTCGGCCCAGCAGGCCCAGTTCGATAGCCAAAAGAATCTTCGGATCGTTCGCATTTCCTGTCTTCCTGAACGTATGCTCTACGATAAAGAGATGTTTTCCGTCAAGCCGGGACAGCCGATCAAGTTAGTGTTCACAAATCCGGATGCGACGGACCATAACTTGATTATTGTCAAAGCAGGAGCACTCGCCGAAGTCGGCATGGCCGCCAACGAGATGGCTAAAGACCCTCGCAACGCCAGTTCTGATTTCATTCCCGAGAGCAAAAAGCACCTGATCCTTCACGCAGCTCGGATGATCGGACCGACACGTAAATCTCGAGTTCACGTCTTGCGTTTCAACGCTCCGAAGAAACCAGGAATCTATCCATATGTCTGTACCTTCCCTGGTCACTGGGTCATCATGAAAGGGAACATGGTCGTGGCCAAGGATGATGCTACTGCGAAGAAGTTGTTGGCGGCAGGCAAGCCGAATGTCGTTCGCAAATGGAAGACCTCAGACTTCGCCAAGTTTACGGTTCGTCGGGATGAAACTTCCGTGATGAGAGGTATGCAAGCGTTCATGAAAGCCAATTGTCATCAGTGTCATGCTGTCGCGGGACATGGCGTGAACCTCGGTCCGGACCTCTCTGATGTAGGTAAGCGGTATCGCGGCAAGGATTTGCTGCAGCAAATCCTTGAGCCATCGAGCAAGATCCACGAGGATTACCAAAACAGGTCGTTCCTCCTTCGAACGGGAAAAGTCGTGACGGGTGTTTTAACGAAGACGACAAGGGGGAAGTACCACGTCACCCCGAATTTGCTGACACCGAAGAACGTCACCCAGCTCAAGAAACGCTTGGTAAAACGAATAATCATTTCGAAGAGTTCGCCGATGCCCGAGGGTTTGGTGAATGTCCTGACAAAAGAAGAGATAATGGACCTCGTTTCGTTCCTTGAGGTTGGATACGAACTGCCCAAACATCTCAAGCACAAACATCCTAAGTGACTGTGCCCGAACAAATGGAGTTTATGTTTGAGGGCTTTGGGGGCTCTTCGGTAAAGCTTGACTTTTCTTTTCGGGGTTGCCGTGGAGTTTCCATTCCATGATTGGCGGAACACTCTTAGCTCCGCCAGGCTTGGGCCAAGACATTTTCAGGCTCGATTATGGTATACAGATTTGTGTACATACTATCACTGCTAGTTTCCAAAAGCGGCCAGGGTCTCTGGTTTTTCGTCAGGGCCGTTTGATTGTCGGTTTCTGATGGATTCTTTGGGAGTCGAGGAAACTTGAGCAGCTACCTATTTTCCCCAAACCGTTTTCTGATCGGGAAAACTCGGACAATCAAACGGCCCTGGTTTTTAGTATGGACTGTTGACAGCGAATCATCAGAGTGTTAATTTCTACTGCAAAATTTTATGTCATTTCGTTGACCTTACCATGCCGCACGAAGCTACATTGAACGACCAGACTGACATTCTCGAACGTTGCCAGTCTGTCATCGGATATCGCTTCCAACAACCTGAACTCCTCCGGGCGGCCCTTACACATACTTCGAGTGCCGAGACTCGACTCGCTTCCAACGAGCGGATGGAGTTTCTTGGCGATTCGGTACTTTCCCTGGTCACTTGCGAACAGCTCTACAAGATGTTCCCCGAATACGAAGAAGGGGAACTTACTAAGATTAAATCCACTGTCGTGAGCCGTCGAACTTGTGCTCGGCTAAGTCGTAAGTTAGGCCTTGGTGATTTTCTGTTCATGGGTAAAGGGATGCACTCGCATGCCACCATCCCAGCTAACTTGCTTGCCGACGTCTTTGAGTCGTTGGTGGCGGCAATCTACCTCGATGGCGGGCTTGAAGTGGCACGGTCATTCATCCTCGACCACTTGGTGTCTGAAATCGAACGCGTCGATGACGGAACCCACGGCCATAATTTCAAATCCGTTTTGCAACAGGTAGCTCAACGAGAATTCGGGGCCACGCCGCAGTACGCCCTTCTCGATGAAAAAGGTCCTGATCACAGCAAATGTTTCAAGATTGCAGCCGTGATCAATAAATTTCGCTACACTGGAGCTTGGGGACGTAACAAGAAAGAAGCTGAGCAGAAAGCCGCCATGAACGCGCTCGCCCAAATCAATGGTGATCCACTCCCTTTCGCGTGTGACTAGCCGCTTTAGGTAAGATTCGTCTGCAACCTTGGGTAGCCACCAACCATTCCACCTGTAATCTCGGCCACCGAACCTCATGCCTTTCACCTACACAATCCAATGCACCGAGGAGAATTGCGGTAACCTAGCTCAGTTCAAGGTTGCGTCCCGCTGGTCCGATGGGATTACAGAAGAACTTAAAACGTACGCTTTGGTCTGTTCCACGTGCCTTTCCGTAGGCTTTTGGCGTAGTATGGCCAGGTACAAGGCTTGCCGACTGTCTCCAGGAGAGGAACTTGACGAGCCTGGAATTTACCATTTTGAAGAACCAGGTAAAACAGGAACTCTCTGCCGCGCTAAGGAAATCGAGTCGAATCTCAGAAATTCGGATCGCAGTTAATAGTCGTGTCAATTTGGAAAACTTTGAACTAATAATTTAATGCAACCATAGATACAGGTGACTGACCACTCGAAAGCATTCAGGGTGAATCGGCCCGTTCTTGGATCAGCATGAAGCCAAATCCAGTTTGTCGAGGGAACACCATGCGGGAACTGCACACACATAAGAAAGAAAACGCCCAGAACAAAACTGATTTCTTACACAATCCTTCTGAAAACCATCCAACCGCGTTGAGGTTAGAGACTTCCCAAACTTATCCATCTTATCCTTCCTTCAAAGATAATCCCGGCACGGAAGCATCATCCACACCGCAATATCCGCTCACCCGGATTCCTTGGTACGTTTGCACGATCTGGATCTGCTACTGGGCATTTGCTGCCTGGTATTTTGTTTTTCGACAGTTTTCCGATTTTCAGTAAGATTTTCAAGATAACGTAAGCTTTTTCACGGTCGTCCACGAAGAATCTCTGAGACCACGAATTGGTAAATCCCGGTGATGACCCCGTGAGTGTCACTGTAGTATTTCACGGAACGCTGGCGTTTTCCAGAACACATGGGATGCTGAAAAAGCTTGTTGGCTTTTGGTATCGATGGACAAGGTGTTTATCCACTACGGGGACTCCATTGTTGAGATTCTCCAATCCACAAAGCACGATTGGTCTACCCAAAATCGCCTCAACTCAATGGACGACCGTAAAATAAATGCCGATCGTGTCGGAGAACTTCGGTTTGTACGTTAAACTTGACTCGTCCGGATGGTTTTGATGTCCGGAGAGTTTCTAAGACTATTAAGGCGGAGTATAGAAAGTGGCCAAAGCACACACTGACATTAGAGCAACGAACATCACTTGGCACGAAGGACATGTTGATCGAGTTCAACGAGAATCCTTGTTGAAGCAAAAAGGGGCAACTCTTTGGTTCACAGGATTGAGCGGTTCGGGGAAGAGCACCATAGCCTACACCCTTGAACACGCTCTGGTCGAACAAGGGCGTCTCTCGTACGTGCTCGATGGCGATAATATCCGTCACGGGTTGAATAAAAATTTGGGCTTTTCGCCAGAAGACCGCGAAGAAAACATTCGAAGAATTGGGGAGGTAGCCAAACTGTTCGCTGATACCGGAGTGCTATTATTAGCGAGCTTCATTAGCCCCTACGCAAGCGACCGTGACCAGGTCCGGAAGATTCATGAGGAAGCTGGTTTGCCATTCTGCGAAATCTTCGTCAACACCTCCTTGGCCGTTTGTGAAGAACGCGATCCCAAGGGTTTGTACAAAAAAGCGCGGGCCGGTGAAATTAAAGGCTTCACCGGGATCGATGCTCCTTACGAAGAACCCACAAAACCGGAGTTAGTCCTTGATGGGGGGACGGTTTCCCCTCAAGAAGCCACGGTGAGTTTGCTTGAACTCTTAGCACAGAAAGGTCTTATTGAAGCGTAACTGTTTCAATTTGTGATTATTTGTAAGCTTACTGTCGTTGAGGTTTTCCACCGTCATCGGGATGACTACGTGGTGGGGTCGTTCTAGTGTATCGGATTGTACACAGGGTAAGACCCTTAAGGTTCCTTCATGGGACCAGGATTATGTCGCTGTTGGAGCAATTCTAGACGGTGAATTGTTCCCCCAATCGTTGCTTTGGGGTCAATCGAATGACCAGATTTTCTCTTTTGCAAGCCCCCTAATCGTTGTAAACAGGAACAGGATTGCTACCTTCGCCTATTTTTGCTTTTTGTGGCTCCAGTCCCGCGTTGACACCTCTCAGTCGGAATCGTAGACTCATGCAAACACGCGTTTATGATGATGACACCTTAGCCTCTTGACTAGTTAACTGTAGCGGGCTACCACTGGTTGCACCGCGTGCTGTTACCTCTTGGCATCACAGGCGAATCCATGCTGTATTCTGATTTATCCGGGAACTACTCTCGACTAAGCGAAGGTTTCTATACATCTGCAGTCGATGTCCCTGAGTGTTTACCGGTTCGAACATTTTTACCTACTGGCTATGAGCCAGGTTATGCGTACCCGTTATTGGTGTTTTTTCACGGACACGGTTCCGACGAAGAACACATCCTCAGACTAGCCCCTCGACTGAGCCGACGTAACTTCATTTGTGTCGGATTGCGAGGAACCCGCCCCGTCGACATCCATCGAGAAGGTCGGCTTGGGTATTCATGGGGTTCCGTCGATGGGTATGACGCTCAATTAGAGGACTACGTCCTCAAGGCCGTTGAACACACGGCAGAAAATTACCACATCCATCCAGATCGCATTTATCTTGCAGGAGTTTGTGAGGGAGCGACTCAAGCGTATCGTCTCGGACTCATGTTCCCGGATACTTTTTCTGGGATCATTTCGTTGAACGGCTCTCTGCCAAGGTACCAGCGCCCGTTGCTACGACTTCCAACGATTCGTGACCTACATATTTTTGTCGGTCACGGTATTGCCAATGCGATCGTTCCGATAAGTTTGGCCAAACAAGATTACCACTTGCTGTACACTGCTGGAGTCGATGTCACGTACAAAGAATATGCAACAAACCATCGACTCCACCACGAAATGCTCAAGGACCTGAATCGGTGGATCATCCAGCAGTGGACGAATGATTGGGAAAAAGATGTTTGAAATCTCTCATAAATGCGTCGATCTATAACATTCCGCACGTTTTCATCTCTCCTCGGTTTCCTTACCTCGACTACCAACCCGGCCGAAAAACGACACCTGCAGGTGGAATTCGACCATTGTCACTTCCACCTCTACAATCCTTAGTGTTTGCTGGGTGTCTTTCGTTCTACAAAGATTGACCTGAATACAATCCTACCACGGGAAAACAAACTCTCGCAATCCAACTGACACAACCTCGCATGTGGTCATCTCCTCAGTACAAAATCAGAGCCCACGCACATGGTGTTGTATGTGTGTTCAATTACATGTTGGACCGGTTCGACACGTTTGTTGATCGAATAAGGAAAGGCAAAAGTAGGGGAGGAATCAGACAAAAGTGTTGTCGGTAGCTGTACGCAGGTTATCATCAACATCAGTAGGACCAAAAGGAACAGAATTGCTGCTACGGTGGAGAACGAGTGATGGCGGATTTGCCAAGAGTTTTTGTTTCGCGTCTTATCCCAGAGGTTGGACTGAATCGGATACAACAAGCGTCTGAGGCCGAAGTCTGGACTGATCCTTTGCCACCCAAGCCTGGAATCCTGGCGGAAAAAATCGTCGATTGTGAGGGGTTGGTCTCTTTGCTCACGGACAAGATCGATGATCGCCTCATGGATCAGGCACCAAAACTCAAAGTCATCAGCAATTTCGCGGTGGGGTTCAACAACATCGACATCCCCGCTGCGACCGAACGTGGCATTGTAGTCGGGAATACGCCTGGAGTCTTGACCGATGCGACGGCTGATATGGCCTTTTGTTTGATGATCGCGGCAGCTCGTCGTGTAGTCGAGGGACATCAGTACACCCTCTCGGGATCATGGAAGACATGGGAGCCTCTCGGGCATTTGGGTCAAGAGTTGGTTGGAAAGACAGTGGGTGTTGTGGGTATGGGACGAATCGGATACGCCTTCGCCAAGCGATGTTTTGCTGGCTGGGACATGAACGTTATTTACCATGACGTTAAACAACACGAAACTGCCGAAAAGGAACTAAAGGCCCGCAAGGTCGACCTCAATACGTTACTTGCCGAATCGGACTTCGTCTCACTCCATGTCAATCTCGATGAATCAACGAAAGGAATGATCAGCACTGCCCAGTTCCAAAGGATGAGGGACACAGCTGTGCTCGTCAATACTGCTCGTGGGCCGTTAGTCGATCAGAAGGCCCTCTACGAAGCGTTGAAATCGGGGAAGATTTTCGCCGCGGGACTTGATGTTACCGATCCGGAGCCGCCTCTCACCGACGATCCTCTGTTAGCGTTACCCAACGTGGTCGTAGCTCCTCACATCGCCAGTGCCACTATCGAGACTCGAAATAACATGGCGAACATCTGTGCAGACAACTTAATTGCTGGCCTCAACGATCAGGTGTTGCCCGCCTGGGTCAATCCGGACGTAGCTCCGAATCGACGAAGATGATCGGAAAAAAGTGGCTCTGTGCGCGAGCGATTTCGAGGCGAGCAGCGATGAACCCTCCCGGTCCTCGCAGATTGTCCTGGTCTGACCGAATGCCATTTACTCTGGATGACCCACTCATGACTCAAGTTGCTCACGCA
Organism: uncultured Alcaligenaceae bacterium; assembly: GCA_964423615.1. GTDB lineage: Bacteria > Planctomycetota > Planctomycetia > Gemmatales > Gemmataceae > CAYRFQ01. The sequence goes on along the minus strand of CAYRFQ010000058.1, from coordinate 7,653 downwards.
TTTTTCGCATTGGCTCTCGCTCTTAATCTAACGGTCGTTCCTACCGTTGTGTCCCAAACATCAGATGAACGACGTCCACCGACATTTTCAAAAGATCAAATTGCGGAAGCCGAGAAGCTGATCAAAGACGTCTTCCAACAAGAGTACACAAAAGCCAAAACCGATTCTGAGGTTCGCCTCCAACTAGCGAATACTCTCTTGCAGCAAAGCAATGATATCAAGCAAGACGACGACGTTCGCTACGTCGCTCTGCGCGAAGCCATTCGCCTGGCAGCCCAAGCAGGAGCGGTGGACAAGGCGTTTTCAGCCGTAAAGACGCTCGCCAAATACCACCAAATCGACAATCTTGGAAGGAATGCTGATGTCTTCCTCTATGCCAGTGACACACTTGCCTCTATGGACAATCCAAAAGAAATTGCCATGGAGGCACTCAAAATCGCAGATAAGGCGATTCTTGAGGATCGATACGAGTTGGCGGTCAAGGTCGGGGCCGTTGCCGAAAAAGCCGCTCGTGTCACGGAGCAACCCGAGTTGATCACCAAGATGATCAATCGGAACAAGAAATACGCTCTGGCCTATAAAGAAACCCAGCGCATCACACCATTTCTGGAAAAGCTAAAGAGTACCCCTGAAGACCCACAAGCGAATTTGATAGTGGGGAAATCTTGGTGCCTGGTCCGCGATAGGTGGGAGAAGGGACTTCCCTATTTGGTAAAGAGCCAGCATCCGTTTTTGGCCAAAATCGCTAAACAAGATATGGCTGCCCCCAAGAAGATTGATGACCAGATTAGGTTGGCCGAAGATTGGTGGAAGGCAGCAAAGACGGAGAAAGGACAGGACAAGCTGTATATGCTCCGACGAGCCTTCCAGTGGTATCAACAGGCTATTGTTCAACTCGACGGGAAAGAGAAAACGAAAGCTCTCGCTCGCGTGAAACAACTTGCTGAGTTACTACCCAAGCAATTACAAGTTAGTGACATAGCGGTAACGCTTAAAGTGTTCGAAGGGCATACAGCGGAGGTGCTCGCGTTGACTTTCTCGCCGAATGGAAGGCTGGTGGCGTCCGGAGGTGCCGATAATACCGTACGGATTTGGGATCTTGAGACAGGAAAGGAGGTCCGGAAATGCCAGGGACACTTTGGGACCGTTTTCGGCGTTGTCTTCTCTCCTGATGGAAAGCATCTGTATTCGTGTAGCGAAGACAAAACCATCAGAAAGTGGGACGTGGAGACCGCAAAAGAACTGCAACGATATGCTGGTGCCACCGATTACATCAACGGAGTCGCGATCTCACCAGATGGCAAGTGGCTAGCTGGGGCGGGACAAGACCAATTCGTCAGAATCTGGGACGTTGAGTCTGGAAAACAGTTACACGCGATGAAAAAACACGCCAGGTTCGTTTTCAGTGTCGCTTTTTCCCCTGACGGCAAGAACTTGGCGAGTGCGAGTTCAGATCGGACAGTTCGTATTTGGGGTGTGAAAACGGGCCAAGAGCAAAAGGTACTTGAGGGGCACATGGATCAAGTCCTCTCCGTCGTGTATTCCCCAGACGGTTCGCAACTTCTTACAGCAAGCGAGGACGAAACCGTAAAACTGTGGGATGCGACAACGGGCAAACTAATGAGAACTTACAAAGGACACAATGCAGTCGTCGGGACAGCGGTGTTTTCTCCGGATGGGGTTCGTTTCCTTTCAGGCAGCGATGACCAGACGCTAAAACTGTGGGACGTCCGATCAGGGGAAATCATTCGCACCCTCACCGGTCACAAAGAAGCAATCTACCGCGTCGTCTTTTCTTCCGACGGGCGGCGTGCCTTGTCCTGCGGGCTCGACAAAACTATACGTCTCTGGGGCGAAAAATAAAAGGCTTGCGAGCAAGGACGCAAATCTCGAAAATTAAAACCAAGCGGACAAATTGTTGGTCGTAAGGCGTCCTCAACTCCTTCCCCAAAGGAAACCTTGTAACGCACCCTTAAAACGAAGCAGAGCACAGTTCAGTCGACGAGAAAGTAAGAGCATATGCAACAATCATCCTATTTCTCCCGCCGTGCCATGCTCCAAAGGATGGGAGCTGGCTTTGGAACTTTGGGACTTGCCAGCGTTCTGAACGAAAACGGCCTACTCAATTCGGGTGAGGCTTCCACCCAACGCCCACCTAATGCCTCTCCTTTAACCCCAAGACCACCGCACTTTACCCCAAAAGCAAAACATATCATCCAGTTATTCATGCCAGGTGGCCCATCGCACGTCGATACGTTCGATTTCAAGCCTGACATAAAGAAGTACGAGGGCCAACGGCCCAGCCTCGTCGATCGTCGTAGTCTACGGAATACTCGCAACGGTCTGATGCCGTCACCGTTTGGGTTCAGGCAGTACGGTCTGTCGGGGAAATGGGTAAGTGATATATTTCCCCACGTCGGCCAACAAGTCGATGAAATATGTTTCATCCACTCGATGCACACCGACATTCCCGAGCACGCTGGGGCCATCCTGATGATGAACCTTGGGCATTTGCAACCCAGCCGGCCGAGCCTTGGGGCTTGGTTGACTTACGGACTCGGCAGCGAAAATGCCAACTTGCCCGGTTTCATTGCCATGAGTCCGCGGGCTCAACCTCGTGGAAAACTCGCCAACTGGGGCAATGCCTTCCTTCCGGGAGCGTTCGCCGGGACATACGTGAACATTCACGACATGCGACCCGAGGCCATTCTCCGAAATCTTCGAAGTCCACACTTACCTCAAGAGCAGCAACGCCAACAACTGGACTTATTGGGGCGGCTAAATCGACTCGATCTTGAACGCCAAGGCCAGAATCAACAACTCGAAGCTAGCATCCAGTCGATGGAAATGGCCTTTCGGATGCAGATGGCTGTCCCTGAGGCTTTCGACTTAACTCGGGAAACTCGGTCCACTCTCGACCTGTACGGAAACAGCGAGTACGCGAAAGGATGCCTGTTGGCTCGAAGACTCATCGAACGTGGCGTGAGGATGGTCCAATTGTCCCACTCGATCGACGGTTATGACATTGCCTGGGACACTGGACACAACGATATAGCTCGTGGTCACGCTCGGTTGGCACGGGAATGCGATCAAGGAATTGCAGCCCTGCTCATCGACCTAAAGCAACGAGGTTTGTTGGACGAGACCTTGGTCGTTTGGGGTGGTGAGTTCGGTCGAGCCCCGACGTCGGAAGGCCGACGAGGACGCGACCACGATCACTACGGCTTCACCGTTTGGATGGCGGGGGGAGGCGTAAAACCCGGCTTCAGTTACGGCGAGACGGATCGCTTCGGTTGCACGGCAGTCGAGAACCGCGTTCACGTTCACGATTTACACGCCACCATGTTGCACTTGCTGGGACTCGACCACGAACGATTGACGTACCGGTACTCGGGTCGTGACTTCCGTTTGACAGACGTACATGGTCATGTCGTTCGGGATGTTATCGCCTAACAAGCAGCATCGACAAGTGAAGTCCTGCTTGGTCTTAATGCCTCGGAATGTTTGCTAGCCGAGACATTCGCTCGCTTGCCGGTTTCCAATTAACTGATTACACCATTGCCTACCATCTACGAGACGAACCATGAAAGCCATTGCTCCCACCCTCATCTTAATTTGTTTGTCCTGTTCGCCTTTTCAACAAGCAAGCGGCTCACATGCTCTCTTCGCTGCAATGCCGTTCCCTATTCATCAACAAACCACTTTTACCGACAAGTTTGCTCCTGATCACACTCGTTTGCCAGTCCCTGCTCCGAAAGGCTCGATCATCCTCTTCGACGGTAAGGGGACCAATGAATTTCTGAGCATGGCAGGAGAGAAGATCAACTGGCCCATTACCGACGGTGCACTTGTTTCCACCCAAAGACGCGGTAATGTAAACCACATTGTCTCGCGATTCCATTTCCGCGATGCCGACATTCATGTCGAGTTCATGTTGCCGCCCAAGGGATCGGGAAATAGCGGGATCTACATTCACGGGAATTACGAACTCCAAATCCAAAACTCCCATGGAAAAAAACGAATTGGGATGGGAGACATGGGCGCCGTCTACGGTTTCTCGAAACCGCTCGTGAACGCTGCTCTCAAACCCGGAGTGTGGCAAGTGTACGACATCCGCTACCGAGCTCCACGTCGAGATAAGAAAGGCAAGATAGTGAAAAAAGGATCGATCACCGCTTGGCTAAACGGAAAGAAAGTTCAGGATGACGCCACGTTCGCCGAGCCAAGATCGGTGTTTCACCCTTTCCGGCACGGAACAACGCCTTATCTACGAACGATTTACAAACAGCAAAAAGCAACGATGACCGGACCCGTTTTTCTTCAAGACCACAATAATGCGGTTCGATTTCGCAATGTTTGGGTTCGCCCTTTGGACAAAAAAGCATACTTCTATGCTCCCAAACGAGCGAAGCCACCGTCAGAGTAGTTGACGGGTCCATCGGAACTATTGAGAACTGAGCGTTTCATGTCCCAGGGCCACTCGAAACGCGAAAGAAATGCCTGTTCGATTTTGTCGTAGATCGTTACCAACGTGAACACGAGCGAAAGCAACGGCACACCGATTGGAGAAATGATGTGCCAGCTTTGATACGGGAAGTCTACTGAGCACAAACTGTAACGACAGTCATTCATTCATGTTGCTGTTCGAGTGTCCTCGCCAGTTTGTTGCCTCCGCCTCGCTATTCTCAATAGTTCTTGATTTGGGTAATGTGATGTGAGATGGGTTGACAATCTGTGGTGCTGCGTGCATCGCCTTCCTTACTTTAACTTGAGACGATGTTGTTCTCTGCCAATTGAGTAATGCCAGTCTCTTTTGGTTGGTTGTACTGAAAGTAATTGTCCCATTTGTGATCCAACACTTCGAGGGCTTGTTCGATCGGGACCGCTGTATATCGGTCTCCATTTTTCTGGACCAACTTGTTGGCTTCCAGTTTCACCAATGCATCCTCAATCTCGAAATCTACTTTTAAGGCTAACAACTGCTCCAAATCGATCTCGATGTAGTCGTCGAGATCTTTGGCAGTCCAACCTTGAGCCGGAGCGTAAGCCCAGAGATAATAATATCCGAGGATGACTTCTCGACATTCTTGTTCCTCCGCTTCGTCGAATAAGTTCACCAAGACCCCAGCATTACTATCGAGATTCTGGTAATAGAGACTTTCAGTGAGTTGTAAATTATATGTCTGCTGAGCCACGCGATAGCCTGCATATTGTTTGTAGCCATATCCCCCGATTACGCCAAGCAAGCTGAAAAACCCAATCGGGTTGGTAAAGATAATCGCCAGGGTCGCAGCGACTCCAGCGGTAGCAATCGCAAATGCGAGGATGAATTCGGTGACTTTGTAGATGATCATGCCGATAGCCGCCAGGAGCGAGGCACCCAACTTGGCCAACTCAATTTTGGGCATCTTAACCTTTCCTCCAGGCAGAAGCATCTCAATGTCGACCTGGGGGATGTCCTTGAAAATCTTCAAATAGACCGCGTCGGAACTAATGTTCGGAGACGGCTTCTTCGAGGGCTTCTGTTTCAAAACGATCACGACTCGCTGGTAGATATCGACTGAAACTTCTTCCATACGCCAGAAAAAGAGCCAGTGTCGTTTGAGTCGCTTGCCAGTACCGCTGCCGCGAACGTACACGTCAAGGTGTTCGAACTGATCGAAGTCGATTTCAAGGTTGATGCCCCAAGCGCTTGCAGCGTCTCCGGCCTCGATGAGTTGTTCCTTCGTCAACTTTGTGTAGTTCGCTCGGGCCAACAACCAACTCAACTTTTCGTAGAGTTGAGTCCTTTCTTTGTCTTTCTCGTTATCAGTGAGAGGTGTTGCTCCGACCGAGATTGCATCTGGGTCGAACGGGTAATACTGTTTCTTGAGGTTCTCGAGGTCGTCATGATATTCGAAATGATAAATCGAGTTTACGAGTTTACAAAATTGGCGAAAGGAGTTTTTCTGTTCTTCGGATAACTTCGAGCTTCCGACCAACAGTTCGATCAGGTCGCTGCGCCGGATGGGAATATAATGCTCGCGATCATCATATTGAGCCATGAGTGTTTCCTCACTTCGAAGATAATTGCGATGGGATCGATTTCGTGAAAGAGTCTTATCGTAGGCTATACTGTCTCTTGGTTTTTGTCACATTCAGATCGATAGCACCCTACGCAACGTGACCCAACGTCGAGCTCACCAATTCATGTTGTCGAGATCATCGTCGGGAGACTGAACGTACTTGGCTGCGAGTTTATCGATATAGTCTTTGATGTCGCTCATTCGCTCTGGACGACGATTGGGTTTGTAGCTCAAACAACTGTGGATCAATTTGACCAGTCGCTTGGGAGTATTTGGCTGGATTTCGTCCACAGGCGTGAGCAACTTGTTGAACAGAGCTTCGTTGAGCGGTGCCCCAGCATTTCCCGTGAGCCAATTCGGTGGAAGCTGCCACGTTACCAGGCGGTACATCGTCGCCCCAAAATTGTATATGTCCGTCTGCTCGTTCACAATGCTCTTCTTCACCTGCTCGGGCGCCATGTATTCCGGCGTCCCCTGTACACGATCTTTGGGTTCGCCCTTGATCCACGCGAGACCGTAATCGATGATTTTGACCTCACCGACACGGCTCAACATTACGTTATTCGGTTTCAAATCGGCATGATAAGCGCCTCTACGGTGCATGTGGGCCATGCCCGAAGCAATTTGGGCAAAAATTTGCAGCAAATGGGGCAACCTCAGACCGGTCACTTTATCGAGCGGCAACCCGTTCACATACTCGATGAGCAACTGAACTTTGCGCACCCGGAAGAGCCAGTCCCGAGTCTTTTCAAGGATGTGGATTTTGACCAAATTCGAGTGTTGGAACATCTGTCCGACGGCGTGCTCATTTTCTGCTTGTTCAAGAAATTTTTCATCGTCTTTTTCATCGATCGGAACGATTTTCAACGCATACTGTCTTGCATCACTGTTGCGACGAATGTGGAGGATCGTGCTGTGTGCCCCAGTTCCGAGTGTCCCAAGCACTTGAAATTTTCCGATTCGAGCTTTGTCCATATTTGTATTCACCTGGGCCACAAAATGCTGAAAAAAATAGCTGTCGACCGGTGTTCGTAGCCCGGAGATGTGGGCCCCAATCATCAGGAAGTATACCCTCTTCACCAACCGTAGGACGAGCGTGGCTTTTCGCTGATAGTTTCGTTTGGTGTGACGCCCCCTCAGTATGTATCCTCTGAGAGCACATTTTTCGTCCAGGTTAACAAGACACTGCCCGAAACGGAGGTCATCTGCTCCGTTCCTGTTCTTACACTGCGGCACAGAACCCACGAACAAGACGAAAACACGATCCAGTTGAGAGTGTGAAAGTAAAACCGAGATCACACACCTGTTTTTTAACAAACCTACCCGCTGGTTACCAATGTCTGGAACAGTTTTTGTTGGAATGAGTTCTGAGTTCAAGTTTCGCACTTTTTTGTGATGTGATTTTGAAAAAATGTCGGCCTCTGGATTCTTTTTTGGCACACTGGTGAATAGCAACAACAACACCCTTGGCCGAATCGAGAGACCGACTCATGCACCTTACAACGTCTTGGACACAGTTGCTAGTTCCCTTTGGCCTTGTCTTCACGGCTCCGACTTTCCAGACCTTCACAGACATCCTCACAGGATG
>CAYRFQ010000057.1:0-45116 GCA_964423615.1 uncultured Alcaligenaceae bacterium | reverse complement strand
CGGCTCAACAAGTGTCGTGGTTTCGATTCTCAGCCCCGAAGGGGCGAGAGATCCTGGCCGTGGGTGTGAACCCACGGAACTCTTCGGGTATTCGGCTCAACAAGTGTCGTGGTTTCGATTTTCAGCCCCGAAGGGGCGAGAGATCCTAGCCGTGGGTGTGAACCCACGGAACTCAAAGAACCAACACAATCACGACTCTTATTCATCCGACCGCCCAAGGGGAGAAGGCCCCCAACCCGAGCGAAGCGGGAAGCATAGCGAGCGAAGCGGGAAGCATAGCGAGCGAAGCGGGAAACACTTATTGAGAACTGCGCGGATAATATAGCAGGCACACTTGGAACGGGTAATTTCTAGTTGTCCGGTTTTTGTGTTTGTCGTAGGTACACGCGGCTCGCGTGTACTTGGAAAGCTCGGCCAAGACCAACGTACACGCGGCTCGCGTATACCTACGAACCGGACAAGCATTTCTTTTCCATTCCCCGTGTGCCTGCTACTTGGATTCATTACCCGCGCAGGTCTCAATAGTCGTCGGCCCTCGCGAAAAACAGCTCTCCAAAAGCGCCAGTCGAATCGAAAAACGAAAAGCCCGAAAACAAAACGCCCTTCGTTGCGGTATATCTGTTACCCGGCCAAAGCCGACCCCTGGGCTTGGAACAACCGGAACTTTTGTCGTCGGTATGGGTTAAACGTGATGGGATGCTCTTGGAAACCACATCCGGACCCAATGAATCCAAAGCCCAGAAACAATACTATCGTCGACGTCTGGTCGGTTATCGTTCCGACGGTGCGATGCGGGTGTGAATCGATACGAACGAGGAGTTGGTACATGAAACGATTGAGTTGGTTGGTGGCCGCCACCTGGTTTGTCGCAATGACAGCGAGTCCGGTCGTCGCAGAGGAAAAGAAATCCTCTGTCGGTAAATCGATCGAAAACTTCAAGTTGCAAGATTTCCGTGGCAAGACCTGGAGCTTAAAAGACTTTGATAGTCGATACGTCGTGGTCGCGTTCATCGGAACCGAGTGCCCCCTCGTCAAACTCTATGGTCCTCGACTTCAAGAAATAGCCAATGCGTACAAGTCCAAGGGCGTGACGTTCGTTGGAATCAACCCCAACTACCAGGATGACATTACCGAAATCGCCGCGTATGCCAGGCGGCATAAAATCAACTTTCCCATCTTGAAAGACCTCGGAAACAAAGTGGCCGACCAGTTCGGTGCCTCGCGAACTCCCGAAATGTTCGTACTCGACGAAAAACGAGTCGTTCGCTACCAAGGCCGAATCGACGACCAGTACGGTGTCGGCTACATTCGCGACAAGGCGAAGGCGCATTTTCTCAAGAATGCTCTCGATGCCGTGATTGCCGGGAAGAAGGTCAACGTGGCGCATCGCGAAGCGGTCGGTTGTATCATCGGACGCCTCCTGCCGGTCAACCAGAATAGTAAAGTAACGTATACCAACCAGATCGCACGCATCCTTCAAAAACGCTGTGTCGAATGCCACCGCAAAGGCGAAATCGCTCCCTTCTCGCTGACCAAGTACGAAGAGGTCAAGGGTTGGGCTGAGATGATCGCCGAGGTAGTCGACGAAGGACGCATGCCGCCCTGGCACGCCAACCCCAAGTACGGACACTTCTCCAACGACCGCAGTTTGACCAAACAAGAGAAAGAGCAGATCTTCGAGTGGGTCAAGAACGGCGCTCCGAAAGGCGATCCGAAGGACTTACCCGAACCCAAGAAGTACGTCACCGGTTGGCAACTTCCTCGAAAACCCGATGCCACCTTCACGATCAATCCGCGGCCGTTCAAGGTCCAAGCCCAGGGGACCGTACGATACCAACACTTCCTCGTCCGCGCGAACTTCAAAGAGGACAAATGGGTTCAGGCAGCCCAGATCGTTCCGGGCAACCGAGCCGTCGTACATCACATCTTGGCGTTCGCCGTCGATCCGAAAAACGGAATTCGAGGGTTAGGTGAGGGCGCCGGAGGCTTCCTCGCCGGTTACGTTCCCGGTCAACGTGCCTACTCGTTCCCGAAAGGGATGGCCAAGAAAATCCCCGCCGGTTGGTCCATCTTCTTCCAGGTCCATTACACTCCCGTTGGAACCGTCCAGTACGATCAAAGCAAAATCGGCTTCGTGTTTGCGGACCCCAAAACGATCACCCACGAAGTCAAAACGCGGAGTGCTGTAGGCCGACGGCTCAACATTCCGCCGAACGACGATAACTATAAAAAGGAAGCCACATCGCGATTTCGATTCGAAAAAGGAACTCTACTCCTTGGCTTCATGCCCCACATGCACTTGCGAGGGAAGTCGTTCAAGTACGAGGCTCGTATCCCTGGCCAGGAGGAGCCGAAGACTCTTCTCGACGTACCCAACTACGACTTCAATTGGCAGACGTCGTACCGACTGGCCAAGCCCTTGTCCCTGCCGAAAGGAACGCAAATCCACTGCACGGCTCACTGGGACAACTCGGAATGGAACTTGAACAACCCCGATCCATCGGCCACTATCAGGTGGGGACAGCAAACGGAGGACGAAATGATGATTGGCTACTTCGATCTTGCAGTCCCGGTCGGTCTGACCAAGAACCAAACAACTCAGGAGGTCAAGAAGTTCTTCGCCAATCTCGATAAAAACGGCGACGGATTCATCGTCCGTTCTGAAACTCCGAAAAAGCTATTGAACGGATTCGACCGAGCGGATCTCAACAAGGACAACAAAGTCACACTCCAAGAATTACAGACGGTAATGGCTGGTGCGCGTCCAGCTCCAGCTGCTCAACAAGTGAGTGACCGAACGAAGCAGCTTTTCCAACGTCTCGACAAAAACAAGGACGGAAAGATCGTACGCTCGGAGGTTCGCGGTTTGCTCGCTCGTGCCTTCGACCGGGCGGATCGCGACAGCAACGGAGAAGTCACGCCCGAAGAATTGGAGGCCGCGTTAAGGAGGCGAGGACGATAGAATTCCAGTACGAAAACATGTACCGCAAACGCCCAGGAAATTTCCTGGGCGTTTTTCGTGGCAGCAAGGATTCTTCTCCCAAGTCACGGCGTCTTTTTCTCAGCGCCCATCGAACACCACCGGAGTTGGCTCTGCGACCTGTTTTTCCATGAATTTCGATTCCGGAACGTCCAACTGCTCGATCACCTTTCGAATCTGTTCCCGTCTTCTCGTCTCTCCAACAACGAAAAGTAATTTCCCCGAATCAAAACAAACGACCTGAGCCTCCAACTTCAAAGGCTTGAGGGTCGCTTCGATGTCACTGGGAACAGCGTGCCTCAAACGCAATGCGAACAAATCGGTGCTTTTCGGCAATTCCTTTTTCGGTTCGGCATCCAACACCGCGATCAGATGAGCCACTCGTTTCATCTTCGTTTCACTGTTCGTCCGAAAGACAACGGCGTTGGCTCGTTCATTAAGCGAAAAGACACACCCGTCAAGATCCACAACGCCGACTGACCCATCGGGACGTTGCATGATGACCTGTCTTCCGTGGCCAGCAGGATAGGAACCCTCCGAAGTCATCGTAAATGGATTCGCTTTTCCAAATGTGCCGCGTTCAATGTAGGAATCCTTCAATTGCTCCAGAACGGGTTTCACCTTACTTACGGGGTAGCGCGTGAGGCGAAAGACTTTGACGACGGGGTCGGGTCGCTCCACAAACCCTGCAGGAAATCGGTCGAATGGAACGCTCGGCGGTGTTGCCGGTAAAGCGGGTTTCGGCACGGTCTGAGGTTTGTGAAGCGGTTCGGGTACCTGAGACTCAACCTCGGGAGGGTTGGGCACGACGACCGCGGGCGGTCGTAATGGATTCTTTCGGGGTCTTTGTTGGTTCGGCAGCAGCAACGGACGGTCTTGGGCCAAAGTGACCGGCATCGAGTTGGCTACAAGCACCATCAGAAGACCTATCGTCCATTGAGATACATTTCGTCGCATTGTGGCTTGGACTCCTTTCGCGTTGGGTTCTCACCGGACTCCGACTCTTGTCGACAAGGGTATATCGCTTGATAGGTTTCAGAGATAGATAAGAAGAGCGGACAAAATGCTCTTGATCCCATCCTCAGTCCTCGCTAACTTCCCGTCGACTGCTAGCCCGTACGCCACCAAGTTTTCGACGACGAACTGTCCTCGGGACCGCATAGCATGCCCAGCGAGTGGAGGAACGACACTCGCTACTGTGTGCCGGATACTACAAAACGACCAGAGAACACGTAATCCATTGCGAGCCGTAATCCATGAAACTCATCCGATGCCTTCCGGTCGTTTGTTTGCTTCCTGTCTTCCTTGCCGGGTGCAATCGCAATGACACCGACAGGCTGGCCAAAATCGGCAACATTTTGGTGGATCGAATGGAAGATTCGGCGAACGAATTCCAGAATCGCTATCTTGAGAACGTGCCAGTCAAAGAGACCATATCGAACTGGCGGTTAGCCAGCCGCGTTCGTCGGCGACTACGGTCGGACAAAGCATTGGTCCATCTCTCGCTCGAAGTGAAGGCCAAAGGCACGATCGTTGAGCTAAACGGACAAATCGAGAACCTGAGACAACGCCAAAGAGCGGTTGAATTAGCCAACTCGACGGTTGGCGTTGAAACCGTACGAGATCAACTTCGGTTGGGAAATGCAGAGGGACCGGCCAAGGCTCCCACCGGTCAACAATTCAACATGCACCCTCCTCTCGGTCAAGTGAGAGGAGGGGACACGAGTGCAAAACTAAAGACGACTTCTGATTGACTTTCCGGACACCAAGTTTTCGACGACGAACTGTCGGAGCGAAAACGACCAGAAAACACGGTGTTTTCGACGACGAACTGTCCTCGGGACCGCACAGCACGCCCAGCGTGTGATAGCCGCCCTAATGATACAAAAACATCGGCACCTTGGTATTCGCTAGCATCGTTTGGGTGACCGAACCAAACAGAAATTCCGAAATTTGCCAATTGCCGTAGGTCCCCATCACGATCAAACCAGCGTTCATGACATCGGCTTGTTCGAGCAGGACGTCTGCCACCGATCTGTCGGACACGACCGGATGTAGAGTATGGTCGATTTGCTGGTGCGAAAGGAATCGACCAGCCAACTCCACGTTGCGGTGGGCCAACCCTTTGTTTTGGTCCACCGAGACGACATGGACTTTATGGATTTTATCAAGCCCGACTGCCTGGAAGACCTGGAGAGCACGAGCGGCCTGTAACGTGGCGTCGTAAGCAATCATGACAACGTCGCTGCCCGGAAGATTATCCGGAACCGTCACAACCGGACGGACCGTCCTCCGCAACATGTGGGCCAACGTCTCGCAAGGCTCGTCGTCGGTTTCAAAGTGAAAATACGTGTGTTGCCCCAAGACCAAAACGTCGCATTCTTGGGCAGCCAGGAACAATACTTCTTCGGGATTCCCGTTGAGAGTCCGCATTTGGTGCGGGACCTTCGCGGCCTTGCAGGCTTCGGAGAATTCGTCCAGAAAACCCCCAACTTGTTTGGTCGCATCTTTGAGAAGAAACTCGTCCCGATGTTCCTTGAACGCGCTCCCACCCAGCGGTACAAGTTCTCCGTGAGAAATCGTAGGTTCGTCAACGATGCCCGTACCAATTAAAGTCACTTGGTTCCCGCGTTGGGACCAACGGATGCAGAGTTCCGTCGCCCTACGGCTGTACTTTGACCCATCCAAACCAATCAAAATGCTACCGATCATGGTCGCCCTCCCCAAGATATGTCGGTATGAGTTCGTGACGTGGGACACGACTCACAGTTGTCATTGTTGAAAAACACCTATCACCCGTCAAGATAAGGCGTTATCGGGGCCGCTGGTGTCGACAAGGCCGTGATTTCGCAAAACAATTTCAGCCAGCTCGACCACTTCTTCCGGCGTCCCATCGGTGGAAATCCGCTCGGTGACTCGATGGGTTGTGGGTGAAGAGTCTTGCCACAGTTCTGCTGCGTGGAGGAACACATCCCAGTCGGCATCGGATGCATCCCCAACACGGTTTTCCAATCGCCCGCGAACGACGTCGACCGCCGCCTCGCAGTGAAGAAATAACAGCGGGATTCCCCATTCCTTCGCAAGTCGTACGAACATGTCCCGTCGTCTCTCTTCACGAAAGCTAGCATCGATGAGAACCCGCTTGCCTTCAAAAAGCCACGCCTCCGTTCGATGGAGACATTCCAAGTAGGTCCTCTCGTTCCATTCTTGGCTGTAAAACTCTTTCGCCAAGTTCTCCCCATCTCTCGCGACCAGTTCCTTGCGGACGACGTCGGTGCGCAACAACTCGAAATCGTGGGCCGCAGCTAAGGATCGAGCCAAAGTCGACTTTCCCGTTCCTGGGAGCCCACCCACCAACAAGATACAAGGTGTCCGCCCGGCCTTCTCCAACTCGGCCAAGGCGAGCAACCAATGCGCTCGAGCCTCTCGGAATGCCTTATCTCGATCGGCGCGATCGACTTCCGGTTCGTTGGCCTTCAGGCCTTCGACCTTGGCACGAACGACAGCCCGGTAGGCACAATACAACGGCAGCAGTGCCTGGCCTTGAGTATCGTCTGCGCTCTGAAAATACGCACGGGCCAACACCCTCGCCAGATCCCTCCGACCGTGATAATGCAAGTCCATCACCAGGAACGCAATATCGGCAATCGGATCAGCATACCGGAAGCGTTCATTGAACTCGATGCAATCGAGAATGATGATGTCGCCCGGCGGTGCCTCGTCGGGAAACAAATACACATGGTCCACTCTCAGGTCTCCATGGGTGTCCTTGGTGATCCCGTGCTCGGCCCTGTGTTCGATGATTGGCCTGAGTTCGTCGAGCCGTTGTTCGGTCAGTGCCTTTACCCGTTCGTAGACGGCTTGGCTCACACATCCGCCGGCAAAGCAAGGCCCCTGGGCTCGTCTGCCGGCAAGGTGCCTGCACTCGCCAACGTGCGCCTTGGTCTGGCGAAAGTTGTCCATCGCGTTTTCGGCTACCGCAGCGAAGCGGCCGTACTGGGCGATCCCCTCGGACGAGTCGCCCTTCGCATGAAACTCCGCCAACTTCCTCGCCACTCGTTCGAGTTCGCTCACTCCGACCAGGTTCTCTCGGATCCGATGTTCCAGAGTAGCCTCGTCGGGCAGTCGACGCATCTTTACCGCCCATTCGATGACCTCGCCAGAACCTTCGACACACAGTCCATCGGGGCTCTCGGTAATGGGAACCACACCGAGGTAAACTTGAGGCGCGAGTCGTCGGTTCAACTGGACTTCTTCTTCACAAAAGTGCCGTCTGGCCGCAAGAGTCGAAAAATCGAGAAACCCCAACCTCACGGCTTTCTTGATTTTGTATGCGTATTCGCCGACAAGAAACACGATCGAGATGTGTGTTTGAAGTACCGTGACTTCACCGACTTCATGAGCGAAGGCTTCCGGTCGAGTCAATGAAGCGATGAGTTTTTCCGGTTCCATTGTTCTGTTCCTCAGGCGGGCCCCGAGGATAGCCTCCTCTGGCTCTGGCGTGTCCCCCGCAGGCGGTTAGCCTGCCGGAGCAAGTCCTTATTCATTATATCACACGGGGTTGACGACCGTCCGACTCATTGTTATACGCACCCGTCGAAAGTCGCAGGCTTCATTCCACAGCCACATGTTGGGGAAGCTGGGACATAATGAGGTCGGCCCACCTCGTCACTCCATCTGGGCCGGCGGAAGCTACGGGGGGCTGTGAACGTAGCAATTTCACGAAACGGGGGATGGCGTTATGGGCAAGAAGCCTTTCAATCTCATCGCTGGCATGATGGTCGTCGGATTGACCATGGTCGGGTGCCAGCAAGGATCCCAGAAGGTCGGAGGCAGAAATGCCTTCTCCGGCTCGGGAACACAGCAGAACTGGATGAAGCCGACGCACAGCAAGCAGTATCCACCACCAGGCGTGCCGACGAACGGAGTTTCCCAAACTCACTCCCAACGTATGTCGGGCGGACAACTTCCTTATCCTGCTGGTGGGCCGAGTACGTCCCAAAACTTCAATGGTCCAGGCGCCGGTGGTTTTGGTGGGACGACGACTCGAGGGGGTATCCCTCGAATGGATCCCAGCACAACTCCAGTTGGAGGCCCTCCTTCCATGCCTGTGGGTCACACGGCCACACCTGGAATGCCACCTCCCCGGGCTCCGTACCCCACACAGCCGTACAGCTTGCCGAATCCTCCCACGAACAACTTTGACCGAACCACTTCGCCCCAGGGATCGACCTCCAATCGGTATGGTTACGGAAGTGTTCCGAGCTACTCCACTCAAAGAACACCGACGAATTACACCAACCAATATCCTCCCACCCGTTGAAAGAGCTGTCACTGAGTCTCCGCCGCAAGAGCGTATCTCGATTCGAAGGGACGGGGCCGGCAGGGACCAGCGTTCGGAGTTCCGAACCATCGTAAGACCGCACAATCGATCAACTCGAAAGGCCAACACTCTACCCATGGAGTGTTGGCCTTTTTCTGTTTCCGGACCGCGAAAGGCACCCACCCACAGTCCCCTCACTGTTCGCCGCAGCGAAAACGTCGCAGCACGCCGACCGTGCCCACTGCCTTCGAAAATCAGACAGCCGACCGAAGGGATCGCCTGCACGCAAAGTGCCTGCACTGCGCCGTAGGAAATACTTGCCTTTGCTTCAATTGCCAGTATAGTCGGCAATTATTCTATTTTTAGCAACTTGTGACGTTCGCTATCTCTCCCTCAGGTTTTCTCGCTTCGAATCGGCTGTTCGTTGCGAGGAAAAAGCAACGAACTCAAGAAGGAACAAACCATGAGTTTCCCACGCAACGGGTACAAACAAACAACAACACACCGCAATGGAAAAACCTCCTACCACCAGATCGGCTTGGTCCGGGGGCAATTCGGAAACGTCGACGAAGCCAAGTGGATCAGCTTCCTCGGAGAAGTCGGGTTCGACGGATGGGAAGAAGCCAGTTGGGAACTCGAACTGGCGAAATGCGACACCGACGCCGGAGCCGAAGAATACGCGAAACAACGCGTCGATCTCGCCAAGCGTCATGGGCTGGAAATCTTCACCGTCGCGACGCATCTCCAAGGACAGGCTCTTGGCGATGAGCCCAGCGCGAAGACTTTGCAGTTCGTTGGTGGTGAAGCCGTCGCAGCGTACAAGGCCTGGCGAGACAGTGGCAACAATCCTCCCCGGACCGACCCCTACTTTGTGCCCGAAGAAGTCGGCAAACTCGTCCACCAACAGGCCCAAACCGATCTCATTCGGTGTGTGCGACTGGCCCATTACCTCGGCAAGCTCCAAGACCGGAAAGTCGCCGTTCCCGGTTTTGTCGGGTCGCCTGCTAATTGCTGGAGCCACTTCTTCTTGTTCCCCCCGTTGCCCTCAGAGATCGGCGGACACGCCATCGCCGACGTTCGGAAAGTGAGCCTGGAGTTGCTCGCCGAGAGGTTCGGTCCGGTGTTCGAGGCCTGCAAGAAATACGGCGTGACGTTCGACCTGGAGTGTCACCCTAGCGAGCGTGCAATGGGGGACATCGAATCGGCCCACGATTACCTGGACGCCATGGACGCGGCGGGTTTCAAAGATGCCGTCGGTTTCAATCTCGACGGGTCTCACATGGAATGGCAGAACGTTTCGGTCATCGATTTCATTCGCGAGTTTTCTGACCGAATCCACTGCGCCCACATCAAAGGCGTACAGGTCATGCGCGAACATTGCCGCGCTGGACTGTTGGGCGGTCATCGCGACATGGGGCACCCATACCTCGGTTGGAACTTCGTCACCGCCGGAACGGCTCGGGATGCCAACAGCGTCGAAGAGATCATGATCGAGTTGAATCGCGTTGGTTATGACGGAGCTGTGAACATCGAATGGGAAGACAACGACGCAGACCAACTCGCCGGGGCAACTGCTGCCCTGGAAAACGTTCGTAAAGGTGACTTGCCACCGAGCCTCCAAAAGCACGACGAAACTCTCAAGGCGTAAGTGCTCTCAGGCGTAATACGGAGCTTGCGACCCAGACACACCACGCATCTCGGGTGTGACTTCGTTCGGCCTTGCCTTCACTCGTCACACCCTCGGGCCGAAATCACTGTCCTCGCGCGGCTCGACCATCTCGGCTGGACGCACCAATCTGTGCACCAAATGGAAGCGGACGTCCAGCCACCTCCATTTTGCGCTGGTAGAGATAATTGCGAAGTTTTCGGTACACTCCGAAGCTATCAGGGTAGACACAAAACGTCACAACGGCCGTCCGTGGATCTTCAAAGTCCACGACGTTGCGGAACCGAGAGTTCTTCGCAAGAGCTTGCCCGAGCGTTTCGCCCCGTTCGTTTTTGATTGGCGCAATGACCCACTGGACGTGGACCTTGGTGTCACCAAATCCCGCGTTGTACCGCTCGGCCGTCCAACGCATCCGAAACGCACCTATGGCCCGTGTCGAGTACGTCACCGTCGGTCGTTGCCGGAGTCGCTCGGGCAAGGTTGTGAACAAGTTCGTTTCGACCTCGGCCAGAAAGCTCTCCGTATCGATGAAGCTGACACGCCCACCACGGCATTCGAAAAACACTTCCTTACTATCCCGCACCTCACGACTTACCGGTGCTTGATAAAACTGCGTGTTGGTCTTCTTTGGGAGTTTCTCAAGCCTGGCGATCTCGGCTTTGAGGAGTTCTCGCTTGGTGAGCACATCGGTCAGAGCATTCTTCGTCAGGTGATCGAAGTTTCGAACATTCTGGAGCCTGAGGGCGAGGGTCTGGGCAACTGTGGCCAGGCGTGCTTGTTGAATCTGGAGCGACTTCACTTTTTCGCGAGTTTGTCGTTCTTCCAACTTCCGGGCCGGCAACGCAGCGAGATGTTCCCCGAGCAGACGACCCGCCGCTTCGAGTTTTCGTTTCTCCCGTCGTAATTCCACCACCAGCGTGTCTTCTGGTTCTTCGATCATCGGCAACGTCGGAAGAGCAAACAACTCAGCGGATGGCTGGCTGCTCCCCTGCGAGTTGTTGGGCCGCTCGTCTGTCGTTTTTTTCGGCGACGACCTGTCGGAGCTAAACTGACCAGAAAACACAGTCGGTTTTGGTCGCTCCGGAACAACAACCTGGTACTGGGCGGTATAGTACGCACTGGCCCCCACCCAAACGACAAGGATCATCCGGATGATGATCCCAATCACGTTGGCGATGATGTCGAGAAACGAATCGAGCCCGAAAGCCAGATCGTTCGTATTGCGTCGGCGTCTACGTCGGATCATGTCGCCGGATCACTCTTTTCGGTAGTATTCGGACAATCGCGGTCGGTCGGGAAGGATATTCTCTCGTTGCATCGCAACGCCCAAAACTTCCAACAACAGACTCGCTCCCTGGAACGTCCGCAACCCGTCTGGGTGTACTTCGAAACGGATGACTGGGCGAAACATGGGTTCGCCCGGTCGCAACCTCTTATGTCGACGTCGAATGAGGTCGTAAATCCCTTGGACCATGGGGTGAACTGTTTTCGACCGCACGAACGAAGAAGTGGGAAACCTTTGTCGCAAGTGAGGGACACTGGCCCCAGTTTCTTTGCACACGACTGGGATGATCCAATCTCGCCGGACGTGCCGTTGTTGCGGCTTTTGCGGTCGTTTTCCCTGCGGATGCGATCCCTGCGATTGTCCCGCTCTGGTTCCTCGTGCTGTCTTTGGTCGCGGATCACGAAATTCGTTCGGTGGAACCTTCGGGGGTTTCTCATCCGTTCGGGGTTTCCCATTGGTTCCACGTCGGTCTCTTTTTTGGATCTCACCCTTCGAACCAGTCTCTCGATCCGTCCTCGGCGGAACAAGCAGTTCACCTTGGGCCGCTTCTGTCTGACCCAATCGGCTACCACTACCGTTCCCTTTTTTCGGATCGCTTGGTCGGTTTTGACGACGACCTGTCGGAGCAAAATCGACAAGAAAACCCTGCTGAGTTCCACCGTTCCCGACCGCAAAAGGGCTCGTTCCACCCTGGGAACCAAGTTGGCGGTCAGCCTTCGGCTTCGGAGTCCACACAGTTCCGTACGGCGTGCGTCGTTGGATCCTAATGCCTTGGTTCGTCTCGACGAGTCTCGGAATGTCCATTTCCGCTTGCGAACTCGGATTTGTCCCGTTTCGACCGGTGTGAGCTAGCCCGCTCCCCTTGGGGATGATTGGAGAAACCTCGGTCTTCTTCGTTCGGAACGTTGCTCCCTTTCCCGATACATCGACAACCCAGTCTTGTTCGATTAACTCGTATCCAAAATCGATTTCCATTTTCGAGACAAATTCCTTCGCGGAGTAGTAACTCTTCAGACCTTCTGGGCGAACCAGGAAGAAAATGTACGGCTTATGGGTCTTCCCGTTGACTCTGGTTTCGTATTTGACAAGCCGCTCGTTAAGGTGAAGATCGAGTAATCCTGGTCTGAACCTCGCACCTTCGAGGGCCACTTTCTCGGGATGCAATACAATCCCGTTTTGCCGACATTCGATGTAAATCGGCTTGCGATTCTCGCCTTTGGGCCCCGCATACGGGATGAGCGAGTACGACCGGACTGCTCTCGACTTGGCTTGCTTCAGTTGTTTCAGTTTGGCATCCAACTTCGCGACTTCCTGCTTGGCTTGTTTCAAACTGGCGTGCGTGCCTGTGGTCGTGGCATCCTTCGTTGCAAGTGCCGCCCGTAGTTTGGCGAGGTGAGCTTGCAGTGCTTTCGTCTTCTGATCTTCGACCGAGAGTTGTCGATAAAGGGCCTGATATCGCTTCGTGAGCGCTCGGAGTTCCTTGGTCGCCTGGGCATCTTGTTGCGATATTTGGGCGAGCTTCTCTTCGATGGCTTTCATCTGGGCGAGTCGTTGCACCCGAAGTTCACGGCGTTGCTTTTCCCGTTCGCGACGTTGCCTTTCCCATTCGAGGCGTTGTTGTCGTTTGGCTTCCGCCTCGCGGAGGGCCTTTTCGCGCTCGGCAGCTTTTTCCTTTTCTTCGTCATTTCGGGCGGCCAATTCCGCACGACGGAGTTTCTCCGCTTCCTGAGTTGCTTTCATGCGTGCCGCCAACCTCGCCTGGCGGTCCATGATGAGTAACAACAAGATCAAGGCCCCCATCGCACACAGCAAGACTGCGATGAATGGGAACGTCGAGACCTTCAGATGGTTCTTGCGCCGCCTGCTCATGCCGCCGCTCCAGGTCGCATCAAACGATTTCCACCGGGAAGCTGGGTAGCTCCCACGCGAGCGGTCAACAGATGAATGGCCGCATTCAAACTATTCACGGCTTGTTCGAAGTTCCCGGATGCGGCCAATGCCGAGAGGTTTTCCTGGAGCGTTTCCTGGAGTTTGACGATTTGTGACCCGCTCGAACTCAACTCGGCGAGAGCTTCCGTTTGATCCACGAGTCGCTGCATCATGTCCCGCATGGCTTCGTTTTGCTGCGCCGAATTGACCGTCATGAGTTGGGCGACCTCTTGCATCTTGTCGACGACCGTCGACGTGACGGCCATCGACTGTTGTTCCTGTTGCGCGAGGATCTGGGCATGACTCGCAACCGTTTTTTGGAGAGCCTGTTCGAGTCCGTGAGTCATTTGTTGTTGTTGCCGCTTACCGCTCTCGGCCCACTGCGTGTGGGCTTCTTGAAGAGTCTGCTGCCAAAGCATCACCTGTTGTTGGATGAGCTGTTCCGTCGTCTGCAACAGCACTTGTGTATTCCGACGCACAACTTCGACGAACTGTCCGCCGTCTCCGGCCACGCGTTCGAAGAGGTGAGCGAGTCGCTCGTCGGAATACGCATTCACGCGGTCGACCAACCTCTGCTCCATCCGCTCCATTACAAACGACAGAAACATCGTGACCATCGTCAAAGCAAGGGCCATTGCCGTCGTATCGAACGCCGTGCCGAGGCCTTCGGTAACTTTGCTGACAGACTTTTCGAGGACTTCCGGCGTCACAGCCGAGACCGCACCGGTAATCCCCAGGACCGTCCCGAGAAAACCAAGAATGGGGATAGCCCAGGTGATGAATCGAATGAGCGAATAGCTGCTTTCGATGGCGATGTCATCATTGTCCGCAAGCCCCCGCAAGTGATCATCGAGGTCCTCGGCCGACTGTCGCTGATCCACAAATTCGAGCGTGCTGGCGATTCGTCTTCCGAGGTACGTATTGATGAGCGGCTTGCTGCGTTTCTTGAGCCATTCGAGAAGTTCCTTGGCTTCGCTGACGGGAAGCGGATTGCCGTCCCAATTCGGCAAAAGGCTCGCACGGAACGCCAACAACTCTTTGCTATACCCAAGCAACTTGCTGACGAGAGCACCGACCGAACACGCAAACAGCACGACGGACACTTTTTCGACGGGGTGACTCGTGTACCGTTCGACGAGCGTTCCCTCGAACGGGCCGACCTCGATGGCGGCCAACAACCCAATCCCGAGCGGCAAGCCGAACAGGAAGGCCATCACGGTCGTGAGCCCGCGCGGACGCGGCGTCATGCGTTCCCGCACGGCAGCAGCGGAATGAGACATGATTCTATTCCCTGTTTTCTGGGCGTTCTCGAGTCGTGCCTGCACGACATCGAAAACTCCGTGTCCGAAAGGAAGTCGATGCTTCTATTTTGGTCGAGAATGAGAGCGCAGGATTCTAACGAATTTGTGACGGACGTCGAGAGGAATAAGTCCCAAGAATTGATAAGATGGGCCATCAAAGAAAACCACAGAACACCAAAACCGAGAGTGTTTTGTTCTCCAGATTGTCAAAACCTTCAAGGTTGTACAGGCATCCGTTTTGAGATTAATCCACCAGGTTTTGCTCTTCCCCCAGTTGTCATGAATCATTTCGAAACTGCACGTCTCGAGGACACTAAGAATGGCCGAACCGAAATTGACTTGGTTAATCGAAACCGACGTCTACGGCGAACAGATCAAGCCATTGGTTGCCGAAATCAAACGGCAAGGCTTCGCAGTACACCTCGCGACATTTCGTGAAATCGTGCGAGGTACCGTCTCGATTCCTGCGGACGAGCGAGTCCTATTCTACGGCACCTTTCCGGCCATGCGACACATCCAACTACAATCATGGTCCTGGGGGCGGTAGAGTCTCGAAGGTTGGAGCTCCCAAACCCTGACCCGATAGGGGAGTTCCACGGACACCGCGAGCGGTCCACTGAACGAGTCTCGATCCTCCAACGGAATGCACCGTTGTCCTATATTTGAAATAAGCTGGGTGCTGCTCAACGAGAACAACGTGCTGGTCAAACAAGCCATTGTTGCCGACCTGTAAATTCGGGGTGTCGCCTATATTTGAAGTCGAAACGGACACGATCCGCATCCACAGACCGCAATCACGACAACTCCACCTCACGACTTCCCAACTCCTATGGGCTGCCATTTCCAATACGTCAAACTACGCCAGAGCCATTCAGCCGGACCATATCGGAAATACTTCAACCAGATCGGACTGATCAACAGTTGCAACACCCAAACTCCGAACACAACGCCCCACAGTCCGACCCGATCAAGGTGACCAAACAATCCAAGTCCATATCCATAAAACAAAAGAGTACACAAGATCGACTGCATCAGATAGTTGGTCAACGCCAGGCGTCCAGCAGCCCCCAATCGGTCGGTAAGCCAGGTGAGGATCCCCCCTTTACAAACCATCATCACGACCGCAGCGTGTCCGAGGGCCACAGGAAGCATACCCAGGTTAAACAACAACGAACCCCACGGCGCCGACAACAGATCATAGTCATTCGCCACCACATCAACCATCCCTACTATGGTCAAGGGCAGTCCGAGCCCATACCCAAACAACGCTAACCCAACATAGAATCGCCAGGACAGTTCCGCAGAGAAGACTCTCAGTTTCATCAACGCCATGCCGACCAACATTCTCCCCCCGACCACCCAAAACATGAACAAGATACCAAACAGGTGCATGAACAACACTTCTGGAGCACGATGCCGGACAATCTCGACGTACCCACTTCTGTAAACGGCGATGGACCCATCGATTTCCTCTTGGCTCGGATTGAAAAAAGACCTCATGCCCTCATTCCATCCTTGGGCTATTCCCTTCTGCCACTCTTCCGGTTCCGTTCCTGCGGCTCGCGCCATTTCCACCTGTTCGGCAGCGTCTCGAGCGAAGCCGGCAAACAACGTCATGCCAAACAGGAGGAACGCCCCAACGACCACCACTGCCGCCCCGAGGATCAACAAGGTCTTCGGCGAGAGACGACGGAAGAAATAGAGCAACAGACCACACAGAGCATAGTAAACAAGGATGTCTCCGTTCCAAATCAAATAGGCATGAATGAGCCCAATAACCAATAGCCATAGAATTCGCCGATAGTACGTGCTCGTGATAGTCGCTCCGCGGTCCTTGGCCCGTTCGCCCATAAGCACCAGACCAGCACCAAAAAGCATCGAAAACAGGCTCATCATTTTGCCAGAGAAGATGACCGAATTCGTCACCCACGCAACAACGTTTGGCAGGTCGTCACCCCCGCTGTAGATTGGGTTTTCGTAAGCCCCAAACGGCCAACCAAAGAGAACGATGTTCATGGCCAAAATGCCCAACAACGCGACACCCCGCAATACATCAACGGCAGCGATTCGTTGGCTGGGATGGGCCGGTTCGGGAGTCGGACGAGGTTCCGCGGTCTCCGAATCCGTGGGAGCATCGACTTGAGATGCTTCTAAATCGGGTTCGCTTGGCTTGGCTGAAAGAAAAGAATTGTCGTCTTGCGTCATCACGTGACCCTGTTGTTGACAGCCCAGTGCTGAGTTGATTTCATCAACTTCCATTAATTTCGTCTTGGAGATTGGTCTGACCGCGTTAAGGTAAACAAAAACCCTCGACGAAAGACTTTGTACTCCACGAAATCCGAAATGTCGAAGCCAGTCTACTCGAAGCTTGGCATGATGT
Source organism: uncultured Alcaligenaceae bacterium (assembly GCA_964423615.1). GTDB lineage: Bacteria > Planctomycetota > Planctomycetia > Gemmatales > Gemmataceae > CAYRFQ01. The sequence continues at coordinate 28,252 of CAYRFQ010000057.1, read as the reverse complement.
GGATATTCCCTCACGGGTTTCCGCCATCGACAAGATGAAACCCTCTTGGCCATGTCGCACAGAACCGATGGACTTTGACCTGGAAATGATTGAGAACCGCGTGAGGAAAGGAACCTCGATAGCTTTAGCACCGGAGTTTCTTCTCAGAAATGGGTCTTTCGGAAGACTACTCGCTAATCTGACTTCGAGAGCGATTCAGACCAGCCACCCAAGCCGAAGGTGAACTCATGCGAATTACCTCAGGATTCAGTATCGTTGCCTGCGTTTGTTACTGTGTCTGGATGTCGACTGTTGAATTTTATAAAGGTGTTGGAACAGACACGGACGCGTTTTCCTAACCATCTACGACAAACCACAAGCCAATTTTGGCTCTCACACCCATTCGCAATGCGCTCTGGTGTCCAAACTTGATTTGAAAATCCCGAGGAGCACCTTCTCCCTGAATCAGTCAAGTGGCAAGCACCAAACGACTTCAGAACGAGGAATGACAGACAAGAAAAGGCCCATCATACTTTTCCCTGTTCCCGTCGCGTCTCAGTTCGAGAAGCCATCCTCGCTTTCTGCGATTTCAAATTGAGAAAAATGCAGGAAGCGAAAACTGTACCACAATCATCACCAACTCCCTGTGATGCATGAGTATTCCTCCAAAATTGGGAGAATAATGTCGGGTGCGAAGATTTGTCTCCCCGATTCTGGCGGGAACTCGGGGAGAATGAAAAAAGGCAATTGTGGGGTGGGATGAAACGCACAAGAAATCAACAGAAATGGCGGGATTCATGCTATTTCGAACAAGTGAGTGTCGAGAAACTCACTCGAAAACGACAAAAGGAGTCGGCTCTTTGTGAATCCGTTGTAATGAAGTACAAATCCTGTGCCAACGTCTTGAGTTTCTTTTTTCCATCTCCGCAAGAAAAAAGAGTCGCAGAATCCACAGAACCCTACGACCCTTCCTGGGGTACTTCCGGATCAGAGGAAATCAGTTCACCGTGACCTTCAAACTTGCAATAACAGGTAGTGAAAGCGGATTATCGTCATCAGCTTCGAGCCCCAGATAGAAAATCCCAGAGAAGCCCGTACCCGTAAGCCGGACATCGTTCAGATTCGCATCTGGGTCAGAAACCGTGATATTGCCAACCGCAACTGGTTGGAGAGCTTGGTGGAGCAATGCCGGGTTGGTGTAGGCGTCAATGCCGACATTCGCCACCGTGTTGTTTTGGACGTCGATCGTACTTCCGTCCGGAACGGCGACAAGTTCCCCTTCCGGCAGAATCACATACCAACTGTTCTCCAAACCACTGCGAATCCACTTTTCGTTTTGGCCCACAGAGTTCGTGTAGTACGAACCACCCAGTTGGAACAGACCTAACCTCTGGTCCAAAGCAAACAACAAGGGGTCACGGTTGTAAGCCCTTCGTGTCACAGTAACGGCGTCGAACGGATCCAGATCCGTCGCTTGAACACCCGTCACCAGAAGCCCGGTCGAGTTGAACGTCGCGCTGTCTAACGTGATCGGCTGGTTGTTGAAGTTCGCGAACACCGGAGCGTTCCCAGTCAACGTCACCCGGAAGCTCGTCGTGGATGTGTCGAAATTATCACTCGCGCTCACAACAACCACGACAGATTCAACACCCGCTGGCAACTGCTGGAGATCGAGTTCCACGAAGTCGGTATTCACGTTCTGCTGGTCGAGCGGGATGACCGGAGTTCCCGAGACCGGATTCGTCAAGTCAACCGGAGGTTGAGCTTCGTGAAGCAACGCCGGATTGTCGTAAACCTCCACACCAAGATTCGCTACAGTGTTGTTCACAGCATCGACCGTCGCTCCATCCGGAACCGACACGAAAGCCCCTGTCGGCAGAATCACATACCAACTGTTCTCCACACCACTGCGAACCCACTTTTCGTTTTGGCCCACAGAGTTCGTGTAGTACGTACCACCCAGTTGGAACAGACCTAAACTCGTGTCCAGGTTGAATAACGTCGGATCACGATCAAACACCCGCCGAGTCACCGTCGGCAGGACATCGCCCAGGTCGGAGTCTCGAGCAAAGATGCCTTCGACTCGGAGCGGAGAACTCGTGGGAGACGTGACGATCTCTCCATTCACGACTGGTATCGGATCGCTCCCTCGAGCAAGGGCCTCGAGGTTATCCGGCGAATCCTGGAACTCTGGAGGCGTGTTGATCAACTTGACGTTGATCAAGGCGACCGTGGGCTCCTCAACGGTGAAAGGATCCCGCGCCTGCAGCTCCAAGACGAACGACGTGAAGCCCTCCGGGCTCGCCAGATTCACCTCGTTCGCTTCAGGCTCCATGTTCTGGGGAAGATCCCGCTCGCCAGGCGCGGAAATGACAATATTCGTCAAGTCAACCGGAGGTTGAGCTTCGTGGAGCAACGCCGGATTGTCGTAAACCTCCACACCAAGAGTCGCCACAGTGTTGTTCACAGCGTCGACCGTCGCTCCATCCGGAACCGACACGAAAGCCCCTGTCGGCAGAATCACATACCAACTGTTCTCCACACCACTGCGAACCCACTTTTCGTTTTGGCCCACAGAGTTCGTGTAGTACGTACCACCCAGTTGGAACAGACCCAAACTCGTGTCCAGGTTGAATAACGTCGGATCACGGTCCCACGCCCTTCGCGTCACACTCAGGACGTCATTATCCGCATCGGTCGCACGCACTCCAAGGACCTCGAGCGGGAAGTTGGTATGAGACGTCTCAATGGCTCCGCCGGTGAGCGGGACATTACGGTTGAAGCGGTCCGTCACGGTCAGGCCTGCAGGAATGCCAGGGAAGGCTGGACGGGCGTTCGTAAGCGTAACCGAGAACTTGGTGACCGTCGTGTTGGAGCCGTCACTCGCTTCCAGTGCGACGACAAAAGTGAAACTCTGTTCAGGCCGAGGGTTCGCTTCAAGATAAGCGTCCACGACAGGTTGCGGATTGATCGTGAGACGAGAATCCACGAGTTGGAAGACCTGATCGTTGGCAACATTCAGCGGTTCCGGAGCTTCGTGCAACAGAGACGGGTCGTCATAGACTTCAACCCCGACGAACTCCACCAAAGCACCGAGACCATTTCCGGCCGTCCTGTGGAGGTTTCCGTTCGGCAGCAGCCAGAACCAAGTATTCTCAGTTGCACTTCGAATCCATTTCTCATTGAACACCCCCGTGAAGTTTTGGTAATAGGTCCCGCCCAACTGGAAGAACCCAAACGTTTCGTCCAGGTCAGACAACTGGGTATCGATCTTGGGAGTGATCGTGACGGTATCGCCATCCGTGTCCGTCGCCTGGACCTGGTTCACGACTATGTTCATGTCCGTGTGGAAGGTCGTGATGTCCGGGTAAGAAAACGGGAACACCGGAGCATTCTCATTCGTGATCGTCACGACGAAGACATCACTGGCGGTCGCGAAGCCATCGGTAACGCTGACCTCGACGAAGAACCTCCCACCGATCGGCGGTATCGGATCGACCACCAGGGTCCCCCTCCCCACGACGCTACTCGCCTGAATGAAGGCATTCACGTTGGAGACCGTTCCGGTCGGTTTGGGAGCCAGGTACAAGAGAGTCGGGTCGTTGTAAACGTCGATGCCAACCTCGGCCTCAGCCGTCAAGGCGATGAAGCGTCCACCAGGAGCTCGGAACAGAAATCCTGCAGGCGTGATGACGTACCAGTCCTGTTCCACCGAACTCCAAAGCCAACGTTCTCCCTGCCCGAGAGAGTTAAAGAAGTACTCTGGATCCGTTCGTTCGAGTCCCAGCCGCTCATCGAGGTCGAACAACAACTCGTACGGGAATACCTGCGGGGGTAAGAACGTTAGAGTGGCACCTGGGTCGACGTCCGCAGCAAACAACGGTTCCTCAATCGTGTCGTCGACGTGAGAGAACGTTTGGTCCGGCAGCGGGGTCAACGTCGGGGCCGTATTCACAACGACCTGGAACGACATCGTGGTCGTCACTCCATTGTCATCCCTGGCCGTCACGAAAATCGTGGCAGAACCCGTGACGTTCGCCACCGGGGTCACCTCGATCGTCCAGTTCCCATTACCAAAGTTCACCAACCGGATACCACTCGAAGTCACGACGGCCGGGCTCGTAGTAGCCGTAAACGTTGCCGTCACAGAGGGTGGAGACACCGTCTGATCTTCGTCAGTCACTGTGAACGCGAGCGGCCCAGTGCTCTGGCTAACGTTCACTACCTGGTCCATGATCGGGCTAATCACCGGTGGTTGATTGTTGAAGAACAGCGAAGTAAAGAAGGCGTCCTCAACGATCTCCCCGCGAATCAAATCCTTATCTTGATTCATCAGATTCCCGGCAAAGTCACTCAGGTCTGGTCCAATCCGGAGGTCATAGACTCCCGCAGCCGTTTGATCGACAAATACGATTTCGTAGACCGTGAACGGATTCGGAGCCGAGTTGTTCGCGTTGGGGTCAACATTCCGGACATCCAGGATCGTCACCGGTGTATCCGACGGATCTCTCAACGTCAGGTCGTCGGGACCAAATGTACCCGGATCAACAGGACCGTCGAACGTGACCCGCAGAACGTTCACCACATCGTTGGTCGGGCTCGCATTCACCACCTCAGTCACGGCCGGGCCCAACGTCGCTGGGATCACCGGAAGATCATCCGTGTCGATCCGAATCGCATACACACCACGGCCATCGATCGACGCCAGGAGCATGTTGTGACCGTATCCCTGTCGATCGTCGACGAGTCCGCTGTTGTTGTTGACGTTCCCGATCGAGAGATCCAGGTCGAGCACGTTCCCGTGCGGCAGATAACCACCAGGATCTGGGGCTCCGTCTTCGTCGACATCGGGGAAGTACGTCCACGTCTCCCCATCGTCTTTCGACCGGTACACTCCGCTGAAGGCAGAGACGTACAACCTCGGTGTCTCATACCGCCAATCGATAACCATGTCCGTCAACCCGTTCGGCAACTGGATGTCCAGATCCGTGTACGTCTCGTCGAACGGATGAGTCTTGGTGAGGGAAGTCAGATCGTTCGTGATGTCGGTCCAGGCGATCGTGCCACCGGTCGCGATCGATTCCCTGGCGTCAGAGATATAATACACGCCCGCCTCAGTCAGCGCGTAAGCGTCTCTGGTCCCTCGGGCCGGGTTCGGGATGATCTCCAAAACTCTCGATCCGTCGAGTCCGTTGGAGATGTCGACCCACGGACCACGGTCACCGTTGACGGTACCATAGATATTCCCGGCCTCTGTTCCGGCGAACATGTAGTTGCTCAGGACACCCGAAGCAGCCGTCGCGTCCGGTGCTCCGAAGGCCACGGCCCCGGCATACGTACCGTCGAGATCGGTTGGTTCTGCCACGACTTCCCAGAACACCCCTTCGTTTGTCGTTCGGAATAAACGACCGTCCTGAGAACTCATCAGGAAGGCGTTGGGGTCAGCCAGGTTGATCGCAAACGTCGATCCAGGACCACTAGTCGGCCACTGAGTACCCACGCCACCACCCTCCGTCAGGCCGAACACTCGACTCGTCCGACGTCCGTTGAGGTCGATCCGCTGGAAGAAGTCTCCGGCAGACAGGTTTCCGGAGATTGTATCGGGAATGGCATACTGGTAAACAAGACCTGAACCAGACGGAGCCGCTTGGACATACGAACCCCCCAACGGGTCGGCTCCTTCGTCAACAGTCCACGAAAGATCACCGTTCGTCAACAAGTCCTTGGGAGCCGACGGACTACCGTAAGCATCGAGACTCGTCGCGTAGATCAACGCGCTGGCCATGTCCGCTGCCAACGCACTCGGCTGCATCGAGATGGAAACCAAACTGGATACCTGGAAGTTACCATTACGAGAACCATTGATCGTCCCTCGGATGGCACTTCCCTGACTGAGCGTCCCGTCTCCAGAATCCACACCCGTGAAGACACCGCGGTCATTGCCCAACAACAGCCGAGTATCCCCCGTAGTCAAATCCGTCGTAGCAATCACCTCGTGGTTGCCATAAGACTGCCCCAACTCGAAGAAATAGAACTCATCGAATGGCATCCACTGAGCATCTTCTCCCAGGTTCGTAAAGTCGCTCACGTTTTCGATGAGCTGGACTCTCTGGAGGAACGGATTGTCCGGATCACGGATAAGGTTGTAGAGATTGTTCCTTGGTGGAGGGGGGTTGTTAGGATCGGGTGGAAATGCCGTGAGCAAGCCATACGGCATCGTGGGGTCGATCACAGTCGCTGCGCCCGTCGTCGCCGTTTCGACCACGGCACCACCTGCATCGTTGTTGTCGAAACCAACCAGGGAATAGACATCCTCAAGTTTCGTCACGTCGACTCGCACCAAGAAATCACCCGATGCCAAATACACCACATTGGGGTTGTTCGGGTCAACGACCATCGATGACGTCGCTTCGGTCGCCCCCGTCAGTCGTCCAGTCGTTCCTCGAGTATCGTCGTTGCTCCCGAACAAATCGTTCGCGAACGCCCCTGGCAACTGGACCTGAGTCCAAGTCAACCCAAAGTCCTTGGTCATGTACAACCCTTCGTTCGCCCCATCCACGACCCAGGCGTAGAGCCATCCGCTGTAGGTCAAGTTTTCCAGTGGCGAATCGGCTTTGCTTGGAGCAGCCAGGACGATCTTTGCTGTACCTCCTGTCGGGGTGTCGGGAGGTGCTCCGACAGAAATCGTCGGGTTCCCCGCAATGGGCTGACGACGGTCAGGAGGAGCACCTCCATCCATCAACCTCAAACCCGAAACCGCTCCGACCTCAGGTGCTGCACTCGGAGCATTCGATGAAGTAAAAACCCCTTCTCCCTGGAAGGACGCATACAGTCGTTGAAGGAATCCATCCGTTCCAACGCTACCTTGTGCCAACAAAACGTCCGTCGCAGTCCCACTACGGAGCAGCTCCCAGGTGTCCCCCGAGTCGGTACTCCGGTAGAGACCTTCGTTCGGTCCCTGGACGGCTGCATAAATGATCGCCTCGCCAAGCCCCGATACGTTCGGATCGATTTCGATCTTGGCAATTTGGCTGGCACTAAAGATGTGGTCCCTGCCCGCGTCGTTGAACGGCAACACATCCCCATCCGCATCAACATTGTTCGTGCTGTCGATAATGTCCCACGTCTGACCACCGTCGAGCGATCGCAAGAATCCAACACCCACACGGTTGTTCTGCGGCGCGTCGTCGACCCCTGTACCCACAAGAATGATCGACTCCGTCGGGTCATTGTTCCTCGATATGACCTCGATATGACTGATCGTCAACCCGTCGATTTCTCCAAAGTCCGTCAGCGGAATCCACGTTGGTCCCTGTGGATTTTGAGTCAGAAAATCGTAGGTCACCCAGAGCCCTGAGAACGAGAAACCGGCGTAGACTGTGTTGCCGCTGGGGTCCGTCGGGTCAACCGCCAGAGCCGTAATCGGTCCGGCATACGGAATCGAATCACCCGGATTGAAATCTTCCGGTCGGACGTTCTCGTTGAGCGGTAACGGGCCAATCGGTGTCCACGATTGGGCCGACTCTGGCCGAGTCTGGTCAAGATTGAAAATTCGGAACGACAGGGACGTCTGGTCGGCCACCGGCTCACCCAACCCTGTTCCCGGAATGTTCTCAGGCAACGTCAACGTCCAATAGTTCAGAACCCCTGTACTGACCCCGGTATTGGTGACCTCCAACGTCCAGGTCCCTCCGGACAGCTCCCCAACCAAAACACTCAACGGAGTCTGAGGGTTGTAGGGTCCCTCGAATGGAGCCAAACCGCTCTGAATGGGACTCGGAAGCCCCAAAGCAGTCTGGGCGAAATCGTCGAAGAGCGTGTCGGCAAAATTCGCCCTCTGGAAACCCGACCCCCCAACGTTCGTGAACAACGGTACGACCGATCCCGTTGGAGAAATCAAGCGGGCCTGCAGGTCCGGAGCCTGCGGGTGGGTGATGTTCAACTGGAGTTGGATGTGCTCGATATCCGTCTGGGTAATGATGAAGTTGTCCGGGACCGTCAATGACGTCTGGACCGTTTGGGAAGCCGGGATGAACACTGGCGTAGTCGACGAGTAGTCCCTCGACTCGGTCCGCAGACTCGTGGGGTCTGTTCCCTGGAGAGCATAAACCCCTGCATTCCCGTTACTGTCGATCTTGAACGGAGGCAGAATTCCTGGGACGCCCGAAAAGTCAGAAATGTCCGAGCCCAGGACGATCGTGTAATACCCGCCCACCACCTGCTCTGGGAACCCAATTCGGAACACTCGATTCGAGAGGTCCCCAGGGATGGGATTCGGTGTAACCGTAAACGGACCCGTAACCGCTCCTGTCGGCCCAACCATCCGGACGATGTCCGCGGGCGTAAACGTAGCTGGGTTGATCGGCCGACTGAAAGTAATGTCGATAGCGCTGGTAGTGCGCTGCAGAGCAATGGCTTCCGGACCGGGCTCTTGCCCCGGAACCTGCACATTGACGACGTGAGGACCGGGAACGATCAGGGGCAAACTGTCCATATCCGTGGGAGTCGAGAACGGCACCCCATCCAACGCCCCCGGAGTCACGTACACGTCTCCATTTTCCTCAAAGACTTCTCCGTTGGTGTTTTGGTCCATCGTGTTCCCAAGGACGGAAGCACCGTCTGTGACACCAGGCACAACCGTCAACGCCCAACTCTGGAGGGTGCCACCATTCGCATTCCCGTTCACGTCCTCGACAACTAGTGTCCAGGTCCCTTCCGGCGGCAAGTTATTGAACCGAGACAGCCTTCCCACCGGAACGAATTCCTGGGTGAACGTCCCACTCCCAGAACTGATTGGCAAAGTGCCTTGGTCCGTCAATACCGTATTGACAAAAGAATCTCCGGGATTTCCAACGCGCTCGACCAACTGAACCATCTCTCCGTTCGGTGCAATGAGCCAGAAGTTCGTTTCGTTGATGGCTTGATGCTGGACGTTCAAAGTAACCCGAATCTCGGCAATGGTCAGATCCTCGGGGAGGGCCGGAAAGTCTACTTTGGATTGAAACGTCAACGGCAAGGTACCGACACCGAAGTCTTGGTTGAATCCGTTGCGGGACGAGAACGTAGTCGCGTATGGAGTCAAATCGAGGGACCAACTCACCAACTGACCTTCGCTTTCGATCGGCGTCGGATCACCAGGTAAGGTGAACGTCGATGGGTCAAGGTCCTCCAGTTCCAAAGTCCAGGTGCCCCCCGGAGCCAGACCGTCCAGGGCCGACAATGGAGTCTCGGGACGGAACGAAGCCGTGAACGTACCTAATCCGGCCGAAATCGGATTTCTCGCTTCATCATCAAACAACGTTCCAACGAACTGATTTCCCGTACTGCCCCGTTGATCCACAAGTGTGACACGGGTTCCGTCTGGAGCGATCAACGTAGCCCGGACATCCTGCAGCCTCGCGTGATCGAGATTCAACGTAACATTCAGGTCTTGTAACCCGACGTAACCTGGCAGGTTCGGAATCTCGATGGTGGATGTCAGAATGTTCGGAGTCAGCTGCCCACCGAACTGGACTCCGGCGTTCTCTGTTCCGGTCAACACCGGTGCCGTCGGCGTGATGTCCAACGTCCAGTCCACAAGTTGACCGACGTTCGCAGTTCCGTTCGTATCTTCGATGATTAGTTGCCACGTTCCTGCAGGATTCTCTCCGTCAAATCGCGACAAGAGACCACCCTGGGCTAGGAACGATCCAGTGAAGGTTCCCGATCCGGACGTGATGCTCGTCACAGCCTGATCGTCGAACGTGGTGTTCGTGAATGAGTTACCTGGACTACCTTGTTGATCAACCAGAACAAGTTCCGTGTTGTTCGGCGAACGCAATGTGATACCGACTTCGCTGAGATCGTCATGGGTGAACGTCAAACTCGTGGTGAGGTCGGCGATCGTCACTCCAGCCGGGAACGCGGGAACATCCAGTGTCACGATCTGGGTGGTCCCCAGCTGGGTCGTGCCAAAGGACTGGTTCAGATCGTTCGAGGAAACGACCGTCGGGTCCGTCGGAGTGATCTCCAACGACCACGCCTGCAGAGCCCCTGAATTGAGCAGTCCGTTGGCATCCTCGATGATCAGTTCCCAAGTCCCACCAACCTGGGCTCCCAGGAACCTGCCGAGACTCTCCGACGGTTGGAATGTCCCCGTGAATGTCCCTGTTCCGTTCGCGATCGGAACATTCGAGCTGTCATCGAGAGTCGTTCCCGCAAACCGTTGCCCTGGGAACCCAACTCGGTCCACGAGGACAACTTCGGTGCCATCCGGTGCCTTGAGTTTGATCGTCAGTTCGTTGATGGCGGTATGGTTCAAGCTGAATGTGACGTTGACGTCACCCACCACTTTACCGAGATCCGTCAAAGACGGTACTTCGATCCTTGAGGAAGTCGTCACCCTTGGGTTCACTCCAAAGGTCTCTCCCAAATTGATCGCTTCATCGAACGGGTCGTTGAAGATGGCGGGAGCCGTCGTCGGAATGGCGACCGGCTGAGGGAATCGGATACGGTCGCGGATGTCCGAGCCGACCGAGTAGCTGTACGTCCCGGTAGCCCCCTGGGGAGTCATCTCGACCAGGAACGTCGTGGCACCAAACCTACCATCGTCGTCCACGATCGACACGACCCCGTCTCGTTTGGCGACGAACGCCGCCCCAGTCACATTCGAGACACGAACCAGGAATGTCTCCATGTCCTCCTTGAGGGTATCGCTCGAGACCGTGATGGGAATGTTCACGAATTTTTGCCCAGCCGGAATGAACACCGAACCCGTCTGAACGACATAGTCGGCACCACCGGTGGCCGTCACCGCGATCGTTTCGTAGTCGAAGGAGACACGGTTAGCCGCAAACTCCGACAACTCGACCTTCACCAACACCTCGGTCGTTCCGTAGTCGGACTCGTCCACGACTATGTCTTGGACGGTCAACGTCGGTAGGAACTCCGGATCCACAATGATCCCGACTCCGTTGGGTCGTTCAATGGTGGCGCCCAGGCCTGGGTTCGAAAGCGTCACCCTAAACTCTTCGTTGCCTTCCTCCAACGTGTCATTGAGCACAGTCACGTTGAACGTCGTCGAGGTCGCTCCGGCCGGAATGAACCTTGTTCCCCCACTCACTGGCAGATAGTCCGACCCAACCGTCGCCGTCACGTCCGACGTCGACACGTCGAACGTCAGGTCCTCCAAAGGTGGGAAGCTAGCGAATACGGTAAATTGAGTCGTCACCGCGGCCGTCGGCGATTCCCGAACTAACGAATCACTCACCGTCAACGCTGGTTCCAAATCATCGTCCAGGATGCGTGCCGTCGCCAGGGGCCGCGTAATCGACGCGCCAGTCGAGTTGAACAACCGAATCTGGAACTCTTCGTTCCCCTCGTTGTCTTCGTCGGTCGTGATCGGGACTCGGATAAAGATTGTCGTATCACCCGCCGGAAACGTCAAGACCCCCGACTGTGCCTCGTAGTCCGACCCGGCTAACGCAGTGCCATCAAGCGTCTCATATCTGACAGAAACTTCCACTCCTGACTCCCCGGTCAACGACACCGGAACCAGAGCTTCCTGCATTCCACCAGTGCCTTCCCGGACCGTTACGTCCCCGACCACGAAACCAAGAAAATCGTTGTCCAGGATCGTCACAGTGCCAGTGTTCGGTGGGAACGCAAACGCGGGACCGTAGGATGGATGATTGACGAAAATGCTCGGCGTGACGCTCGTGATATCGATCGTGAATTGTTCCGTCACGAAGGGTGCCGTAATTGGGCCCCGTTCGGTCAGAAAATCTCCAACGATAGGAATGGTGATCGTTGCACTCACTTCTCCTGCTGGGATCGTGATGTTGCCACCAGCCCCCTCATAATCGAGTTCTTGAAGGGCTGACCCAGGTATGAAGTCGTAGCCAATACGGACGTCGAACGGAGCCGGGTTCGACAAGAGAACGGGAACCGAAACGTCCACGGTCCCCGTGTCTCCCTCGACCACGACACCCCGACCAACGACCACATTCAAGCCGTCGTCGTCAATGATGTAGCCCACTCCTTCCGCATCAACAATCTGTTGACCGGTGGGCGGATTGGTCAGCTGGATCAGGAAAAATCGCGAGCCGTTGGGTAACGGATCGTCAACAAACGGGACGGTAACTTGAACAGACGACTGACCGGCTGGGACTGTCGCCATTCCCATCATCGGCGTGAAGTGGACGCCTGGCATGGCAGCATTCGGCCCGACTCCCATGGCCGTCGCGTACGTAATTTCTCTGTCCACCGTCCTGATTTCGCGAGTCGAAATCGTAAACACGAAATCCGTCTGGACCGCGTCCCTCTCGAAATGCATGACGTCGTCAATCGACCAAATGTCCAACGGCGCGTTGGTTCCGTCGTCATCATTGTCGATGATGGTCCCCTGCACAGTGAGGGGTCCTGTCCCAATGTCTCCCGTTTCCCGATCCCACAACTGGGCGTTGACCGGATTACTCAGTGTGAGGTTAACCGTCTCGTTGACTTCCACGTTGTTATCACCATTCGCCATCACCGTGGCGAACTGGAGAACCTCACCAGGAGCGAACATGATCACTTGGCTCAGCGGAACATAGTCCGCGTTCGGCCCTCCCGCCGTGGCCGTCCCCGGCGTAGTATTCACAGTGACCGACACCGGGACATCCCGAGGTGTATTCAATCGCAGTTCGTACGTCAGCGGAACTGTGGTCGCACCATCACTCTCCCGGACAAACGCTTCCCCAACATGGATGTAGGCATCGTTATCAACAATTTGGACTTCCGTCGCCGCCCTGTCCAGTTGCGCTGTCCCTGAGGTCAACGTCCACTGGACTTCGAACACCTCATTGAGTTCCGGAGTCAGGTCTCCATTGATCGGTATTGACAAGGTAATGCTCTCACTCCCAGGCGGGATGATGAACATTCCAGAAGAACTCACGTAATCGACGTCAGCGGTAGCCGGGCTTCGGACCCCCATCGCAGGAACTTCTCGCGTCGCGTAAGTGATTCCCAACTCTTGGTCGATCGGGTGCGAGAGCACCAACGGAATCTCTACTTGCGTCGTCACATCGTCGCCTTCGCGAACCACAACGTCATCGATGTAGAGGGTCGCACCAACGTCGTCATCGACGATAAAGATCGTAGACGTCGCGGCCGTCGGCAGAATACTCGCGTTCGTCGAACTCAGAAGATCAACGCCAAACGTTTCACCTCCCAAAAAGCCCTCCAGGCCACCATCAAATTCGTAGATGGTGTCCTCCTGAATCATAATCTCGATCGACGTTTCTAACTGACCCGCTGGAATCGTCACACTCCCAAAGACAGACCCCGATTGCGTCGTGAAGTCTGACAGGAACGTGGCCGTCCCGTTGAAAATCTGGTAATCGACAACCACATCTTGGTCCGCCGGAGCGTTGAGAATGACCGGCACAGAAACGACAGCGTCGTCCTCGAGGATCGTCACGTTTCCAGTCGAGACGCCCCGAAGGTCGTCTCCCACAATGACTCCGATCGCCTCTTCCCGACCGATCACACCACCCACGGCATCCGTGAGTCGCACAAAAAATGTCTCATTCCTTTCGACCTCTTGGTCTCCAACGATTGGGACCGAAAGCGTGGCCGAGACGGCTCCCGGGTTGAACGTTACTGTTCCCGTCGACCTGAGATAATCCAAACCTTCGACGGCCGAGTTGTCGGCCGTCGCATAGTTCACGGTGATGGCCGTGTTGGTTGGGCTCGGGAGAGACAAAAACACTGGGAAAACCATATCCTGGACACCAGAGTCTCCCTCCTTCAGAATGCCGTTGCCGATCGTGATGGCCGAGGTCCTTTCGTTATCGATGATTGTCCCCAAGCCCTCGCTTCGACCGAGTTGGATGACACTGTCAGTCACCATCGTCAAGGTCGTCTCATCCGTAATGGCGTCCGTCAACGTTGGGATGCTCAGCTTCGTCAGCTGGACAAGAAAGTCTTCCCTACCCTCAATAGCCTGGTCTCCCCGAACAGGCACACTAATCGTCGTCGAGAGCGCACCGGCCGGGATCGTCACAGATCCCATCTGGGGAGTATAGTCGCTCGAATCAGTGTTCGTCGTTGCAAGACGGTCGGCCGTTTCGTACTCGATAATGACGTCATCGAAAAGTGGCATCGACAACAAGACATCGAAGTGCGCCATCTCCTCGGGGTCTCCCTCGTTCGGCTCGACCACGAAGGCATCCCCGATGTGAACGAGTGGCACAGTCCCCGGATCCCCTACACCTTGACTCAGGTTCTCGTCGAGCGGAATGACGGACATGATCGCAGCACTCAGGTCCACCTCGTCGTCCACACTCCGCCTCGGATCTCGGTAGAACAACGCAATGTCTTCGGGCGAAATGGTCGCTGGATCGACTGGACGGTCGAACTGGACGATGAATCCGTCGACCTGACGTGTGCCATCGAGTGCGAACTCGGTATTGATAGGGATGCCCGGGAACTCTAGTACTAAATCCGGTGCGTTCCCCAATCCTGGGACTAGGAATTGCCGGTAGAACTCGATGAGGCCTTGGTACTGCTCAACTACAGCTCCCGTCGTACTGTCGACAACAACAGGCCCCGCCGGTACCGTCACGTCGGCCGTCCACAGATCAATCCGGTCCTCGTTGAGGTTGCCAGCCCAGAACGGAAAGACGTTCCCCCCGAAGACCAACAACGCATTGTGGTCAAACGGAGCAAACGGGTCGAGGACTGCAAAGTTACTTGGGATAGGCTCGATGGCAATCGCCTCTCCCGTGATGGCATCAGTACTCGTCATCGCCGGATTGAGGAAGACCGGGTCGCTCCACGTCTCTCCACCATCGGTGCTGGTAGCCAGGAAAGTCGCAACACGACCCCCTGATGCGTCGTATCGTCCGTCATACCACATCGCCGTCAAACTGCCAGTCAACGGATCGACAGCCAACTCGGGCATGAACTGGGGGCGTAGACCTTCGCTGAAGTTATCCGTGAGATCATCTTGGTTCAAGCGAACCGGAGACACCCCATTGACATCCACCAGGGCATCCCAAGTCACCCCACCATCGTCCGAGGCCAACAGGAAGATGTCGGTTTGGTTGGCAGAGACGTTGGCTGGCGGATTCGCCAGGACGTTGGCTCCCGTGTAAGCGAGATACAGCCGACCCTGATTGGGATTGAAGTCTCCCACACCAGCGTCCTGAACGAACGAGAGACTCGGCGCGATCCCAGCCAGAGGCTGGGCAAAATCTTGGTAAGGATAAGGGGGGTTCGACGCCGAATCGGTAGGCGAGTTGGGAATTGGCAGCGCCGCGGTACCGCCACCCACGATCAATTCGTCCCCTCCAAAACCCGTGGTGTCTATCCGGGAGACGAACTTCATTCCCCAAAGCGACAGATACTGCGTTGGAGGATCGACGTCCTCCACGCTGTCAGAAACACGCAACGTCCACCGGCCGTTCAACTGAGCCGGAGCCAATCCGTTGAGAGCATCCAGGGTTCCTCCCTCTGGCCGATAATGGGCCACATACGGAGCCACGTTGATCGTGTCATCGATGATTCGGGGAGCGTCCTGGTTGAACGTCGTCCCCACTGGTTCTCCGCTAACCATTCCCAGGTCCGGGATGTTCGGCAAACCTTGACCGGCGATGTTGGCGTTAGCCCCATCGACCCCGAAACGAATCAACTCAACGACCACCCCCGTCGGGGAAATAAGTTCTACTTGAACATGACTCATGTTGGGATGGACCATGGCGATCGTAACGTCGAGGTCCGAAAGGACGTCAAAGTCGGGACGGAGGCGGACGTCCAACGAAAAGTCCGTAGACCCAGCCACGTCGGGACCCGTCATCTGCGCTACACCGTCATTCACCATGCCCAAGGTCGGGCCCACACTGGGACTGGAGAACTCCTGGACCACGAGTAACGGATCCTCTTCGGCAACTCCGTCGACAGGGTCAGACCGGTCGATGGTAATGCCACCTTGGTCTGCCAGACCCGTCACATTCTCCCACACGATCGTCAACTGACCACCTGCCACAGACGGTTCGTCGGTCGTCTCCGGTGTGAAAGAAGTCCCCTGCGTGATGAGCACCTGGGGATGGACGGCTCCGAAAATCGGATCCAGAGGGTCCAGCGTCGGGGCGTATCCAGTGTCGCTGACGAACTGCGGTGTCGAGAAAGTCTCCCCGCCGTCAACAGACATCGCCAACAAGATTGCATTGGGTTGAATGGCTGGCGAATCCATGGGTTGTGTGGCGTCCGTGTTCCAGACGACGTAAACCACATCCTCCTGACGGCTCGCAAGCGGATCCTGCACCACCTCACCGGTGGACGGATCAGTAAAATTCGGCGTGTTGTTGTTGACAGCGATGACAGGGTTCAGAGCCGGGTCTTGGCCTACCCAACGATAAAGAACGTTCACATCACTTCCAGCATCCCTCGAATCCAGGTCGATCTGGACTGGAGTGTTCTCCGTGAAGTCAAATTTGTAGAGCAACAACGCTCCTTCCGAGGTCATGTCATCGCGCCCGACGACACCCACATAAAACTCGTTGTCCCGATTGAACGCGATCGTCGGTTCGCTCATGGTCGGGTAAGCGTTGGGGTTACCCGGAGCCGTAAAGGGATCCAACCCGAACCCCACCCAGTTCTCCCCACCATCGACTGAATACTGCCCAGAAATGTCGACGAAAAATTCCCCAGGCATGACCTCGGTGCTTCGAGAGTAAAGCAGGACCATCTTGTTCGGAGACGTCGGGCTCTGAGCGATCACTGGATCGTACCCGCCAGCATCCACCAATTCCTGGCTGTTCACCACAGGCGGCAAAACGGCCGGTGCCGTACGATCTTCGAGGTGTTCGAGCTGGGGCGATAAGGAACTGGTCCGAGTTGTCGATTGCCGACGCGTTTTGTTGTTCCGGAGTTGCTCAAGAAACCGGCGGAGGGACTTCAGATTCATTGCAGCCTCAAGATGTCCAGGTACGGAATATTGGGAAGGAATAATATCGCGGACGTTTTCCGTCGCCGAATCCTGACAACGGACAAGATAAGTCCAACAAAGTAAATCAACGCCCCGGTACGTGAATCCACGACTACCGGAAAGGACTACATGAAAAAGTGCAAACCACGGATAATCGGTAAATTAGGTATGCTTCGGACCACATTGGCCAGTCGGGTTGTTACGTCCGGCCCACACTCAGAACCGGATCGCACATGGAATGACAGTCGTTTGCGTCGTTACGAATTCAACCTGTGAGCGTTCGTGCTGCCCCGAATTTCGTTCGTGTTGCCCCGAATTTACTGGGGTCGACAATCCATCAAGGCCCTCACGTAACCTCGTCTTGATTTCATTAGCACTTGATTCGACTCATCTCACGCCTTTTCCAAAACTCTCTGCGTGCTTGGTGAGACTCATTGGTGTCGATAGTTCTCAATGTAGTTCGCTTCATCCTCCACACCCGGCAGACTCCCAGAGCAATCTTGCCACCAGGCAAAAAGTGGAAGAAACAGTCTCGTCAATGGCCAGATTCTGACTTACATCAAGTTTTCCCTTTGTCATCGGGGTCACTCAAGTTCAACGGAATGCTCAGACCAAAAGAAACATCAAATTCCGAAGAAATCAAAATTTTCACCTCACTTAGTTCCTAGTGGTGAGGGTCAGATTCCTCGGTTCCTGACCCATGAACCAAGGTCGTCACTATGTCGTTTGGCTCAACTCCCTAGTTGGCTATTTCTTAGGATTTTGCACCACGGCGCTTTGTCTTTGGTCATACCTACTCGCTTGCGTTTCGCATTAGTGAGCTTGGGATTGTGGTGCGTCGCTTTTGTTCTATTCCCTTTGTGATGGTCTTGTTCGCTTTTCCTTCTGGGTTCAAACGGTTCCAGATGCTTTGGTTCCAGCGTTGTTCGATTCCAACGCGTAGGTCCCGCTCGCGGGCAGAGGGACAAATTGGAGCGAAGCAGGATACGCACTGGATGAACGGCTCGAAAATCGCGAACCGTACCCAACACACACGGGGAAACGCTCTGAAGACTTGCTTCCGCTCGAATGAATCCTGAGAAAAGGAGTCCGAGATCGGGAATTCGTGATTTTCCGTCGGAGACCTTTTCAACCCACCGAGTCTCCTTCTTCGAGGCCTCATTCCAAACCTGTCCTACGAACAAATACGAAACCTCTTTACGCAGTGATCGTGGAATACCAATCGGACAGCAGTAACTTCGCCGTTTTGAGCCTTTTCTTTTTCTCGACCAAACCGCACTCCATAATCGAGAAGAGCTACTTACATCTCGTTGAGTGCCGTCCCGTAGTGACGTTGTTCGGAGGGTTTAAACGATTCTAACTTTTGTACAATGGGGCAAGCCCAACACGTGCTGTCCTTACCCCACCACACACAATTCTCCACCTACCTGGACACTATCAACAAAGCACGTTAATACCGGAACTCCAGTTCGACGTTCACGCCATGGAGCCACAGTGCTTCCGTGAGAAAGGCGAAAGTTGGTCGGGCATTTCCTGCTGGCGAAGCCTGGAACAACTGCGGGATCAACGTTGGGTCGACGACTGGGTCGATATGCTGTCCCGGTCGGACGACATTGGGGAGATACATGAACGAATAACCTCCACCCAACCTCACGTTTTCGGTCAGCTGAACCCCGAACTGCACCCCGGCTTCCGGGAGCACCATAAACTCGTTTTGCTCGCGTTCGCCAATGTTGGTCGCTTGGGCCAACACTCCGCCCAACAACCCCAGTTGAGTGCCAGCTGGTGTGGGTGGACCAACGATCGTCGCGCCGTTGATCAGGACCGTTTGATGATTCATGCCGAGGGCACACTTACCCCACAAACTCCCGAAGAACTTGCCTATGCGGAACTCTGTATGGATGCCGACTTGGCCAGCCATAAATTGATTCTCTGTCCCAAAAAAATCGTGGTTGAAGAAACCGGAGGTGGGTCCCGAGAACATCGATTGCGAATTGATCGACAATCCTTCGTCGATCTGCAGGTAGCGAAATCCACCGATCAGGTCGACATTACCCCACCCAAATCGCAACAGTTCCTTCCGAACATTCGTTTCGAAGCCCCACACACGACTCAGGACATCGACTTGGACTCCACCCGGACCAACTCCTGGTATGGCAATGGGCACGCCATTCGGCAAACCTGTGTTGGCATCAGTGAAAACTCGGTTGATCGGGGGATCACCCGGCGACAAGACCGACACACTTGGCGTCCGTTCACCCAGGAAGAAGAACACACCTTCGACCGCATATCGCTGATGATCGTCGACCCACAAGCCAATCACAGTGCGGTAGCCTTGTCGTTGTTCAATGTCGGGAAACCCATCACCGCCAACGATGATCGACGCAGGGGCTCCCACCGTTGCGAGAGGCGGAGTCTCGAAGTTATCCATCCAGTAGTGCAAGTATTCGACAGTCCCGTAAAACTTATGACCCCTCGGAACGCTATTCGGCCCACAGCCTTTCGTTACCTTTTCCGGTGGTCCCAAACGCCAGCCCTCGACGACTGTATTGACCGGAGGAGGACCATAAGGATCATCCACGACAGAATACACTTCCTCTTCGTGAGGGTTACTGTCGGAAACTTGGGTATGTTCCGAACGCTTTTGCCTTCGGTCCCGCTCATCTCCACCCGTGAAACGCGTTTGGACCAATCCGGACAAACGTTTCTTCTTCGAACCTACGGTTTGTCTCTTGGCCGGTGGAGCAACACCAACTCGAGGATGTCGTTCGGGTAAGTCATAACGTGGCAAGCCAAGTCGTGGTCGTGGTAGTGGTCGACGGGTCGGCAGGCTTCGCATCGATGGCAACGCAAGAGGTCCTTTGGAATCCAACGCACCACCAACGAGAATATCCGGTTGCATCTCCCATTCTCGAACACCAGGGAAAGAATACGGCACAGGCGCGGGAGGTGCAGCGTAAGGATGGGCTGGCGGGTAGGGACTGGAAGGATAAGGCGGTTGAGCCGCTACCAAACCACCCATCCCCAGCCACACCAGCAGCGAAGTGAGAAGTCCTTTTCTCATAATCGTCTCCAGGTTGTGGTTGCTGGTTCGTCGGGTGTGGTTCGCGAAAGAAAAAGAATTCCTTGGACCGGCTTCTTTTCACACACAACTCGGCACGAACCACTAACTTGTAGATCGGCAGTCCGATTGTAACAGCATAAAGCTCTACGCCGGAAACACCAACAGTCGCAGCGAAGACCACCGTTTTGTGAGGGATAGTTGATGTGCAGAAGATGGGCAAACCGACTTTCGAGAGCACCTGACTTGAGAAAAAACAAACTTTTCCAAAAAAGCCGCACTGCGTTCCTGGGAGCCTGGAATCGAGACGACAATCGCAAATTCCCGAATCCAAACTTCCTCTCACCGTAGCTCAATCACCCTTCTGTCTTTTCCTTCACCGATCCGAATACTTTGCCAGTGAACGCGTAACGGGACGTCGCTATTGCCAAACTCACGAATGTAGTGCGCACGAACCGATGCAGGGGTAGCCGTCGGGGCATTTCGCATGGCCTTCTCGACTTCTTCGTCAGTAGTCAACCGGCGAATCAATCCCGTCTGGCTCAACTGAGTAAAATAGCCATCCGCAGTCAGTTCGTGGTACCGAAGATCGATCTTCTTTTTGGCTTCGAACGGCAAATCGACTCCGGCGTTCTCGACCAAGAATTCCTTCGTGATCCAATCCACACGACCAACCAACGACCGGCGGTCTTGTTCCAAACCATCGAGCACTTGTTCCCAGCGTTCCAACACGTCGTGGACTTCCTCGGGACACTCATCCAGTTTGGCCACGAACTCTTGGCAAGCCCCCAAATAAAATCGCTGGACCTCCAACCCAGTCAGCTTTCGCCCTTCCCAGGTCGCCACTTTTTCTTGCAAATCAAGGTCCCGAGAGATGCGTCGCAAAGCCCGGATCGGGAACCAAATCCGAGGACGGTTGGGGAGACCACCACCTTCGATGACGTCCATGACAAGGGCCGTCGTCGCAAGACGCAGATACTCCGCTTCTTCGCACATGTTCGAATCACCAAGACAGATCTGCATCCTTTGCCGGTCCTCGAACAATCGACGAATCCGGCTTGGCCAAAACGGAACTCCCAACGCCGTTTCCAGTAGGTGGCTCAACTTAAACATCGGTTGCTCGCCAAACATCACCCAACCATCGACACAGTTGACGCGCTCGGCCTTTTGGGAAATGTGATAGCGGCCCTGGGCATCGACCCAACCGGTCCCCGTGAAAATCGTTCGGGTGACCAGGAACGGCACCAACGCACGACGATGCTGTGGAAACGCCAGAAGGCGAATCAGAAGGGAAAGCCCCAACATCGTCGGGACAAAAAAACCGATTCCAACAACGGGCAAACTCCATCCCAGCCCACCGACGGACGTGTCGCGGCCATCACCGAACAAAAAAGTATCGACGTACTTCCCAAACGGCGGTGGTGCTACGTTACGCATGGCCGCACTCACGGCCGTTACCATCCAAGCCCCCCAGGCGATTATGAGAAAGGCAAAAAACAGTACGAGCAAAAGCACTACAAGGAACAACCAAGTGGCAAAGACGAATGGAAAGGAAACCATCACACCGACTCGCCAAAGGAGCCGCCAGAATCGATTGGACGTGAACACAGCCTCGAAGTTTTCATGACTCCCATACGTGCGGTCCTTGGGGTCCCGATTGTTCTTGAGGAGAGTAAATTCTCCCTCGGGCAAACCCGCCGCGACGGCAGCTTCGGAAATCAGTTTATCTTGAGCCCTTTGCCAAATCAGTAAGTCTCGGGGCGAACGGCACTCCGGCGTCGCTCCTTCCAGGAGTCCAGACTGCCGGGCGTACCACGGTCGTTCTAACTGAACTACTCCTCCCGTGGCGAGGAAGTAGCCCGGTTTCCACGAATCCGATTTGGCAACGGGGAGACTCTGTTGGAGATGTGTGATCAGTCGCTCATAGAGGACTTCATCGGACGGGCGTTCGGTCTCCGGCCCTATCGTCCGGAACCGAATCGCGTATTCCGTTTCCAAGCCCATCAGTCGTTGAAAGACGGACACCGAGGTCGTTACTCACCACCATGAGGGACGTCAATTGTCTTGAGGTATTCGTCCGGATTTGTGAGGGCATCTTGCCGGATCAAGTTGAGGACGTCTTCTTGCGTCGGAGCTTTGGGAACTGTAACCACGTTAGCTTCTGCCACAGCCGGTTGCGGTTGAGCTTTCTTCTGGTCCAAGAGTTGTGTCGACATGGGTGCTCCTTGGATTTCGAGATTCAGAATCGTTGTTTTCGAGCTTTCGAAAGGACCCGAGAAACAGAAATCTATCTCAACCATCATAACTGGCCTGAGCGGCGGATACTAGACGGCAAAATGGATTTCAACGATGGCGGATAGCTAACACGTTGGAATTCCGACCAATCGTCACGCCAAACACGACATTGCATGCCTCATCGATAAACGGTACATACTTATTCAAACGCTTTTCCCATCCTTCGAGTTGCCCCCCTACGCGGTCGGACATCCTTCGAAAGGGGGAATGAGAAACGAGAAAATCCTACAGTCAAACAACGGGCGTATTTCCCGTCCACGACTCCAGATTCCAAAGAACCTCTACCACAAACAGAATCAAGGATAACCATGAACTTCAGACGGTTGTTGTTGCCTCTCCTTGTGCTGATTCTACTCACTGGCGGTATCGGCTACTGGATATTGACCAGCCAACCCCCTTCGCTAACCGAAGCCTCCCCCAATACAACAAAACCCGCTCAAGTCGGAACCAACCAGGATAAGACACGAAAGCTGTTGATTGGCGTTTGGCGAAACGAATCCAAGGCAAAACGAACCATGACCTTGAATCAAGACGGCACCGGCACCATATTGGCCGAACTGAGCGGGTTGCAAGCTACTCTTGTTGGTCCTCAACTCCGCTTCGACATTCGCTGGTCCCTGAAAGATGGCTCACTGACAAAACACGTGCTTGGAGGAGAACCCGCCGACAAAGTGAATTTCATTCTCAACACGAAGGGTAATACAGCCAAAGAGCGGATTTTGCAACTGACCGAAGAGAACCTCTTGTTGTTGGGAAAAGACGGGAAAACCAAACTGGATTGGCGACGGGTTGCCACACAGAGCCGCAAGCCTTGACCGAGGTGTGTCTCGTTCACCCCTCAAGGCTCCGTCGGACCACCCTGATCCAATCAACTTCCACCTGGAACGGTCCAGATTTTTTGTCCCCCAAAAGGAAACCCAGACCATTGATCTCCTTTGGGTCTACGGGCGGCGCATCTGGCAACAGCTTTCCAAAACGGGTTGCGACACATTCTTCCAGCGGCAATTCAATCTCAAGCCACTCGTCCCTTTGAGTCTCGATAGCCGCCCGATACGAGAACGCAACAAGCGGCGTCGAAACATACACATTCATCGAATATTCCCGCCCGTCCCCACGCAGTCGGACCAAAAGGGCATCACCTTCTTGAAGGCCGAGGTTCCTGGCCGTGGTCCGTACGGAAGCGAAGCCGCCGTTATTCTCCAGGGAAAGCGTGCCGAAGAATTCCAGAGTGCCATTTTCGGTAATCTGGAAGTGTCCCTCCGACACTCCGCCCATTACGTCATCGTTGATCGTCTGCCAGTCTTTGGCAGCTTCGGCTTTCTGGAAGTCAAAAAGGACATGGGATTCTTGCACACTCATAGACGATGTCCTTGAAAAAGGCCCGGCAGTGCAGCTTCTTGCTCCCCTCGGACGATGGCATCCCTGCACTCTGTGCATGTGTGGACATGCGTGCCAGTACAACAAACGATGTGTTCGATGCACATTTTGGTTTCTTCACATTCCCAACACTTGGCCAGGACCATTTCGGGCTGTTCTTGGGGCGGGCTGGCATTCTCAAAGTTGTCCATGTCGTCTCCTAGAGCGTCACCAATTCAGGACGGCGATCGAAAGTTGCAGCATCGTGGCAATCGAGACCCAAACGAAGTATGGAATCTGAGCAACTGCAACCCATTTATAGAATGGCCAGACCGCTACCATCAACCAAACGAGAGTTGTCCAAACAACGAGAATGTCCAATGTCGCTAGCGGCACATTTCGCAACCCTGCAAAAATGGGCATGAAAAGTACATTGGCGACCAAATTAATCCCGAACGGCACAGCCACTTTCCAACTCAACTTGCCCCGGAACATTTGGACAAAGACGAAGGCGAAACTCGCGAGAATGATCGGATAAAGAATCATCCAAATGAGGCTAATCACCGCAGGGGCCGGTGTCCAATCAGGCTTTTCGAGAGCATGATACCAATCGAGCCAGGACATGGTTGTTCCCTCTCCGAAAGAATGAAGGCGAAAATAATTCTGCTTCATTTACAATAAATCCAAAATCACAACGAATTACCAAACGAAATGCCTCCATCTGCTCAAAACTGCCCAAGAAACTCCCCGGAGCCACGGAACCATGTCCGCCAGCGATACTCAAACCTCGTCTGCCCTCACTGGTCTGATTCAGTTCGGACTCGAACAAACGCTCAATATCGCCGGTCCCATGACCGTCGATTTGTTGAAAAAGCACTTCATCGATCACGGTCAAGCCCTGCCCAAAGCGATTTCTCGTGCCAATGATCGCACGTGGCAAGCCATGTCTATTGCCCTTGCCGGAGATGGATTCCTCACCAAGGTAAAAGACTTTTTTCTCGCCAAGGCCGACACCAGAGGGATTGCCGCACAGATCAAAACATTTGTTGATAGCAACGCAGGTTCCTTTCCGAATACACCACCCGAATTTCGTCAGGCATGTTTGGCGGAACTGACAAAAGCCAAGCAAGCGGGTTTGTTGTCAGCCGAGAATTTGACCGCCGAGCAAGTGGTGAGCAGTCACGGTTCCTTCGCCCGATACTCCGATTCGAAAGGCATGATCGACGGTGCCAAACTTGCCGTGGGGCGAGTCGCTGATGGGTTGGCTTCGAGTTATCCCAAGCTGGCAGAGTTGTTGCAGAAGCCGACGCCTGGAGGTCCGCCACTTGTGGCTGTGGCGTTTTCGTTTTTTTTCAGCCGGGAAATCGAGACCAACGAAGAGCTATCTCGTCGGCTGACGCACGACAATTTACAACTTCTACACTCCTCTCAAAAGGCGGCTTTTCAGCAGGTATTCCTGGCACTGGAGGGTTTGGGAGCTAACTTCGATGTGATTTTCGAGCAACTCGATCGCATCGAAGTCGTTGTGGGGCAAACCCATGATGTCGTTCGAGACATTGCCGAGAAAGTTGATCAACTTGTTGCCAAAAATAACATGGCTCAGGGCGAGGTCAAAGTTCAACACAGCTTCTCGATCCGTGGCGAGGATGAACGCCGGCTCGTGAAAGACTTGTTGGCTCAGTTCCGCCAGCTTTCGCCGGAAGAACAGAAGCAGTTACCAGACTTGTTGAACAAACTTGGCAAACTCCAATACGGCAGTGGTGACTTCAAGGGGGCTACCAACACCTTCGATGAAGTTGCGGACAATGTGTCCGAGGCTTCTGCCAAGGCGGAAGCGCATTACAACGCTTACCGAGCTGCCTTGGAATCCAAAGCCTGGGACAAGGCTCTTGCAGAACTTCGCCAAGCCTGCGAACTCGATGCGGCTCGCTTCTCCCCGTTTCCCCTGTATTTTTACCAACCCAGTCGCATCCTCGGAGCAGGTGGATTTGGTGCAGCCGTTCTGTGTTATGGAAGCAAAGCTCGCAAAGATGTGGTCGTCAAAACGTTCCACGCCGACGATCTGGAGCGAAGTTTGCTCGATGTGTTCCAGGAAGCGGAAATTTTGAAGGAACTCAAGCATCCGGCGATCATTGGTGTTCAAGATTGGGGCTATGCTGACTCGATCCACATGAGCCGCCCTTACATCGTCATGGATTATTTTCCTGGCGTGACGCTAGAAACGTATGTGCAACAACGAGGCACAATGTCCGAGGAAGAGTTGATTCTCGTCGCCACGCAGATAGCTGAGGGTATGCTGAAAGTTCACCAAGCTCCAACTAGCAAATACGAGCAGACCGAAAACCAAGAAGTCGTCCTACACCGAGACCTCAAACCCGCCAACATCATGGTCCGCAACGAAGGCAACCGTTGGCAGGTGAAGATTATCGACTTCGGTTTGGCTTTGCGGCAGAGCGTTATCGAAACCAGTGTCGTTGATCAGTCGTTGCGAAATACCTTGCGAGGCGAAAGCGCCGTTGGCACCTACGATTATGCTCCCCCAGAACAGATGGGCAAACGCAAGGACAAGGTTGCTCCTTATTCGGATATTTTCGCTTTCGGAAAGACGTGTTGTTTCGCTTTGTTTGGAACTCTTGAGGTGAAAAAGCGGCACTGGCGACAAATCAGTGAGGAGTTGTCCGATTTGTTGGAGCAATGCACTGAAGAAGACCCGAATGATCGCCCACAGAATTTCCAGGAAATCCTGACCGTCCTCGAATCTCTTTCCCCCGAGAAGCAAGAAGCTCGTCGTAAACAACAAGAAGCCGAAGAACGAGAACGGCAACGCCAAGAGCAACTCCGCCAAGAAAAACTCCGCCAAGAAGCCGAAGACAGACAACGGCAAGCCGAGCAGGAACGGCAACGACAACTCGCAGAGCAGCAGCGGCGACGTGAAGAAGGCGAAAGAGAACTTCCTGGAATGATCCGCCGCATTTTGGATCGGACCGGCAACAAACCCACCAAGGAAGACAACGAAGCGGTCAATCAATTCATCAAAGATTATGGCATCGCTGATGAAACCGCCAAGCAAATTCTCTCAAATGTTCGTGAGGAGTGGCGGAGAGACAACCCTCCGAAGCCCACAACGCCAGAACTTCAGTCCTTTCCCCTTTCCACAAACGAAGCCCAAGACTACCAAAAACGTTGGGCGGATTATTATGGCGTTCCGGTATTCACAGAAAATAAGCTGGGCATGAAGTTCGCTTTCATTCCTCCCGGAACGTTCCTGATGGGAAGCCCCGAAAACGAGGAAGGTCGAAGCTTTGACAAAACCCAACACCAAGTGACCTTGACGAACGGATTTTACGTCGCCGTGACTCCGGTGACACAATCGCAATGGAAGGCGGTCACAGGCAACAATCCAAGCCGGTTCCAAGGTGACAACAACCCTGTAGATTCTGTGTCGTGGGATGACTGTCAAGAGTTCATTGGGAAGCTCAACGACTCGCACAAAGACCGCTCTCGTTTGGGAATCCCGAAAGCAGGCAAATTCGCTTTGTTGACCGAAGCCCAATGGGAATATGCTTGCCGGGCAGGTACGACCACGGAGTACCACGCTGGGGATGGGTTAAACGCCTTGAAGCAAGCTGGTTGGTGTTCTTACGATAGCAATTGGGGTAGTGCAGGTCAAACGAAACCTGTGGGAAGTTTTCACCCCAACGCTTGGGGGCTTTATGACATGCACGGCAACGTTTATGAATGGTGCCAAGACTGGTTTGGTGATTACCCAAACAAGGATATTAAAGATCCACAATGTGCACAATTAGAGGTCTGTCGTGTCCTGCGTGGCGGCTCCTGGTACGATTATCCGGCGGACTGTCGCTCGGCGTTCCGGGACTGGGTCATTCCCGATGGCTGCAACTACGGCTACGGCTGCCGGGTCGCTTTCCGCCTGGACTAATTTACACTATATTTTCTATCCTTTTACTCTTTTATATTCTTTGTTTTTTATTCTTTTGTTTCCCCTTTTCTGCAGAGCGTAGCAACGTCACTGGCGGCGACGATCCCTGAAAGCCAGTTACTACTCCAGGAACAGCACAAGTTGTTGTCCCGGTTCGCCAAAGCTTGCGGTTTGTTGATGATCGCCTATGGACACCACCACATCGGTTGCTTCTGAAAACGATCGACCTCGAAGCCTGCCCAACGATAGAAACGGAGCAAGTAACCCATGGCTACGAAAACAAAATTTGGGTTGACGGGAAAGGCTCGTGACTTGTACTTGGAGCTTATAATAGCGTTCCCATTGTCGTCGATACAATCCGATGAGCATCTCGAAGAAGCTCAGACCGTCATGGATCGATTGCTTGCCAAAGGTAAACTTGACCCAGGCGAGGAGATGTATCTCAACGCCTTGAGCGATCTTGTCGCTATCTATGAAGACAAACAATATCCCATTGCACCAGCATCCGATGCGGACATGCTACGTCATTTCATGGAGGCGAAAAATCTCAATCAATCGCAATTGAGCCAATCAACAGGGATCGCTAAAAGCACTGTTTCGGAGATTCTCTCCGGCAAAAAGGGATTCAGCCGAAAGATCATCCACAAGTTAGCCAACTGCTTTGGTGTCGATG
>CAYRFQ010000056.1:0-45145 GCA_964423615.1 uncultured Alcaligenaceae bacterium | reverse complement strand
ACAGACCACGTGCCAAAAAGGGCAAATGCGACAGTTAATAAATTTTGTATCCTTACCTCAATTAAGGGGAATGAGCCCCCGTTGATTCTCTGAAATATCATCGAGTTGAATAAAAACACATTCCGAACGGCGCGAGGCCCTCGCAGATTGGTGTCCGTCGCTCATCCGCTGCGTTTCCCGCTTCGCTCGGGTTTGGGGCCTTCTCACCGCAAGCGGGACCCAAGACTTTGAATACGAAAAACATGTACTCAGTGTAAGCGTGAACCGCTCTAAACGAACGCACAGCACCGAAGCAAGGCTCTTGAAAGAACACTCGCTGGCGCTGCGTACTGGTATGGGAATGCTTCAACTAACTTGGAGTACATCAAGTCGAATCGACCCGTAGTCATTATGGCTGGGCTATGGACGTCACAAGCATATATTCCGTACGAATGGAGTTTGAACGAGCATTAACCATTGTTGGTCCCCCTAGACTTACGTACTTTCCGACGAGTGGTTCGAGGGTTCGGTCCGAGGTCACCATAGCATAGGTGATTACACTCTCTTGCTTCGTGACGAGTTGGTATATGCGCCTGCCGTCAGGGTGTTGGAAGGGGCTTCGTTGGAGATACCCCCAACCACTCCAGTGGGGGGATCGGATGGTTTTATCTTGATAGCGTTCTGTGCGTTGAGTTTGCGAAAACCCAGCTGGTCGATATAGGGTCGTTGTTTTCTTATAAGTTCCAGCTTGAGTTGCCTGGTTGCCCGAGGTCGGTGTCAGGCGAATGGGTCCAGTCATTTTTCCAGGGCGAACATACGACATCTTCTTTTCCTGTATTTCGTCCCGCCGTTTGGCGATCATCTTTTTCTGAGAAGGATCGGAACTCTCCTGCATGGCTTGCACCAGGAAATTCTCGGCTTCGTCAAGGTGATTGGCCTGCAATGCCTTTTCGGCATGAGCCACGAGTTTGACGGCTGGGGTCATCTCCGGAACCAAGTTGGAAGGCATGGATTCTCTTTGACTTCCCTCGACAGACTCTTCGGGAATGTAATGAACCTGATTGGGGAGTACGTCTATGGCTATGTAGGCAATTTCGTTTTGAATCATTTCTCTGATGTGAGGAAGACGAACCACTTCCGTTCCGTCATCGATGTGCCAAGTTCCATTGATTTGCTCACCTGGTACGTTGGACCCCACGAGGATTTCTACTTTCGGCCTTCCGAGGCTATGGGCAATGGCAACGAGTGAGTCCCTTTTTATTTTCACATGTGTTTTCGGAATCCAATTGAATGATCCAGTAGGAGGTTTGATTTCGAGCCAATCTCCATTAAATCGGGCGCTCTTTCGAAGGACATGGACTTTGTCGTTTTTCTGGAATAGATGGGTTTTGTGGAACCGTTGATCACCCCCACTATGCGCATAGATGTTATCCCGTGTGACTGTCATGATGCAAGGATAGGAATTGCTCGGATCGTCTGCTGGGTTGTGTTCGGAACCGGAGAGGAGTTGGGCACGAACGGTCCAGATACAGCACAACGCCCCCACAATTCCCCCGACGATGAGGGTCGGTCGCATTCGCTGTCTCCTTATTGATGTGATTCTCGGAAGTAGTCTATCTTTGTATGTCGGTTGCTTCCACAAGGTTGCATCAGGTGTAACGGTCCGCGGTTGGGTTGGATCGTGTGTTTTTTGTGAGACCGTGCGGGAGTTGGAATTGACCTAAGAAACACGGATTGTTCCGTTTAGCTAGCCGGATGGTCTTACGTGCGTTGAAGCGAATGTGTCTGTTTTCGGAGGGGACTCCTGAGGACTGCGCGGCTAATGAACCAAAGTAGCAAGCACGTTCGGTCGTGCCGTCCGCGTCTTCAGAGGAACTGGCTACGGCACACGGAGTGTGCCAACTACCTTAGCCGCGCAGTTCTCATTAATCCTGGCCAATTCAGTCACGAAACTGTAACGTAAATGGTCGTTCGCTATCCCAACCTTCAAGGAGAGACTCTCATGGCTGACTTTACGCTCAATGCCATCGCGAAGATGATCGACCATTCGCTTTTGAAACCGGAAATGACCGACGTCGATTTGGAGAACGGTTGCGCTGTTGCCCGTGAATATGACGTTGCCTCGGTCTGCATCAAACCGTATGCCGTGGCCAAGGCAGTCCAGTGGTTGGAAGGTTCGACCGTTGCCGTCGGAACAACAGTTGGTTTCCCTCATGGTGGGCACGTCACGGCTATTAAAGTGGCCGAGAGTGAGCAGGCGATGGACGACGGAGCGAAGGAACTGGACATGGTCGTCAACATCGGCAAAGTCCTTGGCGGAGATTGGTCGTTTGTGGCCGATGACATTCGGGCCGTCGTCGAAGTGGCCCACAAACGCAGCGCGATCGTGAAGGTGATCTTTGAGAACTGCTTTTTGAACAACGAACAAAAGGAACAACTCTGCAAGATCTGCGGAGAAGTCGGAGCTGATTTTGTGAAGACTTCAACAGGGTATGGCACGTCGGGTGCTCTCAACGAAGATTTGGAACTCATGCGTCGATGCTCTCCGCCAAGTGTGCAAGTCAAGGCCGCTGGTGGAGTGCGGACGTATGAGCGTTTGTTGGAGGTTCGTGGGCTTGGTGTCACCCGAATCGGAGCGACGGCAACGAAAGTCATTCTTGACGATTGCAAGGAAAAGTTAGGGGCGTAATGGATTCGAGGAAAATCCTGGGGGAGGCCTCGGCTGTCGTGCACCCCTCAAATTCAGTCCTGCGAAGGTTGCCTACTTCGCTACGCTCTTGTCGACTCGCTCCATTTCTTCTGTAGCCTTCTTATTGCGGCCTGCTACTGGCTTCCATGGCCCGCGCAGTTCTCAATAAACTTCCAGACAGAGCTGATGGAATTTCGCCTATTTCAGGAGGTGTTGCCTGAAACAGGTCTGCAAGTTCAGGAAATAAGGAAACGATGAACTAGAGCGATTCCCGGTTGTGTAGGATACGGTTGGCAATCCCTTAGAGCCCTCAGACATAGAACCCCTCAGCCGCTGCATATCCCGCTTCGCTCAGGTTTGGCTTCTCGAGATAGGATCGCGAATGTAGACGGATCCATACGTATGGTGTTTATTCTGGTTCTTTGAGTTCCGTGTGTTTCCACCCACGGCTAGGATCTCTCGCTCCTTCGAAGCTTACAAACCAAAACACGATTCTTGTTTATCCGACTAACCAAGCGAAAAGAAGGGCTTTGAGTACACAAAGCCTGTAACCAATACAAGCGGGAACCACTCTAACACGTTCATCACGACGGAAACTCAACGAAGCTGGTAAACGACCAACTCTTACGAAGAGATTACTCCATGAAACGATTGCCACTGTCCGGATTGTTTATTCTGTGGGGCACAGCGGTGTTGTGCGCTGGGGAAAGCCAAGAGTCTCTATGGAAGGCTGCGAAGGAAGGTGACGCCAGCACCATAGAAAAACTCATCAAGGCCGGGATTGATGTCAATGCCAAGAGTAAATATGGAGCAACCGCTCTCTCCTTCGCGAGTGATCAGGGACACCTCGAAGTGGTCAAAGTGTTGGTCCGCAACAAGGCCGATGTCAACGTGAAAGACAGTTTCTACAAAGCAACTCCCTTGACTTGGGCTTTGTCAAAGGATCACCCCAAGGTAGTCGGCGTGTTGTTGAAAGCTGGTGCCAA
This sequence comes from uncultured Alcaligenaceae bacterium, assembly GCA_964423615.1. Taxonomy (GTDB): domain Bacteria; phylum Planctomycetota; class Planctomycetia; order Gemmatales; family Gemmataceae; genus CAYRFQ01. Next base: position 41,491 of record CAYRFQ010000056.1, on the reverse strand, counting down.
GGGTGCCGACAAAGCACTGATCACGGCTGTTTCTGCACGGAACGGTGAGATGATCGAAGTGGTTCTCCGGAACGGAAAGCTCAAACCGGCAACGCTCAATCGCGCAGTCGTCGCGGCTGCGACCGAGGGTGATGTTAAAGCGGTCAGGTTGTTGTTGAAGAAAGCTAAGATCAATTCGAAGTCGCTGAATCGGGCATTGGCTCTCGCAGCACCGAAGTCAAAAACTCTCAAGGAGTTGCTCAAGAAAGCCGGCGCCAAAGAGATTGATCAGGAACGCGTTGATCCAAAAGTCTTGCGAAAGTTCACAGGCGAATACACCAACGAAACTCTGCAATTGACCATAGCTTTGGAGAATCAACGGTTAGTCGTCAAGTATGGAAGCCGACAGCTCTATGTCCTACTGAACAAGAAGAAGAATGTGTTCCAACCGATTTCCTCGGAGAAAACAACCCTCACGTTCACCCAAGGAAAGAAAAAGGTCACCGGGTTCGTCCTGAAGAATACGACGCGCGAGCAGAAGTTTCGCCGTGTGGAACCGAAGAAGACTGCCCAAGACCCAACGCCGAAACCAGGGGCGATTGTTCCGGAAAAATCGGTCAAAGTCACAAAGCCACAGAACTGGCCTTCGTTCCGAGGGCTGAACGCTTCGGGGGTAGCTGATGGTCAGTTTCCGCCTTTGACCTGGGACGGAAAGGAAGGGCACAACGTCCGTTGGAAAACGGCCATCGCGGGGCTTGGTCATTCTTGCCCTGTCGTTTGGGGCGACCGGCTGTTTGTTACTTCCGCCATTAGTAGTGATCCTGATGCGATTCTCAAGTCGGGCCTGTATGGTAACGTGGACTCGGTGGACGACGACTCCGTTCACACCTGGCACGTCTACTGTCTGGACAAGAACACGGGGAAGATTATCTGGGAAAAAGTAGCCCATCGTGGAGTGCCGAAACTGAAACGCCATGCCAAGAGCACACATGCGAATTGCACTGTCGCTACTGACGGGAAATATGTCGTGGCGTTGTTCGCTTCCGAGGGTATGTACTGTTATGATTTCGCTGGCAAACGGATTTGGAAGAAGGACTTGGGAACACTCTCATCCGGATGGTTTTATGATACGGCGTACCAGTGGGGATTTGGGAGTTCTCCAATTATCTACCGTCAGTTAGTCATCGTCCAATGCGATACTGGCAAGGATTCGTTTATTGCCGCATACCGCCTTCAGGATGGCAAGGAGGTTTGGAAAACGCCGCGTAATGAAATTCCGTCTTGGTCCACTCCAACAGTGTATGAAGGAGAGAAGCGTGCAGAGTTGATCACCAACGCTACCAAGTTTGTGCGTGCTTATGATCCTCTGACTGGCACAGAATTATGGCGGCTTGGGCCGAATTCGGAAATCGCCGTCCCGACTCCGATCTATACAGATGACCTGATAATAGTCATGAGCGGTTATCGCACGCCTCGGCCTCTTTATGCCATCCGTCCTGGAGCGAGAGGTGAAATCTCGCCAGAGGGTGAAAAGAAAAGCAAGTTTATAGCATGGCAAGACAAACGGGGAGGCACGTATATGCCGACACCGATCCTTTACGGCGACTACCTTTATACTTGTTCCAACCGTGGGACTGTCAATTGTTATAAGGTGTCTGGTGGAAAACGTGTTTACAGTGAGCGTTTGCGAGGCAAAGCCTACACAGCCTCGCCAGTCGCTGCTGACGGCAAAATCTACTTCACGAGCGAAGAAGGGTTAGTGCAAGTCATCCAAGCTGGGCCGAAATTCAAAACGTTGGCCATCAATCCGGTGGGTGATGTTTGTTTGTCGACTCCGGCTATTTCCGACGGAATGATTTTCGTTCGGAGCAAGCGATATGTATTTGGAATAGGCCGAAAGGCAAAGCCATAGGTTGGTTGGAGTTCGGGTAACACTTTACTGATCTGAAGTAGCCATTTTCACAAGCTGCTACGGATCAACAACTTGCGGAAAAATCGAACTTCTGGACCTGCTTTTTCCTTGACAGCACAAAGTGTTGACCAGCTTACGGTTATGGAAATCTACTTCAGACCAGTAAAGTGTTACGAGTTCGGAAGTTCCACTCGTAAACATTCGGTAAACCCTTCTTAATCTGTTCGGTCCGTTGTTGGCTTTTACAATCCAAGACATTGACGAATCCTCGTTGAGTGTCTCTATTTTCGTTGGCCATCCCAGCCCGTCACGGTGGAGTATGTAATTGGTACAGTCAACATATTTGGTGACTTATGGCAAAAACAACGGAGTTTTCAGTACGGAATTCGAAGCCGTGTTCGAGAAGTTCTGTGACAAAGCCCCTATGGACACGATGAACCAGATGAACTTCGATCAGTTTCTCGATGCCCAGACGATGGATACGATCTTTGACGACAACGCCCAGGATCAGTACACCCGAAAACTCCTGTTCTCCTCCTGCGTCGACGTCATGGCTCTGCTCGCTTTTCGTATCGAAAAGTCCGTCCAATCCTCTTGCAAACACCTCCAAGAGAAGATCGACGCCACACTCAAATGTCTCTATGAGAAACTCGCACGCATCGAACAACGTATTGATCGTTGTACGGGCGGCAATGGTTGGGGCTCACGGCCAAGACGTCATCGACGAGGAGTTCTCTTGGACGTATATGGCTCGGGAAGTCGCGAGCGTCTACGAAGACATCATGATTGCATTGCCGAAGAATTCTGGGAACGGTTCGAATCGATGCACGAGGACGAGTTCATTTCGTTATTGGTGAAGATTGCCAGGGGGCGAAGTCACAAGAGTATAAAAAGAGTCGTAGCAAGCCGAAGAAGAAAGTCGAAAAGATAAACGATGGCGTCCCCCACAAATCGACCGCCAAGGTTCTGGCGGGACGTAATATAACTAACTGAGTTCTAGGCCAAAAACAGCACCGAAATTCTATCTCGGAATAATTCTAAATCGCAATTATTCCGAGATAGAATTTCGGTGATCAGTTAATTCTTTGGACGGTTACAGGTAGAGAGCCATGTAGAAAAAGCCTTGATGGGTATTTTTTCAAAATTATTTTCGCCGAAGGTGTGAACGTAGGATGCGGACGACCTCTGCCGTCGCTGCGGGCTGTTGATGAATCGTGGTGTGCACCGCTGGAATACGCAGTTCGGTCGAGGCGTAGTGGTACCTGGCACTCTGGACAGGGACAACGCCGTCTGCCGGACCACCTAGTAACATCGTTCGACCTGTACCAATGATCGAATGTACCGGGATATTCGACGCCACAGGGATTCTCCGAATGGCTCTGAGAAGACAACTCTCACTCGACAATAAATCAACACTCGAAGGGAATCCAGAACTCACCTCTCCGGAGAGCAAGCCCGGATTGTCTCGGCGGAGTTGGTCGTACACTTGTTGGGCCTGAGGTTCGGGAGTGATCAACTTGTCAACAATCCCACTAACGAGCCCACCTGCAATGGGCGAACCTCCGTGGGGAGTGGCAATCAACACGAGCCGCTTCACATAAGGCTCTGAACGGACGTAGAAAACCTCGCGTAAATACTTCTTGGTTTGTGGCGTCGTTCTTACCTGCGCAAGAGGCTTGTTCGCCACCACATTCCACAATTGATCACCGCTACAGATGACTTGTAGCTTTGCAACGAGTCCACCCATACTATGCCCCACCAGTACCATTCGTCGTAGAGCAGGGTCCTTTCGGTGCGGGTCGCAAGTCGCCAGAGCCATTCGCAATTCTTCCCTCAGTCGAGCAGCTGAGGCCAGAAAAGGCTTCGCCGTGGCGTACCGAAAAGTCCAAATTTGGTAGTTGTTTGTGAAACCCGGAGTCGCTCGCAAGTCTGCGATCAAGTCGATCCATGTAGTTGGACTCGAATACAACCCGTGGATCAAGACCAGTGGGATCTTACCCTTCTGATAGGGTTCCTCAAAAAACAGTCCTTCGTCCTGGACGGCTATGCCAGGTTGAAAAAAACGTAAGGGAGATGGAAGTGTATTGGGATCATTTTGGGCCCGAAACGCGAGTGCCGCACTAAAGTCCCAGGCAAGTGGCAGTGCCCTGTTGGCGTTGGTTATGGATTTGATTCGAAACGTGTCGTAGAGTTCGATGACGGCTTTCGAATTTCCTTTCGTCGGACATCCCAACAGATGGTTCCGATCAGGACGGAGCACGGCAGTCGCTGGGTAAGTCATCTGTTTGAAGTAGAACCGCTCGCTCGGTCCTCGGAATCGGTTCCGGGTCCTTTGCACGACTACCGGAACTCCGAAACCCGCCTGCTGGTGACATCTGGATTGGACAGCACTTCTGTAGCATCCCACTGGGTACATTTGCTGGAAGTCTTTTAGTTGCCACACAAAACCATGCATCGAGAGCGGCAAGAGTGTCCGTTCACCGTTGGCACAAAGAATGATTCCCCGGCCCCTGACGAATCGACCGGCTTTGGGAGCAATCTCGAGCATTCGGGCAGCACAAGTGTGGTAAAGTTTCCAAGCGTATGGGTGAATCGGATCGTTTGGAGACTGAGAAAACGAGAACGATGCGAAACCTGCAGCTAGATAGTAATAATCCACACTCTGAGCAAGCCGAGTCTTCTCAGCTTGTTCTGCCAACGCGACGTAATCTTGAGCCAGAGTCCATGCAACCTGACGAGAATGAGTTTGTGCATATAACGAGCGAAGATTGGATAATTGAGCGAAAGAGAGTCGTCTGGTACCACGTCGAGACTTTTGGATGCAAACCTTTTGTTCCTGGCTTGGAGGTAGTGGACCTGACCAGTAACCACGATTCTCTGTCCATTGACACCCCGACAAAATCAGAATGAGAAGACAGAACCGTGAGTGTTTTACGAGCGTCCACAACATGCCGCACGTCTTGGGTGAGATGATGTGATTGAAAAGATTAGTACTCTATGGCAACTGAAGTGTAGGGGCGTCAAGCGGGTTCGCTCAGAGCACCCTTCATCCTAAATCCTTCTTCCCTCAAAGAGACTAAGGCTTTGACAAACCAGGACGACATAGCTTTTGAGCTGGAATGAAACACCTGAGCCCGTTAAAAAAGTCGTAGCAACGAGCGTTGTTGCCTATTTATACTGGTACATTCCAAGCACGACCTATCATAGACAGACAAGCGAAGACATCGTTGAACTTGGGCAAACCGGTAGCTCTTTTTCGGTGTGCCATCGTCGTCAGATCGAGCTAGCCGAGTCCACCCTGGAAACACATCAGTTACTACGATCACTCACTAAAGGCTCTGTTGCGACATTTATATTCTCGGGAACGCTCGATGCGAAGTCAACCAGCTTAGGATTTAGGAAGCTTCTACACATCGTCCTTCATTGAAGGAGTAACGATTGTAGTGTCTCGGAAAGCATTGTGGAATGCAGGGATTAGCAACAATCACAGAATCAGCAAAGATATGAACTTTGATATGAGTAGGGTGAGATAGTTTCATGACCTATCCGACGTCATCCTTCTAATCCAGAGCCTCACTCACAATTGTAGGACGCAATCACGCGAATATCTCCTTTGGAACCATTTTGTCGAGTTCTTGCTGTCGCAACCGAACGCTCGATAGGCATGGTTGAGATGACTTCGGCTACATGCTTCAGGCCTTTCGAGCTGCTTGGAGGCTATTCATGACGCCTGGCTCAGTTTCGTAGCTCTCCAGACTTCGTTTGGCTTCTTTCACTTCCTCAAAGTTGAAAACGGTCGACCAGTTGACCTGAGTGCCCCAGACAAGTTGGTTGGGGTCGGTCCTGGACAGCTCCTGACGTAAATTGTCGTATTTCAAGGCTGTATCGTGGGCAAATCGTGCCCCTCGGTCTTTCACCAGTTCGACCACTTTTTCGAGCAGGGTTTTGGCCTCGACGAATTTTTTCTCCATGTCTTTGGCCGACTTTTCGATGATGTCGATCGTTTTGACCCATTGCCTCGGAGTCTGCACGGAAGCCAGGGCATTCCATTCGGTTTCGTATTTTTCTGGTATTTTGACCAGTACTTTGTTGAGGTTCTTCTCAAGTTCTTTCAGTTCGTCGAGTGACCTGACGGAGTCTGGCATTTTGTTGCTAAGTCGGAACTTTTTGTAGGCTTCCTGGTATTCGTGGTAGGCCTGAAGTTTTCGAAGTCGCGATTGCACTTTCTCGCGGGTGTCGAGGTAGAGTAATTCGTAGGCGGGATTGGTTGTGAATTCTTGAAGCCGCTTAATATTGAATTCGGGCAATTGGTAGACTTTCTCTGGCGGAGCATCCGGCCAAGACGCGAAGAACGTATCAACACTGTTCTCCAATCTGCGCAACTCGACGTTCTCACGTTGGGTCAAAAAGATCCCGGCTAAAACCGCCATCACGGCGACAACAACGACCGCACCACCCACGATCCAGTTCAAACGTTTGGCCGTGGCCCGTCGTCGGTGATGGAATTCGTGGGCAGCTCGAAAAGCCTGTCGAAAGAGTTCGGCCACGCCGTGGTATTCGGACTTGGTTTGATGAGCCCCGATCTTGGGACGTTTGGCTGCCGTTGCCCACACCGTCAGGAACAGTTCTCCGAACGAATTCAAGACTGTTGCATTTGCCCGGAAAGCCTGTTGAAACTCCTTGCCGATGACTTTATTTCGTTCGTCGAGGGCCTTGATCCAAGCCTTCGGGGTGAGCGTCTCACCTTTCTCGAGGGCCTCTGCGCTGAGCCTACTGGCGAATTGGTCACTCTTGGTGAGGGCAAGAAAAACAGGCAGCCCAGCAACTTCGTTTCGGTCGCTGCGATGTTTGCCGATTACCAGCAAAAACTGGTTGAATTCTTCGAAGTTGCGAAGCAGCTCATCATCTTCGCAGTTGCCATCCAAAACGAGAATAAGGGTGTCGGCATCGAGTACAGCGCGGGCGAGTTGACCTTGCTGCGAACCTTTTTTGGCAAGAATATCTTGATCCTTCAGGAGTTGTTCAGCGCTGTCCCCGGCACAATCCAACAACACTACCTCGATCGGATGAGGCATCCCAAGGACAGAATCCATTCTGGGTTGGTACGTCACAGGATAAACAACGATTTCGTTTTCAGTCTTCGGAAAGCCTTCGGAATTGAGGCCGTTCGCGAGTCGATCGAGTCCACCGGACCGGTCTACCAACGTCCCATTGAGTGCGGAACTAGCCTCTATGGCCTCCCGCGCGAGGGCACCGAGCAAAGCCGACTTTCCAGAGTTCGGCCTTCCAAACAGCACTATTTTGGGAACACCCTTCGGAACATTCGTTGACGCATTGGCCATGCTTTGTCCTCGGTCACTTCTCGACAGGCCGATTGATTTCTCGCCACTTCTGGGGATATTCAAATTGTAGTTTTGGATCAGCTCTGTCAGCCAACGATCGCAATTCGGCTAAATTTCCTGTGAATGGATCTTTACTGTCTTTGTATACCCGGAATTCGAGGACCCGGAATGGTTTGGCTTTGTTGTCGTTGAGGTAATCCTCGAGGTCCTTGATGTTACGATAGCCATCCTCGCCTCGGACGGCGTAAATCTTGTCCGTCGGATTCTCGTCATGCACTTCCCAGGGGATCATCTCGACGATAAGGTTTTGGACTTCCTCTTTTTTCAAATCCCCGGCCAAGTTCTTTTTTTCGTCTTCTTTTTCGGGACCTTTCGCGACCTTGGCAGGACCGTCATTCGAGTTTGGGGCTCCACCACCGCCAGGACCGAAGCCAACACCACCACCAAGTCCAAAGTTGACCAGGAAGAAGGCCAGCACGCCGAGGATCGCCGCTCCAACTGTTTTGGCAATCAACTGTCCATAAGCAGGCATTTTACTGTGAAAGGCCACCTTATACAGGACGACGCCCAGAATCCCACCTGCAAACCAACCCATGATGCCACCCACGACCGCAGCTACGATCTTCACACCCATGAGCATGAGTTGATAGGGATTCATGTCCCATAGGAATGCTAACAGTACTGGCTCTTTCATGGGGCGTCCTCATGATGGCAAGTTGAAGACCACAAAGGTTGCGGAAACCCAAACCAGGACAGCAACATCTGGGCCAACGTCCGAACGAATATCTCACCGGGACACGTTTAACACAAGATGGGAATTCCGTTTCTCGTCAACACTCACTTAATTTCGCAGTTCCAAGTACGACACCACGATCTCTCGGTCCTGGAACCACCGAAGGATTCGTTCAAATGCTCCTGCTGGTCCCGACCTTTCGTTGGTGTGCAGGAGGATGAAGCTGAGAATCTTTCCGTTTTTGTTGGCGACTTTCGAGAGCCTTCGGATCTCGGCCATGACCTTTGCTTCGTTTCCGAAGATGTCGAGCGGGATGTCCGCCGGTTTTCCGTTGCGTTCGGCTGTGACAACGGGCATGCGTCCATCCTTGAGGTACATCGGATAGTTCGAGGCATTCTTCATGAGTCCAGCAAGTCTGTTCTTGAGATTCTTGTTGCGGGCCTCGACGTTCTTTTCCAACAGTTCCAGACGGTTCTTCTGGGCGGCCTTTTGGAGTTTCAGTTCCTCATTTTCCCTCCGGAGTTCGTCATTCTTTTGTTGAGCCTCTTTTGCCGTCGCGACAAGTTCTGGCAACGACATTTCGTCCAACACGTTCTTCGCCTCGGTGGCCCGTTGGGTGATCGGGAGCATGAGGAACATCGAAAAGAGCAAAATCATGACGTCGAGCATGGGGACAAAAAAACGAGTGACGCTGCGCTTGGGGCGTTGGATCATCAGGGCACCTCACGAGGGGGAGACGTGGCGTTTGTGCCGAGCGTCGTGATCAAGTTTCGCCCGAGTTGAACCATCCATCCAGGCAAGATGTTTAGTAAAGCCATGTACAGCCCACTGCCGGTGGCCGTGATGGCCGGAGCATACGAACTGATGATCTGGTCACTGCTCAATGTTTGATCGCTGCCACCGATTTGACTGAAAGTCTCCAGAATGCCTGCCACGGTGCCAAGAAGTCCCAGGATGGGAAACCATTCCGCCGCCTGAGTGAGCGTATTGATCCATGTATCGGTACTTTCGTCAAACCCCGTGCCTGTCCATCGGAGGCCTTTCCAGGTCAAACCCAACTGGATAACAAACATCGGGACTCCCAGGCTCAAAATGAGCCAGTCCATGTACGACGTCCTGAGGTGTTTGAGGTACTCCTCCAGGGCCAAGCCACGTAGGGCGAGGATGACGAGCATCCCTGCCAACAATGGGATCAGACAGAACAGTCCGGGGAGTAAATACTGGATCAGCAAACGCCTCAAGGTGGCGACCTCCGGGAAGGGAAAAAAGGCGAATTTGTTCTCAACGGCGTATCCGCGATTTGAGGTCTTGGGGGAGATTATCTCGCCCCAAACACATCTTCGGGCAACCGCTGGACTTGTCCGTTGCGGTCCACGCATCCAAGCGTTGTTTCGGCTTCTGCCAGGAGTTCTTGGCCACGAAGCAACTCGTATTTGTGCTCGATCTTCACAGATGTGGTCCGGACAACAGTCGTTCGCAATGTCAACAAGTCATCAAAGTAGGCTGGCCGACGGTAACGAACTTCGATCTTTGTGAGAACAAGAAGGAATCCCAAGTCCTCCAGATCTTTATAAGTCAACCCTCGCTGGCGGAGCAGTTCTACACGTCCTTGCTCGAAGTAGACCAGATAATTCGCGTGGTGCAGCAAGCCCATTCGATCTGTTTCGGCGTACCGTATGCGGATCGTTATCTCGCCTGTGTCCATGGCCGTTTCGACATCCCGGTGGACGCCCTCCATCACTCTTCCGTGCTCAGGGTAGGTCTACACGAACCCGAAGCGCGAGCGAGGCTACAGAGACCCACTCGCGTTTCGGGTTCGTGTGAGTGAGATTCCCGCCTCACTCTTCTGAGCTTCTTGATTACCGAATGAACCCGGCTCGCATGAATGGCCAGTAGACCACAAGGGCCCGCCCGAGCATCAACCTTTTCGGGACCAAACCCCAAGAACGACTATCGGCGCTTTCTGGGCTGTTGTCACCAAGACAGAGGAGATGCCCTTTTTGCACGTACAATGTCGTGACTCCGATATCGTTGTACTCGTCCCATTCGGCGGGGGTTCGCCAGAACTGTTCGTTCAACAGTCCACTGCCCCGAATTCCTTTCACATTGTCCACGTCGTAATCGTACTTCAACTCCCGGGACTTCCGGCCCATCTGCCGATCGACATGTTTATGAGTGCGGATGTAATACGTGTCTCGCCACAGTTTGATGTGGCCGACTTTGATGGCCCCTCCGAGACTCCCAATGCTCGCCGGTTCCAAGTCGTCCGTCGTCGGTCCAGTGTTTACCCACTTTTCGGTCGTGGCGTCGTAGCGATAAGGTGGAGCATAATCGACCCCATGTCCAAACACGAGAGAACCGTTGACCCAGAGCGTCAGGCGATGGTCGAAGTTCGCGAATCGAATGCGATATTTCCCAGCTCCCTTAAGGACTTTCTCCTTAGAATCCAAAGGGGTTTCGACCACCTCTTTGGCGTCGTTGGGATCACTCAAACGAACCAATTGGCAAGTTCCGTCGGACAGATCGAATCGAGCCTGGAAACGGTCGACACCTTGCCGCAGTTCCACGACAGTTGTGCCGTCCGTGGACTCGACCTCCAGTTCGAATTCGAGCATAAGATCCCCCACCCAGTTACTCCCGAAGTAGGGCCGGTCTCGAAAACCAGTGGTGACGTGGGAGTTGTATCCTAAAAAGTCGGTGATCAGTTGCGGCTTTTTGTCGTTGGGGGTTACCGTATCCCAATTACTCGGACGCAAGATGTGGCGATACCGTAGCCACTGCATGGTGTCGTTGGAGCCATCGTTCGCGAATCCGGTCTTGTCGAACGTGGTCCACGATGCCACTCCCTTTTCGGAGGCCCATCGAGGTGGAAGGTGACCTTTTAGATCCTCCGCTTGATGGTCGTTGTCGTAAACGATCCGACGCATCGCCAACATCACAGACGGGGGCTTGCGGATAATCTGGAATTGGTTCTTGTCCGAAGCAAACAGGGTAGCGTCTTTTCGGAACAAAGCGATGGCTTTGTCGTTGTCGACGTGTTGATGTTCTGGATGCCACCAGTTCAGTTCGTTGGCAATTTTTCCGTCCGGGGTCTTCGGAACGGGATAGTCGATGGTGTCTGGAGGCAGGACGAACAACTGACCCATAAAAATCGCGATCGTTTCCCCGGCCAGCCCAAGCAAGCGTTTGATATAGTTGGTCGGAACACCGTTTTCGATGGGTTCGTTGGGAAAACGAAAAACGACCACGTCGAAACGTTGAGGGCTTCCGGTCCCGCTGTCGTAGAGGTATTTGCTCACCAGCACACGGTCGCCGCTCCTCGAACCACATCCGGTCGAGCAGATCAGGCTGAACCCGAGGAGATACACGAGCAACTTTTTCTTCATGTTGAATTCGCTTTCGGATCAGCGGCGATTCTGCTTGGCAAAAATTTTGTACCGGCAATTGGGACAGATGTAGCTTTTGAGTGCGGCATGGTCTCGAGGGTTCTTCTCGACTTCCGAGCTACGGTTGACCGTAAAGTAATACTTGCACTTCGGACACGTCACCGGTTGGTTGAATCCCAGTAGCGTCGGGGCCATCGAACCGGTGGGGATGATGAACGCCTCGGCCACGAACGTCCTGAGCAATAATACTAGCACGACCACAAAAACGACCGTTTCGACGATCTCACGGATGACGTCTTTGGGTTGAGTGGGTTGCTTGGGGGCCGACTTGATAACTTTTTTCTCGGGAGCCTTGGCTTTCTCAGGTTTCCCCTTGGAAGATGCTTTCTTCTTCTTGACAGATTTAACGAACCCTTGCTTGGGCTTGATTCCCTCAGCCTTCTGTTGCGTCTTTTCATCTGCCATAGGAAGTCTCTTGCCGTTCTGAAAATGTACCGATGTATTTGTTGGGTGGGTCCTGGCCCACATGATCTTCTATCTCTGGTTTCCTAACAACAGCACCTGACCAATGATCTGTTTTGCGTCGACGATTCCGTCCTTGCTCCAATGTCGACTGTCCTCGGAAATCGGACTGTTATCGCCTAAGACAAAATATTGGTTTGGTCCGAGGCGAACACCCCGTCTGCGTACTCCATTTTGTCCATCTTGTGTGTAATGGACGTCACGATACAACCGAACGTTTCGAATTGTTACGTTGGCGTTTTCGACTCCGAACTCGATCGGACAGGTCACAGCGTTGCGGGACAGCTTCGCCCGCAAATCCGTCTCCCAGAATTCGTTATCGACGCGGAGGGAGAAATGCCGATCCACCAACGCTAGATGTACATGGTAGCAAGTTCCCGTTCGAAAGAAAATCGCGTCTGAGCGTTTGGAAGGTGGCAGGGACACTTCGTGTGTTGACCGTCGACTTGCTTTGGTAGAAAGTAACAAGCAACCTCTGTGTGCCGTTTGATTGTCTTGGTTTGGAAAAAGGCGAACAACACACGGAGTGTGTTTGCTACGATCAACTCTTTCGTGGGCCCCAACACTCACCAACACGTAATCGGCACCATCGTGAATGCCAAACAACACACGTCCTTTTCGTCCCCGGCCTGTTGCTTTGACCACAACATCGCATTCCAATGAGAAATCGTGAACACGCTCACGTCCTGAGACTCGTTGGCGATTGTAGACGTATTCGTTTGTGATTGGGAAATATTTCTGCCCCGCGGAAAAAAAATTGGGACAGAGAGAGGCAGTTGAAGTCTTGGAGTTGTGGCCCTTCAACCGCAACGCGTGTCCTTGTCCGACCGACACAAGGCTCGCTCCTTCCGATAGTTTCCAATGCCCGGTTTTCGGAGCAAGCCCCGAACTGTCAAACAGACACCGACGCAATCGCATCCTTTGCGAAAACGATTTACGGATGAGTTTGCCGTTGATCCAGAGATCACCATTTCGGATTTCGACGGTTTCTTCCGGAAGACCAACAATTCGTTTGATGAAGAGAATCCCGAACATTCGGAAGACAACAACATCCCACCGACGAGGCGAACAGAAAAGATAGGCGGTTTTTTGAACCAAGACTCGGTCGCCGGTCACTTCGCGAAGTTGACTCCAGTCCAGATGTTCTCCTTGACAGCGGGGACAATCATGGCACAACGAGCCATCCAAGGAACGCTTTGTTGGATCGGGCTTCTCGCCGAGCCGAAGAACGTATCCGCATTCTCGACACGGAACCGACCAGTGGTTTCCCAACAATGTGGGAGCCATGCTTCCACTCGGCACGAAGTACATGCCGACCAAAAAAGCATCCACTAGCAACCACAGACAAAAGCCTAAAACTGAGAACTCGACAACAAACCGGAACGAACACCAACTCCAATCGGAGCGTTCTCCAGCTTTCGACTTGGGGTCATTGGGCATCAGAATTACTCTTTCGAAACATCACATCTGTTCGCAAAACGTGGTTCCGTCCTGTACGAACTACTGCTCCCTCGAGAACCAGTGGAGATATCGCCAGCAGGTCCCATCCTTTTTTTCGAATGGCTGGCTGTTCAGTCGATTTCAGGCTCTTGGTTCCATGAGTCGTCGCTTTTCCCCCTCTGAATTCAGGGAGTGGCCCACATTTTACCAAAACCACCATTTCGGGCGATAGAATGTTGTGTTCCTGGCTCCTACGAGGCTTGCGGCAATGGCTTTCGTGTTGTTTCGGCAGCTCTCCTCTTCGGGTCTCAAGTTACCTGGAGGCTGGAAGCACGTTATTCCAGTGTCCTGGACGAGGAAGAACCAACGGCCAAGCGAAATAACTGTTAGCGAAATCCTCTGGTTGCTTTTCCAATGGTAAGTATGCCAGATTGTATCCGCAGCTTAGAAACAGGTGGAGAGAGACCATGAAAACTCCAGAGGCTTCGCGTCGTCAGTTTTTACAGGCTACGGGCGCGACCGTCGCCGCGCCAACGATCATTACATCGACGGCGTTGGGCCAAGACCGGTCCCTCGCGAGCAATCGCATCTCATGGGCACGATCGGGTGCGGTGGTCAAGGGACCGGAGACATGAACCGATTGATGGGCTTCCGCGAAGTCCAAATGGTTGCCGTGTGTGACGTCGTACCCGAGCACCGCCAACGCGCTCGGGTACGAGTCAATCGCCACTACCGCAATAACGACTGCCGGGCCTACAGTGACTACCGCGAGTTACTCGAACGTCCTGACATCGACGCGGTCCTCATTGGGACGCCCGACCACTGGCACGCCATCATCACGATCGAAGCGTGTAAACAAGGGAAGGATGTGTACTGCGAGAAGCCCGAGTCATTGACCGTCCGCGAGGGCCGCGAGATGGTCAACGCCGTCCGCCGCTACGGTCGAGTCTTCTCCGGAGGCAGCCAGCGTGTCCTGGGCGATTACGGAAACTGGCCCGGACTCATCTGGAGTGGAGCCCTCGGCGAAGTGCGAGAAGTCTTCGTTTCCTGTGGCGGACCATCGGGGGATTGCTATCTCCCCGAACAACCGATCCCTCGTGGAGTCGACTGGAATATGTGGCTCGGGCCAGTTCCGTATCGGCCCTTCCATGGCAGCCTCATTCGAGGTGGGTTCCGCCCGTATCGGGATTACTCCGGTGGCGGAATGACCGACTGGGGTGTTCACCGATTTGGAGCCGCCTTGTTCGCCATCGGCAAACACCTCACTGGACCGACACGCATCCTTCCGCCGAGCGAGCGAAACCGTCGTTATCTCACCTTCGAGTTTGCCGACGGCACACGCATGTACCACGGAGGCACGAGGAACATCACGTATGTCGGCACCGAGGGACGACTCCCGGGTCGATATCGAACTCCTGCGAGCCGCGCTGAGATGCCCACTTACCAGGGTCGTGGAGGAATCTTCGGCGACTTTGTTCATTGTGTGAAGACACGAGAGAGACCCTTCCGCGATGTCGAAATCGCTCATCGGGCTTGTACCGTCTGTCACCCGGGGAACATTGCCTACGGGCTCAACCGGCCACTGCGCTGGGATCCCGAGCGAGAAGAAATTATCGGAGATCGAGAGGCTACGCGGTGGCTGAATCGACCCAAGCGAGAACCGTGGACGCTGTAAAGAAACCCTGGCCTCCAACCTATGGTTTGGTGGATCGTACCAAAACCACCGAACCTCGAACAAACCAGACAATCAGTCATTTCGCGTATCAGAAATCGTAAACACTCGAGTTTTGGCTCATCCGTTTGTCGGCTGCATCCGAAGAACCAAACCTTCAACTTTCTGGGTAATTTCGGCCAACGCGTGAGCCGTTTTAGCTTACTCGACGTCGTCGACATGCCAATATTCGACTCGATCTTCCCAGCCAGGAAATCGCCTGGCGCATTGTTTTTGTTGCCAGAAGAATATCAACAACATCGATTTGTTGATGACCGATGGTTACACGTTCGTCGCGGCCGTGACGTTGTTGGAATCGTGGCTCGAGCGTTGCCAAAGCCGCAGGACTGCAGGGAAGTAATCTTGTGAGTCTGGCTCGTCGCATCTGGGCTTTGGCCCTGGGATGAGGAGACCGAACCCATCGACTCGTATCACGTACTGTGCGGGTCGTTGGGTGTCTTCGTGACTGTGTTCTCCAAAATTCTCAACAATTTTGGAAACCGGGCTCAAACAGGCCAAAATCGATACGCATTAAATTTGGGAAACAATACGATCAGAATTTGGTTCGGCACAACGAACTCCGCAGATGAGTCGGAGTTGATAGAAAGGGTGGAGGCCCTGAAAAAATCGGTGGTTTTGGCCGCGTGAACACCCGAAATTTTTGCGAACGTTGAGAAATACAACTTACTCAGATTTCAAAATTTCGATCACTTTAAGATAAGTAGCGTTGTCTTCGATTGTCAATTCATAACCACAACATTCAATTGTGTATGCAGGGAAATCAGCAGGCCAATTCAAACCAACCTCTGTTGCTTTCTTCTTTTGATCGATCAATTTTCTCTTCTGACTACATGTGGGACAGAAGAAAAAATAATGCAAAATCTGTTCTGGAGTTGGATTGTCGCTCATTGCATTTTAGTTCCGATAATCGAATGGCCAGAAAATTGTCTGAGGACCTCTGTTCGTCGGGGAACTCAACGCCCACTGGAAGAGTCGCCAGAAATGTCGGGAGCAGGGCCAAATACCGAAGCGTTGGTCAAGATCCACCCAGCAGTGTTGAGCCAGACACAAGGCTCCAGAAGCTCTTCGCCAACACCAACAGACGACCTTGCCGAAGAACACAAAAATACGCAAAAGAACACAGCCAGAAAACAATGGACCGTTGAGCCTCTCGAACCACTTCATCGTTCGACAATGGCGTTTTTCGTAAGCAAATTAAGCAGACGCCAGCGTCCAGAACTTGGCACCACCCGTCTCGACAGCATTCACTAGGTCTTACCCTTCGCACGCCAAGGATTCCCCTCTTGGCGATTCCTGGCCAGTCGATATGACAACTGAAAGCCCAACTTGTCGTTACTGTAAATCGTCCCTGAACGGACGGCTGACCTATTTGTCCAAGGATATCCACCCATGCTCGACGTCCGGCCACAAGCCGTTACCGGACTGGTTCCTCCTCAACAAGGCGAAGCCGTCATTCGCGAAAAATGGCCCATGTGTGTCGTTCGGTATCCTGGAATCGGGACCATCGGACGAGTCTTGACCCAAACGATGATCCTGGCTCCCATCGGCTGGTTATTGATGGCGCCGTGCTTCTTGCTCAAGATTGCTCCCTGGTTCATGCGTCGCTACACCCTCACCAACAAGCGAGTCCGAATCCGAAAAGGATGGGCGGGCACTTCCTCCGAAAATGACGAAGTCCTCCTCGAATCGATCGACGATATCGTCGTCAAAACCGACCCGAATAGCGATTATTGGCGCACAGCGACGCTCGAAATCATTTCCAACGGAATGGTGAAATTGTCGTTGCCAGGAACCCCCGAACCGGAGTCGTTCAAGCACGCAATTCTCAACGCTTGTCACGCTCTCGTACCGGCCAAAGCCAACATCCCGTTCATTCCTGCGGGCGGCTAGGAGTTGATCTTCTTTGAGTCGCTAGGTGAGGTTGGTTCCCGACCTGCCCAACACGCCAGCAAGGGACAAGAGGAACCCCCTCGCTGGCGTATCACGCTGGTCGGAAACCAACCAACCAATCAATCTGGAACTCCCAGGAGTTGTGGCGAGGTCCTCTGGATTTTGGAATTCGGATTTGCCAAGAAATCATAGGTCCACGCGGCTCGCGTGGACCTAACACGGATACACAATCCCAAAATCCAGAGGCACACCCGTTGTGACTCTTGGGCGAGGAACTCTCTGTTCACGTCAACAAAAGTCCGCTATGCTAGAAGGGATTTGAAGTACGTGCGGAATTAGAGCAACGTTTGTGGGACGGGATGCCTCTCAAATGGTTGATCTCTGACCGAACCGAAATGGTAAGGACACCAAATCTGGGGTACATCATCTCTATGGCTGTACTCGTTACCCTTCAGGGGCCGAACGCCGGACAGCAATTCCCGATCCAAAGACCGGTCAACGTCCTTGGTCGTCAGGGAGACTCCACCGTCTGCTTGTTGGCCAAAGCCGTCAGTCGCCAACATGCCCAAATCGTATGCGAAGACGGAAAGTATTCCATCGAGGATCTCGACAGCAGTAACGGAACCTACCTCAACGGCAAACGTGTCAACCCCCGCATCCGTGTCCCACTGACGGACCGTGACAAGGTGCAGATCGGCCCTTATGTCTTTGCGTTGCGGCAAGAACCAACCATCACTCCTACCGAATCCCAACTCGTCATCCGCGAACAAGTAAGTGCGGTCGGGTTGAACGAAACCGTCTACGCCCAGGCAGCGGGCCAGAAACTCCAGTGCGTCTTGGAAATCTCACAGCTCTTGGCTCGAACCCTCGAAGTCGAACCACTTCTGACCAAGTTGATGGATCAAATCTTACTGCTGTTCACCCACGCCGACCGGTGCATGGTCTTGCTCTTGGACGAGGACGATCATCTCGTCGTCCGTGGACAGAAGAATCGCTATGCCGACGAGGACGATTCGCATCCTTACAGCCGCACTGTCGTCAAGAAAGCCCTTGAGGAGGGCGTGGGCATCTTGAGCGAAGACGTGATGTCCGACCCACGTTGGGACGCAAGTGCCACGTTGACGTCGTTGAATCTCCGGTCGCTACTGTGCGTGCCTTTGATTTGCCAGGACGAGCGACGGTTGGGCATCATCCAGGTCGACCGATTCCATCACGGCAAACCTTTCCAAACGGACGACCTTCATCTTTTGACGACGATTTGTCATCAAGTTTCCGTCGCCCTCGACAACGCCGCGTTGCACGCCGAACTCTTGCAAAAAGAAAGGCTGAAGCAGGAGCTGGCCTTGGCTCGGGAAATCCAACAAGGATTCATGCCCAGCGACTTCGACGAATTCACCAGCGACGGCTACGAATTGTTCGCCCACGTCGATCCTGCAAGAGAAGTTTCCGGCGACTTGTATGATTTCAATCGGCTTTCCGACGGGCGGCTAGCGATCTTCGTGGGCGACGTTTCCGGCAAGGGAATGCCAGCGGCCCTTTTCATGGTCGCGGTTCGAACGCTGGGACGCCACCTGGCCGCAGAAGGAAACAGCCCGGCAAGAACGCTAACGAAACTAAACACCGCGCTGGGACAAGATAATCCCTCGGGCATGTTCGTGACTCTTGCCCACGGAATCTATGACCCCCAAGAGGGCGAACTGGTGCTCGCTTCGGGCGGACACCACTGGCCGCTTCTCCGACGTGCGGATGGCCGTGTCGAAGCGATCGAACAGAGGCCAGGTCGGATGCTCGGCTATCCAGATCTCGACTTGAACCTGACCGAACTGCGTTTTTCCCTCAACCCGAGCGATACACTCGTCTTCTACACCGACGGATACACCGAAGCGAAATCTGGACCGAAAAAGGAGATGTTCGGACTCGATCGACTCAAGAAAGTGATTCAGCAATTCGACCAACAGCTATCGCTTCCGCGATGCGCCGAGACAGCCAAGACTGCCGTCCACGAATTTACCGGCGTGAAGGAGTTGTACGACGACTTGACGTTGTTCTTGCTACGGCGAACGACGAAATAATGCCAGCGGTCTCGCAATCCTCTGCGACCCGATGCCTCAAATCTCCCAGTGCTCGGAAAACCGCGTTCTCGGAAAAATCTCTCGAGCTTCTTCGAGCAACAACGGCCACACGTCTCTGGTGTATCGCTCCGACAGGTGAAACAACACGAGTTCTCCAACATTGGCTTGGGCCGCCAACTCCGCCACTTGCCGCGTCGTCATGTGATAATTTCGCACGGCCAAGTCCACATCTTCATGGCGATACTGACATTCGCAAACGACCGTCGAGCAACCTTGCAATCCCGGAACGAGTTGGGCTAGGGCGTCTTGGTCGAGGCGAAAATCTGTCAAATAGGCAATCGACTCACCAGGCGTTTCCAGAATGAGTTCTTCGCGAAGTTGGGCCGTTGGGTAGTCTTTGCCGTCGATCTCGATGGTTTCGCGTTCCGACGTGGTGGCTTTGAGTTCGTTGATCCAAGGGCCCGGACGCAGACCCAGCGTTTGCAATCTTTCCGTCGCAACGTTGAGCTTCGGACTTTCACGAACGACATACGCCAGCGACGGCGTCATGTGGTCCATGACCAATGTTTCGACCGAATAGTTGGCCGATTGGAATAGAACCGTTTCCCAAGCATAAGCTGCATCTTCGTGGGCGGGTGTAAAAGACTCTGACGTGTGGAACAACCAACTCTGAACCTCTTGTGGATGGACGTCGTGGACTTGCCAACTGACTTTCGAATCCCTCCCGAGGTTCCACATGTATCCGCGGAAACGGCCTTGCATGATCTGAGAGGTCTCCGGAGGCCCCCAAAGAACATTCGGTTTGGTTTCTCGATTGAAGACGGCTCGGAAGAAGGCGTCAAAACCCGCCACATGATCCATGTGAAGGTGGGAAAAGCACAGGTGGTCGATCTGCAGAATTTCCGAGAGTGTGAGTTCGTCCAGACACCCGTACCCACAGTCGAACAACACTCGATCGATACGTTGGCCGCTGTTGATTCTGACGAGCAGGGCGTTGTCTCGTACCGGTTGTCCCAAGATTTGATATTCGATACTCATCGATACTGATTCTAGCTCCCATCCGTGTCCCGAAGCAAATGTGTTCTCTGGAACAGGCGACATTCCACGTTGAATGGCTAACAGTAGACACCAGCCAATCTTGTTTTTTAGTCTCAGGCTCGAACTGGAAAAGTCCAAGGTGCGCTTCGATAGTGGCGTTGCCAATCAGCCCACCCCAGTAAACGAAGACAAAAGACTTGTGTGGAATGTGAAGAAAGTCACCGACCTTCACATACTACAAAAAATTATCGTATGGCTTCGCCTGTAGGAAACCAGGAATTTGACGTGAGGTTACAGAGAAATTTGTGGGAACGGAAAAGGGATTGGATAGGTAGATGTGTCCCGAACGGAGAAAAAAATTGGATCGGTTGAACTACAAGGTGCTGCCATTCCTTGAAGCCAAACCGACCCAAAGCACGATGACTAATTGAGGAAAGATCAATAGTATTGTCGATCCGCACCTGTTTGATCTTGCGATCACTCACCCCCCGGTGACAAATGCTTCCTGACAAAACAATCCGTCCTCACACAAGATACGATGCGCGTGGAAGCCGTTTATTGTGGAATTGTTTCGAAATTCGGAAAAATTTTGGCAGAAAGTGAAGCCAGGGAAAACTTGTCGCTGTCATCATTTTGAACGGCTCGGGCGGTCGGCTAAACAAGAGCCATGTTATGGTTTTTAAGCTTCGAAGGAGCGAGACATCCTAGCCGTAGGTCGAAACCCACGCAACTAAACTCAAAGTCCTTCTCCCCGCTTGCGGGGAGAAGGATTTAGGATAAGGGGTTATTGACCTGAAGTGTTCGGGAACTGCGAACTGTACCTTACACGAGCGTGAACTGCTCTAAACCCACAGAACTTAACTCAAAGTCCTGGGTCCCGCTTGCGGGGAGAAGGACTTTGAAAACGAAAAATCTGTACCCAATCCAAGCGTGAACCGCTCTAAAGAACCAGAACAAACACAACCCGTATTAATCCGTCCACCCGCGTAGGCTTGCCTGACTTCAGTTCATTACCCGCGAAGTCCTCATTAATCCTCTTTCGTTCGCAGCTTTAAACCAGGCACTGGGTCCGTGTCGGCTACTTGTCGGCGGAGTCGTACCAGGTCGCCTTTCATCTCACGGATGATGCTCTGATAATCCGGGTGGTCATAATAATTCTTGGTTTGGTTCGGATCTTTTTTCCGATCAAACAATTCCCAACCTTGTGGAGTCGGCGTATTCTTGACCGAACCGGCAGCCCCAAGGTCACGGCTGTAGTAGTAAATGAGCGTATAACGCTCGTTCCGCACTCCCAGGTGAGCCGGAACCCAGTGATGGGCCAGGTGCATGTAGTAGCGATAATACATCGACGTCCGCCAGTCGTTGGGAGTCTTCCCTTCCAGAAGGGGCTTCAGACTTCGCCCATCCATGCTCTTGGGGGTCTTCTTTCCTGCATAGTCGAGGATCGTCGGTGCGAAATCCACGTTCATGACAATCTTGTCATTGACCTTCCCGGCTGGTACATGACCTGGATAACGAACGATGAGTGGCGTCGTTAAGCACGGCTCATACATGAACCGCTTGTCGTACCAACCGTGTTCGCCGATGAAAAAGCCCTGATCGGACGTATAGATAATGATGGTGTTGTCAGCGAGTCCCGCCTTGTCCAGGTAGTCCATGAGCCGCCCGACATTTTCGTCAACAGCCGCAATGACACCGAGATACCGCTTCATGTATCGCTGATACGCCCACTTTCGCAGTTCGTTGCGGGTCATATTTGTCGGAATAGGCTGCTCCAAGTCGCGAGTGTTGAAGTCCTGGCCGATCTTCATCTTGGCGTTCGCTGCGGAGGTAAATAGGTCGTTATAAGTGTCGTAGAGCGTCGGATGTTCGGGTATCTTTTGGCCTTTGTAGAGGTCGGCGTATCTCTTCGCTGGATCCCACGGCCTGTGTGGCGCCTTGAAATGACAACACAAGAAAAAGGGCTTGGTCGTGTCACGATTTTTGATCCAGTCGAGGGACAACGAGGTGATCACGTCCGTCGAGTATTTGCCCTTATACTGCTTCCGGTTTTTCCGAGTGTTAGACCCCGTGAAGAGAACCGGATCGCGGTACTGCCCTTGGCCAGGCAAGATGTTGTAGTAGTCGAATCCTTGTGGGATCGTCTTGAGGTGCCATTTGCCGATCATGGCCGTTTGGTATCCAGCCTCTTGCATCATGTGACCCAGGTGCCGACGCCCAGGATCCATCCGGTCGCTCAATGTCAACACGCCATTCTTGTGGCTGTATTGCCCGGTGAGCATGACAGCTCGGCTCGGCGTACATATCGAATTCGTCACCACGCAGTTCGTGAATCGCATTCCCTGGCGGCACAATTTGTCGAGGTTCGGCGTCTTGGCGACACCTTTGAGCCACGAACCATAAGCGCTAATGGCCGCGCTGGCGTGGTCGTCAGACATGATGTAGATGACGTTGGGCTTGGCTTTGTTCTGGGCCGCCGAGCCAGTAGAAACAACGAAGAATAATGCCACCAATGGCAGCACGAAGAACGTCAAACAACGCTTCACAGCAAGTTCTCCTGAGTACTCGTTTCTGAGGTATCCGATTGGCGAGAATCAATCCCGCGCCGACTCCAAAATGTTTCGAAGCGACTCCGGAATTTCGATCCCCACGAGTCCATGCCCTTCGTTGATTTTACAACAGACGCAAGTCATTTTGCCCCGTGCAACAGGCTTGTCGTCTTTGGAAAAATCAAACGTGTAGGCCACAGACTTCCGTCCGATGTTATCAATCGTGACGGCAATAGCAAGAATATCCTCAAAGCGAGCCGGACTCAGATAATCACACGTCGCCGATACTCGAGGAAAACCTAGCATTTCGCTCTCCCACTCAAAGCGGACCGAAATGCCCAACGATTGCAAAAACGAAACCTCCGCCGACTCCATGTAACGGAAGAAATTAGAGAAATGAACGATACCGGCCATGTCGGTGTCGCAGAACTCGACACGGCGTTGAGTTTGGAATGGTGGCATCCAAGTGGCTTCCCATTGTTGGAGACATCGCGCCAGAGTTGATGATGGCAAGCCCTTGGCCTTCTCGGAACGTCATCAGGCCTGTCAGCTACAGACGCTTCGCGTTCAAACACAATTCCAAAATCTAAAACAGCTCGATTGGTTAGTGAGCCGCCTCGATACGATACTTGGGACCATCACAGCCAAGTCACTCCGCCAGGTAAATGATACGCCCACACGAGGAACAAAACACCAACTTCCCTTGCAGCAACTCATTCTGCATTTGGGCAGTGATGGAGTTGTAACAAGCCTGACAACTCTGTTTCACGACCCCAGCGAAGGAATCCTCACCCTTGGATCGGATCAATCTTTCGTACATGAGCCGGAACTCACCCGAAGGAAGTGTTGCCTCTGTCCCTTTGAGTTCCTCTCGGGCACGCTCCAGTTCGGCCCGCAACTGCTCGTTTTGTTCCTGGCTTGCCGCTTGGTACCGTTTCAGCTCGGCATTGGCAGCCTGGAGATTTTCTTCGAGGCCAGGGATCGTGTCCGTCTTTTCGGTGATTTCATCGTAGAGCGGAAGGACCTTGTCTTCCAGTTCTCCGATTTGCTTCTCCAGATGGGAGATTTCTAGCTCGAGGGCATCGAACTCTTTCTTGGAAAGCAAGCCCCCAAGTTGCCCTCGCTTCTTTTTGATCAGATTGGTGATTGATTGGATGGACTTTTCGCCTTCCGACGCCTGGACCTTGAGCTGTTTAATTGTCTCTTGCATCCCATTCAGTTCGTTGTTGTGGAACTCAATGTCGTTCTCACGTCGTTTGGTCTGACGGGGGACATCGGCAATTTTTTTCTCCAGATCCACAATCAACCGACGAAGGCGATGAATTTCTTTGAGAACATCAGCTGTGGTGGGAGTGGTAGACATCGCTGTTCATCCTTTGGTGCAGTCCGAAAAAAAACGCCGGGCAACAATCGTTGACCGGCGTTGTATGAAACATCTGTTATCGTTGAAGCGACCCATCCAAAAATCCTTCTAGCTGGCGACTTCGGACTGGATGTTGCAGTTTCCGAACCGCCTTAGCTTCGATCTGTCTGACCCTCTCGCGGGTCACCTTAAATATCCGCCCGACCTCTTCGAGCGTGTATGTGTAGCCATCCCCAAGACCATACCTCAACTTGATGATCTCGCGTTCGCGATACGTCAACGTCTTGAGCACCTGGTCGATTTTGTCCTTGAGCATTTCTTGGGTCGCCGCACTCACAGGGGACTCGACCGCATCGTCTTCGATGAATTCTCCAAAGAAGCTGTCTTCACTCTCGCCAACGGGGCGATCCAGGCTGATCGGATGGCGACTGATCTTGAGGACCCGACGCGTCTCTTCAACCGTAATGTTGGCCGCTTCAGCGATTTCTTCGATGGCAGGCTCGCGCCCGAGTTGTTGCAGAAGTTTCTTCGTGACGTTCCGCAACTTGCTCATCGTCTCGATCATGTGCACCGGAATACGAATCGTTCGAGCTTGGTCGGCGATCGCTCGAGTGATGGCTTGGCGAATCCACCACGTTGCGTAGGTGCTGAACTTGTATCCCCGGCGGTACTCATACTTATCGACGGCTCGCATCAAACCAGTGTTGCCTTCCTGGATCAAGTCAAGGAACGACAGACCGCGGTTACGGTATTTCTTGGCGATGCTAACAACCAATCGGAGGTTTCCTCCGGACAGCTCTCGCTTGGCTTGCTCGTATTCGGTGAATCGCTTTTTCATGATCTCGACACGCTTGTGGAGCGAGGACGGCTCCTCGAGTGTGATCATCATCAGGTCGCGGAGTTCTTTCTCCAAATTGGCCCTGTCTTCTTTGGCCACACGATTTCCATCGAGAACCTCGATTTGACGCTCCAAGTCATCCATGCGTCGCGAAATTTGCTCGAGTTTCTTCATCAATGGCTGGACTTTTTGGGTCCGGATGCTCAACTCTTCGACGAGTGTGACCATCTTGCGACGACGAACCCGCAAACTCCTTCGTGAGTTTCGCAACTCATCGTCGTCCGTCCGAGGATCGATAAGTCTTTCGAATTCTTCAATGTTTTGGGCCAGGAGATGTTCGAGCGTCTTGAGGTTGTGGGGCATGCGGGCGAGAATCTTGTCTTTTTCGAGGTTCTCCGTCAGCGAGACCTTGATGGTCCGGTCGAAAGGAAGTTCGCCAGTGTGCACTCGGCGGAGGGTGTCGACGACGTTGCTCAAGGCATAATCGCATTCCAGAACTTTTCTCCGGAATCGCTTGCGGGTGACCTCGATCTTCTTGGCGAGTGAAATTTCCTGGTTGCGGTTGAGCAACGGAATCTCGCCCATCTGGGTCAAATACATCCGGACAGGATCGTCGATCCGTCGGGCGTCCCCTTCGACCTCGAGAATCTCCTCGACCGAAGGTTCCTTCTCGGCAACCGGAGCCGTCTCTGCCGTTTTGGCTTCTTGCTCACGCTCCTCGACTTCGGATTCGTCAATGAGCTGAATCTCATGATCCTCCAAGACCATGAGCAGCTGGTCCAGCTTTTCGGGATTGACGGCTTCGTCGGGCAAGAAGTCATTGACTTGGTCGTAAGTCAAATATCCTTTGGTCTTGCCCTGCTCGATGAGAGCCTTCAGACCTTCGTCTGTTTTAACGTCCATCAAAACCCCCGTGGTAATTTCAGTCATTCTATGTTCCTCGAGTCAGGCCATTGGTCCTGCCTGGCAGAAGAATCTGGGATTTCTGGGTCACCGTTGTTTGATCGATCTGGTCCGTTTCGACACGGTCCTTGTTGCCTTGGACTGTGACGACCTGCGTTCGGCTATCGAATTTGATTTGCCCGGCGTGCTGGGAATCTCCAGCATTCTTCCTGATCGAGTTTTGGGCCAGGGCCCGAAATCTTCTAGTCCAAACGAATCAAAGTCGTGAACGCGAAATCACCGTTCTCCCTGTGGACGTTTCCGAAAAATCGTTACTGCAACAGTAAACAATATTTGTTCGGAAACCGTAGAAGTTTAGACTATCTCTTCTGCACTTAATCTCTGCCACGTTACTTGTGAGCCGACAAAGGGACATCACCGTACTCGATGGAGTTCTATGTGCTTGCTATCGGAGGGTTCGGGGTCGTTAGCATTCGAACCATGCTCACCATCATTGGAACAACTTCAACCATCCAAACGATTCTGGAGTTTCCGTAACAATTCCAAAGCCGCCTGTTGGTCGTCCGTAGAATGAATTTGACTCTGCAGTTGTTCCTTGCGTAAATCTTCTTGGCGAGTGCGAAAACGACTCAGAATCTCTTGCAACCACCCAACTCGATTCTGATTTTCCTGTCCTGTTTGTTGTAGTCCGTTTGCAGCGTCGAGCAATGGTTTGTTGTCGATTCGAGCGCGGAGCATATCGAGTGTTGGCGATTGTCCTTCAGCCTGCAATCGGAACAATCCTTCGAGAAGGCATCGAAGGCCTGGATGTTCAATATGCTCGAGTTCGATTTCTTTCGCTGCCATAACGACCAATTTTGGTTCCGCCAACAAGACTTCCAACAATTCGCGTTCGTGCGGCAGGGCTGGCTTCCGCGGTACTGGTAGTTCTGACCCACTGGGACTTCCAAGTCGAGAAGTCTTCGAATCATTCGAACCGGTTGATTGGTCCTTGACTACTGGCGTGCTTTGGATCGAGGACGTCCTCTCGGGGTGATGTCTTTTCGTTATGACTTCTTGAGGTTCCCGGTCAGATCCAACGTTGTAGGGCTGTCGTCGTAGTTCTTTGCGCTTGTGATCTCTTTTTTGGCTAGCCTTGATCTCCGCCAACCTGGCCCAAATCGTTTCTTCCTTGGTACCAAATTTTTGGGCAATGCGAGTGACGATGAGCTCTCGCTTGAGTTGGTCGGCTTGTCTGGGTAAGTCCGAACCAAGGGCCAAGATTGCGAGGATGGAGTCAATCGTTCGCCTTTGGGTCTCCACGCTTTGGTGGGAGTCTTGCGTAACCCATTGCTCTAATTTAAATTCCAGCACATCTTGGGCATTCGTCAAGACCGATCTGAGCGCATCTACTCCGTATTCGACAAGGAAGTCGTACGGATCCATTCCTTCGGGCAAGGTGGCGATGTCCAACGAAAGATCCTGACGGACGAACAACTCAAGAGCTCGGTCGACTCCCGTCGTTCCACCCGCGTCGCCATCGAACACTAACACCACCCGAGAAGCCACCCGTTTGAGTTGGTTGACGTGTCTTTCATTCAAAGCCGTGCCCATCGTCGCGACGACATTATGGATTCCCAATTGCTGTGCCATCAAGACATCAGTATAGCCTTCCATGACGACCAAGACGCCTTCGTCGGTAGCCGCTCGACGTGCCCGGTCGATGCCATAGAGCAACTCGCTCTTGTTAAACAACGGCGTTTCGCACGAGTTGTAGTATTTCGGTCCGGGTTTGGGTAACGAAGAGTCTGGCAGAATCCGACCACCGAAGCCGACCGTCTTGCCCTGCATGTTTCGGATCGGAAACATCACCCGATCACGAAATCGGTCATAGTATTCGCCAGTCTTTTGACTCCGCGCGACCACGCCAACCTCTTCCAATGCTTCCAGCGAAATTTGATCTTCTCGGGCTCGGTTCACAAGCCAATCATACGACACCGGTGCATACCCCAAACCGAACTCCCTGATCGTTCCTCCGGCGAGACGTCGTTGTCCAAGATAAACTCGAGCTCGTTCGGCGAGAGGAGAATCCAACAAACATTTTTGGAATTGTTCATCAGACCAACTAACCACTGTAAGCATAACGGCGCGGCCACGATTTTGCTGAGTCGGACCATTTTTTTCTAAAGAGATTCCGGCCCGCTGGGCCAACAGTTCTAGAGCTTCGGGAAAACTGACACGATCGAACTCCTGAACAAAGGTGAAAACATCACCGCTTTTCCCACAAGCCCAGCATCGAAAATTCTGATACTCGGGATCAACCTGCATGGAGGGATGGCTATCGTCGTGGAATGGACAAAGCCCCTTGAAACGCGGCCCGTTGGGATGCAGCACAAGATACCCTCCAATGACATCCACAATGTCGTTGGCTGCCTTGACTTGGGCAATCGCGTCTGACCAATCGTTCGTCAAGAGAACACCTGAAATTGGGCGTGTTGGTAGGTTGGCAACTAACACCCTTCTGCGCCTTCCTGTCGTGCAAGTCACAGTCGGCATAGCAAGGGGCTAGTCGGCATCGAATCCGATCCACTCTCGGGCTCACGCCTTACTCGATCCTTCCTTTTGTGGCGGTCGTATTTGTTCGGTGAGTGAGCCAGTTCGTTTTGTTGAGTTACCAACTCATGGTGATTCTAGGTTCATTGCAATCGAGCAGGGTGTCCAAAAAGCGATTTTCTCGTTTTCCTGATAAATCTCAATCCAAGTGATGCTGACAAAAGCCAAAGATCTTATCCACCCAAACTGTCCGTACAACTGGTGGCGAGTCCGATACACGAATGAGCGAATTTTCCGCTCGTTTTCCTCTCCAACAGTTCAATACGCCCCAAGGCCTATCTCGAGCATTAATGTTGACGTAAGTGAAGAAGGCGAAATTGGTTAGTGCAAGGATGTTGGCTCAAGCTTTGAGGAATTATAGCGGCGCGAAAAAAACGAGACAAGGCGAAGAGAAAAGCAGCGAAAGTTCTCAAAACTCACTCACCAGCCATTTCCTTTTCACTTTGTTCAACGATCGGAATGATTTGGGGGCGAGGCACGACCACACCCACGACGTTTTCGTGACGTTCTTCCAATTGCGAAAAATTGAGCCGCAGGAAAGCGAGTAAGTCAGGATCCGGATTGGACGAAAGATACTCACGAGCCAGCGCGGCCATTTGTTCGTCATATTCCTTCTGACTGTCTCCGTGAATTTCGCATTGGCCCTCGTGGCGGCGGAGGTCGCCATCGAACTCCGGACCAATGTGATAAAGCTCATGGAAGACCGTGATCAGTTTATTGTCGAAATCTTGGTTGGCGTATCGAGGCAAGCAAAACGTCATGAGGTAATAGAACTCCGTGTCCTCGAACGTATATCTCTGAACGCGATATGTAACACCTTCGTTGCGTTGGGTGAGACTCCCGCCTGGAAAACGCATCGGCGTCACTCGAGCCTGCAGTCCGTGGACGTTATTGTTTCGGGCTTGGGTGACTCCAACGAGGATGTGTCGCATGTCGATGTGGGAAAACTCATCACACCGGTCCACAACGTCCACACACAATCGACGGACATGAGAACTGTAGTCGAAAGGACAACCGTGCTCACCGGTCGAGATCCACGGGGGAGCCGAAGAAAAGGGGTACACTTCTTCGTTGAAGCCACGGATGGGTTTGATTGGAAGTGGATTTTCAGAAGCATCCCACCGGTAGACAAGGGCAGGGCTGTTTTTCGTCGGCTTTGTCATGTTCCCGAGAGGCTGAAATGGGAGAATTCGAGACTTGAGCGTTACCGGGCCGTTCCCATCGTTGTGCAATACCTGCAATCGTTAAATCCAGTAAATTCTTACCCCCTGATAGACCGATAATGCAAGGGAAAGATCTCTTTTCTCGGAAGAATCGAAACGCGACCATTCGAGGCTCGCGTCGAGGAGATAGCTTGTCGGATTGGCCAAGGCCGGTCGGAAGGAGAAGCGACAATGCGCAATCAGTGGAAATCGACATTGGGAATTCTTGCCGTGGCTTGCGCGGTGAGTCTGGCTACCGGTTGCCAAACGTATGAGCCTCGAACAGGGCTAACGTTGCCTACCCCACGCTACTTGGACCACTTTCCGCAAGCCATCCCCCAAACACCGCCGTTCCCATTGGCCAATGAAGTAGAAAGCCTCAAAGCCGCCCAGGAGCGGGAACGAGCGAGAGCTCGCTTGCCAATCGGTGGAGGGTTTGCGCCTGGCGGTGGGTTCGGTCCTGGAGGAGTGCCCGGTCCCGGAGGTGGATTCGGTCCGGCTCCTGGAATTCCGCCTCTGAATTAAGGCCTCCAACAGAACTCGACAATCAAAGTAAGCTCTCAGCAGAGACAAACAGCTGCGACCGCGGGCACACCACGAATCGAAAGGGTGTGCCCGCCCAATCCCTCACACACAAGCCCACCCGAAAAACGACCATTCAGTGGTAGCCGAAGCGAGCCAAGCAAGAAAGCAACATCAGACCCTCCTTCGCCACCAATCCCAATAAACCCACTCTCCAATTCAACTCCACGACTTCCAAACTCACATCATCGCCAAGCCAACCCTTCCCTCCCAACAGCGGCATTACCCACGACCATACAAGTTTCGTCGAAACTTGCCGATCGAGACGGGGTAGTTACCAACTCATAGAACATCAGCAGCCCTTCACAACAGGCCATCCTGACAGCCATCGGAAGTTTCTCTTCCAACACTGACAGCGGCTCATCCGTTATCGTTCGAGGAAGCCAATGCGCCACCACAGTCTGCTCGCCGCCGGTCTCGTCCTCTTCGGGACGTCTTCCTTGGTAGTGCTCCTCCGCACCCACGGAAACACTTTCGAGTCGGACAAAAATCACGACCAATCGGCCAAGCGAATCCACGTCTTTACCGATCCGAATGACTGGCCAACTTACAACCGCGACCTCGCCGGGACTCGGCACAACACCGGTGAGAAAACGCTTGGTCCAAAGAATGTCGGCAAACTCGTGGAAAAGTGGCGTTTCCCCGCCACTGGTTCGAATAAGACTATCGGAATCGTCAACTCGCTCGTGGCCGTTGGAGGCTCAGTCTACTTCGGAACGGCGACATTCCCGACCGTCTACAAATTGAAACCAGACGGTACGATGATGTGGTCTTACAACACACCACCGCGAAAAGTGAAATCGCGTAGCGGATTTGGACTCCCCCCGGCGGGTTTCATGAATGCTCCCTTGGTCACCAATCGCACCGTCTTCATCGGCGACATTGGTGGTCGGATTTATGCCCTCGACGAGAAAACTGGTAAGGAACGTTGGCGGGTCGACACACGAGCCATGCCGTTCCCGGGCGCTCACGACTCCAACTGCATTTTCTCCGCCCCGATTCTAGCCGAAGGTAAGTTGATCGTCGCTGGTGGTGGATTCGAACACGGCGTCGGAGCGAATCCCGCCCATGATTGTTGCACGGGACGAGGTTTCGTCGCGGCTTTGGACCCCGAGACCGGAAAGGTCGTGTGGAAGTACGACGTCGGACCCGAACCCAAGAAACTCAATCCTCCGGTCAAGATCAAGGACGCCTACGGAACACACGTTTTCAAGTACGGGCCATCGACGAGTTCGGTGTGGTCGACTCCCTCCTACGAACCGACCACTCGTATGATTTTCTTTGGAACCGATTGTCACAACTCGCCGCGACAACCCACCAAGGACAACCCAAAACTCTACACAAAGCACTCCTGCGCAGTGATCGCCGTGGACGTCCACACGGGCAAGGAAAAGTGGGTTACCCAAGTGAACCCTGGCGACGTTTGGAATTACTCACTGCGAGGGTACGATCCGAAAACCGGACTCTATAAAGATCAGTCCATCGGTGACACGCCCAAGCCGTACTGGATCATGTGGAAAGACCGACGACGTTTGGTCGTCGGGGTTGGTTGCAAAAACGGGGTGTTCTACGTCATCGATGCTTTGACTGGGGAAATTTTATACCACACGCCCCCCTACACAGGCTCTCCGAATCGCCCGGTCAAAAACGTGAACCCCCGAACGCTCGCTTTACCCAGCGTAATGGGCGGTTTGCAAACCGGTTGTGCGACGGACGGAAAGGCAATCTACACAAACGGAACGGACATCCTTGGGTTAGCCGCCAATATCGATTCGAGCAAAAATCTGATCCCACCAACAGGAGGACGAGTGGTCTCGCTCAGCTTGGACACACAACGCGAAAACTGGCGACACGAACGACCCAAAGTCAAGGCCGTTGGCGGAACGCCCAAGAACCCCGCTTTCACAAACGTCGGTGACCCCGTAGCTTCGGGAGTTGCGATTGCCAACGGAGTGCTGTACTTCACTACGACAGTGAGCAACAAACTTGTGGCCCTCGACACGAAGAACGGCAAAGTGCTCAAAGAGATTAAGCTTGGTCCCGCTTGGTGCGGGCCGGTCGTTTCTCGAGGCCACGTTTATGTAGGAACCGGCAACTTGCTATTTTCTCCCTTCGATCCACGAGAAGCCTATTTCCCAAAAAAATATACCGGCGAAGTCATTTCATTTGGGTTACCTGGCAAGTCGAAGTGAGTCGGACGAAGTACACCTCATCGTGACGATGATCGGCCACGACGGACTGCCGACAGATTGTAATTATGGAGTGAGTCCACAAGAGTTAGAGGTTCTATCCCTGTTCAGTGGATTCACACACAGGACTACACTCTATCGCCGCTGCGTGGCTTCGGAATACCATTCTTAATGCACACAACTGATACTGAATTAATCGCAACATCTCAGATCCAAGACTGGCTGGAGAACATGACATGCACACCTCGCAGATCGTCTGGTTTTTCTGTCTCGTATTCGTTTTCATCACACAGGCATCCGCCCAAACGCAACCCAAGACCAAGCCCTACCAATCCCCCAAGGACATACTTTTTCGAAAAGCCAACGTCATCAGTGAAGGCACGCGCATGACTGCGGAGTTGTTCACCCTCAAGGAGAACGAAAACAAGCGATTGCCGACAATCATCATGTGCCACGGTTGGGGTGGGGTTGCCAAAATGTTACGACCCGATGCCGTCGTGTTCGCTCGTGCCGGATACTTCGTCGTCACGTTCGATTACCGAGGGTGGGGGGAAAGCAACGGACGTCTGGTTCTCGTCAAGCCCTCGAAGAAAGGAAACCCTGGCGAGCCTTTTACCGCAAAGGTAAGAGAAATTCGTGAGATCGTGGATCCGATCGATCAAACGACTGACCTACTCAATGTGATTCACTGGGTCCAGAGCGAGAAACAGTGCGACACAAGACGAATTGGTCTGTGGGGATCGAGTTATTCAGGAGGCCACGTCGTTTATGCTGCCCAACAAGACCAACGCGTCAAGGCAACGGTCAGTCAAGTTCCGGCCCTCGACAGTCGATGGGTGATGCTTGGGTTGGGGAAATTCAAGACGCTGGCTGAGGCCACAAAACGAACACGCGGACAAATCGGCTATCCCAAGCCGGGAGCCAAGTTTGGAAGCCTCCGTGGCATCCCAATCCGTGAACGATTGAGAAACTATGCTCCTGTCGAAAATATGGAGAAGGCCTCACGATGTGCCATGTTGTTCATCGTGGCCGAGAAAGAAGAACTATTCGACAACAAGTATCATGCCGTCCTCGCTCACAAACGAGCCAAAGGTCCCAAGAAGTTGATCACCATTCCCAACATCAAACATTACGGCATCTACAAAGAAGCTCGTGGCAAGGCGCAAGAAATCGCCATCGAGTGGTATGACAAACACCTCAAGAAGAAGTGAGTGCAAGAGCTTCTGGCCGCGTTAAGAAATGTCACCTGTTCAATAGAAGATGAACAGGTGACACACTTATCCTGCGTATTAGGACGGATAACTGTGTGGATGGCCATACGGTCGACCATAATATCCACTTGGAGCAGCCACACAACCTGGCCCAAGATTGGAATAATGATAACCTTGCGAATCGTATCCGTAAAAGTACCGATATCCTGGATAACCAGCATAAGAATTCAACGAGTGTCGAGGCCTACCAACCATTCGGGCCGCATGTCTGGGCGAACGACGCATCTGCAGTCACCGACATCAATGTCAGGATGGCAGTAGTCAGAAACCAAGGATGTATGACAAGACTCCTCATAAATTCAGAAAATCAACAGCAATAATCTACGAACAACGACGCGCCCAGGTCATTTTCAAAGTACACGAAACGTTTGAGTGCTCCTCTGGATTTGCCAGGAAAATCGTAGTACACGCGGCAGGCAGTCGGCTAAACAAGTGCCGTGTTTTGGTTTGTAAGCTCCGAAGGAGCGAGAGATCCTAGCCGTGTGCGCAAGCCTACGGAACCCAAATAACCAAGACAAACACCTAGAACCGTTCCAAATCCTTTTTCCTTCCTCTGTAAGAAACAACTCAAAGACCCACCATGTCGGATTTCGAATCTCTGGTCAGCGTCATTCCGAATGACTCCAAGGTGGCGTTCATCCTGGCCGACTATCTGGAAGAGAAAGGCGACCCCAGGTGTGAGTTGCTCAGGCTCTCGTACACACTCAAAGACATGGTTGAGATCACACCTGAGCGACTGGCCATGGAAGAACGACTCCGAGAGTTAGTCTTGGTCGAAAAACTCGATCCGGTGATGCCCCGATACACCAACGAGATCGGCATGGAGTTCGTTTGGATACCACCAGGGACATTCTTGATGGGAAGTTCCCACGACGAACCCGAGAGAGGCCACGGCGAAACCCAACACGCGGTGACTCTGACGAAAGGCTTTTGGCTCCAGACGACGCCCGTAACGCAACGGCAATGGGAGCACGTCATGGGAGATAACCCGAGCAAGTTCCCTGGACCCGAGTTGCCAGTTGAGCGTGTGTCTTGGCACGATTGTCAAAAGTTTTGCCAGAAGTTAACCGAACGAACCAATCGCCTGATTGTGTTGCCGACGGAAGCCCAATGGGAGTACGCTTGTCGAAGTGGAACGACAAGTCCGTTTTGGTTTGGCAATACGATCACGACAGATCAAGCCAATTATCATGGGAGGCCCCCCTACGCTGGCAGTGAGAAAGGTGAGTATCGCAAAAAAACGGTGCCCGTGAAATCGTTCCTACCGAATGCTTGGGGCTTGCACGCTATGCACGGTAACATTTTCGAATGGTGCCAGGATTGGTGGTATGGCGATTACACAGGTAGGTTACGAATCGACCCAACCGGCCCAACAGAGGGCAGCCGCCGAGTCTTCCGGGGCGGAAGCTGGGGCAGCCCCGCGAGGTGCTCCCGGTCGGCGTTTCGCCTTCGCGCCGTTCCTGGGTACTTCGACGGCATTGGCTTCCGGTGTGCTCGAATTCCGGAGTAAGTAGCCAGTCCAGCTACTGAGCAAGCCCCCTGGGAGACGTACTTTGAAAACACTTGTAACCTTCTGGAAAGGATTCACGGTGAGGGGAAAACTTGCGATTGTTATCTGAACGCAGATTAGACCCAACCCAAACGTGGCATCTTCCAAATTACGCAACTATCATGATGATAAGTCGTTAACTGCAATCTTCGGTTTGCGGTTTAAAGAAGAATCAATATACCCATTCTCGATCATCCAACTTTACAGATCGAGATTTGTTTATATTCACGAAAAGAAAGGATCACACAACATGGTTGCGAGAACTGATGCGATTTCGAAGACCTCGGATGTGATCGTTATCGGCGGTGGACCAGCTGGAGCCACGGCAGCCACGTTGGTTGCTCAGGAAGGCCACAGTGTTCAACTGTTCGAACGAGAATCAAAACCTCGTTTTCACGTTGGCGAGTCTCTCATGCCCGAGACATACTGGACATTCCGTAGACTCGGAATGCTCGACAAACTCCAGGGAAGCAACTTTACAAAGAAATTCAGCGTCCAGTTCGTCAGCCACAGCGGAAAAGAATCGCAACCATTCTATTTCTTCGACAACAACCCACACGAATGCTCCCAAACCTGGCAAGTCGTACGCGAAGATTTCGACGAAATGATGGTACAGAATGCCCGAGACCAGGGAGCTAAAGTTCACATGGGCGCTCGCGTCCTCGACGTTCTCTTCGATGGCGACCGAGCCACGGGCGTCAAAGTCCAGTTTCCCGACGGGCGTCACGAAGAAATTCGCTCCAAGGTCGTGATCGACGCGACCGGCCAAAGCTCCATCATTGCCAACCGTTTGAAACTTCGCGAGGCCGATCCCGTCCTGAAAAACGCTGCGGTGTGGACCTATTTCAAGGGTGCTCACCGAGACGCAGGCCTCGATGAGGGAGCAACTCTTGTCTTGCAACTCAACGGAAAACGAGGATGGTTCTGGTACATACCACTGCCCAACGACATCCTCAGTGTCGGTGTTGTCTCAACTCTCGATTATCTCTTCAAGGGCCGAGGCGGCGACCACGGCAAGATTTTCGACGAAGAAGTCGAGAACTGTCCCGCCGTCAAAAAGCGAATTGAAGGCAGCGAACGCGTAACACAGTTTTTCGGGACCAAAGACTTCTCCTACAGGGCCAACCAAATCTCCGGGCCGGGATGGGTCCTGGTGGGAGACGCCTTCGGTTTTCTCGATCCGGTTTATTCTTCTGGAGTGTTCCTGGCTCTGAAATCAGGAGAATGGGCGGCAGACGCCGTCAACGAAGGCCTCGTGTCGAACGACCTTTCGGCCCAACAACTCGGCAAATGGGGCCCTGAGTTCATCAAAGGAATGGATCGAGTCAAGCAATTGGTCTACGCGTTCTATAACGGGTTCAGCTTTGGGAGTTTTCTCAAGAAATATCCCGAGTACAAGAGGCACATCACCGATTTGCTCATCGGAGACATCTTCAAAGACCAGGTCGACGAGGTCTTCGGCCCAATGGACGAGATGCAACGGGATATGATGGCTGCTGCTGGCTAAGTCTCAAACCTGGCTCGTTGTGGAAGGTGCCCGGTTCCGTACAATAGACCCAACGGAGAGATGAGAGCTTCTCATCCAATCCGTTTGTGGATTTCACAATTGCAACGGAACAAGTCTCGGGCACCCCAAACTCAAACACCAGAGATTGTGTTCCGCGGTTCATTGATCCGCTGAGGAACAGCAACATGGCCATTCGTCCTTCCGAACTCGATCACGAATCACGGGACTATTTGCTACAGATCTGGCAAACAAAAGGAAAAAGCAACAACGGCGTTTTCATCCCCCAAAAAAGCTCCAAGATTGCGGCGTTTTTCACAGTCCTGGGAAGCATTTTACTTTTTGTTGCCGCATGCTTGTCCATTCCGCCAGCCTCTCTGGAGTCCGTATCGGGCTACCAAACAGTTCTTGCCTTCCTTGGAGTTTTTTTCCTTGGAGTGGGCGTAGACAAACTCAGAGGGAATTGGAAGGAAGTCGGTAGCTTCTGGTTCATCGACGGCGGGACTTGGTGGGAAGTTACACCTCGTTCGGTGAATATCATCCCCATCGACGACATTGTTGACTTTCAGGACACAAGAAGATTCAATAACGGTCTCTACCAGAGGACCTATTTCCGCATCATCACCTCGACGAATATAATCCGTCGAAGCGTCCAACCTTTGACGAAAGTCCGCGAACTAACCCGGTTCCTCGATGCCATCCTGCGACTTCGCACCGAAGACGCCGAAACGGGAACTTCACGAGATTCGGCCACCATCGGTGCTATCGCTTCAGCGGAAATCGCTTCCTACAGGTCGCGTTCAGAACCCCTGAGTGCGTCTCCGATTCCAGAACCAGACCCCGTTGGCCGAACGATACCTCGCGGCACGCTCTTGGCGTTTGGTTTAGCAGTCCTAATCGCCATCGGAGCGTTTTTTGGGTTCACTTTGCTCAACGATTTTACAAGTGAGATGTATCTCTACGACAAGATGGTCTCGAGTAAGGCGGGAATTGGTGCCAAGGCCGGAGACGAATACCTACGCAGATTTCCGAACAGCACACGGGCCGACGAAGTTCGCCAGATACGCGACGAACTACGTTTTTTGGTCGCCAAAGAGCAAGCTTTCGGAGCACGCATCACCCGCCCACTGAAACAATTTTTGAACAACCCAGACCACAAGCATTCGCGCGCGGAAGCGGAGGCAGCCCTGGCCAAGTTGATCGTCGAGATCGACGACGAGATTTTTGACCAAGCTAAGAAAGAAGCCGAGACGAAAAAAAGTCCTGTCACCTTGCGGAGGTATCTGGCCAACGCAGACAATGTTCGCCACCGCGCCGAAGCCCAACGCCTGATCAACGGCTATTACGACAAGGCCATCGAACGGTTGCGCGAAGTTTCGAAGGACCGAGACGTGAACCGCGAACTCTACGACGGACTCGTTGCCCTCCTGGAAGCCCTCAAGTCCGCGAACAGTCCAGTCATCACGGTCGGCTTCCAGGGAAAAAGGACGCTCAAGCCCAACAACGACCAGGCGAAACGATTCGAACAAAGAGAAGTCAACGCAATGATGCGAAAGCACGGCCCGGAACTTCGCCAAATCGCCAAGACGACGCCAGATCAAACCGCGTTTCTGCCCGTCGGTGGCGTTTTCGAGCCAACCCAAATCGAGAAGCGAGAGCGGCTCATCTTGGAACTCCTCAAAGCCTCGTTCGCCAAAATATTCGACAACGACTTGCTCGAATTGAGACGCGCCGCGCCAGGAAAAAAGCCCATCATTAACGTCGCCTACCACACTCACCCTGGCGGGCAAGTGTACTTGTACACGACAACAAAACGGCCACCCGGCATGCCCTTCGCGAAGGGCACCAAGATCATCCGCGGACTCTTACGCG
This sequence comes from uncultured Alcaligenaceae bacterium, assembly GCA_964423615.1. Lineage (GTDB taxonomy): Bacteria > Planctomycetota > Planctomycetia > Gemmatales > Gemmataceae > CAYRFQ01. The sequence goes on along the minus strand of CAYRFQ010000056.1, from coordinate 3,031 downwards.
GCTACCAAATCGACTGGACGATTCGAATCGAGCCACCCGGAGGAAACAACGAGTTCATCTACCGAGTTCCCTCCGACCCATCGCAATCGTTACGCTACAACACTCAACCGAACGATCCGGAGTGGGCCATGTATGCCATCATGCTCCGTTCGGCCTTCCATCACATGTCCAGCCAGACAATCCAAAACATGGGACTCCGGCCCCCTGTCGTTCCACAACTGTACACCTTCAATGCCCCAATCGGGAGGCTCAGCCCACCAATCGATGTCTTCAAAAAACAAGCCCGCCTTACCGAGCAAGACCAAGTTTACACAACGAAAATTCCCCAGGCACGAATGGTCCCGGGCCTTCGCCACAAGAAAACTTACTCCATATCCCTGCAAGCCAACACGAATTACGTCCTTGAGGTCGAAAGCAAGGATTTCGACACGTTCCTCCAAATCGACGACCCAGGCGACGGCTTTCCCATTTGGAATGACGATCGTTTGGGCGGCTCGACGAGGAACTCTCAAATCATATTCAATCCTCGAGTGACCAGAGTGTATCAAATCACTGTGACATCCTACGAGGCCAGGAAAACAGGAAAGTTCAACCTGACCGTGTATCGGTAAAGATCGACACAACAAATTGCACAAACCCAAAACACGGTTGGACACACGTTCCAACTTCATCAGAAATACTCTTGCTCCCTCGTTCCCTAAACAGGAAGATCAGACGCGTTGGTTCCTCGACTGGCAAACTGTTCCATGGCTTCCCCGAAGCCTCAATGGGACCTCGATGTGAGCACTCGTGTCGGCCCAACGTGACCACTGAATCCGTCTTCGTATCAAGTTTCTCGAAAGGTAAGAGCATGGAGTTGTTGGCGAAAGGCATAGCAGGAATTCGGGCGTGCGAGGCTGACCAAGACGCTCTGCAAAAAGCAGAACAGTTCCTGGAACAGTGGCTGACGCAATCAGCCTTCGCAGAGTACGTCCCCCAAATCCAGTGGCTGATCGAAGAAGAAAAGTGGTCGGCTCTTCTCGATCGGTTCTACCAAATCTTGCCTTTCGGGACTGGCGGTCGACGAGGAGCGGTCGGCATCGGACCGAATCGAATGAACCTCTGGACCCTTGGTGCAAGCGTCCAGGGACACGCGGAATATCTAAGAGAGCGGTTCCCCGGAGTCGAACGACTCAGCGTCGTCGTCGCCTACGACGTTCGCCAATTCGAAGACAAAAACAACAACTACAACCCGGACCTGCCCAACCCGACCCTACACCTTTCCTCGAAGGATTTTGCTCGCCACGCCGTAAGAATTTACGCAGCCAACGGAATCCACAGTTACATCCTTCCCGAGAACAGCACCCGTTATCTCGCGACCCCCGAACTCAGCTTTGCCATACGTCGACTACAAGCCCACGGTGGCTTGAACATCTCCGCTTCCCACAATCCACCCGACGACAACGGCGGCAAGTTCTATGACGAGCGAGGCGCTCAACCGATCGCACCCGAAGACCAGATCATGGCCGAACTGGTAGATCAAGTGGAAACAATCAAGAGTCTCGACTGGACCGAAGCCCTCAAGACCGGACGTGTCCACGAGATCACCGAATCGATCCACAAGTCATACATCGAACTCTGCCGTAAACAGAGCTTGCTCCCTACACCCAAGTTCGACGAGGTCCGGATCGTCTTCTCCCCACTCCACGGCGTCGGAGCCATGACGGCCATGGAAACCTTGGAAGACGCTGGCTTTCGGATGTACCCCGTCGAAGACCAAATGACACCCGATGGTCAATTCCCGAACGTCACCAAGAGTCCCAACCCGGAGGTCCCTGCGTCACTGGATCGAGCCGAGGAATTGGCGAAAAAAGTCGAAGCCGACTTGCTCCTGGCGACCGATCCCGACGCGGATCGTTTGGGCGGAATGTCTCCACGGACGTCCGACCGCAAAGGCCCCTGGCGTTACCTCAACGGAAACGAAATTGGCGCCATGTTGACGTATTTCAAACTCGACCAACTCGCCGAAAAAGGCATGCTGCCCAAGTCGCCAGTAGTCGTCAAAACACTCGTCACGACCAATATGGTCACCCGGATCGCCCGACACTTTGGTGCCCAAATCGTGGACAACCTTCTGGTCGGCTGCAAATACATCGGCGACGTCATCTGGCAACTCGAAGCCAATAACGCCTTCCAAGATGTCGAAGGAACACCCGACGATTTCGTCATCGGGGTCGAGGAGAGCCACGGATATCTCCTGACTCCCGAAATCCGGGACAAGGACGCAGCTTCGTCGGCCCTCGTACTCGCCGAAATCGCGCTGCTCGCCAAACGAAATGGCCTGACCGTGGCAGACTACCTGGACGACCTCACGAGAAAGTTTGGATACTTTCGCAATGTGCTGGCGACCGTCGTCATGAAAGGTCTCGAAGGGAAACAACAAATGGCCAAAATGCTCGACACCATGCGTCAATCTCCCCCAACGGAGATTGGCGGCCTTCCCGTGACTCAGTTCGACGACCTACGCAGTACCGATAGCTGGATGGGAGAATTCAAAGGAGCCACGGACTATAAAGCTCGCAATTTTCTCGTCTTCACTCTCGGAGCCGAAGCTCGCATCGCCCTTCGTCCCAGCGGGACCGAGCCCAAAGCCAAAGCCTATATCGAAGTGTGCTGTCAACCTAGCGCCGCAGACACCCCCGAGAGTGAATGGCTGCAAACCTGCCAACGTGTCGACGACACCGCTGAAAAACTCGAGACAGAATTCGTCCGGTATGCCCTCGGACTCGTGGGGCTCAAGCCGCCGGAAGAGCAATAAGACAGCGTCCTTGTAGGGTGTGACGAGCGAAGGCGTAGCCGAATGATGGCCACCATCAACAAACCTGGTGTGCCATTGTCGCAACCTCATTGGCACACCCGACTAACGCCACTCAGCTCATCAACCGGAGAACTATCCATTCGTTGTTCCTTGTGAACGTTGATAATTGCCCCAAGAGCCCAGCGATTCCCGGCATAGTTTTTCGTCCTGGCAATTAGCTACAATTAGAGCACC
>CAYRFQ010000055.1:0-45370 GCA_964423615.1 uncultured Alcaligenaceae bacterium | reverse complement strand
ACAGGATGTCGACTTTCATGGCGCTCTCGGCGAACAACATCTTGCCCGCTCCGCCACGTCGGAACTTCATGTTTCATCCGGGTTGGTGTTATTTGCGAGGGGCCCTACCTTGAGAGTGGCGTTCAGGTGGGTCAGATTTCGATTACAGCTATCGCCCCACAGTTCGTTGTTTTGAGGGCCTCAACGCCCAACACAAGAGAACAATCACGCACGCTCGCGCTTCCCCTCCGACTCCTCGACACTCGTCGTTGCTTGAAGTCCCAAAAAACGAGTTGTGGCGACTTTGTTTTCACCTACGAGTTGAGGACACTCGAAAGGCCTTCTTTGTAGGAAAACGAGAGGCCCCCAAGTTGGTCGGCTAAATCGGTCGTTTTACGAGACTCGGATGCAGGCCCGACATTGGCGAAGCTGGTAGCTAGAGCGGTTTGCGTCCGAGTGTAGCGGTTTCCCGCGTTGTCGGGGCCATCCAGACAGAGGAGTGTCCCGGAATAACCACTACACCCGTTTGCTATCCGCTCTAGCCCAAAGTTAACTTTGCGTAGTGCCAATAAGCCGTGCAATAACGGTTCGCAAACGGTTTTTCGGTACGTTGTAGTCATACACAGACTCCGAGAGTTCCTTCTCCGAGAGTTCCTTCTCCGAGAGTTCCTTCCAAATCTTCTGAGTCTGGCTCAGGCGCAGCTCCACGGTCACAATGGATCGATTAAGGAGTTCTGCAATTCCGGCGTTCGTATGGCCTTCGAGCTTGAGAAGAACCACTTCCCTGTGGTTGTCGTCGGGAAGCGCTTGGAGCAAACGCTCGATTTCTTCTTCTAGGGCGGCGGCAACTTGAGGATCGAGTTCGTGGCTTATGGGCTCATTGACTGGCGAGTTAGCGTCGGACCTAAATTGAGACAGCTGAATCGGCTCTTCTCTCCGAAAGTCCCGCTTCGAAGCCATGTGTTTGTCGGAGCTGATATGAATCTCATTCCGTAAGAGCATGAGTAAGATCTGCCACAAATCTTCACCATCATTACATATCGGAAAATTGTTCGAAACGAGCCCTCTATAAAAGTCAAACCAGACCTCGCTGGCGAGGTCTTCTTCATCGACTATTCGATCAGGGAGGTGTTTGAGTCTGGCTTTTGCAGTGTTGAGGAGTTTCTCGTAGAAGTGCTCCCAGATAGTGGTGAACGCTTGTTCGCACTGACCAGCTTTGAATTTAGCTATCGCTTCGGAAATCGGATCTGGCGTCAACAGAGCTTGCGATGCTTCTTTTTCTTTGGTTTTCTCCGATTGGCCCTGTACGCCAGCCAGCGCAGCAACAAGTTGCTCGAGTTTTGGTTTTTGGGCAGGGTTTTGATTTTTGTGTGTTGTGGTATTGCAGCGAGGCTGTGGCAGCGTCTTTAATGATCTCGAAGCTGTCTGGAAACGAAATTGTTCTTGATCGAATTCTTCAGCCGCAGCCGCAGCTATCGCATCCCAATCGAAAGCAAAGGGAAGTTTGGCGATCATCTTTGCTCCAGTGAAGAACTGGCTTGTCGAACTCAAAGGATTGTCGAGTTCTTGGGAAATGGCTTCCAGGTCATGCTGTGTTCCAGCCCCGGAGAGGATGTCGCAAAGTCTTTCAAGAGTTGTTTTCATATTCCTTCCCCTTTCATTTCGTAGGGGACCACAGTGTAAAAGAGTACCAGTGGGATTAACCAGGCTGACACAGTTAGTTTGACGTCAGAAATGGTCTGGATTTGCCCATTTGGAAAACGCACAGAGAGTTTCTCGGTGATTTTTGTGAATTCCTTACCCAGGGTTTCTTGAAATGCGTTCAGATGCGAAGATTCGTCAGTCGAGTTACCGCGAAGAGCGTTAAGAATAGGTTGGCTCTGGAGAATGTGCCAGAGGCATTCCCAGTGTTCTGCCGTGAACAACTCGGGGGTGTTTTGCCGAGTTTGGGGTGACTTTTGGATTTTTGCCGCAATGAGCTTTAGCGTCTTGAAAAGTGCTTCTCGAAACGCTTCATGTCCGACAGGGAACTGCACCTTATTTAGGTCCAAGTCGTTGCGTGCGAATATTAGACAAACATTGTAGAATTCCGGGGTGTGCTCTTCTTTGCTCCAACGACTAAGCGTACTCCGATTAATGCCAGCTCTTTTTCCAGCTTCTTGGAGATGGCACCCTTGCTCAGCCATTGATTTACGCATGGGGCGCCAGAAAGACTGAACCAGACTTTTTAGAAAGAAGGACCACACGTCCTTCTTGAATTTTTCACCGAAGTTTTCTGCTTCACGCCATTCCCAACCAAGCTGCACGAATCCGTCGAAGAGCTCTTGGTCGGGAAGCGGATGGGCTTTCACTATGAGTTGAGGCATTTCAGAAACCACCTTCTTCATCACGTGTTTTTGGCGAGAAATGATGCGTTCAGTGACTCGTATCGCGTTAAGTTTACGATACCAGAAAACGTCTACATAACCGCCCTGGACCATCCAAGATTGTTGCAGGCGTGCAACACGTTTTTTCGAAGCACTGGATGGTTGCAGGCGTGCAACAAGGTGGGCCTCGTTTCACAAAAAGACGTGGCGTTTGGAGCTGGATCATCGAAATATATCAGTGTCCGCGGACAGGATTTGGCGACGGTGACTTGGTTGTCGTCAGACCGTTCGTAAACCAAAGAGGAAAAAGAGATGACACTGATTGGATGGCGGCTACGGATTTGGTGTCCAGCGACTGCTTTGGGCGTTGTCTTGGTGGTCGTCGGACTGATTGATTACGGCCACGGAGTGAACCACGTCGTTGGTGTTGTCGCCGCACCTGCTCAAGGCGATAGGAAACCTGCTGGCCTGGATATGGACAACGTTGTCGTGGTTGTGGGCAAGCCAGCACAAGCCAATAAAAAAGCCGAAGGACAAATCGCCGAACTCCAACAGCCAGCAGAACAGGTTGATGTGTGGCGTTCTCTTCGAGGACCAGTCACGGTAGGTTTGGGTCTACTGATTGTGAGTTTCTCGGTGTCCTTTGTTGTGTGTGGACGAACCGAACTAAAGGCTTGATACAACGTGACACTCCGCTTCTGTGCCTTGGCCTCTAGATTATTAAGGCACAGTAGCCTCACTGCCCTCAGCAGTTTAAACATTTGAGAAGCGGGTTCTCTCGCTGCACCTTTTTTCCGTACAGAAGGCAGCTGTGATAATTCAACATAACCTCAATTATCAGTCCGAGCCAGACCCGCGATTACTACACGAACCCAGTCAACCACACTGGCGAACCGGAACTGGAAGAAAACCAGCCCCGAGCCTGCAAGAAAACCGCCTTGTAGGTGGGAACTTTCGAGACCTTGCTCCAAATTTGAATTCTTGATCCGTCTTTACAAGCGATCAAGTCTCTTTGCATCTGGGCAGTCGTAGACACTGGTGTATCTTTCAGGGCCTTCCTTTCTCAACTCCGACGAGTTGGTTCTTTTTGGCCGAGAACGCCTGCAAGGCCAACTCAGGGATTACTCGGACTCGAGAAGAAACTCTTGGCGGATTTTTGTAATGCGGTCCCGCAGGCGTGCAGCTTCTTCAAACCTCTCCTCTCGAATTGCTTGGCTCTTTTGCACCGTCAGTCTCTCAATCTCCGCCTCCATTTTCATTTTTTGGTCGCTCTGCCCGTGGCTTCTGGAGGATTTCGGATCGAGCCCACTGCCTCGGAGAAATTCATCGCGTTGTCGCCGGGTTTCAGCTCGCTCCGCGGCGTCTGCGTCTGCGTGTTCCTTTGCGGAAAACGCTTTGTCCGCAATGTCAGGACACATGGTTCGCATATCCGAACGAAGCAGTGCGGTCACAAAACTATGCGGGGACCGGCGAGCAGCCCGGTCGCGAACCTCAGCCTGTCGGCAAGCCGCCGAGCAGACTAAATGCCCTTTCCGCTTCGGGTGAAACTTTGCTCTACAACGGCGACATTTGCGTGCTCGCGGCTTCTTGCTTTGCCGCTTTTTGTTGTGACCATCCCGAGCGCATTCGTCCGAGCAATACGATCGCCGTTTGCCTTCCAACTTCGATTTGCAATTTTTACACTTCCTCATGATGGTATCCTACAGCTTGGCGCAACGTTGCGCGAACTGGTACGCGCGACGATGACATTCCAACCGAACGAGTCTGGTTCTCAGTCGGAGATTTTGCTCCTGCTATGAATTGCGTCGAAAAGCCACGGTTTTGCATTCGAAACAACCCTAACTCCTCGCGCATCCGACTTGGTTACTATTTTTTCGCCATCCCGATAATTAGTACAACATCACCTCGTCCCCATTGCCGCTGACGCTCCCCGCTCCGTCAGCACAAAATCCCAACTCGTTTGTTTGACTCCTACGGCTTTGCGCAACGTTGCGCCAACCTGTACTCTAAGTGCTAATTTACTCCAAACCAAACCACAGGGGGACGCGGTTTTGAATCAGGTGCCAGAATTGACCAATTGTCCACAGTTGTATTCGCACCGACCCCTACTTCCTCGTACATCCAGCTAGATTTCCTTTCTTCCGTCACCGGTCCAAACTGGACAACACGACCCTCGTATTGCCCTCGACATTCCTCCTTTCCGTCGGCACAACGTCCCAACTCCCTTGGTTGACGGTTCATCTCCACCGACCCGGAAAGGAAACTCCGCATGGCTTCGCTCATCCGTAGGTTTTACACGACCACCGACAAGAAGACCGGCGAGAAGGTCAACAAGGGATAGGTTGGTTGTGTTTCGCTCGTTGGCAAGCTACAGTTTTGGTAGTCGCCAAAACACTTGCTCGCCCCGAGGCTTCCGAATGTCTGCATTCCACCCCGTCGACAACTTGCTTCTGGAGCATCTCCACGATCTTCGTTGGGCGAACGCCCAAGTTCAATCGGCCAGGCCATCCCTGACCGGAGTAGATGTCTTCTGGCTGGCGGTGGGACTCATCGTGTTAGCCACAGCTTCCCAGGCAAAGACAATTGCCGCTGGTGCCTGCCTGGTTATCCTGGCTGGAGCCTTGATCGGCCTTCGCACTCTGGTTATTCGTAGACGCTTCACGGACCAAGAACTCAAGGCTCGGTTGGCTGAAGCGATGAATCGCCGCGGGAGCTGTGTTGCGACGGTCTTGATGCTCGCCAGGGCCAAGGGCGAGGTATGGGACTTGTCCGGGAGTCTGTTGCGAAAGAACAAGTTCGTTCACGAACTCATTCGACGACTCTCCAAAGACGACCCGACAGAAGGCGGAGAAAACAAAGAAAAGCCGCAAGGCAACAATCCAACCAAGGACGAACGGACGAATGAACTGCCGCCTCCGGCATTGACGTGGAAAATCCTCCGAGAACAGCTCGAGCAAGAGATAACTCCAAACATGAGCGGGCTCACCAACGATATCCTCCGCAGCATCTTGGGTTGGATCACGAATTTGTCGATCAAGAGTCATGGCTGGACCCTCACAACTGCCGTTTGGCTTGAGCCAGAACCGAGCAACTACGGACGCTTTCTCCTGTGTCGGTGGGAAAGGGATTGGCAAATACATTGGTGTGCGGTCGGTTTTCTCCTTGGCTACGGGCGAGGCCAGGCTAACGACCTGCGCCGGAAGTTGCAGAGCCTTGAGAGCATCCCAGACGACTTTGATTCCGCAATTATTGTTTTCCCGCGGAACGTCGAATCCGCATCGACCGGGCCGAAGCATCTCCCGCCTGCGTCTCTCGGCGTTTGGAACGAGGCGAGCCCAGAGCAGAACGTTGCAGTTCGCGTAATCCCACGACCGGCTGTCCTTGGTTGGTTGACAGTGGGCGAGATCCTCCGCCGCCAATATTCGCACCTGGGAGAACCGAGACTTGGCATGACCGACTTCCTCCAAGACGAGACCGATTTCCTTATTCCTTTCTTGTTCCCGCCACTCCTCTTGGCTGAGTGTAGCCCTGCCGTAGCTTCTTAGACAGAACACAAGGCAGATTTCAAGCCGTGTTGGAACGGCCTGGTGTGGAATGTTGGCGACGAGACCCAACAAGCCCACTCGACGTCAAGTTGCCGATTGCATACAACAGGTTCCGACGTCGCTCCCAATCCTACTTGGCCGGAAGGAATCCCCACGATGGCCTCGATTCGCAAGCAGAAAATCACATTCTACGTCGACCCCGAAACCGGCAAGCATGGATGAAAAAGTCTCGACATTCCTCCTTTCCGTCGGTACAACAGCCAAACTCACTTGGTTGACTGTTCCCCACTCACACATGGAAAGGAAGTCCCACAATGGCGTCCCTTATTCGCAGGTATTACACGGCCATCGACCCCAAGACGGGCGAGAAGGTCAAGAAGCAAGCCAAGAAATGGTACGGTCAATACTTCGACGCAAAAGGCAATCGACGACGTGTTGTGCTGTCGGTGAACAAGACTGCGGCCCAACAGATGCTCAATGAGATTGTGCGAAAGGTCGAACTCCAAAAGGCAGGAATTCATGATCCGTTCGCCGGACAGACGGTCAAGCCGATCGCCGAACACGTTGAAGATTTCCGGAAGAACATGGCAGCAAAGGACAACACCGACAAGCATGTTAAACGGACCGTCCAGATGGTCGAGAGGATCATCCAAGGTTGCGGCTTCAAGATGTTGACCGACATCGACGCCCACTCGGTCGAAGTGTTCCTTGCTGAGTTGCGCGAAGGGAGCAGCATCTCATCGATCCCACCAAGAGATTGGTTCCAACGTTCGGAGCTCTCCGAAATCTTGGGGATCGGTCCTCGGTCTATTCCTCCGCTCATCTTGCGTCATCGGTTAGAACACCTGACACAAGGCAATGGGAAGGCGAGGCGATACTCTCGAGAATGCCTTGAGCAACTATTGGCAATCACGTCGCGGGGAATCGGGCCGCGAGCTTCGAACTGCAACCTGACAGCGTTCAATTCCTTCTGCAACTGGTTGGTGAGGAACAGACGAATTCCAGACAATCCGCTCGCTCACGTTAAGCCCCTGAACGAACGTAAGGATCGCCGCCACGATCGCCAGACACTGTCTCGGTACCAGCTGAAAGACGTCTTGGCTGCCGCACTCCGTAGCGAACGAACGTTTCGAGGGCTCACTGGTGTCGACCGCCATCATGTTTACTTGACCGCCATTTATTCAGGATTGCGAGCTAGTGAAATTGCTTCCCTCAAGCCGTCTTCGTTTTCCCTCGATGGATCAAGTCCGCACGTCATCATGCCGGCAGCGTTGACGAAGAACAAAAACTTTGCCGTACAACCCATCCCCCTTCAGGCCGCCAAGGTTCTCACTGCGTACCTGTTGGGAAGGCCCAAAGAAAAACCTGTGTGGCCTGGCAAATGGCCCGACCGAGGGTCCGACATGCTTCGCATCGAACTCGACTCCTGTAGCATCCACTACGTCATCGATGGGCCAAACGGCCCGCTCTATGCTGACTTCCACTCTTTGCGTCATTCGTTCGTCGCTCTCATTGATGCAAGCGGAGTTTCGCCAAAGATGGCCATGCAACTCGCCCGGCACGCCGATCCACGGCTGACAATGGAGCGCTACGGCAAAGCTGGGCTAGAAGAATTGAGCCAAGCGATTGAGGGCATGCCATCCCTCTTGGTCGAGTGAGCTGCTACTCAAAGCTTGCACCGTAGCTTGCACCAAAATTTGGTCTCACTGGAGATAATGAGGGATGGTCTGACACGGACTTGAGGCAAAGCCACCAAAAGCAGTAATTCAAAAGGTGTTGGTGTGAAAGGATTTGGGATGATCTGAAACAGAATGAGATGTGTTGGAAAGCTCCCCGAGCTGGACTCGAACCAGCAACCTGCCGATTAACAGTCGGACGCTCTACCGATTGAGCTATCGGGGAATCGAGAAACGGTGAATTTCCGTTATTGTCATATCCCAAATATATAGACTAGACCCTGAGGTTGGCAACCCCCACTTTTACTTTGAGGGAAGCCAGCACATTTCACTAGGTCAGACACAATGCGAAGAAACTGGTTCGCTCGAGAGAGGACTTTCCCATGCGATTTGCCACAATCCAAGCAGCCAACGGCCCCAGAGCTGTGGTCCAAAAAGGTGATGATTTCATCGATCTGAACGCAACTGACGCTGCCATACCCAATTGCGTCAAAACCATCTTGGAAGGTGGTCCAGATTTATTGACAACAATCGGTGAAGTCGTCGACCAATCAAACGCCGTCAAACTTCCAGTGGCTGGGACGAAATATCTTCCCCCAATTCTCAATCCTCAGAAGATTATGTGCATTGGATTAAATTACAAAGACCATGCCGCTGAGCAAGGTATCGAGCCACCAAGCGAACCAATTTTGTTCAGCAAATACCCCACAGCGTTAGTCGGCCATGAGGCCGCAATCCACTTACCCGCAGTTAGCCACGAGGTCGATTTTGAGGCCGAGCTTGTCCTCGTCATCGGAAAATCCGGGCGGCACATCAAGGCCAATGAGGCGATGGAGTATGTCGGCGGGTTTATGAACGGGCATGATGTGTCGGCACGTGATTGGCAACTCCGCAAACCTGGAAAACAATGGATGTCCGGCAAAACGTTCGATACTTTTGGACCCACAGGGCCGATTCTTGTTACATCAGACGAAGTCGGCGATCCTCATAATCTCGCAATCCAGCTAAGACTTAACGGTGAGACCATGCAGGACAGCAACACCTCACAGTTGATTTTCGGAGTCGGGCCTACGCTGGAATACATCTCGCAAATTGTGACCCTTCACCCAGGTGATCTAATCTTTACTGGGACCCCGCCAGGCGTTGGCGTCTTTCGAAATCCTCCCGTTTTTCTCAAAGGTGGCGACGTTGTTGAAATCGAAATCGAGAAGCTAGGGGTGTTGCGAAATCCGGTCGTGCAGGATTAACTTCCAAAGACGGAAGTAGCTGAGGATTTGTCGGGGGAACGTGTTTTGCGGTCGTTCAAAAGATAACGAACTGGTAGAGAAACCTATTCTGCGATCATGATTTGTTTGATTGAGGAGCCGTGTCCTCTAGCTCTGGAAGATCTTTGATGTTCTTGAGCCCATAAACTTGTAAGAACTTTTTGGTCGTCCCGTAGAGCACAGGTCGCCCAAGGGAGTCATGCCGTCCTGAAATTCGGACTAACCCTTTTTCCATCAGTTGTCGAAGCAACTCTCCACTTTGTACCCCGCGGATCTTCTCGAGTTCCGCTCGCATGATGGGCTGTTTGTAGGCGACGATCGCAAGCGTCTCCCTTGCTGCTGGTGATAATCGCAGGTCATGAGTCGGGTTTCTGTGGCGGACGAGCCAACGGTAGTAGTTCGGACGTGAAAGAAGTTGAAACCCTCCAGCGACTTCTTCGACTTGAAATGCCGTGGCGTCGGCATTGTAGAGGTCACGAAGTTTCTGGACAATTCTTCGGGCTTCCGCTGAGTCTACGAGGCCAGCCAGAGTGGCAAGCTTTCGCACCGGGAGTGGCTCGGCGGCGCATAGTAATATTGCCTCGACCATGGCCGTAGCTGCGTCTCGAACGCCTTCCCCGGTAGCTTCTGTCTCAACCACATCCTCCAGCACCCGGTACAAGGACGGCAACTTTCGGTCGCGCGGTAAGGCTTGCCGGTTAGGAACTGGAAGTCGATCTTGGCTCAAAATCGATGGTCGAGGCATGATAGCGATCTTAGTCAGTGGCAACTTTGGTGTCTTTCGTCTTCACATTTCTTACATCGATTGGTGGTGCCGCAGACTCTTAGCTTCCTGGTCGAACCGGGAGCTCAGATCTGGTGGAAGTGAGGTGAGCACGAACTCGCCATCCTGAATCAACACGATCCGGCCAGTTGTTGAAGCGGATGTTGGATTGCTGGATTGTGTTAAGTGATTTGGGATGTTTGTGATAGGCAAACTGGATGTAGTTTCCATGTGGCATTGCTCGTCAACTAGTGAACAAATAGTTTCTATACATGAGTATATCAACATGAGAGCCAAAGCAAGCTGTTTTTCCGATTTTTTGAATTGTTTGGGATTTTCTCAACACAAGAATATACTCTTATTTTCGGGGACCTGAACTTGAGGAACAGATCAACAGCTTAGGTGGAGCCAATTGACTATGCACAGGATCCTTGTTCGACTTTTCTTAGTCTTGGTGGTGATTTGGTGTTCCTCGTCCTCAGTCGCAGGCAGTCAACAGAACGCTCGCGGAAAATCGAAACCCAACATCCTGTTCATCGTCGTGGATGACCTTCGTCCGGAAATAGGGTGTTATGGCACTCGGGCTCGGACACCCAATCTCGATCGTCTCGCCGCTTCTGGGCTGTTGTTTGATCGGGCTTACTGCAACCAGGCTGTCTGCGGAGCCAGTCGAGTTGCTATGATGACGAGCCTCTACCCGGAGCACACAGGAGAGCGCACCTACCATGTCACCGGTTGGAGAAAACGCTGGGCCCACATCGTTACTCTGAATCAACTATTGAAAACAAACGGCTACGTCGCGGTTGGTCTCGGCAAGGTTTACCACGGAACCAAGGGGCCAGGGGTTGACCCGGAGAACTGGACCCGATGGATCACCGTGGGCGGCCAAGGTTATGCTACCAAAGCGAGCCGCATGGCGAAGAGGAAGAATTCACGAGGTCGTGGACCATCGACGGAATCCGCAGATGTCCCGGACGACACTTATCCCGACGGCAATCGTGCCAAGGTCGGTGCAGCCCAAATCTATCAACTCGTGAAGGCTGGGAAGCCCTTTTTCCTCGCAGTGGGATTCACCAAGCCGCATCTGCCTTTTGTCGCCCCAAAGAAATACTGGGACCTTTATGAGCGAAACAAGTTTGCCATGCCGACCAACCGAGGGGTACCTCCTGGCTATCCTCAGTACGCACGGAACGTGAACGCAGGCGAACTTCGGGCCTACAGCGACATCCCAAAGAAAGGGGCACCCGCCGACTTTTCCGATGTGCTCAACAAAAGGCTACTCCACGGATATCATGCCTGTGTGAGCTATACGGACCACAACATAGGCATACTCCTCGATGCCCTCCAGAAATCCGGAGCGGCAGACAACACTATTGTGATTGTCGTAGCTGACCACGGGTGGAAACTCGGGGACCATTCCAGTTGGTGCAAGCATACCAACTTCGAATGCGATGCACGTGTGCCCCTAATCATTCGGCATCCTGGAATGCACTCGGCCAAAGGACGGACGAAGGCTCTGGCAGAGTTGGTCGATCTTTATCCCACCGTCTGCGATCTCTGCCGTCTGGATAAACCCAAGCACGTGCAAGGAATGAGTCTAATCGGGGTTTTGAAGAATCCGAAAGGGACTCACCGCGAATTTGCTTACTCGTCATACCCACACGGTCGCGGCAAAAAAATGAAGGGCGTGACGGGACATTCGATCCGTACCCCCAAGTACCGCTACACCGAGTGGTGGGAGAAGGGAACTGACAAGGTCGTCACCTCGGTCCTTACCAACATCGAAGTTGATACCGGCGAGACGACAGCTGTTAAGGGCATGACGGAATTCAAACGAATGCTCTCGAGCAAACTCAAGAAACGTGTGGTTTCAGTTCGAAAGAAGTAGGATCGATGGGGATGTGGCCGTTCGAGGCGTGCCATTAATTCCATGCGGTCATTGGTCGTCAATTGCGCTATTGAGTCGATGCCGCATGTCTGACAGCAATTTTTAAGGATTCTGATTGGTATGCGCTTAGACGTACCAAATCTATACCTTGAATCCCTGTCTTGTGTGGTAAAAACGAAGTAGCCATGCTGATTGTCCAACTGCCTATCATTCGCTCAACCGATGTTCGGTTGTCTGCAAAGAAAAAGCCCCGAGGCAAACCTTTGTCTCGGGGCCTTAGTTCAATTCCAAGGAGTGTTACACTCTATATCCATTGAACCGTTTGCAGGGAATCCAAGCTCCCGTCTGTGACCTCAACAAGTCCAAACATGTCGATATAGAGTTCTCGTAACTCACTCGAGACAGTGTGTTTCTGACCCCTGTATAGGATCATGAAGTGCTCAGAACTCCCGGAGGCTTTGGTGAACAATCGGCTTCCTTCATAGTAGCCGGCCACGTTGTAGGCGTGGACAAGTTTGTTGGAGCCACCCCCGGAATCGACAACGTTCGTTTCGTTGGTCGCAGTTCCACCGTCGAAGAAGTCATTGCCAAGATCACCATAGAGGAAGTCGTTCCCGGCATCTCCATAGATTTTATCGTCCTGACTACCACCATAGATTTTATCGTCCTGACTACCACCTCTGAGGGTGTCGTTACCCGCATCTCCGCGAAGAGTGTCGATGCCAAAACCTCCGTGAATGGAGTCGTTCCCATTGTTCCCGTAGATGGTATCCCGCCCGTCCTGAGCATAGATGGTGTCGTTGCCATCACCACCCTGGATGTAGTCGTCCGTATCGTTAATACGGGCCAAAGTGAACTTTTCATGGGTCCCAATGCTTGTTGCCTTGGCGCTGAGTTGGTTGCCAGAGTTGGCAGTTAGATAGCGGTTGTCATGCGTTTTGAACGCCACCTGACCGTTATCAAAGTACTTGATCGAGAACAATTCGTGAGAACGGCGATGTTTCACGTCTGGTCTCGCCACTCCTTTGTCGGACCGCAGATAATGACCGTTCGCTGACTTCAAGGCAACTTTGTCACCAACTTTTTCGATTGTCCAAGTCTCATGGCTGGCGATCCACCTTCTGTCAAAGTAGGCATCACTTCCACCAGCACCCGGAGCTCGCAAGGTCATTCCGTTGGAACCGACGATCGCAAATTGTCCCGCAATGTTCGCAGAGTGGTTGACACTGTCACGGTTGGCTTGCTCCTCACCAAAGATGGAGTCATTGCCAGCTTCCCCGTAGAGAGAGTCGTCACCGATGCCACCTACGAGAGTGTCATTCCCATCACCACCATAGAGTTGGTCGTTGCCTTCGTCGCCAAATAAATAGTCGTTGAAGGCTTGTCCAGCTTCATCGCCGTAGATAGTGTCGTCACCTTTTCCGCCATGAAGCGTATCCTGATAACTCCCACCACGCAGGGTATCGTTGCCATCTTCTCCGTAGAGATAATCATGGCCATAATCTCCCGTAAGCAGGTCGTTGCCATCTCCGCCGTAGATGGTGTTATTGTCACCCTCGCCATGGACGACGTCGTCGCCATCGCCACCGTACATGAGGTCATTGTACTCTCCTCCATACATGGTGTCGTTGCCGCCCATGCCATGCATGGTGTCCTCGCCATCCTCGCCATAGAGAACGTCGTTGTCGGCTCCACCGTCCAGTGAATCATGACCGTAACCACCGCTGATGGTATCCTCACCATTATTGCCAAAGATGGTATCATTCCCACCTTCCCCATGAAGCACATCGTTGCCGGCACTGCCCCAAATCGTGTCGTTACCGTTGCCACCATACAGGGAGTCGCTGCCGGAATCGTGGGTAGTAGTGCCCGAGAAGCCACCATCCATCGCGTCGTTCCCGTCTCGACCGTAAAGCACGTCGTTTCCAAGTTCACCATGCATCAAGTCGTTACCAGCACCACCGTCTAATGTGTCGTGCCCACTGCTCCCCTTCAAGGTATCGTCTCCTTCCTCACCGAGGAGCAAGTCATCGCTATTAGCACCTTGGAGCGAATCTTTTCCTTTTCCGCCGTACATTTCGAAGGCAAAGGAAGTCCCAATACCACCAGCCGTCACAACGTCGTTCCCGTCGTCGGCCTGGATCGAGATGACTTCGACCTGTGGCAAATCTAGAGTAAAGTTTTGAGTCGGACCAGTATCGAGTATCTGAGAGAATTGAACCTGGCTCGACGACATTACTGTGGTCGTGATGGTGTCGTTCCCAACACTCCCGTTGACCTTGAACGTATCCCTGCCAGTTCCACCATTGATGGTGTCGTTCGCCCCAATGTCGTGGATCGTGTCGTCTCCGGTATCGCCAGAGATCACATCACTTTCGGGTTCGTTCGTAATGAAGATCCGATCGAGTTGCGTGTCGTCTTCTCGAACATCGATTTCGAGGACGTGTTCCCCCTCGGGTAAATAGAACTGAACGCCTTGGCTGAAACCTCGGTTTTTGACTTGGTTCCATCTCCAGTCAGTACTCACTGGGGTATCGTAGAGGATCCAGCCTCGGGTATCTTGGGGGAGATTGACCGAGGACGGAACGTCAGCATCTCTTACGCGAACCCAGAAGGAATCGTTATTTACGTTGGTGGCGATCGTACGGAAGAAGATGGTGTACAAGCCTGAACGAGGGGCAGAGAACTCGTAGCTGATGACATTCCTAGCGCCAGAGTCGCCATTGCAGAAATTTGTCTTGGGGTGCTTGTATTGAAGCCCGGCTCCACCGGAAGCACCTGCCCCGACGCTTGTCGTCCACTCCTTATCGATACCTTGTCCATCTTCGGCTTCGAGGAAGAGGTTCACGTGCGTCGACGGATCAAAAGCATCACCACGAGCTTCGCCGTCGAGTTGGTCATGGCCGTGCCCTCCTGTTATTACATCCTGGCCGTTACCACCGAAAATGGTGTCGTCTCCTTGGTCACCACTAATGGTGTCATTACCGTCGTTACCAAAGATGTGGTCGTTTCCGGCACCACCCGAAATGATATCGTTCTCCCTCGAACCAGTTAGGAAGTCAGCACCGTCCCCACCTTGGATTGTATCTCGACCAATGCCACCATAGATGGCATCGTTACCACCTAGTAGTCTCGGGGCGAGAGTGAAAGTTCCCGTTGGCACGACTAAGGTTGACGATCCGGAGAGGTCTACCGACAGGTCGGTCGAACCAACACTTGCGTTCAACCAGGATGAGGAATCGACGAACAAGTCACCCGAAGCACCAGTCGTGCTCAGCGAGGCTGAGGAGTATACCAACACGTCGGCCGAATCAGCAGTTGTGGTCAACGAGGCTCCAGTTGTGGTCAACGAGGCTGAGGAGTATAGTGTCCCTGGCGACGAAAGGGCCACAGGAACTGGTTGATCCCCTGCCACGAAACTCGTTCCGTCACCGGAGAAGATCGTGTCGTCTCCTTCCCCTCCGACGAGATTCAAGAAAGTCTCGGCAGGACCGGGTAGAAAGTCGGCTGAGGGATAATTCGCAGGAATGTGAGCCGGATCGATTGCTCTGTTGTACACTTCGTTCCCGGCTGCGTTAATGAAATCATCGCCGGCTCCACCGTCAACGCTGAAATTCAGGAAGGCATCTTTGCCTGTTGCGATGGTGACGACATCGTTTCCGCCGCCCGCCTCAATGCCCCCTACCTCGATACCGAGAAGGTCAAGTCGGAGTGTCTCCGACTGACCTTGATCATCCACTATAGTCACCTCCACGCTGGACCCCGCCGAGCTCGTTACAGTGAACGTCTCAGCATTGTCTGTTCCGCGGATCACATACGTATCATCGGACGAATCCGTGTACTGATCGAAATCCGCGGGATCAAACAAGCCATCCGAGGTGTTTCGATCCGTGCCGCCGAAGATGACGTCTTTCCCCTGAGAGGCAAAGATAGTATCTGACCCACCGTCTCCTGAGATTCGGTCGTCACCATCGCTTCCATAGATTGTATCGGAACCTTCTCCACCTAGGACTACATCAGTCCCCGTGTTGATCTGTCGGTATGGATCTAGCTGATCCTTCTGCTTTCGGGCCTGCGTTTCCTCAAGAATCTTGAGTTCCTTGAGGCGGGTATTCTCTGCCAAATCGTCTCCGAAGAGCTCTCGCATGAGTTCAAACAGATTGGCTGAAGGGTTGTCCGCTTGAGCAGCTTCGAGACGTTTCGGGATGTCGGCTGAGTCGAAGTTTTCTTCGAACTGTATCTCGGCGAGGAACTCTGGTGATGTGAGTGACATCAGCCGGTCGAACTCGTCCTGGTTCGCAGAATGGAGGGCATCGAAGTCTATATGCCCCTGCAAGAGGAGACCATAGACAGTCCGTGCTTTGACCTCGTCGCTGGCATGATCTTCGATCGATTCCAGCTTGTTGTATTGTTTAATCCATGCCGTGTCTGCGATGAGTACGAACTGGCTCTCTTGAGGAAAGTAATCTATGATTTCCTCCGCGGCCAGGATGTCATTACCATGTTGCCCCAAGATAATGTCTCTGTGCAGGCCACCTGAGAGGGTATCATTACCGTGACCGCCATCGAGCATGTCGAAGCCGTCACCTCCGGATAGCGAATCATCTCCACCACCGCCGAAGATGACGTCATCCCCTTCAGTCCCGATGACCGTGTCGTTGTCGCCGATCTCGGACGATGAATTGTCATCGGCGTAGAAGATATCCCCGACACCGTCTTCACCACCGATCAGGATGTCCCCCAAGATGGCGGAGTTCGGATCAATGTCATCTGTGCCCCCATAGAGGAAGTCGGCGCCATCACCTCCGTTGAGACTGTCTGCTCCGCCGTCTCCAAAGAGGGCGTCCGTCCCAGCGCCACCGTCTAAGGTATCGTTGCCGTCATCTCCGAACAGTTCGTCAGCCCCGTCGTATCCGAGAAGGAGGTCATCCCCAGCACCACCGAAGAGCTTGTCATCGTGACTTCCACCTTCGAGAGTATCATTCCCTATCCCTCCTTCGAGTTGCATGCGGTGAATGATGTCAGAGTTGACCAACAAGTGGTCATCCCCAGCAGCTCCATTGACGCGGAACACTTCGACGTCATCCGAGACATCGATTTTCGTCGTGGTAATCGGCTCGGTAGGGACATCGGTGCGTTCATGCGTCAACAGGTACTTTCGAGCACCTGTTTCGAGACTCGAGACCTGGATAACATCATCTCCAGCTGTACCAATGACTTCGATGGTGTCTCTGTTCGGGCCACCATGTAGTTCACTCGGGGTATCGGAATCGATCTGGACCAACTTAAGGCGGATTAGATCATCACCGAATCCACCGAAGACTGTATCGACTCCATCTCCGGCAGAAAACGTATCGTGGCCGACTCCATCGGGTACTGATGCCTGGTTATCACCAATTAGCAGGTCGTTTCCGGTCCCTCCGTCGAGGAAATCATTGTCGACCTCAGGAATGGCCCCTGGATTCGCCGAGCCACCAACGACCATGTCATCACCTGCGTTGCCACGCAGAGTGTCCGCTCCCGCGTTCCCATAGATGATGTCGTTATTCTGACCTCCATCTATGAGGTCATTGCCATCCCCACCGTAGAGCAGGTCGGCAGCAGAACCTCCATCTAGGATGTCGTTTCCGGCATCTCCAAAGAGTTTGTCGATGCCCGCTGATCCATCCAAAATGTCGTTTCCTTCGCCACCACGCAGATCGTCCTGGCCAACTCCACCGTCTAGGAAGTCAGCGCCCTCGTTGCCTTTGAGGAAGTCGTTCCCTAGTTCACCGAAAAGTTGGTCGAGGCCTTCGTTACCCTCAAGTCGATCATTTCCTAAACCGCCATGTATGATGTCGTCTCCGGCATCGCCGCGAATGGCGTCGTCCCCGTCGCCACCGAGCAACGAGTCGTTTCCTGTCCCTCCATCGATACGGTCGAGACCTCGACCTCCATCGATGGTATCGTCCCCATCACCCCCGCTGACGATGTCTGTGCCGTCTCCAGCCGAGATGGTGTCATTGTCATCACCTCCATCGATGAGGTCATCACCCTTTTCTCCGATGAGGCTATCGTTCCCGGCTTCGCCATGGACGGTGTCGTTTCCGCGTCCTGCTACGACAAAGTCATCTCCGCCACCGGCATAGACCAGGTCGTCTCCCTGGCCTGCGTAAATCGAATCCGCGTTGGCACCACCTACGAGGACGTCGTTTCCTTCCTCTCCGTAGATCGTCGCGGCCCCCGAGCCTGCTTTGAGGAGGTCATCGCCTTCACCTCCATAGAGAGTTGTAAGTCCCGAACCACCTTGCAACTCGTCGTTGCCTTTTCCACCTCTCAGTTCGACCGTGATCGCGGGGTGGACACTTTCTGCAATGGTGATTGTGTCGTTCCCGGCACCTCCGTCGGCGAAGATGCTCGTCACTCCTGTGTAAGTCACCTCCTGTCCGAAGGCCCTGACGGTGACCTCACCTGGTGCCGCTCCGGGCTTAGCGAACACCTCAATTTTTTCGTTTCCATCAGCACGGTTTCCGTGAAGTCTTTGGGTAGCATAAGGTCCTACGTTGAGGCGGAGTTCTCCATTCGTGGTGGTCGCGAGTTCAGGTGTGGTGCTTCCAGACGGACTGTTCGAGAAGCGAACGAGGTCGAAACGAGTAATCTCGAACTCGAACGTCTTTTTGAAGAAGAGGAAATTAATTGTCAGATAGGCTTCCAAAAAGCCTGTTATCGCCCCCGCGACGTCGAACAGCTTGTCGGCACGGATGTTGGACACGATCTCATCGACATACAACTTACCGTCGTCGTCTCCATCATGCAGATTCATGTTGACTTCGGTTGCGATCCCACCACCGACGCCACCTTCGATGATCCCAAGGTTGGCTGAGGCGTAGGCCCCGATGCCCCCGAATACTTGAAGCTCTGGGACGTCAACTCCTTCGGCGTTCAGATCGCCGACGTAGAAACCGTTGAAAGCCAAGGCCAGATCTTGGAAGTCGTTTTCGATGAATTGTCGAATCCCTCGGGTGTCGTAGCCGAAACTGAATTCAGCCGATGCTCCGATATTTCCTGACAAAGTTGCCCCGAGTGGTCCAACGATTGGAAAATATTTACGGAAGTCGAACGAGAATTCCAGTTTCGGCAACCGATACACGATCAGGTCAACGTCCTCTCCTAATAACAACTGGAAGGCCTGAATTGGATTGTCCAGAAGCGGAAATTCGAAACCAGCATCTTCGATTCTTTTCTTCAGCGAATCGGAATCGGTCTTTTTGGTACCGGTTTGATCGGTTCTTCGACTTGATTTGGTCTCCAAACTTTTTGCTAGTTGCTCTGGGTTGGCGACGTCTTGATCAGTAGAGGAGATGATTGTCATGCTTCCGAAATGAAGCTCGCCGGTGAACTGCTCCAAGTTCTCGACGAAGTTTGCAAACTTGATGATTTTGTCGACGAACTTTCGGCTCGTCGGTCCGAGAGACCCCATGCGCTCAGCCAGGTCTAGCAGCGTGAAATCCCGTCCTTCCAGATCCGAGATCAATGGTATGCGGGTATTCAGGGCTTTAGCGATGGGGATAACCGGATCGAGAACTTTCTTGATCTCTTGAGCAGTGTTATTGATGAAATCGCCAGGATCCATGTACAAGTCATCGAGTGACACGTTGAGTTGCGAACCACTCTCATTGGTATATCGCCAATCGGTCACGAAGGTGGTACCAAAGGAAGGCAAGTTGGCAGCCAACTTAGAGTTGCCGAAACTCGTCGTCAGTTGCAGACCGATGTATGCTTCTGCACTGAAAGTGATGGTCGAATCGTCTAACCCCGAAGCCGATGTCACCTCAGCGAGTGTCAGTTTGCCATCGGAGTCCTTCAAATCGACGCTGACCGTGCCCTTGAGGTGGCTGTACTGGTAGACTGTTTCTGTGACGTTCCCATTTTCGTCTTTGACTTCCGTGATTTTTGGGGCATCGGTGGCCGTAAACTGGAGGAAACCAAGTGTCGCCTGGGCCGAGAACAGATCTTCCGCCGCGAGTTCTGGACCTTTCTCGGAGGCTTTCCGATCCCCTTCAAAATTCGAAAGAGAAACTTCGATCCCTAGTTCCAGTTCGGGTTTGTCGACGGTGCCGTCACCTCGTAGGTGCTCGGTCGTCAGGTAGAATCCGTCAGAAAGAGTAATGCCAAACCCGAAGGCCATGTCGAAGGTGATGTCCAGGTTGAGACTGCCATCGATGTCCAGTCCGACGGCGTCCAACCCGACGTCGATGGGGAGAGATTTCGTGAGCAGGTCAGCTTCAAGATCGAATTCGAATTCGTACCCGTCCAGAATTCCGGAGGTTGAGAATTGCTTCTCCAGGCGAATGTCATCGTTGTCAACAACTCCACTTTTATCGAGGTCGGCCAACCATCCGAGTCCAGGGGCGCCGAGGATTTCGAAGAGCTTGTTCTTCACAAGGTCTTCCGCCATGGTTGGCAAGGTGCCGAGTTCCTGGGTAATTCGCTCGCGCAACTCGCGCAAGAACTCGCTCGCGTCATCGAGTTGGTCGCCGACTAATGGTATGTCGAGGCCAACGAGCTCTCCGTTCACGGCGTCTTCCAGCAGCTGCATGGCTCGGTCAAAACCGTCGACCACATTGTCGAGAGTGCTCTTGAGGTCGAAGTCTGAAATGGCGGAGCTGAAGTCTGGAGCTACGATATTTGGGGGAACAGTGCCCAGGTCCTGCATGGAATCGATCGTGACCTCGATCGAGCCCATGGGGTTGTTGCGTGAGGGAAAGAAGGTCGGGAGGGAAACTTCCAGTTTTCCGGTGGCTTCGGTAGTGATGTGATTCGTAGCAGCTGAAAGGATTTCGCTGAACGCAGTACTGCCGTTGACATCTCCCACGACAGACATAGCGAACGTTGCAGGTCCTTTTTCGTCAGTACCATCATCGACTCGGATCGTACCGTCCTCGATGAACACTCCGACGACCCCAGCCGTGGCATTCATGGAAATGTTGTTCGCATCGATCTTGAAGCTGAAGTCGAGTGCACTGTTGTTCTTGAGGAAGGCTACCGGTGTTGCTTGGGAAATGTCGACTAGTAATCCCAGGGTGCTGTTAGTGCTTTCCAGGGTCGCGATCACTGAGGATGAAGCCCCGAGTCCGACGAGTCCCCCGAATTCTTCTCCGAATTGTTCATCCAGACGGAATTCGACCTGTTTTTTGAAAGTGAGAGGAAGGGTGATGTCGATGATCTGGTTCTGAAGTTCGAATGTTGCGGTCACTCCGAAAACCGACTCAAGACGGTCTTCGAGGTCTGCCAACGTCGTGGGTGGATTGTCTTTCAGGTTGTTCTGGAAGGCTGAAACATCCTGACTGAGCCCGAGCATCTCGCTGACGCTTTGATTGAGGACAGGGAAGGGAGTTGTGAAGACGGGCTGACTCTCCACCTGGACTAACAATCCTACAACTTGGTCAATGGCTTGATTGAATGCTGCCACGTCAAACTCTGCAAGGGTATCCCACGAGGTTGCTCCATCAAGTAGGGTGGTCTCAACGACCTCATCTGTGGTGGCATTCCAGGATACGACGACCTGGGCTCCAGTGAGATCGATGCCAAAAGACTCATCGGGTGTAGTTGAGTTTGGTGTGCCCTCGGAGGATTGGAAGGCAGCAGCCAGGTTGAGGTCAACATCACCGGATACAATCCCATTCGGGGACAGGATTTCGGCGATATCGATGATCGGAATTTCCTGCGAGTCGTCCGCGGCGAAAGAGAGTGAAACGGAGTCGTTTAAACTCGAATTACTCAGCTCGAGTGGGACTAGACCGAACTGAGCTTTGACTTGGGCGTTATTCACTTCGACTGAGGTGGAGAGAGTGATACTCGGGTCCTTCACGAAGAAAAGCCGGTCCACCGTGTCACCGTGAAGTGGAGCCCCTACGACGACATGGATTTTGACAGGTTCGTTGGTATCCGGGTCGATGATTTCTTCGGGGAGACCCGTTTCTGGATCGACAAAACCTTCGAAGCCAACTCCAAGCGAAAACAGAGCAGGCGATTTGTCCAATGGCTTGACGGACCTAATTTCGGGCCCTTCCGATGAGACTTCCAAACGGAATCCTTTTGTCACCTCATCAACGACGACTGTAACTTGGCCAGAGGTTGCATCCTGAATGACCGTCACGATGTCACCGACCGTCGAAGCATTGCCGAGGGTCACATCGAACACGGTGTCGTCGCTCAATGTGATTTGAAAGTCTCGATCGGTTGTACTTTGGTCTGCGGCCTGAAAGCCGAGCACTTCTGCACCAGCGACGTGGAAACTCGTGATGGTCTCTGTCGTGCCAACGAATACGACACGCTCGGTCGTTGTGTCATCGTCATTGGTTTCTTTGAGAATGAATGCCTCAATTGGCGGGGTTTCCTGAAAAGTAGCCGTAATGGCTTCATTGATGTCGTCCACCAAATCTTGCAAGTTTTCGTTGGCCTCCATGACCTCCTTCGGTACTGAGATATCGTGAGAAGTAGTAGTTACCGATACTCCATCATCCTCGGTGATGTCGAAGCGTAGGAGGACGTCTTGGGTAGGGGCGAAATTGGTAATTTCATTGTCATCCGAAGGGAATGGGTCTGCTTCGATCTTGGGAAGACTACGAGGAACACCATTTCCTCTGTTCAGATTCGACAGTGGCGTCTCAGGAGTGAAGACGAAGTTGGTGCCTAAATCCCGGAATTGGATGCCGAGGACCAGGTCGACTGTTGTTGTCGTTGTGAACTTGCCTTTCGAATCAGTAAAGTCCAGATCTGTTAGACCGCTATCAGTGGTCTCGAACGACAATTCTGCTTCTTCCGCGGCGCCCGTTAGTGAGAATTGGAGGTGGATCGTGAATACTTTGGTCGACGTGTCGTAGTTGATGCCGTTTTGTCCGAGTACTCCTTGGTTTTCCAATCGAGCCACGAGTTCATGTAATGTCTCGAAGGTAGGCTGAAACTGACGCCCCTCCTCGCCCAACGTCTCCGAGGAATTATTGCTGGTTTCTTGATTTATTTCCTCAGTCGGATCGATGACTTCTTGGCGGAGATGATTGAGGATTTGGTCCTTTACGACTTTAGACAGTTCGGCCGTCTCGGCAATGGTGAGGTCCTTTGTAAATGGCAAAACTTGTTCGAATTGATCGGACTGCTGCAATTCTCCCAGTTGTCTAGCCAATTGATCGATCATGTCAACGACGACAGCAGGAGTCACTGGAGAACTCTCGAAAGCAGCTTGCGCTTCGGTGAGATCGATTTGTGTCGCTTGAGAAGATGTTTGTCCATCGGCAGAACTCCCGGAGGCGTCAACCACGAGGGTTGAAGTCCCCAACAAACTCGGCGGGACAAGAATAGGATTTGTCCCGCTCAGGACTTCCCGAACTTCAAGTCCCTCCACGGCCAACAAAGTCCGTCGGTTTCGTTTGTTTGCGGTTTGCTTCTTATTGGTGAAAGACCGTTGGGCGATCCAATTTTTGAGCCAAGTGCGCAACATGAGCGTTATCCTTACTATCTGGTTCTGAGGAGTTGGTAGTTAATCGAGCGGTACTGTAATGGAGTTTTGAACTCCCGGTCTGATTGTGATGGAAGAGAGGGGCAACGGATGTGCCAGAAAATTCTGTGAGCCGAACACGTTAAATCGTGGAAGAAATGGCATGAAATTGCAAAGACCTGAGTGTTGTGAAATCAACCGAGATACTCGAGTGTTGTGCGATTTGAGCCAACAAAGGAGAGCAAAACTGCAACAGTTCCGTCAGTCCTGTCCGGTTGGGGCTGTGACCAAAAAAAGAAAGAAAAGATTTTGATGGGAGCGCGACCGGAATAAGCGGATTGCGACAAATTCTAATGTTGACATCAAAACGAATACATGTGTGGCTTTTTAGAGACGAAGGTTGAGTTCCTTCTCGATTCCGTGTAGTGGTCTGTTTTTTCCGATGGCCCAAAGTCGATGACAGAGACCACTGATCCGATACGCAACTTTTGACTCGTCGGAGATCGAGATCGACAGCACATTTCGCTTGGAGAATGCCGACACACGAATTTGGAAACTGCGTGCAAAATCGATCACGTATTCTGGAGGGGATGATCGTCCTTGATGGAGGTGGTCATGAAATGGAATGCCTCTCCATCTATTTCGGGGGAAGTCAAGATGATTGGCAAGCCAACGCAAAGCTTGACTTTCTCCTGTCGGACAGTGGCGTTCAAAACGACCGAGTGGTCCGTTTCCTAAGATTCTTTGCTAGTTTTCGATTGCTTTCGTAACCAAGAGTCATTACCACGGTATCCTGCGTATTGCTTCCTAGGCTCAGACTTCTTGGTATATCACGATGCGATTTTACGTCATCTCAGTTTTTGTACCGTTCGCGTTGTTGCTGACTGGTTCTCGAACTCAGGCGGACGAGCGGCCAAACATTGTGCTCATCATGGCCGATGACATGGGCTTTTCGGACATAGGGTGTTACGGGGGAGAGATTGCAACACCTCACTTAGACAAACTCGCCGGGAACGGTCTGCGGTTTGCTCAATTCTATAACGGGGCTCGTTGCTGTCCGACAAGAGCGGCCTTGTTGACCGGGTTATATGCTCATCAAGCGGGTATGGGCGGTATGGAACCGGACTGGGGAGTTCCCGGCTACCGAGGCAACATCAACAGGAAGTGTGTGACTCTCGCGGAAGTTCTCAAGTTAGGTGGATATTCGACGTACATGGTTGGTAAATGGCATTTGACAAACCGTACTCGGGCAAAAACGATCGAGGAGAAATTTAATTGGCCCCGACAACGTGGATTTGATCGGTTCTACGGAACGATTGCGGGAGCTGGGAACTTTTTCAATCCTGCAACACTGACTCGCGGGAACCAGTTTATTCAGAAGGAAGCCAGCGGGAACAAGAACTATTATTACACAGACGCCATCAGTCGGAACGCTTGTACTTTTATTGACGATCACTTGAAGAAGAACCGCAAAGACAATCCGTTCTTTTTATATGTGGCGTACACGGCTCCCCACTGGCCCATGCACGCTCCAAAGGAACTCATCAAGAAGTACCGGGGGAAATACCGCGTCGGTTGGGATGTAATCCGCAAGCAGCGGTTCGCTCGTCAACAAAAAATGGGTTTAGCGACCAAGTCGTGGAAACTCACCCAGCGAACTGGATTCATCCCTAGCTGGAATGAGCTGGCCGAGCGAGGCATCCCCAAGGAGTTGCAGCGCGTGCCGAATCTCAAGAGCGCGGACGATGTCCGTGAAATGATGGATCGCAGAATGGCAGTTTATGCCGCGATGGTAGAACGGATGGACCAGGGGATTGGCCGGATAATCGAGACTCTGCGGAAGGGTAAGAAACTCGACAACACACTGATCTTGTTCCTGTCGGACAACGGTGGGTGTGCCGAGTATGCCGTCTGCGGCTTTACGAGAGGCCAGAATCTATCGATCGAAGCGGTGGGCGGTATCTTATCTTTCGTGAGTTACGGGGGTGGTTGGGCCAATGCTAGCAACACTCCGTTTCGCTGGTTCAAGCACGACACGTACGAAGGTGGCGTTGCCACTCCTTTGATCGTTCATTGGCCAGCGGGTATTCCGGAGAAGAGTAACGGAGCGTTTCGGCGGCAGGTGGGACACATCATCGATATTATGCCGACGCTGGTTGAGGTTGCTAAAGCGAAATATCCCAAAACCTACAGTGGTCAAACGATTACGCCCATGGAAGGTGTGAGTCTCGTTCCGGCCTTTGGTGATGAAGAGTTGAGGCGGAAAGACAATCTGTATTGGGAGCATCACGGCAATCGGGCAGCTTTCGACGGTCGGTGGAAACTCGTTGCACGAGGGGAAAAAGCCAAATGGGAACTATACGATTTGAAAGCGGACCGTTGTGAAACCACTAATGTTGTCGCTGAGCATAAAGAGATAGTGCGACGTTTGGATCAGGCTTGGTGGAAATGGGCCAAGCGAGCGAACGTGTTACCGATGAATCCGAATCGAAAACGAAAATAGAGTTGACCAACGTACAATCCTACACCCTCTCAGAGATACTCCACGTGAAGATACCATTCCTTACGTTGTGGCTGGTGTGTTGTGGTTTCTTGGCTAACGTTCCTGCGTCCTTCGCAGGAGAAGAGAAACGTAAACAGCCAAACATTATCTTTTTGTTGACTGACGACCAAGTTGACATCTCCGTTGGTTGCTATGGCAATGACCAGGTGAAGACTCCCAACATGGATAGGCTAGCCCGTCAGGGATTTCTGTTTCGGAATCATTACAACACGACCTCAATTTGTATGGCGAGTCGTGCTTCTATCATGACGGGGATGTACGAATACAAAACAGGGTGTAACTTCCAGCACGGTCCATTATCACGTAACGCCTTTTCCTTGTCGTTTCCGCTGCTACTTCAAAAAGCGGGATACTTCATTGGATTTGGAGGAAAGTTTGGGTTTGCCGTCCGTGCTGACAAAGCAGGTTTGGAGAAAGTCGACGCTAGTGGGTTGCCTGTTGGTGACTTTGATTGGTGGGCCGGAGGTCCAGGTCAAACGAAATACAAGACGGCCAGGAACAAGACGATTGCCAAGTATGCTGAGAAGTATCCCCACAGTACAAGGGCTTACGGTGCGTGGGCTCAGGACTTCTTTCGAGCAGCCAAGAAGAGCAAAAAACCATTTTGCCTTGCCATCAGTTTCAAAGCTCCTCACTTGCCGTTTACGCCCGACCCAGCGTTCGATCCTATCTACAAAGACACGAAGTTTCGAAAACCGGCCAATTATGGAAAGAAGAATGCCAAACATTTAGCCCCACAGGCCAAGACGGGACGGCAATTCAATAGCTATCGCTTTTGGACCAAATCCGAAGCCACTTACCAGGAGGCGATGCGTAAATATAACCAGCTCATCTACGGAGTTGACGTGACGCTGGGAATGATTCGGAAAGCCCTGGAAGACGAGGGGCTTGCCGAAAACACCATTATTATTTTCACATCCGACAACGGATATAGCTGTGGGGCACATGGATTTGGTGGGAAAGTGCTTCCCTATGGAGAGGCTTCGAGGTCACCACTGATTATCTACGATCCACGTTTGCCACAAGACGAACAAGGACAAGAGCGTCACACTGTAACTGGCAATATCGACATGGCTCCAACCATCTTGGACTTCGCAGGCCAGCCGATTCCCAAAAATATGGATGGTCTCAGTTTAGTTCCGCTCTTGGGCGACCCCAAGGGGATCTCTCGGAAGTCACTCACGTTGATCAACATGTGGGGGAACAAAGAGATACAAGCATTATCGGTCGTTACGAAAGATTGGAAGTACATCTATTGGGGATACGCTGGCAAGGGCTTTCAGCCTGTGGAAGAAATGTTCCACATAGCAAAAGATCGATTGGAGATGAAGAATCTTGCAACAGTAGCAGCGCATTCCGAGAAGCTAACCGAAATGCGAGACCTTTATG
Organism: uncultured Alcaligenaceae bacterium; assembly: GCA_964423615.1. Lineage (GTDB taxonomy): Bacteria > Planctomycetota > Planctomycetia > Gemmatales > Gemmataceae > CAYRFQ01. The sequence goes on along the minus strand of CAYRFQ010000055.1, from coordinate 18,460 downwards.
ACGAGCATTTTCGGCACCTGAAAAGACATGCGGTTCAAAGGAACAAGTATACGAAATACCGAGTCCTATTCGACCGGAGTGTGCCTTGGAATGCAAAAGCGTCTTTGTGGAGACGTAAGAGGTAACAACATCACAGTATGGAAAAGGAAATGGAAAGTTCTGGAGGTTTTGGGCCCACAATCCGAAAAAAGAGTCTCAGTGCGACCGGAGAAAGAAAACATGACCGATAGCAGTAAATGGAATCTGATCTCGACTGTTTGTTTTGCAGCAATAATCTTTTTAAGTTGTCTGTTTGCCACCACGGCGCAAGCCGAGGAGGCAAAGAAGCCCTTACGAGGCAGTCGGCCAAACATCATTTTAGTCATGACAGATGACCAAGGTATGGGCGATCTCAGTTGCATGGGAAACAAGGTGTTGAAGACACCCAATCTCGACAAACTCTATACACAGAGCACACGATTTACTGATTTTCATGTTAGCCCGACTTGTGCTCCAACTCGTTCAGCGATCATGAGTGGTCGACATGAGTTCAAAAATGGTGTTACGCATACCATTCTGGAACGCGAACGTATGGCCCTCTCGACGGTCACCATCGCTCAAATATTGCAAAGCGCTGGTTATGCAACCGGGATCTTTGGAAAGTGGCATCTTGGCGACGAGGAACCTTATCAACCACACAATCGTGGGTTTGGTGAGGTGTTTATTCATGGAGCCGGTGGAATCGGACAGAAGTATGACTGCAGTTGTGCGGATGCACCACCTAATAAACAAAACCGCTATTTTGATCCGGTCATACGTCACAACAAGAAGTTCGTCAAAACGAAAGGGTTCTGTACAGATGTGTTTTTTCAAGCCGCTCTCGGCTGGATGAAACAACAGAAGACCCAAAAAGAACCATTCTTTGCGTACATCACCCCAAACGCACCCCATGGTCCGATGATTGCCCCTCAGAAATATAAGAAACGATTCCTCGACATGGGCTTTAACGAACAAGTTGCGGGACGATATGGCATGATTGCCAACATCGATGACAACATGGGTCTGTTAATGCAAAAACTGAACGAATGGGGTTTGGACGAGAATACACTACTTATCTTTATGACGGACAATGGTCAGGCGGGTGGACGAGCTACGAGACGCAACGGGATGCGGTATATGTTGTTCTTTGCTGGGCTCCGGGGCGGAAAAGGATCGGTCTTTGAAGGTGGAACTCACGTTCCAGCCTTTTGGCGATGGAAGGGAACACTTCCTAAAGGTCGTGACATCGATGGGTTGGCCGCTCACATTGACATTTTTCCAACATTCGTGGAATTGGCCGGGGCCAAGGTTCCCGCCAAGGCTCAAAAGCGTGATGGACGCAGTCTTCTGCCGCTTTTGCAAAACGACACCGCCAAGTGGTCGGATCGTTTTCTTGTATTTCACAGAGGTCGTTGGAAGAAAGGGAGCAATCCGGACAAGTCCAAATACAAGAATTTTGCGGTTCGCAGCGAACGTTTTCGACTCATCAATGGGAAGGAACTCTATGACATCGATGCTGATCCGAGTGAAAAGACGAATGTCATCGATAAGCACCCAGAAGTCGCGAAGGAGATGCTGAAGGGCTACGATGGTTGGTGGAAGGAAACACGTCCACTGATGGTCAACGAGAAGGTGCCAAACTCCAAGATACAGCCCTTTTGGGTTCTCTACGAAAAACAGCGAAGCACGAAAGGAATCCCGAACTGGACTGCGCCGAGTTTGAACTGACGGAAACTTTGGCAAAAGGATGCCATTGATCCTTAACTCTGCCGCAACATCAGATCCATGCGTCAGCAGTCCCGATGATGAGGTTCGTTATTGCGGCAGGGTTCGAGCAAGTCCGTGTCATTGCATCAACTTCTTCGAAGGCGTCGAAGAGCATTGGCATTTCGTGGAGAAGGATTCGGTCGTCAATTCCTGTCGGCACTTTCACTACAGTCAACGTTCAGGTCGAGGAAGTAGTATCCGGATTCATTTCGGTTCGCGGCATCAAGCGGCAGGCTCTTGCTGGGAGATCATGACGGCGTTACGGTGTTCTTCGTTGTCGAATTGTTCTTCGAATACTTGTCGGCTCCCGAAGACGAACTGGAACGCCAGACCAATGTAAGATTTCGTTTCTGCGAGACAATCGTAGAATTCTGGAGCTATTTTGCGGAGTTTCGGTAGTCGGCTCCATGGAATGCTCTGGAGATCGTGGTGTTCTGTGTGATAGCCAAAATTGAATGTGAGTTTGTTCAACCATCCGTAATACGATGAGCTTGGTTGATATCGGTTATGTCCGTGGAAGTGAGAATTACTCAAGACCATTCCCATCATCAATGGATGGAGAAAACCACTCATGAAAGCCTGGCTCGCGAGTAAGTAAACGGCCGATTTCCACCCCATTACTCCGAACATTGTTCCCAAGAAGACCAAGTTAACGAATGGGTAGACCACGGCCCAAAACGCTGTGCCGCTTTTGTTGTAACCGGACACCAAATGATCGTCTGCCAAAATGGCGAGAGTTGTTTTGCTTGGTTTCCATTGACCTACGAAGAGCCCTACGAAGTAGAAGCACAAGCCGAGAGCGGCTCGACAGATCTGCGTAATCAACATGAGTGGGGCGAACGGGAAGAAGAGAGGAGAGCGATATTTTGTCAACAGGAAGAATGTTCGCCGTCGCTTGATGAAATCTTTCTTGGCTCCCAGGTCACTATGATGAACGTGATGTTCGAGCCACCAGGTATGATGGCCGGGCATGAACATGGGTAGCGATGTCAAAGTGAACATCGCGCGGTTCCAGCCAGTGCTCTTGAAAACAAGCCCGTGATTACATTCGTGGGCGAGCATAAACAAGTTGATGTTGATCCACGAGCCGACGACGTAAGCCACCAAGATTCCGATCCACCAAGGTTGTGAAGCGGCGAGGACAGCCAGGGTGATTTGTGCTCCCACGAACAACACACACCAAATCGCGGTCGAGGGCGTGTTGCCGGTGAGATCTTTGATTTCTGGGTGAGCCTTGAGCATGTCTCGGGCGCGTTCGCGGTGCCACACTGCGTCGGGTTTTTCGTCGTCTGGCACCTTATCGAGGATGTCTACCTCGAAGCCAGGGAATACCGGAGCTGGTGTTCCGAGCATCCGCAATTTGAGTCGAGGTGCAACTCCACCAGGCGTGAGGTCCTTCTGGTCTGTCGTCACAGGCCTATTCTCCAAATCCGTAAGTTTAACAATTGTGAAGAAGCTCACTGACGATCATCTTCTAGCGAGATGGTGATAATCTAACGTTCTTTGGAAAATATAGCAAGAAAGAGACTGTAGTCGGGCAAAGTAGGAAAGACGATGCTTGCTTTGCGTTGTCTCGCTTTCTGATTGATGAATAGTGAGCATGGACTTGCGCCTGGCGTATCACTTGGATTGGGAGAATTCGCGCCGCTAGACGTGGCGTGCGTCCCAGCTAGACGTGGCGTGCGTCCTAATCTGCAAACCTTTGATGTTCCTACTTTTCCGACAACCGACATTCTGGTCAGATAACGGATGACAAGCGACTTGACATGCTTTATGTTCGTTATTTTCCTGACCGTTGGAGATGCACTGCGATGTCATCAGAACAGCCCCCTAATGCTCCAGACCCTCGAAATCAAATTCGACCGGGCGAACCGAAACCGTCGGATACAGGCATTCAAACCCGTGCTTCCAACGGAGGCAGCGGAACCACCACGAACGACGCGACAGTACGCTCTGGGCCGTGGTACAAGGAACTCAATCGATACCAGTGGTTTGTGTTGATCGTGGCGGCTTTGGGTTGGTTGTTCGACTGTTTGGACCAACAATTGTTTCTGCTCGCTCGTCAGCCAGCAATGAGCGAATTGTTGCCTCCGGATACGACTTGGACGGTGGACGCTGCCGGTGGCTATGCGACATCGATCTTTTTGATCGGTTGGGCTACGGGTGGGTTGCTTTTCGGCATTTTGGGCGATCGGATTGGTCGGGCCAGGACGATGATCATCACCATTTTGGTGTACTCGCTCTGTACGGGCTTGAGTGCATTGAGCGTGAGCTTTTGGGACTTTGCGGTCTACAGATTCCTAACGGGGTTGGGGGTCGGTGGAGAGTTTGCTGTTGGTGTGGCTCTCGTGGCGGAAGTGATGCCAAGTCGAGCAAGGCCGTATGCTTTGGCTTCGCTTCAGGCCCTTTCTGCGGTGGGTAACATCAGTGCGGCATTCATCGCCATCGGAATGGGTCAACTCGAAGGGGCAGGAGTGGTGGACAGTATTTGGCGTCCGATGTTCATCGTCGGTGCCGTCCCAGCGCTATTGGCTCTTGTGATTCGTCGCCGTCTGAAGGAACCAGAACAATGGCAAAGAGCCTCTCACGAGGACGCCGTTGCGAAGAAACTCGGGTCCTATAGTGAGTTGTTCAGCAATCCGCTGTGGCGTAAGCATGCCCTCATTGGAATGACAATGGCTTTCTCGGGAGTCGTCGGTTTGTGGGCTGTCGGTTTTTTCATGTTCGATCTGGTCGGCAACATCATGGAGGCCAAGTTTGCACGCGAAGCCATCGCGGTTCAAGTCAGCGACAATAAGTTGTCAGAGGAGGAAGGAAAGAAACTCCAAAAATCGGTGGAGAACACAGGACTCAAACGCACATTCCAACCCATCAAGGAGGAAACCGAGGAGGAAACTTATGCAGAAGTCTACGCTCCGATCGAAAAGGTGGTCGGCGGCCAGGTGGTTTGGTGGAAGGGGATAACCTCGTTCATGCTCAATATTGGAGCGTTCTTCGGGATGTACACCTTTGGAATGGTGACGCAGAAGATTGGGCGTAAGCCGACGTTTGCGTTGGCGTTCATTCTGGGTGCGGCGAGCACGATCAACGTGCTCTTGTTCCTGACCGACTTTAGCCAGGTCTTTTGGATGATTCCCTTGATGGGGATATGTCAATTGTCCTTGTTTGCTGGCTACGCGATTTACTTTCCGGAACTATTCCCGACGCACTTACGCAGTACGGGTACGAGCTTCTGCTACAACGTCGGTCGGTTTGTGGCTGCGGTAGGACCGGCGTTGTTAGCGCTGTTGATCAACGAAGTCTTTACCGGGACGCGCGTCGAGCGATTGCGTTATGCAGGGTTGACGATGTGCATTGTGTTCGCGTTCGGACTGTTGGTCTTGCCGTTCGCGCCAGAGACGAAGGACAAGCCGTTGCCGGAGTAACCGAGCGGACTTTCTTGATGGCCTAATGATCGGATGTCCGGGTGAGATCAGGCCATCACTTGATTTCCGAGACGTCTCGGAAAGGCGCGTCTTGGAAACCTTGCTATTTGCTTTTAGCATCCGGAGTATTTTTGTTGGACGTCTGGTTCGTCGTTAGGTCCCAGAGTTCGATCGTACCGTCGGCGCTTGAGGAGGCTAACATCTTTCCGTCAGGCCGAAAAGAGAGGGATACGATTTCGCTCTGATGACCTTTGAGAAGGGATTTGAGTTCTCGTCTTGTCGTATCCCACAGCAAGACTTCCCCGCCGATCTTAGTTGGGCTTGTTCCGACGGCGAGTGTCTTTCCGGTGGGGCTGAAGCTCAGGGATGTCAAATGGCGCTTACCGGCTTGGAGGGTAGCCACTCGTTGACAAGTCACAAGATCCCAAAGATTGATCGTCGATGTATTATCGGTCGTTGTCGCGAACATTCTTCCGTTTGGGTGCATGTCCAATGAAGTGAATCCTGGGATGCCGGTCCCTCCTGTGGCTCGTGGTTTACCCGTAGCCCGTTCCCATAACGTCCAACTGCCGACTCCGTGTGCAACCGATACAAGGGTTTTATTGTCGTTCGAAAAGGCGAACTTGGCAATATTATACGAGTCGGCTTTCCGCTGTTCAGGAAACTGGGTCGCGCCTTCCCGATCCAACACTCAAACGTGATTTCTATCAGCGACCCCAAGTGTTTTGCTGTGTTGGCTGAAGCTGACACACCCCAAGTTCCACTGATTTCCCTGGAACGTGGTGTGAGTTTTTCTCGTCTTCATCTCTCACAGCCGGACGGTTTTGTCCGCGCTTGCCGAGGCCAGCCATTTACCATCGGGGCTGAACCTCATGGAGATGACATCTCCCGAGTGTCCTTTCCATGTCGCTAATCGTTTTCCAGATTGAATGTTCCAGAGTGCGATGTTTTCCCTTTGGTCTGATGCAAGAATTTTCCCATCGGGGCTGAAACGAAAGCAACAGACAGGTTGGACGCATTGTTTGCCGGTAAAAGGGGTTACGGGACCGGACGGGGGATTTACGACCAAGGTTTGCTTGAGTTGTTGGGCTTCTGTCGACCCGAGCATCCAGGCAGACATGACCGAGTAGAGGATCAAAATCCAGCGAGCGTGTTTCATCTTGTACTTTCCGACGGTTTTAGGTTTTCTATGCTTTCACCAAAATAGCCATGTTTCCGACATCACTGCAACTGCATTTCGAACTGACTTCTTTCAGGGCACCATCCGCGTTTGCAAGTTGGACGAACCGGTATACAATAGTTTCGTGAAACTAAGACTCTCTTCGCGATGCGGTGGGAAGTGAGATGACAATAGCTTTGACTTGCAAGTGTTCTGCCCAACTCGAAGTGGATGACGCCTTCGCGGGGAAAACGATTCTCTGTCCGGATTGTAATTCTCCACTCGAGATTCCGGTCGCTTCAGTAGACCCGCGTCAAACGAGTCTGCTGGCACTGCTCAGCTTGACTATGGCCTTGGTTGGTGCCTTCACGATCATAGGAACGATTGCGGCGGTAGCACTAGGCGCGTTTGCCTTGATGGAAATTAAGAAACGGCCAAAGAAACTCGCTGGTTCGAGTTACGCCATGGCAGGAATTGTCATTGGTGGTATTTTTACGTTGTTGACTTTGGTGCTTTTTCTCGCTCCAGGAATCCTTCAGGTTGACTCGTCGTTGGAACGAATCCGGTGGGTTGGCAAACTCAAATTTCCTCCCCAAGATGCGGAAAAGAACACGGAACTTCTCGAACGAGGGTACGGATTCACGATCGTTCCTCCTTCGCGAGATTGGGGAGTGCTTGTCCATAGCAGTACCTACAACAACTACGAGGATGCGAAGAGTTTTGTGATGATTCAGCCGACTATCCCGGCTTACCTACTAGTGTTGAGCAACGGCGGCTTTACTACCGACTTGGAGGAGACCGCCCGTGAAGCTCATGGAATCCTCGAACACTTCCGATTCAGCAGTTCTGGAACGAAATGGGCTCCGACGACGGCTCCGACAACCGATCCCATCGAGGAATCGGAGGTCCTTCCCGTCAACGACTTCAAGACCAAAGAAATGGTCTTGAGGAAGGGGAACGGGAAGAATGAATTTACATACTATGTCAAACTGTTCAAGAAGAATGGGACCGAGCGGTTGTTCATTGTCGCTGGTGGATTGCCATCTCGGGTTTACAAAAATGAGGATAACCGAAAAGAATGGGCGAAGTTGAAAGGTAAACTTGTCGATTCGGTGAAGAGTTTTCGTTTCAGTTCGACGACGGGCCCCGGCGGGGGATTGTAACGAGCCTGTAGGTCAGACAATTGGTAGTCTCAAGGAAGGGAGTAATTGTATGTCCAGAATGTTCCTCACGGTGGTGTTTGCCGCGCTGTGTGCACTGACGTTTCCTGGAGCAGGGGTTGCGGACGATGTTTTCGTGACTTCCACCCGCCACTTTTTTATTCCATTCCAGATTGCAGATTCTGGTTCGTCCGGGGTACGAAAACTTATACTCTACGTTTCCACGGACGAAGGGAAATCGTGGGCAGCGGCGGCATTCGGAAAACCGGACGATCGCGGTTTTAAGTATCTTTCCGAAAAAGACGGATCGTATTGGTTTGCCGTTCAATCCATTGACAACGATGGTCACACGATTCCGGCAAACATGGCGAATACCAGACCGATGTTGAAAGTTCTTGTTTCGACCTCGAAAGCTGGCACGATACTGCAAAATAGTGAGCCAAGGGTGGTATCGCCCCCTCCGCGACCAATTGCCAATCAACCTGGTCCCAAGAAAGCCGATGACTCGACGAACTTTCAAGATATCCGAAGGCAACTCCGCCGACTGCGTGCCCGCATTCGCAAACTCGAACGACAGTTGAACGAAATGGACTAAGACGGCGTTTGACAGCGAAGAACTCACCAAGGCAGTTCGCGGTTTCGAGGATGCCGGAAAGTAACACTTTTTCTACTTGACTCTCGAAGGATTGAGCGATGTCGAGTCTTCTGTTGCTATTTCTAGCTTTTTTCGCTGGAGAGGTTCAATCACAAGGCGGAGCGGATCAGGTTCACGTAACAGAAAAGAAATGCTTCTTACTCCCCATCCGGGTGGACGAAGCCGACCGTAAGCGGATTCAATCTATAAAACTGTATGTTTCGCGAGACGAAGGTAAGTCTTGGGTTGTTGCTTCTGAGGTCGGTCCGATCGAGAAGACATTTCTGTATCGTGCTCAGGAGCCAGGGACGTACTGGTTCTCCGTCCAGACGATAGGTGTGTCCGGAGAAAGGAATCCGCTGAACGTCCGGAATAATCCTCCCGACTTGAGGGTACTTGTTGTTGATCGAAAGGAAAGACGACGCGTCCCATCGATCAAGCTCCTGCCTCCCCGACCGGTAGCGAAGCCATCCTCCTTGTCCAGGCGAGAGGTGAGTTCTGCGTCAGAAACGAGAATTCTCAAACAGGTCACGGTGCTCCGAAACGCTCTGCAGCAGTTGCAACGAAGGCTCGACGAATTGGAGAAGGGCAAATGAGTCAGTTGTCACTTCAAGAACAGAGAGGAGGAGAATGCACGAACCTTTCTCATCTTCTCTTCTCGTTAGTTCGTGACTCTTGTTTCCGATGAGAAAAATCCTCGCAAACACACCTTTTCCCAAAGAATAGTTTACAAAAGCAAACGAAGGTTTTCAGAGAGGGTCTCCACCAGGGTAGAGATTATATGTAACTCCGAACACTCCGATCGTCTCTTTGTCCACACATCTAGTTCGGTGGTTGTCAATTCTATTCTCGAAAGGAGACTTCTATGCCCCTGACCATGCCAACTGTCCGCACGGCTACGATTTGTTTACTGATGTTCTGGCTTGCTTCGGACTGTCTTTCTGCGGACGAACCCAAGAAGGAACCCACCAAGACCGAATCTCATCCGCAAGCCCAATCGTCATTCACTCCGACACCACATCGTCAACAATATGAGCCTTTACACCAGAGCGATTGGTGGCGGTATTACGAAGGTCCGAACGCGTTTTTCTACGCGGCACCTAACGAATTCTACTACCAACCTCCCAAACAGTTTTTTTACGAAGCTCCGAGCGAATTTTTTTACTGGTAAACGATCTCACTGTGGGGAGGTCAGGGTTCCTGACCTCCAGCCTTGGTACGTCAGTCGGTCTTCGTTGTGTTTATCTTCCCGGAGTTTTTGGTAGGTGGGGCGACTGGTGTTGATAGTAGGAGCAGATACCTTCCTCGATTTGCCGACTCCGAATCATGTTGGAGACTAACCATCGTGTCAGAGAGTCTAACGTGGTTTTGTCGCCCTGCTTCCTGGTTGATCTCTTTTCGAATACAATGGACATTAGTGTAAGACAGACCCGAAGAGGGAAACCATGTCAACAACAAACAAGATTAATCTGTCTTGTAAGAAAGGCACGGAGTTGCAAATGGATGGTCAAATTCCTTTTCAGTTGCTTTTTAGAATTTTGTTGGAAATGGAACCGTGATCTCGAAGCCCAACGAATATGCCCTGCGGGCAGTTGTGTATTTGGCCATGAATTCGAGCACGCCGCAGACGACCGAACAAATTGCACGTGCAACGAAAGCCCCACAGGCTTACCTTGCGAAAATCCTCCAGTTTCTCAGTCGCGCAGGGATTGTTCGCTCGCAGCGAGGCGTAGGTGGAGGCATGGTGTTATTAATACCCACAAAAGAGCTGACGATTCTTGATGTCGTCAACGCTGTTGATCCGGTGGACCGGATACTGACCTGTCCACTCGAAATTGCCGCCCACGGTGTTAACTTGTGTCCGTTGCATGCCCGTTTAGATACGGCTTTGCAAATGGTGGAAGATGCTTTTCGTCAGACGACGCTCGCCGATATACTCGCGAAGCCAACGCAAGGTGTGCCTCTTTGCGACTTTCCCACCCAGGTGGAATGAGGATAGGGATCCTCGAAGGACGCACGAACACCGCTCCGTCCAAGAGGTATCGAAATTCACAACAGAGTTTATTGCTAACCAATCGGCATCGGGTTGTTCTGATCCGGTGTCGTCATGTGCCCATCCAACTTGGTCCAAACTCATGTCCGAAACGCTTTCGCTGTTTACCATCGGGTTCACGAAGAAGTCGGCTGAGGATTTCTTCACCAAGCTGCAAGATGCCAATGTCACGCGGATTCTCGATGTTCGATTGAAGAACAGCTCACATCTCGCAGGATTCGCCAAACAAGAACACTTGGTCTACTTCCTTCGTGCCATCGCGAGCATCGACTACGTCCACTTGCCAGACCTGGCACCTACTGAGGATATGTTGACTCATTACAAGAAAAGCAAAACCGAATGGGATTCCTATGAAACAGCCTTCCTGGAGTTGATCCGTCGACGCAAGGTAGAGATGACGCATTCCATGGAGCTATTTCATATGGGGTGTTTGCTATGTAGTGAACAGGAACCCGACCAGTGCCACCGGCGGCTTGTGGCTGAGTACCTCAAGGAACAATGGGGAAACGTGGAGATTACACATTTGTAATCTTGAGGCATGCGCGGCTGACGAGCCAAAGTGTCCCGTGGGCTAACGCCCACACGGCCAGGATTTAACGCCGCTAAGCGGCCGATATGACCAAGTCGAACGCGACACTTCTTGATCCGACTAACCGAGTGTGCATGCTTCTTTATCCGCGTAGTTCTCAATCGTTTCTGAGAATTCAAGTAAGATCAACTGGTATGTCGATCGGTAACGTCAGACAAAGATATCACCAACGAACTTGGTCATCGTCGCATTGGGTGAAAATCAGAGTCGGCAACTTCATGGAACCCTTGAAGGTTCATTTTCAACGAGTTGTGAATGCAGAGCAAATTCATCGATACAATGTTGTGGTAAATATCTTCTTCGTCCCCTGCGTAGTTATTTCGGTTGTAAAGTAGTGGTAGGTGCCAAAATAATTTGTACTCCATTGACCAAAGTAATTCGATTAACTCTTTGGACTTCTCGGGGCGATCATTTTCCAAGTATAGAATTGGTTTGAATTTTTCTATGAGGTTCTTCCCGCCTTGCAACACTTCCGATTCCATTCCCTCCACATCGATCTTACAAAAGTGCAATTGTGGGACTTCCGAGAGTAAGTCATCGAGTTTTTCCGTGGGAACCTTTCTTCCCTGCTGGAAGGCACGAACGGAAACCCCTCCAAAGTTTCCCTTTTGGTCGTAGCGAATGTCTGGAATCAACACATGGCCTTTCTCGGCAGCCACAGCCACTTGATAGCACTCGACATTCTCAAGACTATTGATCGCGACATTCGCACAGAGGGTTTGGAAGACAATTCGCTGTGGTTCGAAGGCAAAGATCCTGCCTTGAGGTCCTACCAATTGGGCGAGCGGAACGGTGTGGGCTCCGAGATTGGCTCCTACCTCGGCTACATAGAGTCCAGGCTGGCAGATTTGTCGGAACAAGTCGACTTCGTTTTCGGAGTACTCCCCGTATTTTCTCAAGGCTTCGCCGACATAGATATCGTTCTTATTGAAAACGAAATATCCGTGTTTGCCTTTCACGACAGCGTTGAAACCTTCCGAATCGGTTAGCAGCTCTAGCATGGGTAAACTCGTGACGGTAAGGGTGTAACAAAAATCTGTTTGCGATCCCATGGTGGATCGGTATTGGTTTTAGACCGGTTCCGTTCGTTGTGGGTCCAGCTCACAGTCTCACGAATGACTCAGTCCAAATGTTCCCCGCTTCGCTCAGATCTCGTCTGTCAACGCAAGCGAGGAGAAGGATTTTGAAAACGAGAGACCTGTACCCAATACAAGCGGGAACTGGTCCAGGTCGTGTCCCTTAATTTAAGTTGTTGTTGCGTCGGAAGATAGCCCAATGGAGGAAGTCCTAATAACTCTTGGCTGTCTTGTCGTACCGAGCGGCCACACGGCGGAACCATTTGGGCCAACCGACCGCTTCTCGACAATGTTGCGTTGGCGATATTTGTCTTTGCCGAACGAGGGATTTTGTGTCTCATTGGATCGGTGGGACACGACATCTTCTATCTCACGTTCTTGCAGTTACTCGTGCACACCCTTTTTGCAATTCTAATCGCAACTTTTGTGAGAAGTCCCTATACCTTGAACTGTTGGGATCACTCTATAAAATTTCAACAAATCGGTTTGCGATCATGTTGACCGAATGTCACACTTCTCAACAACAACTGAACACTGCTCATCAGTACTCCCATGAACCCCAAGCAACCTTCGCAATCGACAAAAGCCCGATGGATAAAGCGAGTGTTGATAGCGACCACAATAGTGAGCACACTCGGAGTCGTCGTTCAAGGAATTACCATCTACACCACAATTCAGGAAGCTGATACCGCCGCAGTGGCCATTGGTGAAGACCGGGTAACCAACGTACTTGATAAGTTGACGACTATTCTCGAGCGGGTGGAGCAAAGCACGACAGCTTTCGCCAAGGATTTGCAAACGGGAAAAGTCAACGAAAAGAACTTACTCGAGCGTCTCGTATTCGAGAGTGAGCGGGATGATTTCCTCCTCGGTTACACGGTCGCCTACCCGAAAGGAAAATATTCACCAAAAGGCAATCGGCTCTATGCTCCCTACTACGACAGTAGATTGGACAAAGTCGTGCAGTGTGAAGAATTCTATGACTACACGGACAAGACGAAAGTGGCCGACGCAGCATGGTATTTGACACCCGTTGAAAATCAGAAAGCCATTTGGGTTACGGGATATGGACCTGCAGCCGGAACAACTTATGCGGGGTACAGCGTTCCTGTATACCGAGAGAATGAAAACGGGAACAAGGAGTTGGTGGCGGTTGTGAACGCATCCATATCGTTGCGACAACTGAGTGACTTGATAACAACGAAGCTTGTCGGTCGTCTTGGAACTGCATTTGTGGTCAACGAAGATGGTGTGTTATTAGCTCATCCCAACGAAAAGGTTTTACGTGCTGGAAGAAAATGGTTGGAACTCCTCCAGAAACAGAAACCTTCGAACAAAGCCATTTATGAACTTCCCAAACGCATGCAGAAAGGCCTATCCGGAAATTTTCGTTTTCGAAAATTTGGTGGTACTCTTCCGCCCCAAAGTGGTTGGTTCTTTTACCGCCCTATCGCGTCCACAAAATGGTCGCTTGGGATGGCTATTTTCCAAAACGAACTCTACCGGAACGAGACAGCTCTCCGACGACAACAGATTTGGATTGGACTGACCGTTGTGTTGACGTTGGTCTTGCTTGCGGCTGCCTTTCTCCGGACGGATCGGTTCGATGTGCAAGGGGGGACCATCGTCGTAATCGTGTTCATAGTGGCGAGCATAGTGGTGATTGGCTTCATTTGGCATCTGGGCCTCAAGGATACGGTGCATGGCATTCCGGAAGATCCGACTCAGAAAAAGATAAGTGACCTGAGCGAGTTGGATCAGTTTATGGAAGCCAGAAAAGCAGCGGCTTCGGAAGCCCGTTCGAGTGCACCAACATTCGTTCCAACGCGAGTCTTCATTAGGGGTCTCGAGTTCCAGAGTGCAAACAACTTTCAGGTGAGCGGCTACATCTGGCAAACTTACTCCAAGGAGACCCGCAAAGGGGTTGCCCTCAAACAAGGATTTACCTTTCCAGACCTCGCGCCCGATGCTGAAGCCGTATCGATCGAAGAGACATTTCGGGAACAACGCGACGGAAAAGAAGTTGTGGGTTGGAAGTTTCGAGCAACTCTACGGTTGAAATTTGACTATACCCAATATCCATTTGACAGCCAACGAGTTGTTGTTCGGATGAAACACGTCGAAGAGGACAAACTTATCATTCTTGTGCCTGATCTTCTCAGTTATCGTTTCATGAATACCACCGCGGAACCAGGTGTGTATAATGAGCTGGTATTGCGTGGATGGAGAACCCAGGGAAGTTATTTCAGTTATCACTTTACTCGATATGATGTGGAATTGGGATTTCCTGGAGAATCGGACATCACAAACTTTCCTGAGTTGCAATTCAATATACAAATCCAGCGGAATTTTTTAACCCCCTTTATCTCTCATATCGTTCCGATCTTCATCGTCATGGTCTTGCTCTACGGAGTCGTGGTGATGTCGAGTTTAAACGAACAAAAGCAGTCCTCCTCCGGATTCAACGTCTTCGGGGTTTTGGGGACGTGCGGTGCGTTTTTCTTCACCATCGCGCTGATGCATGTGGACTTCCGAAGCAAGTTGGACGTTCCCGTCGTCACGTACCTCGAATCACTTTATATCATCGCTTATGTCATGCTCATGGCCGTTTCGGTCAATGCCTTGTTATTTATCGCGACGGACGCCGTCGCCGTAATTGAATATCGTGATAACGTCATCGCAAAGTTACTCTATTGGCCGGTTTTTCTCGGCCTAGTCCTTGTTGTAACTGTGTTGACGTTTTACTGAGAGTGTGTCCGAGGAGGCGGTGGGGGGTTCGTTTCGAATCTCGCTCCTGGACATGTTTCGTTTCTTCGAGGCCCCCTCGACTCGAGAAGTGTTGCAAGTTTGGATTACCGCGTCGTGCTTTGGTACCCCAACAAGGAGTTTGACTATGCGACGAATTTGTGAGACCGTTGTCTACATGCTGGTGATGCTTGGTGTGTTCGAATCGGCGAGCGCCCAACAACCCAAAATCGCTCCCAAGGCCGATAAAGCCTTGAAGAGGATGTGTACGTATTTAGCCAAGCTGAAGTCATTCAGCTTCGAGGCGGAAGCTACTTACGAAGATGTGGAAGACGATGGATTGAAGCTCCAGTATACGGACAACTTGAAAGTGAGTATCCGAAGACCGAACCGTGTGGCTACGGACCGTCAAGGAGACATCGAGGATCGGAAGTCCTTCTATAACGGCAAGACCATAACTTTGTACGACCGAAAAGCAAAGACTTACGCAGTGGCCAAGGCCCCGGAGACAATTGATAAGACGTTGGACCACATCAACAAAACCTACAATTATAACCCACCTTTGGCCGATCTTCTGTTTTCTGATCCTTACAAGGTGCTCACTGAGAATGTGATCCGTGGGGTCTACGTAGGACTGCATCAAGTTGGAAAGACCAAATGTCACCATCTGGCGTTCCGTCAAACAACTCTCGACTGGCAAGTTTGGATTGATGCTGGGAAGAAACCGCTTCTTCGTAAGGTCGTCATCACCTATCTTCGCGAAGGAGGCCAACCCCAATTTTATAGCCGAATCTCCAACTGGGAAATAAATCCAACATTCAACGACGGTAGCTTTACGTTCACACCACCTAATGCGGTCAGGAAAATCCCATTCGTCATTCGAGGCGACTGAGTTTAGAATGTGAGACTTCCAGTAGTATTATTCAGCATTAGGGAGATTCAAGAATGATGAAAGTGAAACCAACATTAGTCCTAACGATAGTCTTGGCAACCTATTTTGTTGTACCTCACGCATGTCAAGCCCAGTTCCGGTATCGCCGAACCGTAAACACTGGTTCGGTCCGATTTGGAGGTGCCCGGTATCGCTCGACCACTGTTCGAAGAGGATTTGGCGGCCCCGTGGGTTATCGCCATTATGGTAGTGTTCGATATGGTCGCTACTCTCATAGAAGATATTTTGGTACGATTGGCCGAACTCGTTTTAGCTACAGCTCCACCTACATTCGAAGGTTCCCTGTGGGGTACCGAAGCCTCTACATGGGCGGATTCAGCTACTATTACTATCCAACTCTTCCCATCGGTTATCAAACGGTTACCTTTGGTGGCTCTCCATACTACGTGTATAACAATGTCTATTATCAACCGTACCTCTATGGTGGACGAACGGTCTACGTCGTGATGCCTCCACCATAATTAGTGGAAAATAGCATGATCTGCGGGACTATTTGCCGCCAGATACCGAGTACATTCGTGTCTGGTCTCTCTTGGTCGCGAAGATGAGCCAATGTGAGAAGAAGTGACGCAGGGATTGAAAACGGCGGTCGAGCGTATGGAGGCTTCGCTAATGTTCATTTGTCTTACGTCTCGAGGTTTTCAATACGATGCCCTTTTCCTCGAGGAGAGAGCGTAAGTGTTCCGCTTGTCCTACTGTCATCTTGGCTTCGAAGGAATATGGTAGCTGCTCGACGACTGTGGTTGCCAATTCATCGGATACAACCTTGCACTGTACCAATAACGAGACGAGCCATTCTTTTTGGTCCGAGGGACACATCGTGATCTCGATCGACCAGACCGCCGAACCCGGTTGGCGACGAAGTAAACGCTCCAAGTTAGACCAGGAGAGGATTGCTACCAATCGGTCCCCTGGTCCCAACTTGGCAGTCATCGGATTGGCTGGTGGGGTCAGTTCCGGGTCGGCAGGAAGAACTGCTAACGGAATTAACTGATAATCCATGGCCAGGACTAAAACAGGTTGTCCGAAGAATTGAGTGGCCAGAGAACTCATCGAGACGGAGGAGGACGCGAAAGTCAGTGCTCCGGTGGCTGAGTCAATACCGTGTTCTCCTTCTTCCAGGTGAACAAGAATATCGATGACGGCAAACAGACGTTCGCGGATTTGAAAGATCGTTTGGACTCGGTCGCCGAACAAGCCCGCTACGAACGCCGGAGCCGCGACGGTCGGGATGGACACGCCGTTGCGAATGTTCGTGGCTTTGTGGAGGAGTTCTTCTAACTTGGGGTCAGACTGAAGCGGGATGATCTTTTGTTTCGGATTCAACTTCACTGCCAACATGGCGATTTCCAAATTCACAATATCGTTGTTCGTGCAGATGACGACCGCGCGTGAAGTGGCAACGCGAGCTTGCCGGAGGACTTCTCCGACACTGGCGTCTCCAATGATGACGGGAACTCCGTTCCTACGAACAGTCGGGACGAAGTTGTTGTCGCTGCGGGACTCTACAACTACAACTCGCTCGTTCGATTGGCTTAGTTCCTCGACTAAACGAAATCCAATGGAATCAAGACCGCAGACTATAACATGTCCTTCTTCAGGGATACGGCGAACCTCCAAGGCCCCTCGAAGACTGGCGGCGAGAAGGTAACGCGTCAATATGGCCGTGAAGGCGGCCGTCAGCGCCGCTCCGACGAATCGTAATAAACTGACATAGATTTTTAGCTCTTCCTGGTTCTCACGCATGTCTGCCATCGTGGCCATAATGCTGACGGTATGATAGAGGGCATTCGGAACGCTCTCTTGCCCAATGAAAACGAACAATAACGTGCTCGTCGACACAACCAGAACGAGGACAAGAAAACAAACCTTGAGTAGAAGATCGATTTCATGGAAGGTGCCTTTCACCATCCGGATGAGACGTCTGATGTAACTCGCCCATCGGAGTTCCAAAAATGTGTCTTCTGTTTGGCGGACCAGATTGGTGAGGTTTGCGGGTGTTCCACACACGACCACAGCGTCTTTGGCTCGAAGTCTCCGACTTTGATCAATCGACCGCAAGTATTTTTCGTCATCGTCGCGAGGCAGATAGCTCAGTAAACGGACATTATTCTCCTTCGCGATTTGATGTAGATTCTTCCCAATCAGTGCTGAGCCGGACGGGATGGTCAACTGAGAGATTTGCCACCGGTCAGGTTGCGGACCTTCGACACGGAACGTTCCCAAGACTTCGCCAGGTAATGTGCGTGCTGCTAAAATCGGAGCCGTCAACGATGGGATACTTAGCGGGAACATGCGGGGTGCAATGTGAGCCAAGTTTTCGATCAAGTTGTCGTTGAACAGGCGAATGACGATGCGAACCTTGGGATTCAAGGCGCGAACAGACAAGGCCGTTGAGACGTTGAGAAAATCATCATTCGTGACAATGATGACGCCCCGTGCGTGCTCGACACCTGCTTCGTGGAGGAGTTCCTCTTGTCGGCAATCGCCCTTGATCAGTCGGACGCCCTCGAGACGCTTGTCGTTGGGTGAGGCTTCTGTATCGATGATGACGACAGCGAAGCCTGCGTTCTGGAGATAGTTCAAAACTCGCCAGCCCACGCGGCCGAGTCCGCACAAGAGAATTGTTCGATCCATGACATTTCCTTGGGAAGTTTTGGTGCTACTGGAACTACCGACAAATGGATGTCGTGTTGGTTGGTGTTTTAGGGAGGGAATTCCGTTGGGTGCAACCGCAGTTTTTGCCAGGAATTTTTCGGTGTCCGAGGGTGTCTGACTAGAGTTTTGCACTTTTTTCAAAAGTCATAAAACTAATTTATAGAATGACTTATGGAAATTTCACTGATTTTGTGTTCTCGAAAAAGGCACCAAACAAGGCAAAA
>CAYRFQ010000054.1:0-45742 GCA_964423615.1 uncultured Alcaligenaceae bacterium | reverse complement strand
CCAACAAAACGACCAACTGACAACCCCTATTTTTAGCCTGGAAGATGCACTAGGCTCGGCCCACTCCAACGAATCCCCCCTTTTGGCGACGCTCGGCAGACTCTGTTTGCCGGGCGTCGTTTTGTTGCTCGGCTTCCGTCGAATGCTATCGCATGTTTCGAGGCTCATTGGTTCTTCGCGACGCGATTCGGTACAGGCAACTTATGCACCAGGAGAACGTAAATGGACCACGATCAACGGCTCAAAGCACCGTGGGAGGAGTCTCTGGACGATTTCTTGTGGTTATTCTTCCCTCAAAAAGCCGAGCTTCTCGAATTCACTCAGACTGAATAGTTCACTCGAGAAATGATTATATCTCCGCCGACAGGAAAAGCCCTGCGGATTGAATTGGTGGCCAAGGTAAAGACCGGAAGTCCCCTTAGTGGTCCAGGAATAGCGAACCAATTTGTGGACCATTCTCTCGTTCGTATCGAAGTCGAATCGGGTGAGGGGGTTGCCAGTTTTCCGCCTCGAATGGGCCGATACCATCATATGCAATTACGGTTGAATCATCCTGAATCACCGGTGTTGTCGATTGCTCTCTATCTGCGGGTTGGGCGGAATGGTGTGGGTGAGGAAGGCTTCCTCGGATCACATGGTGACGACCCGACGATCAGTGTGACGTACCGATACGTTGGGTTGCCAGCACTCGATGCGGAAATTTATATTGACCAGGATAACTGGCTTGGGTTGAGTTTAGCGACTCTCATGAGGATGCCCCAGTGGGGTAGGCATGAACTGACGCTCGAGGCCTGGCGTCGTCTGCTACAATGTCCACAGAACGATTACCGAAAACATTTGTTGCTCGATTGTCTGATTGCCTATTATTCCACAGAAGAGGACGAACGGACAGAGTTTATAAAGCAAGCCATGAATTGCCCTGAAACCGAGGAGCAAAAAATGGCAAGCACATTGTTCAAATTTGTTGAAAACATAGGGCACGAAAAGGAATTGCAAGAGGGGCGACACGTTTCCCGACGAGAAACTCTCATTAAGCTGTTGGAAGTTCGGTTTGGCTAGGTCTCTGAGGCTATTCAAAATACCATCAACCGAGCATCACTCGAAGAACTCGACTAATGGCTTGTCAAGTTCCCAAGGCCAAGTCCCTCGAAGACATGAAGTTGTCGACTAAAGGAAACGAATCGGAATGAACGCATTGACGATGAAGAGAATGATGACGAGCCGCTTGTTCCGGTTCTTTGAAAACAGAGGCTACGAAGAAGGTCGAAAAGTGGTACTGGAACTGGGACGGAGAGAAATCCAACGAGAGATTCACTTGAAATTCTTGGAGATGAGCCGTGGTGCGATTCCAGCGGAAATCCTCAACGCCATCCACAGCGAGTCCTCTTCTGATCTCGATCAATGGATTGTGAAATTCCTCACGGCCTAATCCTTCGAGGACATGGGGGTTTTGATGTGCGGGGAGCAACCGGAGTGAACCCGCGGGTACTGGGCCTAGTCTGGATCACAATGGCAAAGAAAAAGAAAAAAGTCCGAGTAGAACTTCGCAAGAACCGAACTAAACCTGCGCGTGACAAGAATTGGACTCGCGGCTACCAGGAACATGGGTTTTCCGAGGAAGCTCCAAAAACCCACGAAAGTGTGCGAGCCAAAGGCGACCTCTCTCGCAAGCGAACAATCATTCAGGACGACACAGACGAACAAATTGAAGGTCAAGAACCCGCTGAAATGCCATCGGTTGACATTGCGGAGTGTCAAGCGGGACGTGTGCTTCGTGTTCACGGGCTTTTGAGCGTTGTCGAAACGGAAGACGGAACTCACTATAAGTGTACCGTGCGGCGGGTGCTTCGTAATTTGGTCACGGATGAACGGAACATTGTAGCTCCTGGTGATTATGTTAAATTTTCGTTGGCGACCGAAGACGAAGGTGTCATCGAACGTGTCGAAGGTCGACATGGTCTGTTGACAAGAGCTTCGAAGAACCGCGAACACGTCATCGTCGCTAACGTCGATCAAGTCGTCATCGTTATTGCGTTGGTAGAACCTGACCTCAAACCACACCTCATCGATCGTTACCTCGCGAGCGCTGAAAAGGGCGAAATTAAGCCAATCATATGCCTCAACAAAGTCGACCTAGTAGACCCGACGGAGTTCCAGCATGTTGTAGGGTTCTACAGCCAACTCGGGATTCCGACTCTGTTGACGAGTGCTCACTCTGGAGCCGGCGTTGATCGCTTACGAGAACTTCTGAAAGGCAAACAGACGGCCTTCTCGGGCCAAAGCGGTGTGGGAAAATCTTCCTTGCTCAACGTGATCCAACCCAGACTCGGCCTGCGCGTGGGAGAAGTGAGCGACTTCAACCAAAAGGGCCGTCACACGACGACGACAGCCGAACTCATCCGGCTTGACTTTGGAGGCTGGGTCGTCGACACGCCAGGGATTCGTCAGTTCCAACTTTGGGATACTATTCCCGAGGAGGTCGAAGGATTCTTCCCAGAGTTCCGGCCTTTTGTTTCGCTCTGTGGGTTTCCGGATTGCACGCACACACATGAGGAACGATGCGCTGTTAAACGGGCGGTGGCTCGTGGCTTCATCACCGACCGTCGATACACCAGTTATCTTGGGATGTTCCACGGTGATGCGGAGTAATATACACGTAGCACCCTTTTGGCACGCTCCCTTCGCTGAACTTTGTCGGAGTGTGCTCAGGGATCATAGAGCATTGGTTCCACAGGATAGAACACTCCCCAAGCCTATTACAGACTCTTTTCACTTGTTGATGCTTCGACTCGTCGTTTCCCTACCGGTGCAAGTGTGAACTGAGTTCATTCCTGGAAGGCTTGTTGCTTGTCCTGGACCCAAGAAATGGGCTTGGGTGTGAATGTTCTCTTCAACAACGCGGTCTTCCCTTACTTTTCCTGACTGCGACATTCGCTCGTTAGTTTTGACAATCTTTGCGACTTTTCGATTTTTTCGTGCGACAAACGTAAGTCCCTGGGGTTATAGGGAAATTAGCACGATGAATTGTTTGGTCAGACCCCCGCTGGCCTGTTGCGTCCTATTGCTTCGAGGATTGTCTGCACATGAATCTGTACCTGTTGCGTTCGCTGCCTGCATTTGGGATTGCGTTAGTGTATTTTCTGGTTGCCACACCAGTCCCTGCTACGTCTCAAGAAAAAGAAGTTCAAAAACAACCGATAGCATCCAAGAAACCCGAGAAGCCAAAAACTCGTGGTCCTGATTTGTCTGAGTTCAAGACTGTCGAAACGGCCAGGACCACGAAGATTCAACTCTTTCGCGGGACAACGAAATCCATCCAACCACCTTATCTCGGGCTTTACGTTACCGACAAGAACGGCCAATTGGTGATCAGCGACGTTGCCGAAAAATCCCCCGCTGCTGAAGCCAAGTTGAAAATCGGCGACTTGGTTTTGAAGGTCGAGAAACTGGCACCGACAAGCAGAACCGCACTTCGTGACGTGATCATGAGCAAGTCGCCTGGAGACAAACTTACGCTGGTCGTCCGCCGGGGAGATAAGACGGTGGATATTTCATTGACGCTTGGAAAGACAAGTCGGCCCTATTCTTCGACAGGTTCCTCGCGTGGAAGTGGGGCTGTGATGGGTATTCGAATCGGACGGACTAATGACAAAATCAAGGGGGTGCCGATCAGCAGCGTGACGCCCCAGATGCCTGCAGATCGAGCCGGTATGAAATCTGGCGACATTGTCCGCAAGATTGATACTACTTCGCTTAACGGGTCTTCCGATCTCCTACGCATTCTGTCTCGAAAACGCCCCGGTGATAAAATCAAAGTTGTTGTCCGACGCGGGAAGAAAGAACTCACATTGGACATCACTTTGGGTTCGAGGGCCGGAAGGACCGGCCGAGGTTTCGACACCCGCTTCCAAAGACGATACTGGACCAAGAGTGTGTATCGGTTAGCGGTTATCCCCGTTGAATTCGTGGACGTCAAGCAAAACGAGAAGATCACGACGAGGGACTGGGAAACCGCGTTGTTTAGCAAGGGTGAGTACACCGAAGAAAGTCCAACGGGACAGAAGGTCTTCGGAAGCCTCAACGATTACTACCAGGAACAATCCTACGGCAAGTTGAAAGTGACTGGAAAGGTCTTTGAGTATGTTCCGATGAGCAAAAAGCGGGACGCGTATGGCACCGGGAGCAAGTCGGTTTTCTTCCGCGAAGCTGTTGAGAATTTACTCAAGCGGGACGGAAAGGATGCACTCGATGAGTTTGACGGGCTTTTCTTTTTGTACGCGGGAAGACGGGCTCGAGCCCAACGCGGTGGGTTGTATTGGCCTCATCGAGCCACGACCTTTGTCGGTCGCAAGCGTTGGAGTTACTTTATCTGCCCGGAAGGTGGCACGAGGATGGACTCGATCAGCGTCATCGCGCACGAGTTCGGTCACATGCTTGGCCTGCCCGACCTCTACGCTCGGGAGGGAAGTGGAGAAGGGCTGGGGATTTGGTGTACGATGGCCATCGGTCACGGACGCAGCGGCTGCCCACGACACTTCTCGGCATGGTGTAAGGAACGACTCGGTTGGATCGACCCCACAGTGATCGACCCGACTGTTCAACAGAAATTGATCCTTTCCCCGGTATACAAGTCTTCTCAGGAAGTCTACAAGGTCCTTGTTCGTCCTGATGGCAGCGAATACTTGTTGTTGGAAAACCGAATCCAAAAAGGCTTCGACAAAGACCTGCCAGCCGGAGGACTTCTGGTCTGGCGAGTTGTGAACGGGCGACCTGTGCTCCAAGAATCGCATGGTATTACAAGCACTCGAGGCCCGAAACTTGCTCTCCAAGCAGTTCCTTTCCCGAGCAAGGCCAACGACGCCTACACCCCGTACACGACTCCTTCGAGTAAATCGTCGCGTGGCAGTGGTCTACCGATCCACATTACGAACATCAAAAAACTGCCGGATGGACGGATCACGTTTTTCATAGGGTACGAGTACTTCTAAGCCGCGGTCATTGGAAATCCTGAGTTTTTGGAGCTTCAAAGTTCTTCTGGAGAGACAGTAACCCTCCGTCTCGATCCTTCCAGTTCTTCAATCTTTCTACCGACTGCGCGGTCGGATGAATAGGTGTCGCGTTTGTGCTGGTTCTTTCGTTCCTTGGGTTAACACACACTGCTAGGTTCTAGCGCACCTTCGGTGCCGAAAATCCAAAGCGCGACACTCATCACCCCAAGTACACCGAGTAGAGGGGATGTAAGCTGGGAGTTCGCAAACTCTTTGTGGTAGATTTTTGACTTCGGCCTATGCTCTCTCAACTCTTCCGGCTTTCTTTTCCTTTTCTCGTTGCTTCTGAATCCGGGTCCATCTACGATCAAGTGGTATGGGATATGAACAAACTTTAATCAGTTTGGAGTGAGATATGGAACGAGGAAACCTCTCCCGTCGTGGATTTTTGGCTCAAAGTGTCGCAGCCATGACAGCTACTGGATTGCCAGCATGGTTTGCCCGTGAACAAGTTGCTTTCGCCGAGGAGCAACTTGCCCAGCGCCGACCGGCCGCTAATGAGAAAATCACCGTCGGGCTAATTGGTAGCGGATCACGAGGAAACCAGTTGCTTGGCGGAGCTTTGCGAAATCAAAACTTGCAGGTCGTGGCGACATGCGATGTCGATGCTCGCCGAACTCGAGAAACGGCCCGAAGGATTGGGAACAACTGCCGCCAATTTTCGGATTTCCGGGAACTGGTAGCTCGCGACGATATCGATGCCGTCATCATCGCGACTCCGGAGCATTGGCATGCATTAACATCCATCGCCGCAATGAAAGCCGGCAAAGATGTTTACTGCGAAAAACCGTTGACGCTCTTCCTGGATGAAGGCAAGCACATGGTCAACGTCAGTCGCGAGACCCGAAAAATTTTGCAAACTGGCAGTCAACAACGCAGCGAATACCGAGGTAACTTTCGATTGGCCGCTGAGCTCGTACGGAACGGGCGAATCGGCCATGTCAGCACGATTCGGACACTGATCGGGACCAATCCCCAGGGCGGTCCGTTCCCTGTCGCACGGGTACCCGAAGGTTTGGATTGGGACTTCTGGCTTGGTCCGTGTCCCCGAGTTCCTTATGTCGAAAAACGATGTCACTATGAATTTCGATGGTGGTACGACTATTCTGGCGGCAAGATGACCGACTGGGGGGCCCACCACAACGACATCGCTCAGTGGGCGTTGAACAAAGACGGCAGTGGACCAAACATGGTCGAAAAGATTTCTGCAACCCCGCCGAACCCCGGACGCAACTGTTACAACTGTCACGAGCGTTTCGAGGTTCATTTTACTTACGGCGAAGGAGACAACCGAACGGTCGTCAAATGCATGCACGACGATGCCACTGCACCGATGAATAATATCACGTTCCGACGCCGCGGTCGGATGGTTCGAGCGAACAACGGGGTTCTGTTCGAAGGGGAAGCGGGCAAATGGATTTTCGTTAGCCGAAGCGGAATTCAGGCGAGTGATCCTGCGTTGTTGAACGCCGAACTACCACGTGATGCTGTGCGCCTCCCGCGAAATACCGGCCATCTCCAGGACTGGATCAACTGCATTCGCGACCGACAACAACCGATCTGTAACGTCGAAGTCGGCCATCGATCCGTGAGTGTGTGTCATCTTGGTACGATTGCTCTTCGCCTTGGTGGTCGGTTCCAGTGGGATCCGGCACGGGAGCAATTTACCGGCAACGACCAAGCCAATGCCCTGTTGACCCGTCCGATGCGAGCCCCCTGGCGTTTGCCGAGCTAAGGCTATTTACATCAGGCTTAATAGCCATCACAAAGACATCGATCCGTTGCGGAGCCATTTCCAATTGGAGTCGGTGTCTTTGTGCCCTTCCTGGGTGTTAATACTCCGCGGTCGCCAAAGTCATTTTTTCGAAGTGAGAAGTATCGATCGGACGACAATTTGGTAGTGGCCGACTTGGTTCGGTAATGAGGTCGTGGCGACTACACGATAAGTTCCGTCGACACGAACCCTGTAGACAATCTGAGATCGCTTTGTCTTGCCAAGACTCCTTCTGATGAAGCGACCGTTTGGATCTTCCAAAAAGACCACCCCGTCCATTTTTTCAGATTCCATCGCGATGTTGTACGTCGTTCCCTTCTTCAATTTCAGTTTGTGAACTTTGTAAAACGCACCTTTCCGGAACCGATATGTATCGTCGGTTTTGGTGAGTTGGCCTTTGAAATGAAAGATCGGATTGGGTGCTTCTTGGACGAGGATTGAGTAGCTCAGGTCTCGGGAAGTTAACGCCCCTCCGAACGGGGCTGTGATGACGACTTGATAGGGACCGATGTTGGAGCCTTCGACGACCAAAAACGTTTGCTGTGGTTTCTGACCCAGCTGGCTATAACTGCGGCTGAGCCCAACAAGTTCTCCTTTTTTCGTCTCCACACGGAACAACGGATAAAATTCCTTGGCACGGGCAAACACGTAATAAAGTTTTCCAGGTTTTAGTTCGAAGGTGTGGGCGTTGACCTTGATCTTGTCTTTAGCTTCGAAGACAACGGCTTTTTGCGGTTTGGATTGGGGTTTGCGTTTCAGTGGCTCATCCTGTCCGATCGCAACGTCTGCAGTTCCACAGAGCCCCGATCCAGTCAAGATCACACCAAGCAGGAAATTGCAAAAGGGATATTGTGGCTGCATGGTTCCAATCCTTCCTCGTTCTCGTCAACGACTCCAGCTTCAATTAGAAGAACAAGAACTATTCTTGGGTTGTTGTAAAACTGCGTTCCATTTGGATTTTACTATCCTGAACCGCTCACCCCAGCCCTCTCCCCTTGGCAAGGGGCGATGGAGTTGGAGTTTGTCCAGCACTCTCCCCTTTGAAAGGGAAGCAGCTTCCCTTAGGGTGGGGAAATTGTGTTCCAAGTCGTTCTCTCGAGTGCAGGCACCTTGGCTGCAGTCTAGCAGCCTGAGGGTGGGCAGAAGGATTTAGGAACCGGCAGGATCACTGGGTGATCTTAGCTCGAGAGGGATTACTCGAGAACCTGCGTTTTTAATGGAACGCCGTGTCGATCCACAACTTAGGTCATCATACAAAACAAGAAAGGATTACAAATTCTTTGGAATTCTCTCCTGATTATTCTCGGATTTGTTGTCGTAATCAACCGTTTCTTCCTATCTTTACGATTTTTCTGGCCAGTCTACCAGAAAAGTTCTCCCAAAGCGTAGACTCAGTCTTGGGATGACATCATTCGCCGATAAAATCAGCAAAGTCGTAAGTTCTTGCACACGGAGGCCGTTAGATTCGGAAACACCCGATTGCCCGTTGGGCGAAGGGCCACGCAATGACGGAAGACAAATGGTTCGCCTGTCAAAATCCTGACCACCTGTTGGACTATGTCCAGGACCAAATCAGTGATCGGAAACTTCGCTTATTCGTTTGTGCGTGTGTTCGGATGGTTTGGGATTTGTTGATTGATGATCGAAGTCGGCGTGCAGTCGATTGTGGCGAGCGGTTGGCCAATGGCCACTTGTCGTATGCCCAAACGCGAAATGTTGGTCTCGCCGCGCGATCGGCGGAACTGTCTTTTCGTGATTCGAATTTTCGAGGGTCGCAAGGCAGGATGCAGGCTTATCACGCGGCTCGCGCGGCCGCGTTGACGTTGGTCCCGAATGCGGATTTGATGAGACTTGGACCGACGTTTTGCGAGCTGGCTCAGATCGAGAAGTTGTCCCAGTTGGAACCACCTGCGGCCGTCCGCCGTCGGGTCCGATCCGCACAAAGTCGTTTGCTTCGTTGCCTGGTTGGCAATCCCTTTAGGCCCATGTATGTGGAACCGAGGTGTTTGGTTTGGAATGGTGGTATCATCGTCAAAATTGCTCAGAGGATTGATGAATCGCGGAATTATGGTCATCTCCCTGTTCTCGCCGATGCTCTTGAAGAAGCCGGGTGCTCGAACGAGGTGATCCTTGAACATTGTCGAGAAGGGACGACCCACGCAAAAGGGTGCCACGTTCTTGATTGTATTTTGTCGCGAGAGTAGCGATTGCTTTCGTGGTCGATCCTTGATTCGTCGATTTGTTTGTCAACGACCCCAATAGTGTTCGGCTCGATTTGTGCTCCCATTTTGTTGTTGCGAAATGGGGGAAGTTGAGCAAGCTGTTCTGATAGCTGGAAAACCCGTTGCCGCAGGTTGTTGGCGGAGCAAGCCGTTGCTCGCTTAGCGCCTCAGCGATAGCAACGATTTCCAGAACGCAGCAAGGGGGATGGGCGAAATAAACCGTTGAGAGGAGGTCTTGGAGCAGTCAAGCCCGACATATCACTGGCAGTCAAGGCGTTTTCGGTGAGTACCGCGCAGCAGCGAACGGTCCCCTATCAGGGCGGGGCAGGTGCAGGAGTTCGCCACCGCGTCACGGCCTGGCTGTGGCTGGTTTGGTCTTCTTGGCTTGGTGAAGTTTGGCGATGTGGGCCAACAGTTCGGCCTCGCTCGCCCAGCCGCTGAAGTACAACTGCAACATCTCAAACGTGCGTTTGGTCGGCTTCTTGCCGGTCCACACGCTGATGAGCAAGCTGGCGATCAGAGCCACGTAGACCTCGATGGTCACCCCATTGCGACTGGTCGAGAGTAGATGTTTACACCCCAAGATGCACTTGAACCAGCGGAAAAACAGCTCGATGGCCCAGCGATACTTGTAGGCCAGGGCGATCAACTCGGCCTCCAGGTCCGTCCGGTCGGTGGCCAACAGCAACACTTCGGGCCGGCCTTGTGAGTCGGTCTTGCCGGTGGCCACCTCGACGATGCGAAGCGTTTGCTTGAACACCGACTCGCTCTGGGCACAACCGAGCCACACGATGCGATCCCTGAGTACCCCGGCCGCCTTGGCCTCGGCCGATACCGTTCGCTCTTCGACCACCTGCCAAACCGCGTTGTTGCGGATGCGGCCGACGAAATGGCTTGACCGGTCGACAATGTCCTGGAAGAGTTGGTATTCGGCATAGCCACGGTCGATGACGTAGAATCGGTCGGGTTGTAAGGTGCCCCGGAGTTGTTTGGTTTCCGATCCGTTGCCTTCGGTCACGGTGGCACACACAGGGACGCCTTTGAGGACATCAAATTGCAGATGCAGCTTGGCCGCCCGGTGAGTGTCATCGACCCAGAGTGCCCAAGCCATCTTGGGCAAGGCAGGTAACAGTGTGCCGTCAACTGCGGTGAGGTCTTTCAACGCCTGGGCTTCTTTGCCTGGAATCACCGGCTTGGCTTGGCCAGCCAATTCGGTGATGATGTTGTGGAGCAAGTCGGGATCAAAGACCCGCGCCGCTTCGCTGAGCGATCCCAGAGAGGTTTGTTCGCAGCCGAGTTGGTGTTGGATTTTGCTGAGTGTGCTGGCTTGTTGAATCCCTCGCAAACTGGTGAGAATGGGGTTGAAGAAGTACAAAAGCAGCAGAGCGGTATACTGGTCGAAATGGAGTTTGGGGTTACCGGCGACATCGCGGTCGATGGCATCGTCGTGGAGGCGATCAAGTAGCGGGTTGAGAGCCCGAAAATACTTTAAGCCTTTGATATCGCGTTGGTGGATTGGGCGTTTGGTTTTGGCGGCCATGAGGGTGTCCTTTCCAAAGAAGGGCTGACCACCGCGTCAGCTGACACCCAAGTATACCGGACAAGTCAAGCCCTCCACAAAGTGACCGTGGTGGCCACGCACGGTGCCTGATGAGACACGCAGTAATCAGCAAAAATCGAGCCGAACACTATTGCAACGACCCCTCTTTTCTTCTCTCAGTTCGTCATTTTTTGGTTGCTTTCTCTCGTGCCCGATTTCTCTTGGTTACGTTGATCGATGTGCCGCGCACGCCAGCGTAGAACACAATGATGACCGCTGGTTCCTTTACCTCGTTTTTACCGTAGTGCCATGTTTCGACGAGTTCGATGATAGAGTCGCCGGCTTTCAGCTGGGGTGTCTCGTTGGTGTCCGTGACAACGGTCAATTGTCCGCCCAGTTATGCTACCGCGTCGATGGCTGGATGTTTGTGAAGAGGCAATTTCGTCTTTGGTGGTATGGTGATTTTGAGAATCGTGATCTCGGGCTTCCCTTTGAAATGCTGGGGGTGCAGTTTTCCATCTCAGCCTTTCGTACTTTTTGCCAAGACTTCTACTTTGGCTGCTTTCTTCTTTTCGACCACTTTCGGCTTGGGCTGATTCGCTGTAGTATTTCCCACGGATGTTGGATGGGTGTACGACTAGAGAACCCGAACTCCGCCGAGCACCAACAGGAGACAAACTCCGCACAACGTGATTTTCAATGGGTTACCTCGGGGAGTGATTCAGGAGTTTGGTTTTGCGCCCACAAAGACTTCATGCGAGCCGGGCTGCAGTTCGGAATGATCGAAAGGAATACTAATTGGTCGAAACCCAACTTGCGATAGCAGCTCGAGCCATTTTACACGCCCAAACAATCCTTCGCTGTGTCTATCGTGGACGACGCAAACTGATCCATCGTGGTCTCGTAACAAATAGGCGTAATCGACCAGATAAGTCGTATCGGTGGGGGTCGGGGTCCCAGGTCCATTCGAGATACCGAAGGCTTCGACCTTGCCCGTCGTTGCCGCCATGGTGAGTCGAGGGACGAAAATTCTCGCGGATGTGATCGGGAGCGATGAGGACGGCTCCACCCGCTCGACAGTGGACGAAAGCGGTTTCGATGGCTTTTCGTAAGTCATCTTCTGTCACCATATAGCTGATGGCATCGTGGATGAAAACGTAATCGAACTGGCGGCCAAGCCTGACCGTTCGCATGTCGCCCCCGAGGTGTTCGCATTCGGGGTTGAGCATCCGGCTAACCTCAAGCATCTCGGAAGACTTGTCTACTAGCGTCAGCTGGAAGTGCGTCTTCATGTGGGATGCGTTGTTGCCTCCACCGCTGCCGAGTTCCAGTAGGGTTTGAGACGATCTTTGAGCGGCGGTCACAAGGGCTTTCGTGTAGAAGGCAGCCTCCTCGGCGTAATCGTTTGGCGAGGAAAGGAGCGGCCACCAGGAAGCAAGTTCCTGGTAGAGCTTGTGAGAACCACAACCAGGGAGGGAGCTTTCAGCGGGTTGCTTTGACGGAGTTTGGGTGTGGGGCAATGAAATGGCATTCTCCACGCCGAGTCTTTGACGAGTCGAGTTAGGTGTTCGAGGGACATCGGGGCTATTTTCCAACCACACAACGGATCACAACGTCGCTGTTGGGTAGACCACATATGGATTCCAAGATTTCAGGTGTTCGCAACTGTCCTTGGGGATCGTAGATAAAGACGACCAACTCGCTACAAAGGTCTTCTTGTTCGTAGTAGGAGGCGTCGCAGCGTATCTGATGGGCGAGTTCGTTTTGGAGCCCTCCACGAGCCACGTACTTGGAAGTCAACGCGAGGTCGATGTCCAGCAAGAGGTAATCCGTCCGGGGCATGGGGGAATATTCTGGGTTCCGGCAATGCTCTCGCCATTCGTTGCAAAACAGGGGTAACATTGCCCGGATTAAATCTTCCAGATCTCGTTGCTCGGCGATACGGACTGGGCGTTTGCCGATGCCGTGGAAGCGGAGTTGGCGTAGAGTCCGCGGTAACCGTCGCAGCATCGTCTCAAGCGTCAGCCCAGGTACGGATTCTTGCTGGGATTCGCACGGGCATTCCTCGGGAGGTATGAGTTGTTCAGGCATGGAAAAACCTCTTCACCGGATGGTGGTGCATCCTCTGCTTTGGCCTCGGAATGGTGCCAGTGATAGCTATTTGAAAAGAGGTCAACTGCATGTTGCGGGTTCGGTGTCGTGGTACAAGTCCGGGCCAGACCGGCGTGAGACCACGACAGCTATGAATAACAACACGTCGACCGACGGACCAACACATCAGCACGAATCGATCATTTTGGAGGTGGGCTCTTCGACCGTTTTCCAGGAAATCTTCTCGCGAGTTGCATCGACTCAACGAGGGATGACTCTTGAGATTGTGAACGCGGGAGCCAATACGCACTCGCATTTTGGGTCCTGGATGGGGACGTGTGCGCCCTTTCAATTACGGCCAGGACAACACATTCGGGCCTGCCTACGAGGTTAGCTGACGGGCTCGGGCTTGAAAGTACCCGGGTGGTGAAATTCGAATGAATCGAATTCTCGATCCAACCTACGCCCCTGATCGGTCTTTGCAAACCGCATCCGATCTTTGGGTCCCCCGTTCTTGCGTTGGGAATGCAAGATTCGGCTACACATTGGACTAGTACTAGATGCTACACACCGCCTTTAAGGCGGACAAGTACCTGAAATTCGATTTGCTGGATTTGGTGAGTCTTGAGGCTGGTGACTCTTGTTGATGTCGCGATCGTGAGAACGAGTGACCTGCGTCCTCGGTGCGTGGGCTGAAAAAGGTAATTGGAAAGGTAGATTTGCGATCACCAGATGTGCCGAGGATTCACTCGAATTAGCAAAGGGAGTTTGCGAGCGAAATGGATTGCCGTCTGATGGTGAGATGCGTCTCGTTGTTGCATTGGAAGGGCAAGACAGTAACTCGCGCTCCATTGCATAACGTGGCTTTTTGGGCCACCGGGGCCCTCTTCGAGATCGGATTCCTTGATCCTTCTGACCGCGTGCAGGCGATTAGCCTGCACGCAAGGTGCCTCCACTCGGTAGAAGGACGTTGAGTATCGTACCCGTGGATTTCAGGATTCAGGGGGAGGGAAAAGAGGCTCGCTTTCAAAAAAAACTCGTTTCGAAGTGAAAGGAGATGATCCATCCGACTGGGCATTTGGACTTACGGAATTGGACGATCATTTCCTTTGCTTCTCATTTAGTTTTTCGAAGTTGTTTGTCCCATCAACTCGAGGATATTTTTGCCCATTGCTTGACCGATGCGGTGGAACCAAATTGCACTGCCGAGATAATGATACCGGTGATCAGAGCCAATCAGTTCCCATTCTTTGAACCGTTGTCGCCACATGGGGTACAACTCCTCGGCAGCCTTGTCGACGAGGACGTCCGTACGAAATGCTTTGACGTTGCCTTTGAACTCGGTGATTGTCTCCATGGATGCCTGCGCTTGTTGAATCGTCAACATGGCACCTTTGGCTGGAGTCGATCCGTTTTGGCCCATCATCGCAATCACAACCGGCATGTTGGGGGCTTTTAAGTCTTTTCGGACGTCCTTGATGAAAAACTTCATGTTGGCGGCGTATTCTGTCTCGGCGCCGTTGTACTGATCGTTCCAACCTTGAAACCAAACGAAGCCAGCCACTTCGAGTTTCTTGCCCTTCAACTTAGGAAACAGCTTCTCGTAGTTCTCTAAAGTGTTTTCGATTTCCTCGATCATCATGCGGTAGGTTTTGCCGTATCCGGCGGTGATGTCCTTCATCGTGGGTAAAGGATCGTTTCGTTTCCGCTGCTTGTTTCGTTGTAAGACTCGTTTTTGAGCTTGTTCAAGTTGGGCTTTGAGTTTCTCCTCGCTGGGGAGGCCAGCGGAAGGTGGGCGAAAGTCGCGGTAGAGGGAGTGGCCGCCCCATGCCGTTTTGATGATCAAGACAGGTTCGTCGAAGTGGTCCCCAACGACCGTCCCGAACTGTAGGGCTGGTCCGGTGTGACCGCGTTGACCGTAGCCGATCGTGAGTCCTCCGTGACGCTCGAAAAATTTGATGAACACGTCGTTGCGCACGACCCATTTACCGTCTTTTCGGAGATGAGCGAAAACTTTTTTTGTTTTTGGTGCTGTCGCTTGGTGTTCGAGCAATTTGTTGCTTGCCTGGCCCACCATATTTGATTGGCCTGCGAGGATGAAGACTTTGACGGTGTTCTGGGCACACTTGGCCTGGGAAACGTTGTAAAGGGCGAGGACCAACAATGTCGTGGCAATGGTTGGAAGGAGTGTTTTCATGGGTGTTTTCTTGGGTGAAAGTTCACAGAAACCAAATGATTAGAGCGTTCTGTGAATGAGTGCAGTAGTTGGGGTATAGGGTGTGACGCGGAGCTTGCGAGGATGGCACACTACGTCTTTTATGGGTGAACCCACAATTGGCTGTGCCTTGGCTTTCCATAGCGAGGCAAAAACGGGAACCGGGATGTTGCATAACGAACATTCGCGAGAGAACGGGGTCTGGTGAGCAAAATATCCTTGTGTCTTGCACAGGTGGGCACTGGTTTTGAAGATAGGTGTTCCGCGCAGGTGCGACAAGAAAAAAATCGATGCGAGCTGTTTGCTGTGTTGCAGGACAGGCCCGACGACCTACCCAAGCTCTTTACACGTGGTCTGTTGATCGGCAGAATGGAGATAGAATTTTCACACCCAACACCAACGAAGGAACCGTGTTGAATCGAACGATTCTTCTTCACACCCGAAGGTTGAGATAACATGTCTGAACTACACCTCTTTGTAGCCTACGGCCATCACGGGTTGCGGATGAGTTCGGCCAACGGACGGGAATGGTCCGAGCCTGTATTGGGTGATCGAAACCACCTTTATCGGGATGGGGCCTTTGGTGGTGGTCGGTTCGTGGTGGTCGGTTCCTTTGGTGCCCGTTCCATAACCTCGACGAGTCAAGACGGAACTCAGTGGTCCGAACCCACGGTCCTGCAAAATGACCCGCCACCGTATCTTTCGGCCATCCAGCATGGCGGGGACAAGTACGTTGCTGTGGGTGGTTACTCTCCCGACGTTAACCTTCTTTCCTCGACGACGAGCGAAAATGGTTCGCGATGGCCGCGAATTCATACTGAACGAAAACGGTCGTTGACTTCGATCACCTATGGCAATGGAAAATTCGTCGCCGCGGGGGTCCGTGGAATGGTCGTGGTTTCTCAGGACGGATCGACTTGGCGGGAGGCCGAAGGTCGACCCGCACGAGACACGTTCATTGCCATCGCATTTGGGAATAACGTTTTCGTAGGAACCGGTTTGCACGGTCTCCGTATGACGAGTCGCGACGGTTTGACCTGGACCAACCGACAAGTTGGGGAAGAAGGCGAACACATCAACAGCGTCGTTTGGACCGGAGAGGAGTTCGTGGGGGTTGGTCTCGGTGCGACGTATTTCTCACCCGACGGAAGAAGGTGGCGTCGTGTTCGAAATACTGCCGCACCGCTTCGTTGCAGTTATGGGAACAACGTCTACGTCGGGACTCACTGGCGTGGAAAGATTTTAGTGTCGGCGGATGCCATTCGATGGCGACAAGTCCATCGATCAGAGCATCATGTTACTGGGTTCGTTCATGGACGGGTTCGGGCAAGGTGACTTCGGAACCACCCAAAAAGAATCTGAGATGCGGCTAGAGCGGTTCACGCTTGGGTTGGGTACAACCCATGGGTTCGGAAGCGAGTTCCTCAATACAAGCCTGTTGAACTGTGTCCAACCCAAACGTGAACCGCTCTAAGCGAGTAAGATTGGCCCGGACCCGATGATTTGGATTTTCTGATGTTCAATTTTCCTAACGAACCTATTCGCCGACATATTTGCCTGCTTTCTATGGCGAGGTGTCGCTAACTCGGGGGATTTATTTCCTTAACGATGTCCTTGGATGCTATCGGGTGTGCGGAAAGGTTCGCCGATGGAGAAGGGGCACGCAATTGGAATTGGAAAACGTTAGCGACGCTCTATGGGGATTGGTATTCGAATGGCACGATTGAGTCACACCCGAAACGGCCCTTCAAGAATGGTTGAACCGTCCGTTGCGAAAATTTTCATGTGAGTACGAATCGGGCCGAATTAACAATGTCCGTGTTGATTTGCTGGTCTTCACTTCTGAGAAACGAATACGCGGAGATCTCACGGATGGACATTAGGGGTTGTGTTTGGTTGGCTGAGCGGTCTTCGTTTGAGTTCCACAAGCTTTGCTGGATTGATGTTGGTGGTTTCCAAGACCTGTTTTGACTGTTCGAACGAGCTGTTCTGGAATGGTATCCCAAGGAGATGGTCAACCAGCCCCTTATTTTTTTGGCGGAACGTTTTTCTCTTTCAAACACTGCATGATCCACGTGTCTAAAGGGTCGCCGACTTGTTCGCCGGAAAATTGCCGCCATTTACCTTGTCGATTGAAGACGAACACCGTGGGAAAACTTCCGGGTAATTGCATCTTCTTCTCGGCTTCGTTGTAACTGAGTTTGAGCAGACGATTACGAGCATGGATGTCTAATTTCTTCAAAATGTTATTTGCGTCTTTTTCGTATTTCGGCCATGGATCATCGAGGATGTTGATGCACACGGTCAAGGTGATCATGCCGTCGCCAGCTCGTTTCTTCTGCACTTGGGAGAGGTGCTTCAGGCATTCGTAGCAAGGTACACAGCCAACGAACCAGCAATCGACGACAACAACCTTTCCTCTGTGCTTGACGACTTCTTTGGAGAGTTCTTCGAAAGTGACGGGCTGGATGGCGACGTTAAAGTCTGCGCTTAGGGCCAGCGACGCGACCGGACACAGGGGCAATAATCCGACCATCAACACGGCTAGACCTGCCGTTTGTACTTTTCCCATTCGAAAAATTCCTAAGAAAAAGTTGGGGGGATATGCGAGTGAGATATGGTCCCGGTCGGCCAAGTTTCCGGGACACTACCAGTAGCTCAATTCTTCGCTCGGCTATTGGTTCACGAATTTTAGAATTTGCTTGCTGTCTTTCGCCGCTTTTACACTCGAATTGATCATTCCGATTTTGCCATCGCGACCAATGACGATGGTCCAGCGATGAATCGTGACTCCTCGTGTTAGGTTGAGCTTTTCGCCGAACGGTTTCCGCTGGATGGTTCCGCCTTTTCCGTGCGGGACACCAAACTTCTTGGCGATTCTGCCTTTTGGATCGGCCAACAATGTGAAGGGCAGCTTGTGGTATTTCTTGAACAGGGCATGGGTCTTGATGCTGTCGCCGCTGACGCCTACTACAAGGACCCCTTTCTTAGTGAGGGCCTTAAAGTCGTCGCGGAATCCACAGGCTTGTTTGGTGCAGCCGCCTGTAAAATCAGCTGGGTAGAAGTAGACGACGATCACTTTCTTGCCAACGTAATCGGTGGACTTCCAGGCTTTGCCTTGCTCGTCGGTGCCTGAAAAAACAGGCGCGTTGTCGCCGACTTTGAGGTTGGTCTGCCCAGCGATGCAGTTGTTGGTAACGATGCTCAATGCGGCAATTGACACAACCGTGTAAGCCCATCTGTAATTGTTTTTCATGGGTGCGACTCCTTGGACTTCTTGGGTGGGTAGGTTTTCAGGGGTGGTCCGGCGGACAAGTCGGCTGCGAACG
This sequence comes from uncultured Alcaligenaceae bacterium, assembly GCA_964423615.1. GTDB lineage: Bacteria > Planctomycetota > Planctomycetia > Gemmatales > Gemmataceae > CAYRFQ01. The sequence goes on along the minus strand of CAYRFQ010000054.1, from coordinate 27,523 downwards.
CTGGCTGGCAAGATCGCCCAAACGTCGGACCATGCTGACCAGGAAGTCTGGCAAAGTATGACTACGTTGATCAGCGAGGGATAAACGGTAGGACGGCCTGGAAAGGCCGTCCTACCTTCAGGATGAGAATGCACCAGCTTTCGGAATTTGGTTTAGCGTTGATACTTGACTGAGCAACCGAACGCCCGTGTGTTCTGGGTTTTCGGTGTTTCGCCGTTCAAGGTCGCCTGGATAGCCAAGTCGACAAAGTTTGAACCCTTACCGCGTTGATCCATCGCACCATGATAGACTAGAGTACCTTTGGCATCGATGACGTAGAACTCAGGCGTCACGCGGGCACCGAGAGCGCGGGCAATTTTTTGGCTTGGGTCGTACAGGTATGGGAAGTTGAAACCTTTTGCCTTGGCACGGACTTTCATGGCAGGGAGCTTGTCCGCTTCGAGATTGTTGACGTTGATCGCGACGACTCCTACTTTGTTGTTTTCGCTGTATTTTTCGGCCAGTTTGATGATCTTATCTTCGTAGCGGACTGCGACGGGGCAGTGATTGCAGGTGATGATTAAAGCTGTAACCTTGCCTTTGAAATCGGACGAGGACATCGTGATGTCTTTTTGGCCACCCAACGTACCGCTCAACTTGCTGAACGTTGGTGCCTTCTGGCCGACTTTGGCCTGGGCGTGAACGGAATTAGCGGAACTCAAAAGGGCCACGGCGGCCAAAGCAACTGTCAAGACTCGCATGCGAATACTCCTAGTTGGAACAGGGACTACGATTGTGGTAAGGAAAAACACAAGTTTATGGGCTACATCCGAACCTGGGATAATCACGGCTGGTGCCAAGCATCTCCCACTCGAACGAAACCTGAGATTCTCGGAATGTTTTCGGCGAAGCCGGTAGCGGCAAAAGTCACAATGATTTCACGTAGGCGATCAGATCGTTCAGTTCGTCTTTCGTTAATGCACCCATGCCTGTAACCCGTTCAGGTTTGTGGTGCTTTTGGAGGACGTCTTCCAGGCTTTCGGCCCGGCCATCGTGAAGGTAGAGCATTCGGCTATACGCCCCAATCAGTGATGGTGTGTTGTAGCCGCGATAGACGTCTGTAGGGGAACCAGTTCCGACATCGTGAATGCGACCATCAGTAAAGAATGGTCCTCGATGACAACGACGGCACCCGGCCTTGGCGCTGTGAAACACTTTCTTACCTCGTTCCGCCTTGGGAGTTAAACTGCCGTCTCTTTTTCGATAGGGGTTTGGCGGTGGCCTCAGGGTTTTCAAAAAGGCGATGAGGGCCTTCACGTCTTCGTCGGTCGTCTTTCTCTGGGTGAGCATAGTGTCTTGCAGAGACTTGCGCATGGCAGCATTGAGATCTTTCTGCCAACCGTGCCATGTCCAAGGCCCGGTTTGGGTTACGTTCCGCAGGCTCAGGACAGTTTTGTAATTGCGGAAGCGACCGTCGTTGAATGTGTCCATGGCGATGTTGTTGGTGTGCCCTTCGTGGTGACACGTATGACAGCTATACCATTGATCCAACGACCGTCGACCGTCGTAGAAGATCGCCTCTCCCTTGCGGGCCAGACTCGGTTCTTTTGGCCCCCCGAGAGGAATCGTGCGTATTATTTTTCGTTGTTTCAGATCGACAATCTGCACGGCGTTGAGCAGATAATTGGCAACATAAACTTGGCCAGTTTTGGGTCCAAAGCGAATAGCCATCGGGCGCCCACCCAAAGAGATACGATAAAAGCGGTCGCGGTCACGCAAGAGTTCTGGCGGTATGTGATCCCGAGCACCACGGGCGAGCCAAGGAATGCCTTTCGTTTTAAAGACGAGTAACTCCTGGGATCCGGAAGCCGCAGACACAAGCCATTTTTCGTCGGCGCTGAAGGCCAACCCGTGCGGGTCGGCGACGGCTTCTCCCCTCTTATCCAACTCCAGTGCTTCGCGGCGGGTTTGGCGATCTAGCCGGACTCGGGCGATCCGGCTGGCAAGAACCCAGCCGATGCGGATGTTGGTTGGTGTGATCGGGTTGAGTCGATAGATCATCCACGGGAAATAGACGAACTGGTCATCCTTGGAAATGTGCATCTGGCCGAGGTTCAGGCCAACGAACGTTTCCGAAAATAGCTTTTTTCGCTTTTCGGTGTCAATTACAGTCACGCCCCCGTCGCCGTTGCTGCCGACTGCCAGACGTTTGCCATCCGAAGTCAGGGCCAAGTAGCGAGGCCACCGTCCGGCTTCGATACGTTCGATTTCCTTCAAGGATTCCAAATCCACGACGGCAACGCGGTTGGCAGTTTCCAAGGCGACGTAGGCCAATTTTCCATTGGGAGAGATCACGGCACCACGAGGCTCGAATCCAAGAAAAATAGAACCGGTCCGTTTTAGCCGTCCTTTCGAGAAGTCATATGCGGTCAAATCGCCGCCATAGGTGCCCGTGACCAAAACACGTTTGTTGTCCGAGGTGACAGCCAGGGCCGAAGGCTTTTCCCCGCACGGCACTTCCGCGACAACTTTGCCGCTTGCGATATCGACCAAGGAAACGGTCGCGGAAGTTTGGTTCACAGTCAACAACCAGCGTTCATCATTAGTCAACCACAGGTCGACAGGAGATCGATCGGACTCTGTTTTTTGCACTTCTGCGGTCGTCGACTCAATCGCGGAGGAAGAAACTGAGAAAGAACGATACTGCTCAAGAATTGTGAGCAATGGCAAGGGAAGAAAAAGGACGACGAGCCATTTCTTCCAAAGAGGACTCAGAACGCACCCTTTACAATCGGAGACCATGACGGATTCCTATCGAAACGGAAATTGACTATTGATTGCTTCGACATGCAAACGACAAACTCACACGGTCACGCCGGGAGACATTAGAGGCTTCAGGTAAAACCAGTGTGAAAAGTGGCAGTGCGATGGACTGAACGCCCAGAGATGATTTGGAAGACGGGAATCAACATCCTCGACCGAGGAAAATGGGATCGGTCCCAACAATCACTATTCATGGTGGATGCCCATCGTATTCTTGCGAAGGGATATCGATGACGCTCTGATATCCAGACGATGAAAAAAGACGAATTATTCGAGAGCCTTCCCCAAGTAATTTGAGCGGAGCGATTCCGTCGTCGAGACCTCGACTGGTTCAACGTTTTGCCCACCGAGAGCTTTTGGCGAGACCCGAGCAAAACTCCCCAGGAACAGCCTTCCGTGCTCTTCTGGATCAATTTCCCCAGTCTGTGCCAGGGAATGAACTCGCTTGTTGGGTCTCCAATCTCTTTTTCCGGTTCCGTTGGGCTCAAGTTAGTCAGTCGGCCAACGAGTCAACCAACGCAACAAGGGACGCGTGTTCGAACGGCAGCGAAGCAACTGGAGGATCTCTTTTTTTCCCCTTCTCCGTCCTGTCGCCATTCGATCACCTCGCAAATCAATCCTCATCATGGAACCTCATCCGTCAACGCGGAATTGCCGAAGCTCCCGTACAACTGACGTTGTTATGAGACATCGTCGGGAGTTCTTTTCGTGCTATTTCATTTCAATTATGCTGGGACGAATGGATTGATCGTGCAGCAATGAAGCTCGGTCGATCAATTGACGAGGAAAACGACTTTGGTCGCCTTGCTATTTGCGCTGGGACCATGGAAGCTCTGACGGTCTGGATCAGAGCATTCTCAAACACCGTCGAACGGAATGGCCTTTGGATGTTGGAATTCCATGTTTGTCGTGGGTACCATTTGTCGTGTTGAACTACGGTCAAGAAAAAGTACACGGGGGCGTGTACCCACGATTTGTAGGCAAATCCAAATTCAAAAAACTAGAAGAGGGGTGTCGGACCGATGGTCAACATGTTCGTGGTTGCTGGGTCGTGGATATAGTGATACAAATAAAGTGACATCTGGGAAGGAACATCGGGTTAGAAATTACGTGCGCAGTGCTTGTTCTCGACTCCGTTGATCAGACGGGAATTATTCTATTTCAGATTCCTGATCGCGCCGTTCCTGGTGTAATATTTCAGGAAAAATGAGTTCTGTCGGCGTCGGGTTGAGCCGGTTAGTTCTTTCCACAAGAAAGACTTGACAGGCAGGTTTGGTTGGGATGAACATGTAACGATGGATTTCACGTGTTGATCTTTGGGTGCGCTTAACAAATCCCTTTTCCGATTGCACATCATCGTTCTTAGTCTACTTTCGACCAGCAAGCAGCTCTCAAATCAACCCAACAACTTGGGAACGACAGCGTGCTAGAGAGATTTAACCTTTTTGCACCCAGTGAGGTGGTTGTATATGTGTGGTTTCCTGGCACAAGCAATCAGAACATGATGACAATCATAGTGCGAGGGACATCTGTAAAACTGATGTTCCGATAAATTTCTTCCAGTCTAACCATTCTCTGAGAAATGACAACGGACCAAATCCAATTTGATTATGGACATCTGCACTCGGAGAACCTCAAGACGTCAGGATATAAGTCCCCACAAAGCTCTGATTCACCTAGGTCTTGTCAGGATACTTTCATGTAAACTTTTGAAGCGTACAGATATATGCAAAAGCGAATGAGTCGAAAGGATGAAAAAACAGTGCGGTTTTTGTACTAAAACTTGTCAGTTTACTGTCGTTGTAACGCAGTTTTTTGTCATTTTGGAGCGCCTTTTCGAGTCATTTTGGCCCAGCTAGGTTGTTGGACTGATTTACCATTGGATCTTTCGAAGAAAAAATTGGAAACTTTTCCGTTTTCTGAGTTTTTTCCACCATCAGTGACTCATCACGAAAACTGAATTGCCCGGCCAATCCGAAGCTGAACGCAAGGTGGAATCGGAATTCACGGAGTAGTATCTGGTTTCGAATCGGCCTGTGTTTATAACCATAGTAGATTGGCTACATCAAAGACCTGGGCATTGATTATCGATACCGTGAACTCTTTTACCTGGTCAATGGTAACGTAGAAATAGGGAACCCTTACCCTCGGTTCGCAGTCGAATGGGGGGTAGGTGCGAGTGGCGAGAGAGAGCAAGTTCAACCTTCGCTCGTCTCGTCCAAATGAATGGCTGAAACAACAAGCTCTCCCAGAGATGAATCAAGGAAAACACCGATGGGGAATCTTTCGAAAAAGTTGGTGGCGTTGCTCTTGGGACTGCTGCCGTTCAGTGTATTCGGACTTGCAGTTACCGGGGTCGTTGTATCGGAAGTTCCGGCTTTGGCACAAGATGAAGATGGCGAACCAGATAACGCCGAGGCCGAAGCCGTTGAAGGCCAAGATGACGCGAAAGGAAGTGGGACAGAATCTGACTCGAACCCGTTGAACGTGTTGATCCAGTTGTTCATGGCCTTGCCGGAGTTCGTTGTCGGTCTCTTCTTTCTCATTTTATTGGTCCTGCTCTCGATCGCTTTAATTGCCTTGTTGGTCGTTTTGTTTTTGGAACTGCACCTCAGTTCGTCTATGCCGCCAGGGTTTGTCGATGAGTTCACCGAGGTCGTCAATCAACGGCAGTTTAAACAGGCCTTTGAGCTTTGCCGGAACGACCACTCGTTTTTGGCTCGAGTCCTCACGGCGGGGATGACACGGCTCCAGTATGGGATCGAAGATGCCCGACATGCTTGTATCAACATGGTTGATAGCATCCGAGCAGGGAAGGAGCAACTGGTCAATTATTTGGCAACGATCGGGACTATTGGACCGCTGATTGGGTTGATCACCACGGTCTACGGTATGATCCGTGCGTTTCAAAAACTGGGTGAAAGCGAACGCGTCGATCCGAGTCAACTGGCTGGAAAGATCTCTTTTGCCCTTGGTGGTACGTTTTTGGGTGTGGGTATCGCCATGGTCGCGATTTTCTTCAACTCCTTCTTCCGCAACCGTTTGACGCGAGTTACGATGGATACGGCCAACTTGTCGGACGACCTCTTGACGCAGATGTACCACAACTCCCGGAAGACAGGCCCGACGGGAACTCCGCCGACTGCTGCCCCGGCCAGTGGGACCCCCGCACCGAATGCCCCGGCAGCTCCTGCTCGGCAAGCTCCTCCACCTCGGTAAGATCCATTCAAGGCTTCCGTGTTTGACGATCACATGAATGGTGATCCACCAAGAAGTTGTCCATGACTTAAAACGACCAAAAGCACTTTCAACCCTGTTGGCCCGTATCGCTTCGGAAGGGAGATTTCATGGCTGCTCCCAAGCCACCGGCAGAAAACCCCGATTTCACTCCGCTGCTGGACCTCGTGTTGAATTTGATTATGTTCTTCATGATCACGGCTAACTACGTCCAAGTGGACAAGCTGAACCAAGAAATCACGCTTCCGGTGACGCAGTCTTCCCTCCCAGTTCAGACGAGTGGGGAGGAACTGATTTACCTGAGCATGGATTCGAAAGGCAAGTTGGTCGGCAAATTTGCTCCGTACAACAGCAAAGGAAAGAGTTGGGAGGCACTAAAAACGAAGCTTGCGCGGATGCGAAAAGAGATTAACGACACCTATCCAGGCCGTGAGCCGAACATCGTCATCATCTTGCGTGCTGATCAAAACGCCCGGCATGGTGATGTCTACGACTTGTTAGATGCTTGCTCACGTGTTTACTTTGAAAGTTGGCAACTGCGGGTAAAGAAAGGGCCTTGAGACGTTGTAACGCTAAAGGAGAATTGTAGTTGCGTTAGTGTGTGGCTTTTGCGTCAAAGCGACGTAGACGCTGGTAATGATTTGGCGAATCTCGTAGCTGGCTCAGTGGAGATTTTTATGGCTGGAAAAGCATATCATGGCGAACCCACGTCGCAGGAAGGGGTCCAAATGGATTTGATCATTACCCCCATGCTCGACATGGCGTTCCAATTATTAGCGTTCTTCGTCGTGACTTATAATCCTGCGGCGATCGAAGTCCATATCGACGGTCGGCTGTTACCTCCTGACAAGCCGGCTATTTCGGGACCGCAAGACCAACCACCCGAAATCGAACCCGAAGTCATGCCGACGGACGATCCTCCACCAGAAGTGGAGGAATTCGTCGTTGTCTATGTCAAAGCTGGAACCACGACTGACGACGCTAACGACGGTAAGCCGCTTGAAATCAGGATCACGACTAACCAGCACCCCGATCCCAAAGAGGCGTGGAAAACGATTGTCATCGAGAACGACGAGTCCGTCGAACTTCCCGCGGACTCCAACGTCAAACACTATGAGCCAGCGATGCAACAACTTACGAAATGGCTCATGGATCGCAAAGAACGGCTCGAAGGGACCGAATACGATCTGAAGCTCAAGCTCGATAAGTCTTTGAAACATGTATATGTCGTCCGCACTTGGGACGCATGTCACCTCTCAGGGATTCGAAAGATCGGGTTTCTTCCTCCTGCCAATTGATCCGAACGTCGGTGGCTCCTCACGGAAAAAATACGGCGATTCGAGGTTTCATTGTAAGGAAGACCAACATGACGACATTCCCGATTCGCTGCTTGATTGTTTTGGTGATTTTTCTTGCTCTGCTGAGTTCAACACCCTCGTTTGCTCAACTGAATCTAGAACGACGGTCCCCGCAGAAATCTTCAGGGGAGACAATTCCGAAGTCTCCTCGGTCCAAGAACAGTCCAAAACGAAACCTCGAGAAGAAGGACGAGAAAAAGAAAGTTCCTGGGACACGCGGGACTGACGGTTACTGGAATTTTTGGGCTCAGCCTTTTCTCAAAGCCGCATCGGGTGTTCAACTCGTTGGCTTTCGTCAACCACTTCACATTCTTGCAGCGTACAATGGGACGACGAAAGACTTTCTCATTTGGGGGCTGCCGCCAGAACCGAAGCAACCCATTGTCGTCCAGAAGATCAAGGAACCGTTGCCTACTCGTGGGACCAAAAACTATTGGAAGTTCTGGAGTGAGTCGGAAAGACGCGTCCCAGCACGACATGTGCAGCCACTTTTTCTCACCGACCCGATGTTGATCGTAACTGCCAATGGCGGAAGTTCGTACGCTCCCAAGTTGACGCGTGAGTGGTTGCTTACAGGAGTCCAAGCACGCGACGATCAGGCATTTCCCCGTAAAACAGACAACCGCGAATTCAATCTTGCGGAGAAGAATGAAATCAAAGCCCTTGTCGAAGCCATTACTAATGCGGCGTTCACTCCAGAAGTCCAGTTCTCGCGGAGCGCCGAGGACAACGATTACTTGAACTGGGGAACCATCTTCGAAAACCCCTCTCGCTATCGCGGCAAGGTGATTTCCATGAAGGGAACGCTTCGTCGGCTTCGCAAACTTCCCGCACCACATCAACTCGTCCACCGGGGTATTCCATTTGTTTACGAAGGCTGGGTGTTCACGAACACGTACGGGGCCAACCCTGTGTGCGTGGTCTTGCCTAGGTTGCCCGAGAGAGTCGAAGTTGGTGAAGTTATTGAGCATGAAGTTGCTTTCAATGGTTACTTCCTCAAGAGGTACAAATACTTTTCGGGAAAAGGTTGGAAACGGACTCTGCACTTCGTTGCCCCGACATTTGAAGTAAGGCCGAAGCCTCAAGATGCTGGTTTGTCGGATCTGATTACCAAAGTGTTTATGTTCTTAGCCGTCTTCGGAGTGATCACAGCAGTGGGGCTCGGGATCGTCCGGATTTGGTATTTGGTGCACGATGCGAAAGTTCGTAAGCGAATCTCCAGGGCGAAAGACAAACTGGCCGTATCCCAGTTCGAAGATGAAATAATCGACCCAAGGGCGCAATCGTTTGCCGTTACTTCAAACGAACCAAATGTTTCGGCATCACCTGAGAACTCAACTTCGGGTAACTCGGTGCTAGTGGAGAGAATACCGACAGGAGAGCACGGCCCACGGTTTCAATTTCCTGATGAGGAAGGGAAGAGATAAGGGAGGTCGAAGTTGAAGTGGGGGCGTGATGCATCTTCCAGACAAATGAATGGTGTTTGACCGTTGGTCGCGTTTTTGGGAAGTTTTTTATAAAGGAATCTTCCCATGAATAAAAGTCTATTGTCCCACTCTCCGATTCCGAGCAAGCAACTTCCTACACAGTCATCAAGAAGCGCAAAGGCACATCCCAGAAAGTCCGACGGGCTCACATCCTGCTCAAGCCGATGCCTTAGGACCGGCCCGAACTGATGCGCGACCAGCAAACACCTTTCACCGTCAACTCCAAACCATTGAGAGTCTCAAAATACGTTTACTCAACGCTTCGAACAGGGTTTGGAACAAAAGAAACGAACAATCCACCGGCAATCCCCAACTCCGATGCACAATGCGAACAACAACTGCTTGTGCTCCTGTTGGGCAAACAGCCTGCCAGCTACGGACGCTGGAGTCTGCGTCTTTTGGCCGACCAACTCGTGACCTTAGAAGTGCTTGATTCGATCAGTCCCGGTATGGCAAGATTTAAAAAATGACATGACCAAACGCATGGTTGAGTATTGGGTCATCTCACCGCAAGCCGACTCAGAGTTTTTCGCGAATGTGGAAGAAGTCCTCGATACTTACCAAAAGCCCTGGGACCGGGCCGATCCGGTCTTTTGACTGGACGAACAACCGCTCCAACTCATCGGCGAAACGCGCGTTCCAATCATAGCGACGAAGGTGCATCCGGAGCGAGTCGATTACGCATACGAACGGATAGGCACAGCGAGTCTATTTCTGTTTGCCGAACCACTCTCTGGGTCCAGCAGGCCTGTGTCCGAGAGAAACGCAAGAAAGCCGATTTGGGTGCCAAAGTGGCTCACTTGTTGGACAGTCGTTTCAGCGAATGCGAGAAGGTAACATTAGTCCATGACAACTTAAACACCCACACCAAAGTAGCCTTTTACAAGGCGTTGGAACTGTCGCGTTCGGGCGAATCGTTTTTTTCCATGCCCAGTAACGGCAGTCTGTTAAATATAGCCGAATGCGGGCTCAGTTGCCTAACAAGGCAGTGTTTGAGGAATCGACGGTTTGGACAGGTCGAGGTCCTCGATTCGGAGATTAGAACTTGGGCAAACCAAATCAATGAAACACAGCGAGGGGCCGATTGGCAATTTCAGATCGACGACGCGAGACGAAAACGCAAGCGACTCTACACTAAAAGTAAGACTTGAAGATGCACCAGACCCCTGGTCTCTGTGAATCCTATCCACTAATACGATTGATGAATGTCTCATGAACATAAGCTTTGACACTCTCCGAATTCTCCTCTGGGTTATCATGTCCACCATCTGTTGCGGCGGAGCAATCGCCGAAGAGTCTAACCTTCCTCCTCTTTCCAAGCCTGGGACGGGAGCATTTCTGAAAGGCGAGCTGATATACTCCTTGCAGAACAAGCCAACCCCACAATGTCACGCGTCAACGATTGTTGAGACATCGAAAGGTCTTGTCGCCGCCTGGTTTGGTGGGAAATTTGAACGGCATCGCAACGTCGGGATCTGGGTTTCTCGGCATGATGGAAAGAACTGGTCCAAGCCCGTGGAGATCGTCGACGGTTCGGAAGGGGAAAAAGAAGAGTTCCCGTGTTGGAACCCGGTGTTGTTCCAGCCGAAAGTTGGCCCGCTGCTGCTATTCTACAAAGTCGGCCCGAACCCCGCCCGTTGGTGGGGCATGATCATCACATCCAACGACAATGGTAAGACCTGGTCGAAGCCTCGACGGCTTGGCAACAATCCAAAAATCGGAAACCTGATCGGCCCCGTCCGGTGCAAACCAGTCCAATTGGCCGACGACACGATCCTCTGCGGATCGAGTACCGAACACAAAGGTTGGCGTGTCCATTTCGAGCTAACCAAGGATCTCGGAAAAACGTGGAAGGTTATCGGTCCGATTAACACTGGGAAAACATTTGGCGCGATTCAACCCACGTTTCTACAATATGCTAATGGTGCCCTCCAGGTGCTCTGCCGAAGTCGGCAAGGAACGATCACGCAAAGTTGGTCGAACGATGGCGGGAACACCTGGAGCAAGATGACCGCAACGAAGCTGCCAAATCCTAACGCCGGTGTCGATGCCGTAACGCTCAAAGACGGACGCCAACTCCTTATTTACAATCACACAACCCGAAGAGGGAAATTTCCGGCAGGCCGCAACATGATGAACGTCGCTGTATCCAAGGACGGCAAAACATGGACTCCCGTTCTCACCTTGGAGCGAGCTAAAAGCGAATTCTCCTACCCGGCCATCATCCAAACATCCGACGGTAAAGTACATGCTACGTACACCTACCGACGTTATTCGATTAAACACGTCATTTTGGATCCCCAGAAAATCAAGTAAATGCAGCTGGGGTGAGACAATTGACAACGCCGAGAGCTTCTAAAAGATACTTCCCTCACAGACAAGATATGTGAGCTTACCATGACATTTTTGGGCACCGGAAACGTATCGTACAGCATCACGAATGACAGAACTCCACAATTTGTGCGTGACCACGAGCTTTTTGACAGAGAGTGAAGATGCGAATTCTATGCAGCCGATGTCAAAATTGGATTCCTGTTGCCTCTCAAAGTCGCGGACGCATGGCTTGCCCGATTTGTGGAACGCCGAACGTTCTCCCGTCACAAAGAGCCCCAAGCCAGGTCAAGCCAATGGAGGTTCGCCCTGTCCCCAGTCCGTCGGATGAAATCCGTGGTGGCCGACCTCCCCAGAAACCTCCAGAATCTCCATCCGTCGCACGGGGAATTGGAAACAGCTCGGGCACGAAATTTGGATTCCGGTTGCATCTGGCTGCAGCGGTAGGGTTCGTGGTACTCACTTCGGGTGTGTGTGGTCTGATCATCTTCTTGCGGTCAGGCACACCAATTCCGACGCCGTCCGCTAACGACATAACCCAGGTAGCCCAACAGCCGAACGAAGAACAAAGTACACCACCCACCAGGCCAGACGATCCGCAACTTGCGAGACCGTTCTCCATACCCTGGCAACAACCTAAATCCCAACAACGACTAAACCCACGGCAGAAGTCAGACCCTCGGAAAACTCAGGCTGCTCCCAACCCGAAAAAACGGAGCAGCATAGGCGTAGGCCAACAAATAGTGAACTTCTTGGGTGCTCAAGCTCAGGGTCGTCGGTTTTGCATTATTGCCGACTACTCAAAGAGTATGGAGGAACGGCTAAGTAAAGCAGATCAACAATCAGCTTTCATTAAGATTGAAGGCGCTACGTATCGCCGAAATCTCATGGGTTATTTGCAAAAAGAACTCACCGACACACTTCGTAGCATTCAACCTCAAAACAACTTTTACGTGCTTTTTTTCAGCACAAAAACCAAACACATGCCAGTACGAAAATGGCTCAATGGTGGAAAGAGTGCGGAAACTGTCATTCGATGGGCCAACGAAATCAAGCCCTTTGCCAGGACTCGCCCTTACGGCGCGTTCAAAGCGGCCTTTGCGCTTGAGCCGAGACCAGACGTCATTTTTTTCATGACAGATGGACTCATTCCCCCGGACACGGCCTCCAAGGTGGCAAAACTTAACGATGGGCAACGCAAAGTCCGAATTTACACTATCCAACTCATCTCCAAAGCTGCCAGTCTAAGTCCCACGAAAGTGAGAGGTTTTCAAGCCCAGATGAAGCAAATTGCCAACGAGTCGGGCGGCCTTTATCGCGAAACCATTGCAGAATTCCGATAGGGTCTTTCGTGCTCCTGAGAAATTCCAGCTCTTCAGATGTCAACATTCCTTCAAAACTGTTGGCAATAGAAAATTGCCGTTGCACGCTGCCAGCCATTAGGTTATACGATTCCACCCGTTTGGAACCCGGCCTATTCCCGGAGTGGAGCATTGGCAAGCATGTCGAAATTACGAATTCTGATCGTGCGGCTCAGTGCTATCGGCGATGTCGTCCATGGCTTGCCAGTATTGAACGCGTTACGTGATCGATTTCCTCATGCCCATCTCTCTTGGGTTGTGGAAGGGCGCGCAGCAGAGCTCCTGCGCGATCATCCGAGTTTAGATGAGTTGATCATCATTCCCAGAGGCTGGCTCCAAAGCCCTTCGGAGATAAGTCAACTTCGCAAGAGGTTATTGGAATTGAACCCGTGCATCGCCATCGATTTGCAAGGGCTCGCTCGAAGCGCCGTTGTGGCTTGGTTGTCTGGTGCGAAACGACGTCTTGTCGGTGCCGACGGACGAGAGATGTCGCGTTTCTTGCACACTGAAAGTCTGCAACCCAAGCAGCTCCACGTCATCGAACGAAACCTTGAATTGTTACAAGCCGTAGGGATCTTCGAACCCTCCATTCGATTCGACCTTCCCCCGTTTCCCATTGAAGCCAAGACCGTCAATCAGAAACTCAAAGAACTCCTCAGACACAAAAATTATGCGGTCATTAATCCGGGAGCCGGTTGGCCTTCCAAACGGTGGGAGGTGGATCGCTTCGCAGAAGTCGCTCGCCAGGTAGGCCGAGAGTTCCTATTGCCCTCTGTCGTGGTCTGGGCAGGTGATGAGGAAAAAGAATGGGCCGAACAGATCGTCGCAGGTTCTGGAGGACAGGCTCACCTCGCACCACCAACATCCTTGCGAGAGTTGACCGAAATCATTCGTCAAGCGTCTCTTTTCGTCAGTTCGGATACTGGTCCGCTACACATTGCCGCTGCAGTCGAAACGCCTTGCGTTGGATTGTTTGGTCCAGTCGCTGCCAGTCGGAACGGGCCTTATGGTCCGGACCATGTTTCCGTCCAGAGGGTTTGTTTGGAAGGCAGTAGTCGCGTGCGACGAAATGCCAACAACGACTGCATGCGTGCGATCACTGTCGATGACGTTGTCAAGGCCTGCGCTGAAGTTCTGGGGCAACGACTCCTAAAGATGAGCGCTTAATTCTTATCCACTCAGCTTCAATCCACACGCTTGCCGATACAACTGCGCCAAATATCCACACCAAATTAGGCCGTGAGCCCTGGCTTTCGCACTCGCGAGTTGTTCGAGTCCAACCGCAAGTTCTTGGAACCCTATTCGCTCCAGATTTTGGGCCAGTTGTTGCAACTTCCGTTGTGACTCATCTTGCAATCGATTTACCCCAGATTCGGCCAGTCGCAACAACGTTCTCTCAACTTCTGCCAAACGCGTTTGGATTCCTTTCGGATACAATTCAGAATAACTTGCAGCAGTTTCGGAGATCAAATCTTCCGCAGTCATCGTTGTGGCGATCTTGTCTCGTCCGTATTTTTTACGTAGGTGCTCCAACAGTTTGGTGTTCCGGGTCTTAATCAGATCCTTATCGAAGGCAGGATTCAAAACGCGGTCTCCTTTGGGGATACCACTACTCAGCAGCGAGAGGGGTTCGCAAACGATCCCAGTACCAAGGAAAACGAGGCGACAAACGACATGGGTCAGTTTATCTCGATCAGGCTTGACCGCTTCGAGGAATTCAATGGCGTTTTCGTTGACTCCAAGCCAAGGTAAGGTCAAAGCCAGAACATTTCCCGTTTCGTCGATCAAGTTCCAGACGAATCGCTGTTGCAGTTCGTCAAAATGTCGCGGCCCCCACTCGCGCGGTTTCAAGATCACCGTACGGTCGATTGGATCCTTTTCGATGAGCCCGAGAGGATACGTTGTTAAGGCGTAGCTCTGCAACTCAGCCCAATCGGAAAATTCACGGCCTGGGAATTGAATTCGGGTCGAGTCAGTCGGTTCGAGAATTTCGGCTTTCGATTCTTGAGAACTTGAGAGACGTCCCATGGAGTTCGCTTTTGCTTTCTTGAGCGTGATAAGTGACCGCCCAAGAGAACTCGGCGAACCTCCAGACCAAACAGATTCGCCGTTGTAAGTCTGCCACAAGTCCAACGAGGCAGTCGTTGTCGGACGACTAACTGTGAATGTACGAAACCGATTCTCTTGCACGTCCCAGAACAGAACGGTAACGCCCTCGTATCCCGATGCCGTCTGCCAAGGATACGCCCCGACTCCTGCTAGAATTAAATCTCCCACAGGCTGGTATTCCGTTCGGTGTCGGCCGACGAGAGCGACAGGAACAGTTTGTCCAGCATTGCGAATCGCTAGGGTCAGCGCGTAAGTAAAGCAAATCCGCTCCAACAATCGCGAGGTGTCGCCGCACGCGTCGCGCTGGAGCAGCAAAGACACGTCGTCGGCAAGAGCACGCAGGAATCGAGATAATCTCGGCAAATGAACTCCTGTCGCCGACACCGAAAGTGTCGACAGTCTCTCAAAGATGCTCTTCGATGGATGAGCCAACCCAGTCGTCACCATACTTTCCAGCAGTGATTGGGCAGACTGAAGAATTTCGTTCCGGGTTCGGGGAGCACCAGTCGCGTCTTGAGCTACCAAATCCTCAGCGAACGAAATATCCTGTCCTCGGTGGCGGTGGAGTGCGACAATAGCCGCAATAACCCATTGTTTGTGTTGCGACTTCGGGACTGTAGTCAGAACATGATCGAGAAGTTGACTCGGTTGCTTGATCTTTTCGGTCGGAAAGAAGCGGGCTTCGACATCGTGTTTGCTCAGACGAATAGTCAATCCGGCGTGGCTCTCGAGTTCGATCGCGAGATCACTTCTGAGCAGTGCAAGTCCCTCGTGAACAATCGACTTGTTAGCCCATTTCTGCAAATCATCGATCTTGAGCTTGAGAAGGGTTTGTTCGATCTCAGCACTGGGAGTTCCTGAGGCTGTCTCCTTGGGTTTCGGAAGTTGAGCAGAACCTTTATTGCCTTTCGTGTCTTTCGTGCCTTTGGCTTTGGACTTTGGTTTTGCATTGGCTCGCGCAACGGCATCTTCAGGAGTGGAGATATCACCCGGGTCGTTCGTGGAAATCGTTGAGGCCCAGTTGTCTCTGAGGTAAATCGTAGCGGCCACAATCTGCCGAGTGACGCCCGTCGCTTTCGTATCGTCAGTTGCTTTTGTCGGACCTTCCACGGGCATCGTGACTGTCCAGCCTGATCCGCGCACGAGAATTGCGTTCTCGGTTTCTTCGTGCGTGAGTTTCCCAGCTTCCAGGTCTTTCGTTGCTCGACGAAGGAGTCCTTTGTTGGCAAGAGCAACGAGCCCGACTTCGTCGAACGTCTGGAGAATCATGCTGAGCTTGGTACGGTCGGTGGCATTCATGATTGTGGGTCGTGGTGTCTTACTATGTCCGATTCATCACCTCGGCCAACCACAACGCGAGACGTTGTGGGGTGAGAGCGGCGATCTCCATTCCGTCCGCAGCCAGTCGTCCAGCCATCTGTTCGTCATACCAAGCGTTCGCCTCGGTGTCGAGCGCTGCGAGACCGAGAAGTTTCACTCCGGCTTCCCGCATTCGCTTGCAGGTGGTAATCAAAATGCGCGGGTCGGCTCCTTCGCAAAAGTCCGTCACAAGGACGAGTACGGTTCGGTTCGGTTGGCTCACCAGACCTTCGCAATACCGCACGGCCTGTCCGATGTTTGTGCCACCGCCGAGTTGCACGCTCATCAAAATTTCGACGGGGTCATTCGCGTACTCCGACAGGTCTACTACAGATGTGTCAAAGACAACGATCCTCACGCGGACCATAGGCAAGCTAGAAAGAATCCCGGCCATCACCGCGGAGTGAATGACACTATTAGCCATCGACCCAGATTGGTCGATACACAGGACGACTTCCCACGGCATGTGTCGTTTGACGCGGCTATAGAACCGAGGGTTTTCGACGACGATTTGCTCTCGCTTGGGGTCCCAGTGCTTGAGATTGCGACGGATGGTATCTCGGGCGTCGAAGTTTCGGGCGACCTTGATGTTACTGTGGCGAAATCGATTGAGCCTTCCCGTTATGGCATTCTTGATTTCGCTTTCGAGTTTGCGCTTGATCTCCTCGACAACCTTGGTAATCAACCGCCGGACCTCACTCAAGACTGTCGAGTCCAGGTGCCCTTTCATAGCGAGGATCGAACTGAGTAGCTCTGTGCTTGGTTCGAGCGACGACAACACTTTGGGATCCTGGATCAACTCCGTCATCCCGTATCGATCAAGGGCATGATTTGTGATCCTCTCGTATGTCTCCTTGGGGAACAACTCGCGGATTTCATTCAGCCACTTGGGGACGTCGAGTTGACTCGGATCAAGACCTGCACCAAGACGAGCATCCTGACGAACTCCGCGTCCCTGATACTCTCGCGAATAGAGTTGCTCAAGTGCATCAGCCATTCGCTGCTGGCCAGCATTCAACGCTTGTGGCATCTTCGGTTGAGCGTACTTGCCCAGGACCAACCTCCAACGCGACAAAGAACCAGGTACTTGTGTCTTCTGTTGTTTTCTGGACATGGGATTACAATTACCTCGCTGGCGTCATTACTGTTTGTCTTGCCATTTCTCGAATCCATCCGCCTGCAATGTCTCTCGCACCAACTGAGTCACAGACAAAGCAAACTGAACTTCTTCTTCGTCCAAGTCCATGTGCACCAACTCTCCCAACGTCGACTCTCCGTGCATGTTGGCAACCAGATCCGCAACATTCGAAATCTCGCGTGGAGTCAAATCGGCAAATGCAAGTCGCAACTCGGGCAAGGCTTGCAAGAACGTCTCGTCATCCCAACCGTTAAATTGCTCATCGATGGCCTGCACGATCTTCGTCACTTGCCACGCGACTTCTCGGGCGGTCGCCAACAACCCCCGTAAGATGCCACAACTCTTGCTCGGATCGGATGTACCGCTCAAGAAACCGCCCGTGATGGCGATCAACTCCACTTCGCCAATCTGCCCCTCGCCATAAAGAATTCCTGCAGCCGCTCCCACGATGGCCGGTTGGGCTTCGTCGGGAGGATGCTCGACGACTCGCCGAAGTGACTGGTAGAACAGGTCCGTATCCAGATGAATGTCTTCAGCTGTTTCTGTTGAAGGCGACGCATTTGCCACGACCTCGCGCAGCGACGACAACGATCTAATGATATCTGTCACCGCGTCGTCGGGACACGTGGGAATCTCGCCCATCAAGTGACACGCCCGTTGGTAGGCCGCGGCCACCAAGGAAGGAATGGCTGTGAGGTTCGTCGCCTCAAGGGGCTCGCGTGAGCTCCCGAGCAGTTCCAGTTGCGAAAGCCCCTCCGTCACCGATGGAAGCAATGGATCTTCGGCAATGTGAAGACCAACGAGCTTGGCGATGGCCGGAGTCTGCTCGTGCAACCCAAGGCGACACGCGCGAATAAGCATCTCGACCGCGGCTGCTGTCGAACGACCCATCCCCTCGTCTTCGAGTTGGGCGATTTGTTGCCGCAATCGGTTTCCTGTGGCTGCTTCGATCGTCGGTCCATAGATCGACGCCTCGATCAACGCGCTCTCGGTGCTTGGTGACCAACACACTTGCCAGTGTTCGATCATCAAGTCCAATCCGTGGCCACTCACGAAATCGGGACCTCTCGTGAAAACGGCGAAGTCAACCCCCAACTCGGTGAGCCGGTGGAATAGCCGGCTCATCTCGCGATGGTTTGCTTTGCGATAGAGGTCGAGCGTTGTCTCGCGCCGTTCGACTTTGTCCAGCGTGATCCGCAGACGCCGAGCTTCGCGGTAAAAGTCATCAACGATCGGCGGCACGCCCGATTCGGGAGGTGTCTGACCGATGCGATTTCCAGCTAGCACCCGCTGCACGAGTTGCAAAAGAAATTGTCCCTCGGCGTCAACTTCTCCTTTCACAAAACAACTTCGAATGCCGTCGAGAACATCTTCCCGAAGTGGCCAAGGGTGACCACGTAGCTTGGCCAATTCTTTGGTCATCTGGACTGCGGCAATGGCGTCCGGAGTGGACAGTCTGGTTGCAATGTTCCCCTCGCGCGTCTTTCGCCCAATCTCCACTAGGATGTCCGCAGCGGCAAGAGTGCGTGCCTGGTCTGAACCAACGTCTTCCCCGAGTGCAATCGCTTCCTGAGTGGCATTCCACATCCGTTCGTAGAATGCTGGGTTGGGCATCCCACTTTGATATCCGGCAAGCGAATCGAGTTGGTCATAACTATACCGCATCAGCCATGAACCACACTCATCATCTTTGACTGAAAGCCCCTTGGGACGTTTCGTTTTCTTCGCCACCAATTCGGGCAAAACGACGGTGTGAAAGCCACCTGTCACGACCAACAAGGGACCTCTTCTTTTCTCACCAGCGGTCTTTTCCATTTCGTCGATGATCGCGGCAGCCATGCAAGCTTCGCGCGCGATGGTGCCGTCACACTCGAGAACCTCCTCCGTGTAAGAGAGTCTTGCCATCAAACACCACGTGGCCACGCGGTCGATAAACACCTCGGTGCTGAGGGCATCCCACTGTGCCTCGAACAGGTGGTCCCAGAGTTCGTTGAAGTCACGGCACCCAAGCCGCCTCGCAAGAGCCTCGACGTATTCGCTGTGCATCAAATGCGGATCGGCAGCGAGTAAATCGATCGCGACTCCGTCTTTATTGGAAAGCCTCTCAGCTTTGTGCTTGGCCAAGATCTTTTCGGGGTACTCCAGATCGATAAACCGTATTCGGGCATCGACAGCGTGACCGCTTCGCAATGCGACGAATTCTGGTGAGTAGTCACAAAACGGATAGTACGCAGCAAATCTGGCTTCCGGAAACTCCGGCAGAGGTGAGGCACCATTTGCCTCTTCTTGCTCGGGAATGTCAAGTTTTGGACGGAGCCGGCCTTTCTTGTCGACAAACGAGGTGTAAATGGCCACTGGACAAACACAGGATTCCTGTGTCAACAAACCAACGAATGAATCGAAGGACTCGGGACCTTCGATGAGGACCGACGCTGGCTTGTGAGTCTCGATCCAACGGTGGATGTGAGCCGCACACGCAGGAGAGTGATGCCGAATCGGAAAGTATGTAACCTGCTTGGACCGCAACTGTGGGAGCAACTTTTTGACGAGTGTTTCGGGGTCTGGCGTTAGCAAATTTCACTCCTGGCTCAGACAGAAAGCAACCGAGCTTACACCCGGCTCCGGTTGCGAAAGTCCTCATACGCGATATCCACATCAAGGGTAACGAATCCATTACCTCGGAGACTCAGTGGCAGTGTTGGCAGAGGACTGAAAGTGAGCAATCCAACTGCCAACATTGCACTCTCATGTTCTTCTTTACTACGCACAGTATAATCCGCCACGCCGTACAACCAATCTTCTTTGGGCAATCCCACACAGTATTGGAGGAAGCAAGAAATGGACAAGCTCGTTGAGCAGCCTCTTGTACCACTTATTGACAGCACCTTCCCCCGCTTTCGGTTTCCATGGTCGTCCTGCTCAAGTTCATCAAACTCAGCGACATCGGCTTCGTCATGGTTCCCAAGATGAATTTGAATCTCGGTAAAGTAGCGGACAATCAACACTTCGTGGCGATAATCGTCAATGGAAATGGAGTTAGCTCCACGAGAATGAAACGACTCTCAACTTCGCTGCAGGGCCAAGGGTTCGTGATAATCCTCGAGTAGTGGCATTGGAACGCTCGAACCTCAGCTAACCATCCATTCGCCCAACGGTCCCTCTTGACTGATGGATTCGGGAAGACGCCTATCAAGGTCGCCAAAACGATCGCGAGGTTGGCCAGCCGCGTGCAGAATCGAAAGATAGAGGTTACTGATGGTTCGGTGTCCTTGTGCACCATAACCAGGATACTGGAGATAACGGCCAGTTCGAAAACGCCCGCCGATGTTCCCAATCGCGAGCATGGGCCATTCGTAGAAGTTACAGTGATGTCGATCGGCGGCATCACTCAGGTAGAGAATCAGCGTATTATCGAGCATCGTCCCGTCGCCTTCTGGCACCGCGTGCAGTTTGCGAGCGAGTCCAGCGATTTGCTGCATGTGAAAAGTCATAATCGTTCGGCGGGCAACAAATTCATCCGTACCGTCGGCAAAGTTCTCACCACCACCACCACGTCTCTCAGCAACCATGTGTCCGATGTGATGGACAGTCTTGGTTCCCAGCCCCAAACCGCTGAGTCGCATACCGAGGTGATCCGTCTGGATAGTCACAACTTGAGTCAGCCCAGTCACCAAAGCTGATCCCGCTAAATCGAAATGGGCTTTCAGTCGTTCGGTTTCCACCTCGGAACGAAACCGATCATCAACGGTCGGAGCATGTCTGCGAAGTGTGCCCTCCATCCTCGCCAGCCGAGCTTGCCGCTGTCCAATGGCTTCGAAGCCGTTCAAGTAATGATCGAGTTTCTCGCGTTCGTTTTGCGATAGCTTGTTCTGAAAGCGTCTGACGTCCGATGCAAGAAAGTCGAGGATGTTATTGTCGATCGCCACCGACGCTTGCAGTCGTCGTTCGCGAACGACGGTCCCAAATAGGTCACGATAGGCCAACATCGGATCGGCGTAGAACGGCAACGGCCTTCGTGGGGCAATAGCAGACAGCGGCGGATAAGTTACCATTCGTCCAAACTCATCCATCCGAAAGCCCAGGTGTGGAAAAATGCTTGGGTAGACCTTCGCCAAGACACCGTCGATGGTTTCTTGGCGCGGAGGATTACTACCGGTAGCGCGGTACGCCCCCAACGCCCCGTAAGCGGCACTGTGCGAGCCGTTGCACATCCGACCCGATAATCCCTGGAAGATAGTCATGCGATCTTTGAATGCGTTCAGCGGCTGCATACCCTGATTCAGCTGGTACCGTTGCAACGATAGGTTCCGCATCTCCGTAGACCAACCGCCGTGACCACGCACGCGGACGAACCGCTCCATTCCAGCGGGCTGAATTTCGGACGTCAACAAGCCATTGGAACGAACAACAAAGACAAACCGTTTGGGCAATCTATCGGGAGAGCCGTCGGCATGAGACCGCATGTGGTTGGCAAATGGCCCCAAGGCCAGACTACCGGCTCCACCAAGCACTTTGATAGCTTCTCTTCGGGAAAACATGCTGGCTCACTTTCGGTAAAGGAACGAATCTGAAGTTAGCAGCGCGACGAGAACCTCTCGGAAGCTACCGCCATTATTGAGGTACGCCTCGTCCATGGCCATGAGCGTAGGTGAGTCATTCAGAGTTTCGTTCCGGCCCATCCAGAACCGAAACACGTGTCGCATAAACGATTGCCGCACGCGCGTGGACTTCGCCAGCCGGTGGACCAGATCGATAGCATTGGTCACTTTGCCATCTAACTTTGGGTCTCGAGTTCCGGTCAGCACGCCGGTGGTATCAACCGCCCTTGTCGAGGTGACCTCGACTTTCTTTTTGTTTTTCCGGTTCTGACCCTGAATCTCAAAAACGCTGGCGAACACCCGTTTGTCCGCCGCGATCGAATGTTCTGTGCGGTACCGACCGAAGTCATCATACATCTCGAACGCCTCGCCGAGCGGATTCATTTTCTTGTGACAACGCCAACACTCTTCTCTGCGGACGACTTGATATCTTTCGCGCAACGTTTGGTGCGGTGCATCGGGAAGCAGAGCTTGCACACCAATGGGAATTTCAGGAATGATTTCCGCCAACAGCCGTTCGCGAATCCATTTTCCACGGCGAACTGGATCGTTTTCAAAATTGGTACTGAACGCAGACAGCCAAGCTGGATGCGTCAGGATGCCAGCTCGTTGTGTTTGGGGCATCGGCAAAATCTGGTGCTGGTCCCATTTCGTGTTTTCCAGGTTGTAAACTTCGGCATACCCTTGCCCCTTAACTGGCCGAGTTCGCGTGTATCCAACAAAGTACTCCTCGGTCGTCAGCAACCGAGCGAAGACGTCTTTGTCTTCCCTCAAGACATTCAGAACGAGAAGATCCGCTTCTCGGATGATTTCTTTTGGTTGGAACTTTCCACCATGCCGAGTGTCGTCTTTGAATATGTCCATGGCCTTGGGATAACCGAAAAACTCTCGGAAGAAACGCAGCAACTTTGGCTTCCCAACTTCTCCGAGTTTACCCATATCCCAAATGTAATAACGTTTTCGGTTTGCTGGTCTCCGGATCTTCTTGTCTCGAGTGTTCAGCATCCGCCGGACCTCCCGAGCGATATCCTCTTTCGTGGAGAGTTTTCCGGTGGCTGCAGCCTTGATCAAAATCGGATCAGGATAGTCGTAAATGGCGAACGAAACGGCGTACGCCATCTCTCGCGGCGACAGCCTCCGCCGGCCGTCGTTCGTTTGCTGCCCGAGCCCCATTTCCATTCGGAAAAGGAACTCTGGTGACATCATCAACACGACCAAGAGACTCTGCACCCCCAAGTCGTTCCCACCAACCTTGATGTTCTTCTTAAGACATCTCGTGACGTACAAATCCACCTCTTGAGAACTGGGTTGACGCTGGAGAAGCAATTGGAAAGCGTACCGGACTGCGGATTCCATCTGGTCGTGCGTGAGCGTGTCGGTTCGTTTGGCAAGTTCGGCAAGCAGTCGATGCCGCGACGGTTTTCGGGTCAGTTTTTTCTTGTTTCGACCTTTAAACAAACGTCCGTGGACAATCGTCTGGGCAATGAGTTTGCTGTTCTGCATCATCGTTCGGATGGTCGCTTCATCCGCGGTTAGGATCGCGAAATCCTTGAAATTACCACCACGCACTTCTTTGAGCGGGGAGAGAATTTTGTTCGTCCCAACCATATCTTTGACGAACTGTTTGTAAATGTAAGGGTTCATCCGCCAGACTCGTGACTTCGAAAAAGCAGGCCCCTTGTGTTCGCCACTAAACAGAGCTTCATGATCCACGCGATTGCCTTGCCCAGGAAGCATGGCCAAATTTTCGTCAGGGCCGCGACCAATCTTCCTTAATTCTTTGGTGATCCACGATGTAATCTGTTGGCGTTTGGCTTTGCTTGGTTGTGGTTCTTCGGCAGGCGGCATTTCGCTGAGGCTCACCATTTCGAGTATTTTTTCCCAACGCACAACATCCTTGCCGTTCGTGACCTCTCCATCAATATCATGCAATGCAAATTTGGCTCGCTGTCTCCTTGCTCCGTGACATTTCACACAACGGGCTTGGAGAAACGGATACACATGGGTCTTAAATTCCTGGAGGTTCGTTTTCTTGATAGGAGAAGTATCTTGGGATGCGCCTACCACTCCGGCCAACAATAACGATAACAAGACAGCGATAACCAACCTAATCATGCGAAATGGACACACTCTTGTTATGTGGGCTAGTAGAAGTTGGTTATCGACAATCATGGGATGAGCCTCGGAGTCAGTGCACTTTCTTCGTGATGTTACGATAGCACTTGTAGGGGTTGGCGGGTTCGGTTGGTGATGTCCATTATACCTCATCCCAAGTCGATGGTATCGCTTGGATGGGAATGGAGTCAAACCAACAGTTTTTTGAATTATGGAGACAAGAAAATTCGTGAATCAGCGCATGACGTTGACCTTGGGATTGGAGACCACTAGGTGAACTCGCTGGAGTGAAAGGACCGTCCAATTTTTCTTGAAAAAAACTTGCCAAATTTCCGCCCCACGATTTCCTCCAAGCCAAAGCCCCTCACCTTTCCCCCAAAAACCGGTCCAAAAATGACAGAAACCTGCGCTAAAACTGCAGTAAACCTGCGCTAAACTTGTAGTAAACTTGTAGTAAACCTGCGCCTAAATTGCACCTTTTTGACACCCCTCCATTTCCGCATGCCTTTTTGCCTCAATGACTTATGGAAAACGCCCCTCGAAAAATCGCCATTTTGGCTCATTTTCGAGTTCTCCAGCCGCCCTTGGGCGCATCTCCCCATAATACAATAGGATCGGACGTCGTCTCATTTTCACAAAAATCGTAGAAATTCCAAAATTTTCACTACCAATACCTCGAGATCAATTTCTGGTCGGGTTGTAATGGTATGTGACAAAAACCTTGCGCCGATGGCACACCACATCTACTTTCATGTCCCTTTGCTATCGCTAACCTTCAACCTCCGCACACCATGGGAAAAAACGGACAGTCATCCAACGCGCACCACTAACCGGCCAACGCTGGAACTCTCAAGACCAAGCGAACGAAACAGAATTCTAGCCCCGCAGTTTAGTCACCGCGAGCAAGACTTCAACGACAATGGAAATTGATGTGAGATTGAACGAGAGATGCACGGCCACTCAGAGGACCTTATCTCGGTTGAAGTGAAGAACGGAGGAACCCAGGATCGCCAAACCGAAATCGGGAACTATGCAGCGCCCAGCCGTAATGTCGAAGCAGACAAGCGCGAACATCCCACCGTTGAAACGAATGAACTGCCTCAGGATCCTGGGTATTGTCTCCACAGAGTAAAGTTGGAAAAGACGTGTTTCCGTCGTCGAGAGCCGAACCTCCGACGTGGCCGGGATTAAGTCCGAGACAGGATCAGATAAATATTGTCAGGATCCTTGGGATCCTTCGCCGTGGGGCCATGTCCCCAAAGATGATCGTTTACTGTGCTCTTCCCGTTTTGTTCAGCATACAAGCAACCGGCCCAAATGGGTTCACCGCCCGGAGTCATCGAATCTTGCGAATCAGCGGCTGCTTGGAGCCAAGCTTGGATCGTTGTTAAAGGGTTTGGTTGTGTACAGTATTGAAGAAACAACTTGCCCTCAAGGTGGTCAGCCGCATATGTTACCGATGCATACCCAAGCAACTGATGCAACCCATCAAAAGCATCGGCCCACCGTTCGGCAGCATGGTCCGGGATAATGAACGGAGGGCTAATACTCTTGTCGTGCAAAGGACCACACGCAGCGATGACCAACCATTCCAGATCATCATTCCCCCACAAGTCTTTCCTCACATCGACGTTGTCTTTTGCATCTGTTCTCCGGACTTTCACAAATCCAGTTGTGTCGACATACCACCCTCCGGAATAGGCATGACCTGTGTAAAAAACCAAGTCGCAAGCGTCTACAAAATCAGCATTCTTCGTGGTCCAGTGGGCTAACTTCGCTTGCGTCCCAAAAACATCAAAATTCGTTTTCCAGCAAATCTTCTTCGCTTCCCGTAGAAACCCTTTGACATTAGGATTCTCTGCGGCGGTCGCCGCCACTGCCCCAACTTCCAGCTTTCCATCATCGTCCGCAGCAAAAACACAATTACGTTTGGCAGCATCCACGGGCAGTTCGGGATTGCAGCTCATAGATCTCTCGGTTGTTCTCCGCTGCGGAGTTTCGACACCAAAATCAGTTGCTGGGACCAAAACTATTTGCAACGGCACCTTCTGCTCTCCAATTCGAGCAACAGCTTGATAAGCATACACAGGATAAAGATATCTCTGTCTAACGGCTGCAGGTGCCGAGTAATAGCCCAAGGTCCGCTCAATTTTCAACTTGATCTTACCTCTACGTATTCCGTCCTTTTTGAGAATTGCGTAATACCGACGGTCGGCTTCTTCCTCCGAGACCACCTTGGCATATTGCTTGAGCTTCCCAATGGGCCGCCAAACTCCGCACATCCCAATGACATCACCTTGACTACCCAAAGTACAGGTGAACTCACCTCCTCCACCAAATAGTGAGTACTGTTTAACTTGTCTCCCTTTGGTGCGAACAGTAATCTTCGGAGAGCAGGTCCACTGAAGATCGAGCTCACGAACCTTCGTATTCGTTTTGTTGCGAACGTCGTACTTCATGACGATCGTCGAAGGTGCCGGCTTACTACGTTTGAATTCTACTTTAACGTCGTCGTTGTTACCCTTACTGAGAGAACCAATCACCTTCCCCAGTTCTGCGAGCCGTCGTTCGAGTAATTCTTTGTTCGGGCGGGCGCACTCTTTCTTCGGATTCCACAACTGAGAGTAATCAGCAACGGATATCCCTCCGCTCTGCCTCCAAATTTCCGACACTTTTTTACCATCCATTATCCGGAGCCGGTCTTGGCCCACTTTCTTCGGCTTCCCTTTCAGCTTCAGACAGGAAGACGTGACTTGCTGTAACATGGTCTCCTGTTGTTTGGGAACCCTCAATTCATAGATAGGTAGACTCATCTGTGCGCGTTCTTGCTCAGACCACAGAGAGTGTGTAGTAAAACTACAAACGACGCACGCCAACAAAAATCTCAAGTACACTCGCTCACCTCCTTGAAATACTCGAAGTGTATGGTGCGTCCTGACGCCAGACACTTCGAATCGCATTACATGCCAGCACCACCCGGACCTGGAACATCGATCGGACCTGGATCATCGCTGATCGCATCCGTTTTGATCTTCACAACGTGCGAATCCAGCGTATCACCGGACACCAGATCAACTAAAACGACAACGACCTGGTATTCTGTATTTGGGTCAAGGGGATTCGTGGTACCAGCTTTGAAAAATGGCCCAGCGGACCAATTGCCAGTCACAGGGACCATCGTCAACTCGTTACTGACTTGTGCTGAAAAGTCTGCTGTCCAAACACTAACCTTTATCCTCACATTGGCATGCGGACTACAGGTTCCATCTGCAACGAAATTACGCGGCGTAGTGATCGGCGAGGCCGCCGAATGCCCATAAGGGTAACGAATACACACTTTTGGTCCTCGTGGAACTACGGGAGCCGCCTGGCTTATTGCCGGAGTCCACACTCGTGATTCAGCCATCAGAACAATCTCCTTGGAATAAAGGAAAAACGAAGTCGTTACCTATTGAAAAACTGCGAACACGCCATTGTTCAAGAACCATTGCCTATTGCATCCGTTTTATCTTCACGTTTTTGAAGCTAGCCACCGTATCGTCGACCAACAAGCCAATGCTGCCAGTCGAGTCGAATTCTTCCCAGGTAATCCCCAAACCCTCAAGAGGCTCTTCGAATGGTTTGAGGT
>CAYRFQ010000053.1:0-45910 GCA_964423615.1 uncultured Alcaligenaceae bacterium | reverse complement strand
TCCCAGTCTTGGATTTGCTCACGCCCATAACCTTTCTGGAGACTGAATAGCCGAATTCCATCGACTCGAGTTACCTGAGTGAAGTGACGCAAAGGTACCGACCGGAAACGGTCCAATCGATTTTTGGGATTACCCTGCCAGGCGATGCCGATTTTCACTCCCTTGCTTTCACCAAGTTTCTCTTTCCAACGGGCAACGAGGTCAGCGTCAGGAGTCAGATAAGGACAACCAACCGGGATGTTTTCCTCTGTGGTCTCAAGTATGTGTGGGAGGCTCATCAGTGGAGCCTGAACATCAAAATACGGCAAGGGAGCCCCATCCGAAATAACTTCATCGACGCCAGGACAAGTCTTGGCCAAACGGGTCATGCTTGGATAGCACCCAAGAATGACTCGACCAACGCGTTCCCTGACGACGGCTGCATACCGCACAAATTGGATCGAGTCCCCAAGTCCTTGTTCGAAATACAGGAAGATCGTCTGCGAGGAATTCGCCTTACCATCCCAGAGGGGACGATTGAGCGTTCTCACAGGGAACTCTTTGCACTTGAATCGCCACTCGTATTCGGCCCATCCTTCGGTGAACTGTCCCAGGGTCAGGTAAGTCAGACCAAGGGAGTGATGAGCTTCTGGTGAATCGGGATTGAGTTCGAGAGACCGACAAAGATACTCGATACTTAGTTGGAGTTTTCCCTGCCGCAAGGCACATATCCCTGAGTTGGTCCAAGTCTCGGAATCTTCCGGGTCTTCCCTCAGAACAATTTTACAAAGTTCCTCGGCAGCTTCGTAACGTCCTTGTCCACTGAGTGCTGTGGCCAAATTCTTGAGGGCGGCTCCCTTGAGGGATGGTTTTAGCTGCATCGCCTTCTCTAAAGCCTCTGTGGCCTCGGCGAAACGCTCCAACTTGATGAGGGCACAGCCGAGATTGACGTAAACTTCGCCGAAGCCAGGCTTTAGTTGGATAGCTTTCTCGTAGTCATTGATGGCAGCTTCGTGCTTGCCTGCTTTCGTCATCGCCACACCTCGGTTGGTCAACACTTCGGGCCAACGAGGTACTAACTCCAACGCTTTGTTGTATTGAGCAATGGCTGACTCGAGTTCTCCTCGCGCGGCCAGCCCCACACCATGTTTGGCGAACGAGGTCGCCATCTCTCTTCGGTCGTCGGGAATCTCAACATCTTCTGGACAAACTTCCACTCTTTGTCCATATTCGATTTGCTCTCGCAACCTTGCCTGTTCAAAAAGCTCCTTCGCCTTTGCGGAATTGGGTTCCAGATGGACGACTTTTTCCAACGCTTGGATGCCCTCAGCGACTTTGCCCTTGGACATCAAGACTTGACCCATGTTGGTGTAAGCCTTCGAATAGTTTGGACGTAATCGAATCGCTTCACGATAACTAGTTATGGCTTCATCCCATCGTCCCAGCTCCATGAGCGTATTGGCCCGGTTATAATGAGATTCGGCGTTTTTCGGGTTGAACTCGATCGCCTTGTCGTAGGCATCGATGGCCTCGGGATAGTTATTCAAGGCCTTTAGCACGTTGCCGAGATTGAAGTGAGCCTCAGCCAAGTTTGGCTTCAAGGCGATGGCTTTACGAAATAGATCGACCCCAGTGGGACCACGACCCGTTTGGCTATGGATGACACCCAACAGATTCAGCGCGTCAGCTTGTTTTGGGTCAATCTCCAACACTTGGCGATAAATGTGTTCCGCACCGACAAAATCGCCTTTTTGGTGCTGAGCCACGGCCTGAGTCAAGGTGTCGAGAATATTCATGATCAATTATGAGCTTGGCAATGGATAGGTCTTGGGTGTTGGCCACATGATAACATGGAAAGGAAGGGGAACAAAATTGTTCTGGAGCAATTGATTGTTCCAGCTTATGGTTTATTCTTGGAAATTTCGGAATACTGTGGAAAGTTAGAGAGCTGAAGTCACCTGGGCGATCTCCTTTTGAAGGAAGCTCATATCGGCGAAATAGAATAACCACAGCTGCTAAGCAAGGAACCAGCGTACTCAAGTATGGCGGAATCTAAGGGTGGTGAGCATTGCTCTCGACAAAGAGCACACAAAGACGTCGGGGTTGATAACGGAAAGATTCCACAAAAAGCGGCCAACAGGTGAGTCTTTTGGTGTTCGCGAGTTGCTCGACCCGATACAGAGACGAATTCGGGAGACTGCGGCTCTGGGCGAACTATAATTCGAGCGGTCGGCGAATGGTTGTCTTGGTAGTCATCTAAAGAGGTGGTATCCCTGGGTCATTTGACCGCAAGCCCGTTATTGCATGACAGAAAGCACCAGCTTGCGTAACGTATTGTCTCGGATCATTTCTCGAGCCTCCGCGAAACTGGCCCAGTATCGCTCACGTTGGTTGGATTCTTCCCATTCGTCGTGAACTTCCGTTACACGCATCACGTACAAGAGTACTTGATACTCGCGTTCCCACTTTTCGTATCGATAGCTTCCAACGACATCCCCTTCGATTGTTCCCTTGAGCCCAGCTTCTTCGAAGGCTTCCTGAAGGGCCGCTTCTTCGGCAGTGAATCCGGGATCGATCATGCCCTTGGGAACAATCCAATACCCGGTCTTGCGAGACGTGATCAGGCACACCTTGCCATTTCGTAGTGGGACCACTCCAGCTTGTGTTTTTGGTGTTTCTGACATCTTCCACGTTTCCTGGTCTTTTTCGTGTCGCACAGTTAAACGACAAAAACGCTCGTGTTCGCCTGCAAGGATCCCCTGGCAACTAGATTGGCACCGTGTACACTACTCGAAAGTCAATGTCCACGCTGGGTCGTTTTCGGAGTTCGGCTTTGGATTTTGGTGGACCTCGTCGAATCGTCAGTTCTTTGCATAGTGTTTAGTGTGACGAGGGAAAGGACTGTCTGTACCGTAGGCTTTGTCGGGTGCCTGGGTAGACTCTGGTATTGTTTCTCCAAGTTGAAATCTTGGGAAAGGCCGTTGTTTTGTTGTAGCCCAGGAGTCTGGCTCGTGTTTCCCCAAGCCCGCCGAGGGAACAAATGCTTGAAATACGCTCATGACCAAGACGATCGAAACCAGTACGGAAACTCCACGACTCGGAGGAACACCATCTTCTTGGTGCCACAAGTTCGTCCGACAACACGAGATTCCAACAATCAATGATGCACACCCGCACAATCTAACAGGAAGTATACCATCATGATCCGCATCGGCATCGTCGGCATAGGTTTTATGGGTTGGATACACTATCTGGCCCTCCGGAAAGTCACGGGTGCATCGCTTGTAGCAATCTGCAGTCGCGACGAGAAAAAACGTCAAGGTGACTGGACTGCGATTCGCGGGAATTTTGGTCCACCGGGCGAAATCATCGATGTCTCTGGATTGAAAGTTTATGCTGATTATGACGCCATGCTCGCTGATCCCGACATCGACCTTGTGGATGTTTGCAACCCCACTCACCTTCATCCTGATTTTACCATCAAGGCACTCCAAGCTGGAAAACACGTCCTCGTAGAAAAAGCCATTGCCCTCACACAAGAGGACGCCGATCGAATGGTCCAGGCGGCAAACCAATCTGGCAAAATTTTGATGGTCGCCCATGTTTTGCCGTTCTTTCCGGAGTTTGCATTTGCAGTCGATTCTGTCCGGTCTGGCAAGTACGGAAAACTCGTCGGAGCCCATTTTCGCCGTGTGATTTCCAAACCCGACTGGTCTGCCGAGATCGGCGACGTCAGCCTCACCGGTGGGCCAGCCGTCGATTTGCATATCCATGACACCCACTTCATCGGTCTCATCTGTGGTGTTCCCGAGAAAGTCTTCTCGACTGGCATCGAAGAAAATGGTGCCGTCAGCTATTTGACCACATCGTATCTCTATGACAGCCGCGATAAGGCCGTAACATGTTCGAGCGGCGCAGTCTCTATGAAGGCCCGCGAATTCGTCCACGGTTACGAAATCTATCTCGAAAAGGCCACCCTCATTTACGAATCTGGAACGGTGCCTTTGACGATCCTTCATGAAGACGGTTCGAGCGAACAACCTACCCTGACCGGAGGAGATGATCCGGTAAGTGGTTTTACACGGGAAATCCAGGCAGCAGTCGACGGAATTACGGCGAATAAGGCACCAGACTTGTTGAGCGGTCAACTCGCACGAGATGCTTTGGTCCTTTGCCACAAGGAATGTGAATCTGTGCGGACAGGACAACCGGTCTCAATTTCCTAATCCAATCAACCCGGTTAGCCAATAGTACACCTAAATTACGGGAGTTCCAAGCAATCGGCGTTCTCGTTGCATCAGGTCAGTTTTGTTCGACCCATCCGACACGACTAGTTCAGGGCAACTTGTTGTCGGGATTGCTCTGTTGGCGTCAATTAAGCGGGTTTTTCTTGCCGAACTGAAAAAGGACCCCCCGAGGAACCTTGAGTTCGAGTCCGCGAAAGGAATCGCGGATGTGGTTCCCTGTTTCTTAATCGCAAACCCGCCGCGATGTTGCCGAACAGGAAGTTCCGATCATGTACATCACTCGACTTTGGGAGAGTCCACTCTTCCTCGCCCTGATCACCTTTTGTTTGCTTTGTTTGTGTGGTTGCTTTCACCAAGCCGTCCAAATGCCCGATCCCCACCACGTCCACTTGATCCGATCCACCAACCCTGTCGCACGCCATCACGTGTACATCGTCATGCTCGACGGTCTTGACCCGATTGGAACAAGTCATCTTGCAGGCTTGCGGAATTACCTGAATCGACTTGGCTATCGCAAGACAATCTACGGATCGATTTATCGGACGCACTGGGTCGCCAGGGAAATGCGACGACACGCCAAATTGTGTCCCGAGGCCAGGTTCGTCGTCGTTGGTTGTGGGATGGGAGCGAAGACACTCCCTCACATCGTGAACAAGGCCCTTGCTGAGGATGTGGCGATCGATTTGGTCGTCCACTTCGACCACACGCAATCCGACGGATTCGTTGAAGTCACCGACACATCAAACATGACGACCATTTTGCGACTGGGAAGTCTGAAAAACAAGGAGACGACCCATCGACTGATGGCCGAGCTAACGAACGTCGCCAGTTTAATCCCGGTTGCTTATCCTCCAACGCAACCGCGTAAGCAATCCACCGAACAGTTGCCTTTGCCAAAGGTCGCACCAGGTCCAGAGCGATTGCCTCATCCACGCATCTACTCCGAGCGTCAAAGACAAATGGACGCAGAATGGAACAAAGCTCTCGACCCCGTTTCCGTTTTGCCGGGAGATGTTCCACAAGCCCGGTCTACCGATCCTCTGATTTCGGAGCACTCATCCGGGTGGCGTCCTTAGTTCGTCGGAAATGACTCGCAGCGTGGCTTGGATGGCACTAGCAGCCCAGCCGATGTCAGTGGGCACTCCTCGAAAATGCAATTCCAAAACCAACGCACCTTTCCGAGCCAGGACCATACCCATCGAAGTTTGCTTCGAAGACGTTTTGAATGTCGTGGTGATTTGGATTACATTTTTGAGTCCGTGGAGCTTGACATACCGAACCTGGGATTTCCCAGCGCCAGAGGAGCTTCCGAAGGCCTTGGCAATATACTCATCCCGTTTCTGTTGGATGTCGAGAGCAAACCCGATGTAGGCTTTCGCGGACTCCTCTCCGTCGTACCTGGTCAAATTGAGCGAGATTGTGGCTGTTGGATTTTCCTTCTGCATCCAGACTAGAGAATGGCCGTCGACCCATTTCTTGGCGATTTCCGCAGCCTCCTTTTCGGCACCGAGGAGTTGCCCGACATGAGTCAGGAGGTCGGGCGTCCACGCTTGTTGGCGCGTCGTCCATCCTTTCAGGATGCTTTCTTTCTCAAGTCTCCCAATCACTTTACGAAGTTGCAGCTTCCCTTGTGAAAGGACTTTGAGGTATTGCTGCGGAGCCTCGATCCATTTCCAACGCCGAGGTGGGTTTCGGAAGATCTGTGCTTCTGACATCGTGGACCGCTTCTCCGACAATGCCCGAAAGAACGCTAGCCCCTTGCCGTAGGAATCACGTTGCATCTGGACCGTCGCTTGCCACGCATCGTGCGAGCCGTTCTCTGGAGCATCCACCTTCGCGGCCACGTCCCAAACTTGTTTCAGCAAGCCAAAATACGATTCTGTTTTGATTCGTCGAGCCACCTGCTCGGTGATCCATTGGGCTCGACCTTCCACAAGGGCTCTCTGGATTCGAACGTCTTCAAGGCTGTGTGGATCGTGGCGTCGGCTCAGGAGTTTATGTTCCTCTTCGAGTGCGAGTTTGGCAACTTCGTGAACGATAGCCAGTTGGAGGAATGGCAGGGAATACACTTCACGTAATGTTGGATCACTGGCTGCCAGTGGCTGGAGGTGGTCTGGGATCACGACCACCGAGTGCGTCCCTTCCAAATGTCTTGCGACAACCTGTTGACAGTACAAATCGTGACAGCGTCTGTAAACCTGCTGCCACTGGTCTTTCTTCATTCCCGGAAAACGCCAAGAAAGAAAAGTTTTGACGTTCCAACTCGGGATGGATCGTAGAACTTTCGTTTTCACAATCTTGAGCTGAACGTCCTCGGGAACCTTTCTCTCAAGAGCTTCCTGGAGAAACGGCTTCGCCTGTTCGTAAAGCTGTCTGACTCCCTCGGCGGGTGTTTGAGCACGACTCGGAGTACCTACGAAAAACAGCAGAACCGCCATAATCCACGCAAAAACCACACCGAACGTCCAGCGCATGGAATACCTCCTCCGACGGGTGCCAGGAGCACACAGTTGGATTAGTCAACCGAGTGTGGCACTCGGATTAACGAGCCGTCACAGCGCGGCGGATTTAATCAAAAGAAGAGAACGGAAGAAAGGTCAATTTCGGATGCAATGACGCTACGATTTTAGGATCGTTATTGCACCCGGACCCGAAATGTACAGGTTGTGTGTCGGAGGTTCACTCGGCTCGCTTGTACGATTCGGAATGGACCGAATACGGTCAGGAATCGATATCAACTCAGTTCGAATGGAAACCGGAATCCTGGAGGAGTCGAACACGAGTGTATTCTCCGTGTTCCCTGGCTCTGCTTCGGATAAGTGTCGGATTCGAATGGAACCCGATGAATTGGGCATTCGAATGAATTGGTGTCGAATTCCGCGTTGTTGAAACTTGCAAGCTCAAAAACGAGAAACAACGACACGTTTTCCATGGATTTCCTTGGCTCGGCTATTTTTGGTTCGCGCCGCCAAGGTCAAAGCTGCCTACACCGCCGCCATTTCTCGGGCGACCGACGAAGAGGGGACTCGGGACGAAGGTGGGAACCTCAACCGATTCTTCACTTCTTGGCGGTTGATATCCAATCAACCCCGTGAAGTTTGTGGCAGAAACAATGAACATCCCGCGATCAATCGCCTTGGATCGCATTTTTTTGATCCCCTTCAAAAGTGTTTCTGCTGCTGCCTTGTCTTTCGGGTTCTCATCTAAGAGTTGTTGTTCCAGATGCCCTAGACCACCCACGATCAAGAAACGTGTGGAAGGAACGATTTTGCCAACGATCTTGCCGTCGCGAGGATCAACTTGGGCATCGACCTGGATGTTTTGACTTTCCAGGAACTGACGGAATTGTTTCATGTTTTCGGCGTCTTGGGCCGCGCTGTAGGATTTTTTCCCGGTGATGTTGAACTTCCCTGCGAGGGCCACTCGTGAGTTCCAAAACATGTTGTACAAAAGGTCATCTTTGCCTATCGGGTATTCCGACATTCTCTTGCTCGCAAGCGTCTGCGAGCCTCCCAGAGGAATGGGAACGCCATCTTCAGTGTATACGGCGGTGATTTTCCCCTCGGAAGTGTTCAGTTTGGCGTTGAAGATCTCCACTGTCCCTTTAAGGAATCCCTGAGCTTGGCCATCTTGACCGGCTGCAAAGACTGAGAAGGTCAGGCGATTTTTCACTCCGTCTTCGGTCCCAACGTTCAGAAGGACTTGTCGGGTTTTGTTGTTGACCCTGAGGATTTTCCCTTTGGGAAGATCCCAAAGTGGACGCCCCTTGGACACATCGAGCATCAAAGCGTAGGGCTGACCCGAACCTCCCTTGCCCTTTCCGCCCCCTATCCCACCTCCCACTTTGCTGGCAGGATCTCCGAGTTCGTCTTCGAGAGCTATGACTTTCTCCCCTAACTTTCGAATTTTCTCGAGCAAACCCCGCTTAGCTTCGGCAAAAGCCAGCTGATCCCTCGTCCGTAAATCTTCCACCTGTTGAACTTTCACCCACTCGTCCTGCATCTCCTTCATCGTAGTTTGGATACTCGATAGTCCGCTCTGGATGACAGAATTATTGTCTTTGCGGAGTTTGTCATAAACCGGGTCGAAGTCAGTCGCCAAGTTGGAGAAATTGGTCTGGAAGCTCTTGGCCAAACTGTTGGCTTTCTGTCTCGCGTTCTCGAGGGCTGCGATTTGTTGACGTAATTCATCGACGAGTTGCTTCCATGTTTTTTTGTACCCAATCGAGTTTTTCGCAGGGTCGAGTTCAGTGCCCAGATATTTCGCATCCTCGCCCGTTGCAATCAAATTCTTGATGTGTGGGGTGTACTTCTCCATCCCCTTGAAGTTCATGGAACCATCGAGAAATTGCTTTCGATCCGACTTCCAGTTCGCCTCTTCCGAGTAAGCGCCGTCGGCGGGTAGCAAATCAAGGCCGATTTGCTTCATCGCCTCCTGCCGGAAGTACTCCTGAAGTCGCGTTTGTTTTTTCGCTGCATCAAGTTTGGCTTCGGCAGCCTTCGCAGCTTCTTGGAGCTTTTTCTGCCCCTCGAAACCGTAGTAAGTGCTTACCCCCAAGCCAATGCTGGTCAAGACAAAAATGATAAGGAACACGACCAAAACGACGTTCGGGCTGGAGGAAGCCGCCTTGGGCCCTTTGTACTTCTTCTTCGGTGCCATGAATCAATTCTCCTGAGTGGTTGTGATGCCTTGCGAGGTGATTGGGGAGCGGCTGGCGAAACTCGAGAAAAGTCTCACAAAAGCGAATTAGCATACTCTACTTTAAGTGTTCGTGAACCTCTGTCAATCCCCACAGGATGGGTGAAGTGTGGGACTCTGTATTGTCCGATGCAATGTGCCAGGTGTAACGAAACTGCACGATAGAATCGAAGACCCCCAGAAGAGAGGGCGCTTCACGATTTGTGGGCATCCAATCGAAACGCTTGCAAAAACCACAGCGTAGGATCCCATCGGTCCCCAAGGGGCATCATACAACTGCCAACTGACACACCACATTTTTGAAATCCCAAGGAGGGACCAAGTCACTTCCCGACTGAGAAACCACTTGACACCCACTTAACTCAGCGTACAATGCGATTAAATGGTGTAAATAACGCTTTTGATATTCCACAAGATTTCACCATACTCAAACATCCCAACTCCCGTCTGAATCTGAAAACCTGACTCCGAATTATCCGAATCACTTTTTTAGATTCCCGAAACGGTCAGTTTACTGTGGTTCTGAATGATTATGACGAATCAACGTGTATTACGGCGTTGGATCTTCAACTAAAGCTCATACTGACTGACGGGTGATTACCAACGAATTCCGATACATCTGATGTTCCACCATCTTAACTCTCAGATGGCCTTATCCGCAAGGCGAGCGATTTTGAATGGTGGAGACAAAACTCGATCCGTACCAACTTGCTGTTCGTTTCCAGACAAACTGCCAACTATATCAGTCAGGTTTTGGCAATGGGAAGCAAACAAAGTGGTCATCTGCCTCGAGACTACGTAGGGGAGAAAGACTGCTTTTCCCCAGTTTCGACGACGTCATGTTAGTTTGGGAAACGGCCTGACCTTTTCCCAACTCGATACTACAGTACCACCATCAACTCGATGATTCCGAGTTCAATGAAAATAGGATCCTCAATGAAATCGGCGTGGATGACGAATAAGAAGTTAGTCTCGCAGAGTATCCACGTTTGATTTCCCCGAAACGGGTTTGACTCCTTACACTGCTGATTCAAAAACGACCACGACATTCGCCCCAAGACTACCAGATCGCAGTAATGGGAAGTCTTCCGAAAAAGGTCTCTCACTCGACCTTGAGGATTTCTCCGCCATCCTGTCTTCCGCGTGTTGAGCCGATGTTAAAACCCTGCAGTCCCCCACTTGTTTTTCTGGTCGATGCTTTCGGATTGATCTTTCAGGTCTTTCACGCTGTCGATTCGCGCATGCAGAGTCCAAAAGGGATCCCAACAAACGCCTTGTTCGGATTCACACGAGACATGATTTCGATCTATCAGGATGTCGCTCCCGATTATTTGATCGTGGTGTTCGACGGTGAAAAGCGAACCTTCCGACAGGACATCTACACCGAATATAAAGCCAACCGCACTGCCATGCCCGAGGAACTGACCGTCCAGTTCCCAGCCATGCGGCAGATGCTCGAAGGCATGAATATACCGTGTCTTGTGGAGGAAGGGTACGAAGCCGACGACGTGATTGCCACCGTCGCGACAAATGCTGCGGAGCTGGGATGGGAAGTCTACATCTGTACGAGCGACAAGGATTGCCGCCAACTGATCAAAAAAAATGTCCGGTTGTACAACTTGCGGAAACGTCAAACTATCGACCTTGGCACCCTCAAGGAGGACTGGGGAGTCACTCCGGAGCAAGTAATCGACCTTCAAACTCTAGTAGGGGACTCGGTCGATAATGTTCCTGGCGTTCCCGGGGTCGGGTTGAAAACCGCAGCGAAGTTGTTACAAGAGTACGGGACTCTTGAAAACCTTGTCGCCAATGTCAAGAAGGTGAAAGGACCCAAACGTCAAGCGGCCATCGAAGAATCTTTGCCCAATCTCGAACGAACTCGCCAACTCGTTCGCCTCAAAACGAATGTCCCCATGAAATTGGACTGGGAGGGATGGCGACGAAAGCCTCTAAACGTTCCTAAACTCTCAGAGATGTTTCGGGAGTGGGGCTTTAACTCATTCACAGCGCAGGTCCAACACCCACTCAACGATCTTTTAGAAGACGACCAGCGAAATGGCGTAGAAACCAGTTCAGAGTCAGGAAAAACGAGTCCCGCAAAATCTAAGTGGGAACCAGGCCAATATTACCTTGTCGATACAGAACACAAGTTGGCTGCCCTCTTGACAAGGCTTGCAGAATCCAATCGTTTAGCCGTCGATTTGGAAACTACTAGCACAAATCCGATGCAAGCGGAAATTGTAGGCTATGCTTTTTCTACAGAGTCCAAAATTGGATGGTATGTTCCGGTGAAGGGACCAGAGGGGTGCGCGATACTCGATGGCCAAACCGTAATCTCTTACCTCAAGCCCATCCTCGAGGATCCCAAACGCGAGAAAATCAACCAGAACATCAAATACGATTTGCTCGTCTTGCGTCAACATGGTATTCGATTGCAAAATTGCGTTGGCGATCCCATGATCGCTGCCTACTTACTCAACGCAGGCGAGAGAAATCATAATCTCCAACATCTCGCCCGGACATACCTGAACCACGAAGTTATTCCGATCACGGCCCTCATCGGAAAAGCCGGTCCCAAGCAGCTTGGAATGCATCAAGTCGACACAGCCAAGGTGACATCCTATGCAGGCGAAGATGCCGATGTGGCATGGCGATTGTGTGACCGTTTGGAGGAAGAACTCCGAAACTCGAAACTATGGGACCTTTACGCCGACCTCGAAATCCCACTCATTGAAGTCCTCGCCGAACTCGAAGGGAACGGTATTTGCCTGGATGTTACACGACTCCAAGAATTGGACAAGTTCCTCACAGCGCAGATCGATACTTTGGAAAGCACCATCTATGAACTCGCTGGCGAAGAGTTCAACATAGGTTCCCTCAAACAACTGAGACGAATCCTCTTCGAGCAACTCGGCCTCAAACCTGTGAAGCGAACACCCAAAGGCGAACCGAGCACCGACCAGGAAACGTTGGAACGTTTAGCCGCCGAAAGCGATTTGGAACTGCCGAAACACTTGCTTGAACACAGGCGTCTTTCGAAACTCAAGAGCACCTACATTGATACCCTCCCTGAACTTGTGCATGCAGATACTGGTCGTGTTCATGCATCGTTCAACCAAACCGTTACAGCGACAGGAAGACTGAGTTCGAGTGATCCGAATTTGCAGAATATTCCCATTCGTTCTGACTTGGGAGGCCAGATACGACAAGCCTTTGTCGCTTGCGACGGTTGGCAACTAGTGATGGCCGACTACTCCCAAATCGAATTGAGGTTGTTGGCTCACTTTTCCCAGGACGAGGAACTATGTCGAGCCTATGAGGAAGATCGCGATATCCATACGTTGGTGGCCGCACAAATTCATGGAGTTAACGAAGACCAAGTGTCTTCTCAAATGCGAAGAGTGGCGAAAACAGTGAATTTTGGCGTCATTTACGGGATGAGTGCCAGAGGACTGTCACAACGGTTACAGATTCCGAATGAAGACGCCGAACAATTTATCTCAGAGTATTTCCAAAGATATCCAAAAGTTTTGAAATACCAGGACGAACTACTTGGCAAATGTCGAAAAGATGGCTATGTTGCTACCATACTCGGTCGACGCCGTTCGTTTCATCCCGATGCCATTCGCGCCAACTCGACGTATTCGCAACGCAACCAAGCCGAACGTGAAGCCATCAACATGCAGATCCAAGGGTCCGCAGCGGACTTGATAAAAGTAGCCATGCTGAATATCTTTCGGCGACTACGCAACGAAAATCGCCAAACGAGATTGTTGTTACAAATTCATGACGAACTCGTCTTCGAATCACCGCCCGCAGAAATAGAATCGGTCGCCTTTATGATTTCCCAAGAGATGCAACAAGCCCTGAAAACTCGTCTCCGTGTGCCGCTCAAGGTGGACGTCCAAGTGGGTTCGAACTGGCTGGACACGAAAGAATTCAAAGTGTAAAGTCACGACCGTTCACTCTCACACATGTTCCTGATACTATTTCCATCGTGCTAGACGAGGATTCCTTGCTAGCTCAAATGGAGTGACATTTCAGTGACGTAGAACTTCGTGCGATCCCCAACTAGGACGCTCCGCGATTAATAACTCGACGAGATAGCGCCAGCCATAGAAATGCTCACGTGGTGTTGGCTGATACGACCTTCTCAATTCCAATGTGGATTGAAATGTGTGTGAAGAAATGGGACGGTCCTCCGTTTTTGGGATTGGAGTCCTCATGG
The DNA here is from genome assembly GCA_964423615.1 of uncultured Alcaligenaceae bacterium. Lineage (GTDB taxonomy): Bacteria > Planctomycetota > Planctomycetia > Gemmatales > Gemmataceae > CAYRFQ01. The sequence continues at coordinate 32,758 of CAYRFQ010000053.1, read as the reverse complement.
ATCAGTTTGGAAACTATCCTCCTAGCAACCTTCTCAAAGACCATCCCAACAACCCACAAACGACCCTGAACGTGCTTTGGACACTCAACAATATCAACAACCCGTCCTCGGCTTGATTGGCGGCATTGGGAGCGGTAAGAGCGAAGTGGCTTCGATCTTTGCGGAGCATGGCGCGATCATCATTAGCGGAGACAAACTCGGCCACGAGGCCTTACTCCAACAAAACATCATCCTCCAAGTCATGGAGCGATGGGGAATGGATGTCATCAACGACAGGAACCAAGTCGATCGGGCAAAACTTGCGAAAGTTGTGTTTGCTGACGCCCAGGAACGCCAACAATTGGAATCGATGGTGTTTCCTTATATCGGTGCCGGAATCCTCCGTCATATCGCCGTTGCACGGGCCAACCCCAACGTCCCGTTCATCGTTTTGGACGCCGCGATTCTGTTAGAAACGAAATGGGATCAACATTGTCAGTGGGTCATCTACGTACACACACCCTATCCCGAACGACTCCGTCGGTTGACGGAAAACCGAGGGTGGTCAGAAGAGGAGGTTATCCAAAGAACGAACGCTCAATTACCTTTGGCCGAAAAAATCTTGGTGGCCGACTCCGTCATTAACAACACGGGGACTCGCGAGGATTTGGTCAAAGAAATCACACGTGTATTGAGTGAGCTCAACCAAGCCACTTTGTATCTAACCCATAAAACCACCATTTAAAGTGAGAATCACTAGCGTGGGCACCAGTTCATCACACCCATCGGAACGTCGATCTGGAAACCTCGCCCTGTTCTCATGAACGTAACATTACCTGTACTTGTCCTGCCGTCGGCATTTGTTGCGTGCTCCCATGTCTGAAGGTCATTCCAATCCTTCCATGCAGCCGAGTTCGTTGCAATCCACAATGGTTCCGTCAACCGCGGACCTGAGGGAAGTTAAACAATAGCTCTTTAACTTTTTTGGACGCACGAGGTCGTATCCAGAATGTCGACTTGATAACCGGAGGAGATTATCGATATGCCAGAAGCCAAAAACCGTCGTGAAGGTGCTGTGAAAACCCGATCACGAAAAACCGAAAAGAAAACCGACGTCCTAGACGATGTTGGCGTTGCCCAAGCCACGGTCGATGCTCCCATTCTGGACCACCCTGAGGATGCAGAGGCTACAACGCCCGACGCCAAAGAAAACGGGGTCCACCAGGGCACCGGCTTCGACGAGGAAACGAACAGCCGCTACGAAGAGATCAAACGCGGCGGCACACACATCACCGAGCTGCAACAAATGACCATGCAGCAGCTTCTCCGCACGGCCAAGGGCGAGGGGCTGAGTGAATATACGGGTCTCAAGAAGCAAGACTTGATCTTCAAAATACTCAAGGAACGAGTCAAGCAAAATGGCTTGATGTTCGGCGAAGGAACCCTCGAAGTCCTACCAGACGGCTTCGGTTTCTTGCGGAGCCCCGATTACAACTATCTACCGTGCCCGGACGATATCTACATCTCACCGAGCCAAATTCGCCGATTCGGGCTACGGACCGGTGCCGTCGTTTCGGGACAAATTCGTCCACCGAAAGAAAACGAACGGTATTTCGCGCTCTTGCGGGTCGAAGCCATCAACTACGCCGACCCCGAGTTGCTCACCCAGAAAGCAGTATTCGACGACCTAACGCCGCTCCACCCACTCAAGCGACTCAAGCTCGAGACATCGCCCGAAGAAATCAACATGCGGGTCATCGACTTGGTCACTCCGATCGGGAAAGGGCAACGTGGTCTGATCGTCGCTCCACCCCGAACGGGTAAGACGATCTTGCTGCAGAAGGTGGCCAACAGCATCATTAAGAACCATCCCGAGTGCTACGTCATCGTCTTGCTCATCGACGAACGACCTGAGGAAGTGACTGAGATGGAGCGGATGGTCAAAGGGAACCATACCGAAGTCATCAGCTCGACGTTCGACGAGCCGGCCTCGCGTCATGTGCAAGTTTCCGAGATGGTCATCGAGAAGGCCAAACGCTTGGTCGAATTCGGCACCGACGTCGTAATCCTGCTCGACTCGATTACCCGTCTGGCCCGTGCATACAACACGGAGGTCCCGCACTCTGGAAAGATTCTTTCTGGTGGTCTCGACGCCAACGCGTTGCACAAACCCAAGCGTTTCTTCGGTGCGGCTCGTAACATCGAAGAAGGTGGGAGCTTGACGATCTTGGCGACAGCTTTGATCGACACCGGCAGCCGGATGGACGACGTGGTCTTCGAAGAATTCAAGGGAACCGGTAACATGGAGCTGCACCTGGATCGACGTTTGGTCGACAAACGCGTCTGGCCTGCAATCGACGTCAACCGATCTGGCACACGAAAAGAAGAACTCCTGCTCACCGAGGAAGATCTCCGCAAGAAGTACATCTTGCACAAGGTTCTCAGCGACATGAACCCGGTCGAGGCCATGGAACTTCTTGTCGGTCGTCTCAAACGCTACAAAAGCAACGAAGAGTTCCTCAAGATGATGAACTTGCAGTAAAGTTGAAACTGTGACAGTTTAAGAAAGGCGAGCGCTGCAATCGACGGCGTTCGCCTCTTTTTATTTTCACCCAGAACGGACGACCTGAGAAATGCCAAACGTGCTTGAAGGAAATTTTGCATCCCCCAAAGGCAAGTTCGCCATCATCGCGGCTCGATTCAATCAGTTCGTCGTCGAGCGGTTAGTCGAAGGTGCATGCGACGCCCTCCTTCGTCACGGAGTGGACGACACATCCATTGATCTTGTCTGGGTCCCCGGTTCTTTCGAAATTCCGTTGGTCGCCCAGCGACTCGGGCTGTCGGGCCAGTATGCCGCGATCATCTGTCTGGGAACGGTCATTCGCGGCGAAACCGACCATTACGACCATGTGGCTGGCGGCGTTACTAGTGGAGTTGGACGGGCTGCGCTCGAATCGGGAATCCCGGTAATCTTCGGGGTCCTGACGTGCGATACTCTCGAGCAAGCGATTAACCGGGCCGGTGCGAAGGCCGGGAACAAAGGTTTCGAAGCAGCCGTCACGGCCATCGAGATGGTGAATTTGTTCAAAATGTTGCCAAAGTAGGAAAAGGAATCCCGAAATTGCTTTCTGGTGCTTGTTACTTTCGGAACCGGACGATCAAGAAGATTTCGAGGCTCGCGTGCTCCATCTCGGTGCTCCCGTGACACACCATTTTGGGTGCGAAGATGGCGAGCCGTTCTCTTACGAACTTGATGATGGAGGGCCTTAGAATTCTGCAACGCTTCTGGTCGTTCCCAAAGTCTGCAAACGAAAAAAGCCAGGTAGCTTCAACAGCTACCCGGCGGAACAACAACGTGCCATCTTTAGACAGCGGTCACATCAACGGTTTCGAAATCTTGGTATCCGATTGTTGAGATTGCAAAACCGTAATCCACCTGGATGATCCCGTCCTCAGGATCCTGCGGGAAGTACAACCAATCTAAATCGGCTCCGACATCGACATAGGTCACATCCAGGGTGTCATTACCGAGTCCACCGTCGACGTGGATGTCGCGAGACCCCACCTCAGAAATCGCCACCTCGAAGGTATCGTTGCCACCGACGCCGTTGACCGTTGGCACCCCTACTTCCGAGAAGTTTCGAACCGTTAGGAGTGACGTATTCGGGGCACCGGCAGGTCGCAGTTGAATAACGGGGTCCATGCTCGTCCCAGCCGCACCCAAATCGATGTCGAAGTGGTCAGCGTTGGCAGTGCCTTCGAACGTCAACTCGTCCTCATCCCCAGCATCACCAGCGACGTCAAACATTTCCAAGTTCTGGAAATCGATCGGTGAGAACGGCCCAGGAGTAAACGTTCCGGAACCGGCGACTGGTGCTGCCTGGATGTGGAACATCTCAAGAACTCCGTCGACACCATCGACCATGGCCAGGTCAGAACCGCCCGTACCATCAACAGACCGTTGTTCAACCGATCCAGTCGAGACGGTTCCCGTGTCCAAAGTGATGATTTCTCCCCGAAGCCCGATTTCGTCATCGCCCTCGGTACCGATGAAGTTCATCGTGTCCGAACCAGTGCTTCCGAAAATAGTCACGTAGGATGAAGGAGCAGTAACATTGAACACGTCATCACCCTGCCGACCGTTGACGAACACGTTGGTGCCTTGTTGAGTCGACAACAAATTGAAGGTATTCGCCCCGGCATTGAGCTGCCAGGATACACTCTCGAAATTGGTGTAATCGGCACCGAGCCAACCAGATCGACTGACCTCCGAATCCGTCATCCAGTAGGGACCAACCGAACCAGAGTACTGGTCATACAGGTACATGTAGTCGGTACCTTCGCCACCATCGACGTTGAGGTACCAGTCCAGGGTTCCGAGGTCTTTCGCATCGGGACTTAGACGTATGGCGTCATCACCACCGTTGGCGTTGACTTCCAAGTTCGTGAAGACGCCGATACTCTCGATGTCAATGTCATTGTTGTAATCGTTGGCGTTGAGGATGACAGACTCCGAAGAGCTGTAGTGGAGGTCGAAATTGGCTTTGCTGATGCCACCGCTGACCCAACTTCCCGTGATGGCGTAATCATCGTTTCCGGCATCCAGGTCGTCCTGGACCAAGATAGTGTCACCGAATCCGCCTCCTCCGTGGACGGTCACGGCTCCACCGACCGAGTCAAGGTCATGAGTTCCAGAGGCCAACTCGAATGTGTCGTTCCCGTTCCCTCCATTGAGGATTAGGTCGGTACTGATGACGGAACTCTGAACGTCAAACATATCATTAAATGCTCCCGCCGATACTTCAACGGTTTTCACAGACGTGTAACTCAACGAGGAGAAGTTACCCGAGACGTCGAATGTTTGTGAGACGAATGAGTAAGTCCGACCCATAGGTGAGTTTTCGTCGTGAACGGTGATCACATCGGTACCCAACGCCCCGTTGAAGTGAATCGGTTCGCGAATAAGATCAATTCGGTTGGCCGCCGCCCCCAGGACCAACTCGTCATCTCCGCTGAATGCGTTGATGGTGACTGGCATGGTTCGGTGAAAATTGTACAACGACGAAATTTCGATGGTGTTATCGTAGGCATTCGCGTTGAGGGTCAAGTCTTCGAATCCAGAGTAGAACCAGTTTTCCAACAGGGAGTACTTGGACCCGTTGAACTCAACAGACTTAGTGAACGAATTGCTGCTGAGTTGATAAGTATCGTTTCCGGTGTCCTGACCGTCTTGGAAGATCAATGTATCCACTTCTTTGTCCAGGAATCCGAAACCACCTCCATAGAGAGCCAAGTCACCTTTGAGATATGTGTCTAAATCCCGTGAACCATATCCGACTTCAACGGTGTCTTCACCCAAACCAGTGTAGACTTTCCAACTGGTGTCTATGGCCAGTCCCTCAATGCGTACAGTGTTGTCCGAGTCGTTGGCGTGTAGCTCCAAGTCTTCAACACCGACATATTCCATTCTGGCGAAAGAAGTCTTATCGAAGGAATCCTCATCGATCGTGTAGGTGTCATTGCCCAAGTCGAGTTGGTCGTGGATCACCACGGAATCCATGCCTGTACCACCATCAACTACGACCAATCCGCCAATCGTGTCGAGGTCTTGAGCATTGTTTCCAGGGGCCAATTCGACCAGGTCAGTTCCACTCCCCCCATTGACATACACATCGGATGCAGCACCGGTTGCGTGAATCAACACGTGGTCATTGCCGTTGCGTCCGTTGATCGTGATGTCTCTGAAATCATCCGTGTTGTGGACATGGACAGTGTTGTTGTGTCCGTTGGCGTTGAGGGTGACCATCTGCATGGCATCGAAGGTCACGATGCCTCCGAAGTCAGTTTTGTCAAAGTAATTGGGGAGTATGGAATAAACATCGTTGGTTCCATTGCCAAAACCATCGTGGAGTTCCAAAGTGTCCGTGCCAGCTTCACCCAGGACGCCGACATTTCCTCCGATGTTGTGGCTGATGTCGAATCCGCCGACATGGAATTGGTCATCGCCATTACCACCCCGCAGGATCACGTCGGCTCCCGCTGGAGAGCCCCACAGATAATAGGACTCGTTCCCCTCACCTCCGCGCACGTCGATCGTCTCGACTCCCGCGTATTCAAACGTCCCGTTGTAGTAGCTCTTGTCGAAGTGGGTCTCGGTGAAATTGTAGGTGTCATCGCCCACATTGTCGCGATCGGTCAAAATGAGAGAGTCTGCACCGATCCCCCCTTGGACGGAAACGTCTCCGTCAATATTAATGTCGAACCAATTGTCACCAACTTGGAAGGTATCATTCCCCATGCCACCGTTGAGGACCAACTCGAGTGAGGAAGGGACGTCTTCGATGACGAAAGTATCATTTCCGAATCCACCGAGTAGAGTCAACGAATCCAAAGTGGAGACATCAAGTGAGAATTGTTCGACACCGTTCAACCACAGTTCCAACTTACTCGCGTTGCCTGGATCACGACGCAATGTGAATGTGTCGTCGCCAAACGTTCCATCCACGGTCAGCTCGGGAAAGGCGTTCATGAACGCTTCTTTCAACAGGGCGGTGGTTCCCCCACCTGGTAGATTATCGGCTTCAGAGTTCATGACGAAAGAGGCTTCCACACCGTTAGGGAAGACCACGACCCCGGAATTCATCTCACCGCTGCCCGTGCCTTGAGACCCGTTGTGGCCGAGGAAAGTTCCGAAGGCTACCTCCGAGCTGTCTTGGAAAATACCCAATTCTTGAGCATCCATAGTGGCGCGAGTGACAGGTGACAGAATGGAATTATCGTAACGGAGCCCGAGAAGGAATTCGCCGAGGTTGTGGGCCGACAATTTCCACCCGAACCCGCCACCAGTGGAGGTAGAGTCACCTGGTGTATATCCCGACGCGTCGACTCCCAGGAAATAGCCCATGGCGGGATTGGTTCCCCCTGGGTAGACCATATCCGGTTGCCAGATGCCCATTGGCTCGAGTATTTCATCCTGGATGTACTCCTTGAACTCGCTGGCCGCCTGAGCACCCGTTGTGGCCGTGCCATTTCGGATGCTCGGCAAGACGAGACGGAATATCGAGAAGTTGGCGTTGGAGTAGTTGTAAACGTCGACAGACCAATCTTCGGTAACCGAGTCCCATTGGCCGATGATGTTGGCCGGAAAATCACTTTCCGCAACCGCTTGGAGGTTGGCGTCTGTATTGAACGCGAAACTGCCGAAGGGGTTGTCGCCGTCGAAGAAGTTTCCATCATTGACCAATATTTCACGGAATCCGCTTTGGTGAGCTAGTGCGTGTCGAATCGTAATTAGGTCAAAGTTTTGGCCAAAGTCCCAATTGGACGGGAGGTAGTTCATCAAGGGTTGACTCAAAGCCTCGTCCAAGTCGGCGAAATCACCGGCCGTAATTCGCTCCTCCAGAACGTTAAGAACAGCCACAGCTGTGATGGGTTTGGAAACACTGGCGATTTCGATGTCGGTGAATGCTGTGAAGTCTGTTTCGGGAGCATCAAAGGAAGTTCGAGATTGACCGTTCCCGTCTTGTTCGACGATCACACCATTCTCGTTAATGGCGTAACCATATCCAACGGCGTTGCCATTGGCGAGGGATTCAATGTTTGCGGCGAAGGCTGAAGCGTCAAAAACCGATTGGCCATAAACCACGCCGGCGGGTACCGCTCGATCTTCGAGCGTTTCCAACTGCAGCGACACGGATTCCGAGGTACGTCGTTTGGTGCTTCGACGATTGGTTTGACGCGCACCGAGTCCGAAGAGCGACAAGATATTACGCAACACTGGAATTCTCCATGAGTAATTTTTGTAGGTTGAGATAGGCATTCGAAATGATGCCAGCCCTTGTTGGGCTTCACAAGACGCTCGTCATCCGAAGAAGAAATGCGACATTATTCTGGAAAAAGTTTTTCTCGCACGTCCGATTTCAACTTCGGAAGGAGAGACAAACAGGGAAGATACTGTCGAGTACGGTTGATTTGTACGGTGAAATGCCTAAGGAGATCAGGTTAAACTTACCGAATTTCGAGGAAACATCGCCACTTTGAGATGATGCAGTTTAGACGACGCTACCATTCCAAATTCAGTACAATATTCGTTCTAACTCAAAGAGATGATTAGGTGTTTTGCCAAAGTGGGTTTTTCGACAAAATACAAAAATGCGGAAAAGTACAAATACGATTCGATACCCGCGGTGATTCCTAGGGAGGCACTGAATGTCCTCGGACAACTCGGTCACGCAATGGATCGAAAAACTCAAGGAAGGAGAATGCCATGCTGCTGAAAAGCTGTGGAATGCCTACTTCGCGCGAATGGTGTTGCTTGCCAAAAGTCGGCTGAAGGTCGCTTCTGCCGTCGCCGACGAAGAAGACGTTGCCCTCAGCGCATTCAAAAGTTTTTGCATGGGGGCTCGAGACGGGCGTTTTCCGGAACTTACTGACCGCCAGAGCTTATGGCCACTACTGGTTGCCATTACCGGGCACAAATCTGTCGATCTGATTCGTCAACAAAATCGGCAGCGTCGCGGAGGCACGGGAAGGCCGAATACTTCCGAAGAAATCGAAGCCACTCCTGACGACACTCCACAGCCAGAGCACACCCCGGAAAAAGCCTCTCCCGTCAAACCGCTCATTACGGGAGTCGATTTTCAGAATATCATCAGCCAAGAACCCACTCCTGACTTTATCGTCCAAATCCGCGAACAACTCGAACTACTCTTGACGCGTTTGGACGACACCGGAGATCCCGAACTTCGCGACGTCGCCCTGTCGAAGATGCGGGGTGAATCCACCGGAGAAATCGCCAAACGCCTGGGATGTGTGCGAAAGACAATCGAGCGGAAACTCAGCGTGATAAAGCGTATGTGGGAACGAGAAGGGTAATTTGCAAACGACGACCGATGCTCCTGGTTCCCGACAAGGAACCAACCTTTGACGTCTCTCCTCCCGAAAGAAGAATCCATGCACGATTCTCCATCATCCTCAGACCAAGAGCAGAACAGTTCCCTCGGCGATTCCAGGTCCGAACGGGACTTCGAACACCTTTCGGTCGAACAGATATGCCGCGTCAATGAGTTGTGCAACCAATTCGAAAACGATTGGCGGGCGGGTCAAAGCCCAAAAATCGAAGATTACCTATCAGACCACTCAGGTCCATTTCGGACGGCCTTGCTCTGGGAGTTGTTGGTTCTGGAGATCGACTATCGCCGGTTCGAAGACAAGGTTCCGAGCGTCGAATACTACTTGCAGAGATTTCCCGAATTGGAGCGAGGGGCACTGCAGCAGGCGTTAGCCGATGAGCCAAGGACAGCGATCATTTCTGATTCTCGGCTCAAACAACCAGCCATGCCTGATGGGTTACGACCGGTCGACTTGAGGCTCACCCCTGGCGCGGTGTTTGCTGGTTATGAACTCCTGGAGGAACTTGGCCGCGGGGGGATGGGTGTCGTTTTTAAAGCTCGCCATCAGGTGCTCGATCGAGTCGTGGCCCTGAAATTGATTAGGTCGGGAGAATTGGCCTCGGAAGATGAGTTCCAGCGATTTCAGCTGGAAATCAAGGTCGCTGGACGACTCGATCACGCCGACATCGTTCCCATCTACGAAGTGGGAGAAGACCAGGGACTCCCATACTTCACCATGAAGTACGTCGAGGGCGGCAGCTTGCTCAAGGCTTTGCGTGGAGGCGTTTGGTGTCCAGACGAGCAAAACTCACCACGCCGGGCTGCGGGCTTGCTGGAGACCATAGCACGGGCCATCGACCATGCCCATCGAAGGGGCATCCTCCATCGCGACTTGAAACCAGCGAACATCTTGTTAGGCGGCGAGGGCCATCCCCTCGTCTCCGACTTTGGGTTGGCCAAGCACGTCGGAGTGACTCTTTCGTCCACTGACCGGAATGGCCTTGGCGGAAACAACCCAATGGCCCGACCCGACCACCTCACTGCCACGGGGGTCGTTTTGGGGACTCCTTGCTACATGTCCCCCGAACAGGCCAGCGGCCAAAGCTCCAGGCTGACCGTGGCCACCGATGTGTACAGTCTTGGGGCTATCCTCTATGAATTGCTCACTGGGCAGCCTCCCTTTCGTGGTGAATCACCTCTCGAAACGATCCAACAGGTCCTCGAAAAGGAGCCCCTCCCCCCAACTCGCCTCGTTCCCCATGTGCCACCTGATCTGGAAGTCATTTGCTTGAGGTGTTTGCAAAAACAACCGGACCATCGGTATGCAAGCGCTGCCGAGTTGGCCGAAGACCTCAAACGTTTTCGGCAAGGAGAGTCGATTCAAGCCCGACCCACACCGCCTTGGCGGCAAACGCTTCGTTGGGTTCGACGACATCCGGTCACTTCGTCCCTCGCCGCAGCCCTTTTCGTTGTCGTCCTCGGGGCGCTGGTTTTCGTCACGACGGCCTTCGTGGCCGCCAGTCAGGCCTTGCGAGCCAAGGACGACGCCTTGACTGAAAAAACGACGGCCCTAACCGAAAAGTCGCAAGCGTTGGAAGACAAGCACGCGGCCTTGGAAGCAAAAACATTAGCCTTACACGAGAAAGGACAGGCTTTGCAAGCCGCCAAAGAAGCCAATTGGAAGGCGACCACATCCCTCGTCCAATTGTATGCGGAGAGGCTTGACGGCATTTGGGAAAAGATGTCGGCATCGGATGGCATCGACTTGACCAGGGTGAATCGGCTCCTCAAGAGTTGTCCGAGGGCTTCTCGTGGGTTGGAATATTCTCTGACCCATCGGACATACGACCTTCTCCTCCCCCAACGCTTTTCTTTGGGACCAGCCTACCAAAGTATCGGTGGTACGGTCATGGCGGCTAGTTGCAACGGCGACTGGTTAGCCTACGCCACGCCTACCAAATCCGAAGTGCGTCTTCGGAATCTCTCCTCCAAGACAGTAGAGGTTATCCAGATACTTTCCACTCCACAGAACACAAAAAACCGGCTTTTGTCTTTCTTGAAACTTGGTAAACCTCAATCTGACTTGGTCACAAGTTTGGCCATGGATCCAACGGGGAAGTTTCTTGCGTGTGGTCTTGGAAGCGGAACAATACACATCCTGGAAAGCCAACAACGAGGTTGGGAACTCAAAAAGTCCTTCCCTGGACACCAGGGCGCCGTGAAGCATATTACATTCGGTCGGCAAGGATCCATCCTGATCTCTGTAGGTTTTGACAAAGTGATTCACGTCTGGGACGTTTCATCAAGCAAACTCCGATGCTCGAACGTTGAGAAGGCCCGCGAACGCAACATCGGTTCCGTATATTGTGTTGCACTCAGTCCCGATGGAAAAAAGCTAGCTTGGGCAGACAGGCAAAATGTGATTTGCGTGGTTGACATCACTACCAAGAAATTAATAACGACGTTCTCTCGGCACAACCAACCCGTAAAAGGAATCCAGTTCGACAATAACAGTCAACTCCTCACCTCGGTCGATAGCGGGGGTGTTGTTTTTCGTTGGCACAGCCAGAACTCTCGAAGGTATGTAGCGACCAAGTTAGCCCATGGAACGCGTCCTTCCTGCATCGATTTTCATCCAAGCGGCCGGTATTTGGTTTGCGGGGATAAGGAAGGTTGGGTCCGCATTCACCACCTCAATGGGTCGATCTTTACCGGGTCCAAAACGAAACCGACCGTTGGCCAGGCCAAATTGATGACGGGTCTGGTTCTGAACGTGCATTATACCCACAAAGGAAATCGAATCGTTGCGAAAGACTTGGCTGGAAACGTGGTCGTTTGGAATCCGGCCGCAAACCGTCATGGTGAACCCTTGCCCCGAAGTGTCTCTCGCGTCCAAGATCTACAATTCCATCCCAGACGCCCACTACTGGCGGTAGCCTCAACCCCCGGTCGAGAAGGGCAGGTAGAAATTTGGGACGTCCAAAACCAAACCTTGAAAATCCAATTTCCAGTGGGAGACAAAACTTTATTCGGTCTCGCCTATGATCCCACAGGCCAGTATCTCGTGACTTCCGGAAACCACCTGCAGTTGTGGAAGATTACGGACAAAGCGGCGAAGCTCGTTCGCAAGTTTAGTAAAGTCAAAAACTGTTTGGCCTTCGCCTTTAGTCCGAATGGCAAGTACTTGGCGTTAGCCGGGAACAGTTCCGAGGATTTCCAGGTCGCGACAGAGTGGTTAATGGTCTGGGATTTATCGCGAAACTGTCACATTCTCGAGGAAAAACTACATCAACGGGTCCTGACCATTGGTTTTAGTCGCGACGGAGACTGGTTGTGCTCAGGAGACCTGGATGGCCAGGCTACGTTTCGGCAATTCCCCAACGGAAAACAGCGGTATGACTTTCGATTGAATGCCAAACACCGCATCACTTCCATGGCCGTTAATCCGACCGCCAAGAACCAAATTGCGCTTGCGCAATCGGGCGGAGCGGTTTGGATAGTCGATCTATCCAGTGGAAAACCTCAAAAACCAACTCAGTTCACTCGCCATGGTGGCAATCAGATCAAAGACCTCGCTTTCAGCCGCGATGGAGCGAGGCTGGTTTGGAGAAGCGATGGCGGACGGTCTCAAGTCTGGGACTTTCTGACACGTCAAAAGACGCTCGGGTTGAACGCCTACGCGAAACATCGGACAAATCAAATGGCCATCAGTCCCGACAACTGTTGGTTGGCAGAATATGGCTACACTCGAAAATCCCGAAAGATATACATCTGGCGTATCGACAACCCGACAGAATGACGACCGACGCAGGAACAACAACAGACCCAACAAGGTTTCGCGAAGTCCTCTGGGATCAAGTACAATGCACAGTCCAAGCGATGTTGCGGAGGTCGAAAGATGACCTTCAAGTGAGCGAGCCGAACTCTTATTGATAGGGCTGACAATGGGCACCTTCCGCCACACCTGCGTAACCGACGTCGGAAAGCAAAAAGCAGTCAACGAGGACAGATGGTTTGCAGACCCCGAACGTGGTCTTTATGTCGTCGCCGATGGCATGGCCAACGACTTGGCCCCACAAGAACTTGTCGACCGGCTCCCGGAGTTATTTAACGAACTCGTCGAGAACACCGACTTGATTTCGACGCAGGAATTCGCCCAGGAAGTCCACGACCGAATCAACCAACTCAACCTTTTTGTTCACCAACAGATGGTTGAATCACAAGAGGCTGGATTGGGGACCACTCTTGTCCTGGCCATATTCAAAGCCCCAACTGTTTTGCTCTCCCACGTCGGTGACAGTCGTGCCTACTTCTATCGCAACGACAAACTCGATCAAATCACCATCGACCATTCGTTCTTGCAATCAATGCTCGATCGAGGGCTGATTACGGCCGAAGAAGCCGAGACGCATGGCAACGGCGGCCCGACGCAGTTCCTCGGCATGGAAAATCCCGTGTTCCCGGGCATTTGCACGTTTGCGATGGAACCGGGAGATCGATTGTTGCTGTGCACCGATGGGCTTACGGAGATGGTTTCGGACGAAGGAATCCTCTCCGTGTTCCAAAGACGGACTGAGCCTGAAGAGATTTGCCAGGAGTTGGTGGACGTAAGCAACCAAGCTGGTGGTAGGGATAATGTTACGGTATTGATATTGGCAGCCGATTGAGCTTGGTCCTTCGGTGGTGAACTAGATAGACCATAGATACGAGAGTTTCAACTTTCCCACATTCATAATCATGCTTCCACGACCCTTTCACGGCTACAATCCCAACATCACTGATCGTGTCTCGTTGGTTCACATCTCCGACTCGAGCGAAAAGGGAAAGTACCTTGTCGAGGTGTCGAAGGGTCCGGAGAAATTCGAGCTGGGCGTCGTCCAGTCACTCGGTCCGTATTCGGAGGCGGACGCCGAGCGAGCATTCGATATTGCCGTGGCCGGACTTCGACTGGAAGGATACTGGCCCGGCGGAATCCTCGCGTTGCTCGAATCGCTCGACCATACGAATTCGGCGGTCCGAGGACGAGCTGCCTTACGTTTGGGTTGGCGAAAATCTCAGGAAGCCGTCGACCGTTTGTTGGAGTTGTTGCCTTTTGCGGTCGATGACAGCTGCTCAATCCTCGATGCTTTGGGGATGATTGGGGACGAGCGAGCGATTCCCGTCCTGCGAGAGTATGCGTCTCGGAAGCTCCTTTCGCGACGACGTTCCGCGGCCGAAGCCATCTTGCAAATCGGAAACGAGGAAGCCTGGAAGGAGGTCCAACAACGTGCAGTGGAACGGTTGCCAAGCACCGTCCGAGTTCGGTTCGAAGGAGGGGCCGCACCCGACATTGTGACCCTCGTCGACGAAGTGGAAAGATTGAACGTGAACCACCGGGCCTTGGCTCTCGATACGCTCTACGAACTCGCCACGCCAGAAACCGTGGCAGCCGCCCGAGAAGTATTGCAAGGCATCGCATTTCCCGAGGCGTTCACGTGGCGGGCGATCAAAAGCATCTTCAAACGGGCGATGCTCCGACACGACCATGCCACTTTTGGATGGCTCGCCTGGGCCGTCGAGGAACGTGGTCGGACGACGAAAGGAAAGACCGCGAAGGTACGTTCCGGCTATGATGGAGTCGAGCGAAGTACGCCGATTTTCAGCCGCACGACACAATCGTATTTGCGACTCAGGAGCTGGCGATATCTGCAAGACCTGGCACGATATCGACCTGATAGATATGCCCATGCGGCTGCGGAGTTGATAATCCACTACTTTCCACAACAAGTTCCCGACGCGAACACGATGCGATGGTATTTGCTCCACCAAGTGCTCTATGGCAAGAGCACTCGATTTACCTTGGATTCGTGGCAATTACGGTTTCGTCCGCGTTCTGGTTGGCCCGGTGCTCCAGCCCCCACCAACGAAACGCGAGAGGAATCCTATCCAGAATTGTGGGACGACCAACCAAAGGCGTATTTGCGCCTACTCCAAGCCGCTCAGTTGCCGCTGGTTCACGAATTTGCAATCACCAGAATTAACTCTGAGCATCCGTTGTTGATCCGAGAAGCGACGCACGAAGATATAATTCTGATGCTTAACGCTCCCTACGAGCGGACATTGGAGCTAGCACTTACGGAACTCGCGCGGCGTTTTGATCGCAACAACCCCAACTGGGATCTGATCCGCCAGCTTGTGTGGAACGATCACTCGAGCTCGCAGAAGTTGGGTGTGCAGTGGTTGGAGTTGACCCGGAATGATTGGGTCACCGAGGCCAATCTGATTTTCGACTTTCTGAGAGCCAGTCAGTTCGAAATCCGCAACCAGATCGTCGAGATGGTAATCTTGCCCCTTACTACCCGACCGGAAACTCGCCAGCAACTCGCCGAGAAAATCGCCCCACTGCTCCAAAACGAACTTACTCAACTCGACCAGTATGCGGGCCATTTCTCCGTCGCCCAGAGGTCCCTCATTGCCGAGATGAACTCACTCGTATCGGCCAATGCCTTGATCCGCTTGGTCGCCCGTGGGGCAGATGTCGTGAAAGAGTTGGCCGGAGAATTGTTGGGCCATCGTCCGGAAGCGTTGAGCCTCTTGGGGATTGAACGTTTGGCTGCTTTGGCCCAACACGAAATCGCCTCCGTTCGACGTGCTGGACATGCCTTGTTGCGAGCAGCCCTACCAGGGTTGCGTGACGATCCATCTTTGTTATTTGTGTTGGTAGAGAGCGAGTGGGACGATACACGCGAAATCGCATTCGAATTACTCAGACACCATATTGACATGCAGTCATTGGGAATCGACGGACTGATGGGGTTGCTGGACTCCAACCGAACCGACGTGCAGGACCTTGGCAAAGATTTGGTCCAAATCCACATCGGAGAACTTCCTGGGGAAGAAATCGTCCGCCGTCTCGTCGAACATCCACACAAAAACATGCGAGGTTTTGCTTTGGAACTGGCCAAACAGTTCCTTCCGAAAACCCGCGAATCCTTGGGTCAGCTTAAGACATTTTGCCGGTCGGCGCTGTTCGACGTTTGGCCGGACCGCAAGGTGAAGCACTTGGTTATAGAGTTCTTGGGAAATCGAGGCCGCGAAGACCGCGAACAAGCCGACGAAGCCGTTGCGATCCTCGGCGATGTGGTTCGAGTCGAGGGCCGCGAAGATTTCGAGCTAGCCGTCGCGGCTCTTGTTCGAATCAAGCTCGTCTATCCAGACGTCGCGACAACAGTCGACGTGTTGGCTGAGTAAAGCCGCAAGGGTGACATCGGAATTTCCGCAAGTGAGAGATCGCTTCCATGATAGCTCAAATGGAATATTCAGGCCGAAGCGGTATCGTCAATAGCTTGCGCGCGGGGCACGTATTCTTTGCAGTCAACCTCAAAAGGGATCCGACGTTCTTTCGAGGGAAACTCGCCGATCCCATTGTCCTTCGAGAAGCGCTCGCCGCTCTATATCACGTGGTCGTGAGCGATTACAAATATCACCCAAAAGATCGCCTTGCCTTCTTCGCTTGGTTGGAGGCTCAAGACCGAAAATTCCTGGCAAACCTAGGCATCAGGAATGAAAAAGCTGCATCCAAAATTCTCCAACTGGAAGATCGGCTCGAGGATCTCAACGACGTCCGTGACGAGCGCCTCAAGCCGTTCTACAAGGCTCGAGCCCAATATTTCGAGTACGTCTACGAAAACCAGTATGAACTCAACTATCTGCTTGACCCAATCATCACGGTCCATCCCGACGAAGTTTCCTTCGAAGCCTTTTCCAGAGACGAAAGTACTTACGCTCGCCTCGCAGCCAAATTCGACTTGTTCGAGGACGTCGGGGATTTTCAGTGCGGGACAACGAACATCGATTTTAGTGCTGGGCTGCACAACGAGATGGAGAAACTGCGTTCGTATCGACAGACGCAGTTCGACGTCGCCCCAACCGGGCTGACCGTCACGGTCGATGATCAGTCCACCATGGAAAAAAAGATCGAGTTGCCCGATAGCTGGGTCATGGGCTTCCTGCAAGTTCATAGCACGATGACGTTGGGGATGACTCGATTCCACATGGCACCAGTCGATCTGTATAACATTTGCCGTTTCTTGCGACGAAAGAAAACGAAGAAATCCCCCCGTACGTTACGCTATGAGCTGGTCCCGGGACAACCAATTCGGGCCATCCTCGAACCGTGGGAACACGTCATCGAACTAACCCCGGCAACCACCATGGAAGGCGGCGCACCACTCACTCGAGAACTGACTCCGGGAGCCATTTACGACGGACCCAAACCCACGAGCATCCGCACATGGGGACGCAATCGCTTGTTGACTATCACCCGGTTGCTTCCGTTGTGTCGCCGTGTGGATGTCTTTCTGGCTGGATATGGTTTACCGACAATCTACGTGTTGGACCTCGGCCCCATCACATTCACACTCGCGTTGTCGGGGTGGACGGATAATGATTGGACGGGCGGGGGGACGAAGTTCGATTTGCTGACGCGGCAACTCAAAGTCGATACGGTCGAATTGGCTCTCACGTACCAGGCTTTGAAGACGCAATTCGCAGCCACAGAAGGCGAACTTTCTAACGCCACCGCACTTGGCGTCGAGAAAACGCGCAGCGCTCTCTCGCATCTTTGTCAAATCGGACGGGCCATGTATGATCTCGGCGGAGGAGTCTTCCGGCATCGTGAGTTGTTCCCGACTCCGTTTACGACCGCCGAAGCGACCAAAGCCCTCAAAAGCATCACGCCCGACCCAACGCCGCAAGAAACTGCGGCGAATACGATTTTCCTCCAACGTGGCATACGCATAACTTCACGCCGCCCAGTGTCCACAGGATACAAACTGACTGGTAATGCCAAAGGCAACGATGGAGTTCGTTCGCGACCGCTGATCCATATCGACCACGAAGGCCATATTGTCGAGGCCGAATGCACATGCCAACAGTACAAGAAACATAAACTGACCAAAGGGCCATGCGAACATGTGCTTGCGTTGCGGTTGGCGCACATGGCCCGCGTCGAACAGGAAGACAACTAACGAGTTGGGAAACATAATTCCAGGGAGAGGTTCCGCGGTTTTAGTTTAGCCATCCGTGCGGTGACACGCCGCGCAGGCTTCCGTGCTTTTCATTCGTCCCGTGCTCACTCGTCACTCAGCAGAAAAGCGTCTGTGGCGACTTCGGCTGGGTAGAGTCCCCCGTCCTCCGAAGTCGTCCACAGAACACTTTTCTGCTTATAGTGGATCGAGCACGTCCGAAGGTTGTTCGTAAACGCCGTTGGTCTCTCCCTCGGAATTGTTCTTCTGGAGCGGGCATCGCCATGAACTCACACGATCGACCGACTGTTCTTGTCCTGGCCGGCTGCAACGGTGCGGGCAAGACCACGTTCGCAAGATATTTTTGCACCGAGCATTTCCACATCCCTACGTTCGTGAATGCCGACGTGATTGCCCGTGGACTCTCAGGCTTTCTGCCCAAAGCCGCGAATGTCGAAGCCGGACGGATCCTCCTGAACCGACTCGACAGACTCACCGAACGACGATTGGATTTCGCGTTCGAAACGACGCTTGCCGGTCGCGCACACGCTACCCGAATGCGGTCCTTGCAAGAAACAGGTTACCGTGTTTGTCTTGTTTATCTCTGGCTCGCCGATCCATCGTTGAATGTGGCTCGTGTTTGGCAAAGAGTGCAAGTTGGTGGTCACGACGTTCCCAAGAAAACGATCCGCCAACGTTGGACGCGAAGTCTTGAGAATTTCTTTACGATGTATCTGAACTACGCGGATGTTTGGGAAATCTACGACAATTCATCGCTCGATGGGCCAACATTGATCGCGCGACAAGGCGCGGGACGAATCATCGAAGTGGCGAAGCCGTCGATTTGGCAACGTCTTTACCTGACGTGGAAATACTCCACAGATTCGTGTTCGCACGAAGCCGTCACTGGCGATATTGGACCGTCGTCACTCACGAACAGTGTGACCCAGGAACTGACAATTCACAAGGCCCTTGGAAACCGTGTCGCTTCTTGGGATGGGGAAAAAGTTGTGTGGTCGTGATCATTCACAAACGCAGCTGGAAAAAGGACACGGCACCTCGTTTGTGCGAGGTGCCGTGTTGAAGACATCACAGAAGCAGAATGTTACTCTGCCCCGAAGTCATTATTCTTGTCAGCGCGGATGGCGAATCGCAAAACGGACAAATCTACCCGCACTTGGATCGATGCTTTGAGCCCTTGTTGTGTGGCCGTAATCATAACGGTACCGGGAGTGTTTGGACCGAAGGTTGTCTTGGCAGCTGCAATCTCCCTCTCCTTTTTGGAAACGAGAGGAATCAGGTCACGAATGGCTAACGAGAAGCTCATGACGGGTGACTTACCCATTTTCTTTCCCGCGACAGCTCTTTTCACCTGAGTGAGACCGTTCTTGCCGAACCCAAGGAGGGCGGCGTCGTTCCGGAACGCGATGTAGATTGGGAAATTCCCGAGGATTCTTCGAGCCTGGGCATCGTAGTCGTCCTGGGCGTTGATCTGATGAATGTTAGCCTTGCCAACTTTGTCGAAATCGAGATTGAACTTCTTGGCTTCCACATCCGGGATGAATTTATGAAGTTCTTTAATTGCCTTCTCGAGTTTCTTTGCATCGACGAGGCGTATCGCAGCAACCCCGCTCAACGTGCCGTCTTTCTCAGTAACAGCGGATACAGCACCATCAACCACACTCGACTTCAGGGTCGGTGACAAGCCAGCAATGAATTGCTCGATCAATTCACGTTCCTTGGCGCTCTTGCCTTTCTTGCGAGCTTCGACGATACCTTTCGTCAAGGCTTCGTCGAGGACTTTTCGGATCGAAGCAGGGAGCTTGAACGTCACCAAACCGTTGACCATGGTACCTTTTTGCAGCAAACCACCAAACAAACTGCCAGGACCTGCGAGGTCGACCATATTTTTGGCAAACTGAGATTGCGGCTGTCCTTCGATCGTCACGTCTTCGACAAACTGTTTCTTGTCAGCGTCCACATCGAATGCGAAGGCGATCTGTTTGCTGCCTTTCAGGAAGGCTAGGCCTTGTTTGAGTGCCTCGTCGACGATGGCAAATTGGATTTTCTTTTCTAGCTCGTTGTTGTTGGAGACCTCGTTTTCCTTGAAATCGCGGACCTGATTTTCGAGTTGTACCTTGAGAAACTTGTAGGCTTCGCCAGGGACCTGGTCCATTCGGAACACGCCGGATATGGCGGCTTTCATGTTGGTGGTTTTGATCTTATTCGGCGGCAGCAAATTGCCCGCCTTGATGAAATCAAAGTTCTCGGCTGTGATGTACGCAAACTTGTTGGCGAAACGAAAGCCGATCTGAATGGCTGGTTGGATGTTTTGATCGACGATGTAAAGCCCTTTGTCGTTGGCATCTTCCTCAGGGGTGAACTGGACGTTCGCCAGCAAGTTGAGAAAAGCCTTCTGGTCGTTGACTGGAATCATTAACACTGCGCCCATGTTCTGGAGGTCTTCGCCAATCTTGCCGTATACAATCCACGGTCGCTTAGTGTCGATCCCTTTTAGCCCAGCTTGCCCGATGGGACTTTGCAAGACCCCTTCGACTTGCTGCGCGACGTCAGCCATGTCGATGGCATTGGCCACTGTCTTGAACGAGTCGACCAAAGTTTGGAAAGACTTGACGCGCAAAATAATTGTCGGGTCAGTTGCGTTGCCTTTTGGGTTTTGGGCTTGTACGGCAGTTGGCACGAGCCCCAAGCTGAGAAGAGCCAAGAACGTCACAAACTTACGTAACATGTACGTCTACTCCTGTTGGAAATTTTCGTTTCCACTATGACTGGACGACGATAAGACCGGAAAGTGGAAACCCTTGTTGGATTAACAGCGATCGGTTTGATTACATTGGATATACCCGCCGAGCCACAAAAAGTGTCGAGAGGGTACAGAATTTTCTGAAGGTGCCAATTCGTCATGGTGCTAGTCTCAGTATAGGCATTGTAGCTGGTGACGACGAAGGGGGAAGGCAGGATGAATCAGGAAGAATGGTTTGTATGTCGTGACCCAGATGAATTGTTAGAAACGGTGTGGCCAACGACCTCATCCAGAAAACGTTGGCTATTTGCCTGGGCTTGTCATAGGGTTCTGGGAAACTTGCATTCCCAGCAGACCCAGCAGGCAATCAATCAGGTCGAGGAATACATGGTCGAGGGCAAGGAGACTTTCGCAGTCTTTTCCTCGGTCGGTTTCATTTTCCAATCTCTCGTGCAGAGCAAGTCGGAACTGCAACGGATGGCCTTAATGGCCCTGGCCCAAATGGGAGCGGGAGACCAAGATGGCTGGCACCTGAAAACTGTTTGGCATCAGCCGGGAAAAATCATGAAACGGCATCACGCCATGCAACATTCCCTGTACGACGCAGAGACCCTCGAGCGTTTTTTTCAAGAACCCAATGAACAAGAATTTCCGCTTGGCAAAGAATCTTGGCAATTCGACAAGTTCGGTTTCTTCTCCGACCTCGTTCGGGAACATTTTCGCCATCCGTCGATGCCCGTCACAATCGATTCGATTCACCTCAGTGAAGATATCCACCGAATGGCAACAACGATGTACGATTCTCGGCAATTCGACGACATGCCAGTGCTTGCTGATGCCTTGGAAGAAGCTGGATACAGCGAACCTGATGTACTCGACCATTGTCGATCTGGAAAGCACCATTACCGGGGCTGTTGGGTCGTGGATCTGATCCTCGGAAAAGTGTAGTTCGGGAGGCCGTCCATGAACGAGTTGAATTGGAACGAGTGTGACGATCCGAGAATCCTC
Organism: uncultured Alcaligenaceae bacterium; assembly: GCA_964423615.1. Taxonomy (GTDB): domain Bacteria; phylum Planctomycetota; class Planctomycetia; order Gemmatales; family Gemmataceae; genus CAYRFQ01. Next base: position 11,111 of record CAYRFQ010000053.1, on the reverse strand, counting down.
TTGAAGCACCTGCCCAACAATACCGATCCTCGAAAGTTGCGGCTGTTTGCTGTGGGAGCCACCCAGGTCGTCAGCGCATGCTTGACGGACGAGACGCGGTACTGTTTGTCCATAGCCGAGCAATTCGCCGATGGCCAGGCCACCCAGACGGAGAGTAAACGGGCACGGCAACGAACTTTCATGGCCACACTCAACGTGAATCGTTTAGCCGCTCGGGCCCAAGGCCCGGCCAAAGCTGCGGTGTGTTGGTCTCTTGCGGATTCTTCCGCAGAAGCGGCTTCACGCGCGATCGATTATGTGCTGTTCACTCTGCCGACCTATCTTCTCAACCAAATGTCGACAGCAGGAAACAGCATAACCGGGAAGATCATTAGGCAAGTGAAGCAAGACTCGATGCTAGATCTGGCGGACTTGTTTCGGGGCATCTTTCGAGACTCTATCGGCGAACCAGTGCCGACCCCACCGCGAACCGCAACAACGATTTCCATCGCCGAGAAGATTTATCAGGAAAAGGAATTTTTGAGAATGCCCATCTTGGGAGATGCTCTCGAAGAGGCCGGTTGCATCAACGACGAAATACTCGACCATTGCCGACGACCACGTTACCACGCCCGCGGATGCTGGGTCTTGGATGCGATTCTTGGAAATGAGTGCGCGGTGGACAGAGAAGGTGACAGAGCGAGATGACTCGACAGACGTACGTCCAGCCTACGAAACATGGACTTGAAGTGAAAGTGTCGAACAACGATTCACCAGCGCACTCATTTGGAGACCGAACAGAGAAGATTCCTATTGAGAACATCGCGGATAATGTAGCAGGCACATTTGGAACGAGTAATTTCTAGTTGTCCGGTTTTTGTGTTCGGTTCGTGGGTACACGCGAGCCGCGTGTACCTACGAACCGAACAAGCATTTCTTTTCCATTCCCCGTGTGCCTGCCACTCTGATTCATCAGCCGCGCAGGTCTCAATAGAGGTGTGGCCTGGTGGTCTAGCTATTCTTTGGCCAGCCACCAGACGCCCTTCGTTTTTCGTTACGAATCTCCCTGTTGATGCTGCTTTGGCGTGACTTGCGCAATGTTCACGTATGTGTGGACATGCGGTAATATGCGGAAGTTCCAAACGAAACCGCGTCCCTCGAGTCGCCAGAAATGCCAAGGCTCACGGTCGTTGGCGTTTCGGTTCCGATAGAAGGCGAGATTGATGTTATCGATACCACCGTTGCGTCGGACGATTTGCATCACTTCGTTTACGTCTTCGCGTCGGTATGGCGAGAGCAATGTCTGCATGACCGTTTGGACCAATCTTCGTTGATTACGGTTCAGGTCGCTACCGGGAATACCAGGGACAGCTTGGCCCTGTGCTCGAAACTCGACAGACCGCGCCCATTCTCCAGGAGTTCCGGTAACCGTCGCACCTCGGCGTTGTTGGCCGGTCAACGCCTCATAGACGTTTTTCACTGCCACGGTTTGATAGTGAAACACGTTGCGACGACTGTACCCGTTTGGTGAGTGTCCGTAGAAGATGGGGCCGCCGAACGCCACATTGGGCTCGGAATTGCCGTCGCATCGAATGGTCATGTGGTGGCCACTAAAGACGAAAGAGAATCGACGATCGTTCGTCGGGTCGCCGAAGATGTGGGCGCCACAATCGAGGATGCCATTCCGAGTGTCCCACCGTCCATTGCGGCTGATCCTTGCATAACCTTCTTCCCCAGACGAAATGGCCTTCAAGATTCGTTCGACCAACTCACGCTGGGCTCTTGTGTAGGAATCCCCGATAGGTTCACCCAACGACGAGTTATACATCCGTAATCGTGTTGGGGTTCGGTTATTCTCCGCGCCATGGTTCCACGGATAGACAAGATGTTCGCGTTGCCAGGAATTCATCCCTGCGTAGAGTTCGCGAATCAAGGCTTCGGCTGGTCGTGAATTCCGGCGACCGGGAGCCGCAGACGGCTCGTCCGACAATGCGCCGGTAGGGATGGCGCACGGAAGCACGGCCGCACCTCCAACGACCCCGACAAACTTACGGCGATCGAGTTGAGCGTTAGTCATTTCATGGCAATCAGGACATGTGTTGGCATCAGAGATTGGCATCAGAGATTCTCCTTCCGAGATAGACGCATGGATAGAAATTACGAGATTCCGGCGAGCGTCGGGACTTGAGTGAGGCTGAGGTTTCACGCGTGCCGCACCCCTCAGGTACACGGCACGCAAGTATTTTCGATGCCGCTTAAATACCGCCTTTGGGTCGACCAGCACCTTTTTTCGGTTGGTCTGCCTCGGGTCGGCCTCCTTCGGGTCGACCGCCGACGCCCGGACGACCACCTCGACGTCCAAAACCACGTCCGCGGAATTCTTCGGCCATCTTCTCTAATTCCTTCTGGTCGATCACACCATCGTTGTTGCCATCGGCACGACCGAAGAGTCTTTCTTGGGTGGCTTCGGGGACTTCGTTCTTGCTCAACTTGCCGTCTTTGTTTTTGTCGAAACTCATCAGGCGCTTGAGAATATCACCACCAACTTGGCCAGGACGTCCGCCGGGTCCACCAGGACGGCCACCGCGTCCGCCAGGACCGCCGGGACCGAATTGACCGCGACCCCGTTGACCCATCTCCTTGAGCATCTTCTGTTGCTCCTCGGTAAGGAGTTTCCGGAGCTTGCCATCGACTTCTTTCTGAAGGGCTGCTAACGCCTTCTTCTGTTCGGCGGTCAGCTTCAATCGCTCTTGCAAGAATTCGGGAAGAACTTGTCCTGGCTTCGGACGCGTGAATCGACCGCCGAAACCACCTGGCCCGCCTGGACGGCCACCTCGGCCACCTTGGCCAGGCCGACCACCTGGACCTCCACCACCCCGCTGCGCGAGTACTTCACCAGCCACCATCAACGTGAGCGTCAACGCTGCGATACCAAAGAACAATCGTTTCATCGAGACTTCTCCTAACAGAAAAGGTCAACAGACATGCATGCCGAACTGCGGCAAGATCGGATTCCGGACGAGACAGGCGTCTCTGTATTGAAGAACGGGGGCGTCTCACGACTTCCCACCGTTCTCATTAAGTTTTCACCGATGTGCTGAAAGGGATGAGTGGAGAGTAGGGTTTTAACTGGGCTCCATCCCAGAATCAGAGAAACACTGCATTCTGGAACTCGAGTTACTTTTGCTGACTGATGCAGTAGAGGCCTGCGCTGGACCGAATGAAGAGTTGTCCATCGCTCACAGCTGGGGTTCCGCTAAAGTCTCCTTTCCCGAGGAAACTGTTTCGGGCCAAAATCTTGAGCCCTTTGTTCGCCTCAACAACATAGGTTTCGCCCGATCGGTTCAACGCGTAGAGCTTTCCGTTGACGATGATCGGTGAGGCGTAGTAATTGCCAGGAATTCGTTTTGCACTGACTTCGTCCCCCGTCTTCGCGTCAGCACACACGAGCGAACCGCGTTTGTCGACCCAAAAGAGCAACCCCTTGTAAAGAACCGGGGAAGGGACGTAGGTGCCGCCATTTTTCGACCACAATATGTTCTTTTTCGCGTCCCCACGACCGCCGATCTTCACTGCGGTTCGGCCACCCCTCTTGCCACCCACCAGGTAGGCGATATCGTTTTCGACTATCACGCTCGAACACGCGTTGGTATCCACGTCGGTCTCGGCGAACCAACGGAGTTTGCCGTTCGTTGGGTTCAAGCTCCAAACCTCCCAGGCGACGGAAATGAGTAACTCGTCTCCCCCTTTCGCTTTGTTGGCAATCGTAGGAGTCCCGTAGCAGCCTTCGAAGTTTGGAGCCTGTGCCTTCCATTTGAGTTTTCCAGTAGTCCCTTCGAAAGCATACATCGTCGAACTTTCGTTAACAGCCGTCACGATCACCATGTCCTTGTAGACGATTGGACTATTGGCCGAACCGAACTTGTTCGTGCTGGTGGCAGTTCCGACGCTCTTTTGCCAGAGATTTTTACCGCTGAGATCGTACGCGAAAACACCGGAGGTTCCGCAGTAAACATAAACACGCTTTCCATCACTGGCGGGTGTACTCGAGGCATACCCGTGATAGGCGAAGCGACCAGCGGAGGTGAACTCTCGATTCGCCGATGGAATGGTCTTCGTCCACAGTTCTTTGCCCGTCTTCCGATCGACACACACCAGATAGCGTTTGAGGCTTTCTCGCGAGCCCGAGTAACAAGTCAGGAAAACTTTGTCCCCAACAACGATTGGGCTTGAGAACCCTTTACCTGGGAGGTCGAGTTTCCACTGAAGGTTTTTCGTGGCACTCCACTCCATCGGGATGGTTTTGTCTTCGCTAATTCCAGAACCGTTAGGTCCTCGGAACCGAGTCCAGTCAGCGAAAGCATATCCGGCCAACGACAAAGCCAGGAAGCTAGCAAAGCAAACAGACAGCAACTTGTTCACGGATCGCACCTTTCTTTCGGGGAGATCGACACTCCGAGGGCCCGAGGATGTTTCTTGGGGTTCGGGAAACCACGTCCAATACTCAAAAAACGGCAACTCAGCCGCATGTTCCACACAACCAGCGGAAGGGCGTTGCTATAAACCCCTTGTGGTGAAGCTGGTCTCGATTGCCAATAGAATTTTCCCGGAGCCGTTGTCGCGCCAGTCACTTCGGAACTTCTTACACTAACAACAACGGGAGTATCTTTAGGCATGGACGAGTCATCGTAGAGTCATTTGCGATACAAGGGGGACCGTCAGTGGTTCAGTTCTCTATTCAGAAAATCGGTTTGTCCATTGGAGTTGTGGTACTGGGATTCGTTGTGCCTTTGGCGGTGGCGAGTGATCCTTCCGAGGTTAGCCTGACAAGGCCAAGTGCGCCCAAACTCCCACTTCCTGGACAAGAAAAGGAAAAACCAGCTCAAGAGCAACCTAAGGCGAAACCGAAGACCGACATCGGTGCTCTATTAAAAAAGGCCGGCATTTCCTTTCGTCGCGCGCCAAACAAACAATACATTGTTCAAGTCAACGTGAAGGAGACAGGAGATAAGCATTTCGTCTTCGTCTCGCCCGGTGCCGTAAATATTAGTGGCTTTGAGTTCTTTCGACTGTCCTCACCAGCAAAGTTGGGTTACCAAAAAGCAGAAGCAAAGTGGATGAGCGATTTGTTGGACCGAAATCGGACGACCTTGTTCGGGGCATGGGAGGTCCAGAAACTTAGGGACAAGTTCATCCCTTCCTACACAAGCCAAGTCCCGGTCAAAGCGACCCCGCTCGCACTTAAAGCAGCTTTACTACTCACGGTTCGCGAAGCCTACGCCTACCAAGGTGTCCCGAGCCTTAACTGGTACGAACGACGTATTCACCTCAAGGGACCCAAGGGAGCAGAGAGGAAGTTGCTACTGAAAGCCGACCGAGTTGTTGCGAAGGTAGGTAAGTTCAACGTCCATGTGACGAAAACCACGGTCACCATGGGAGCCCAGACCGAAAAAATTCGCGGACGCGTCACGATCATGATAATTCAACACGAAGAAGGCCCGCCGACTATCACGGTTAACCGAAAACGGGTTTTTACTTCGGACTTATGAACCGACTTGATATTGGGGTTCCTCGCGTTTCCTTTTTCTTTGAGGGACCTCCGTATATAATTTGGCATGGCAGTTATCGTGATTCGTTTGCCGAATGCCCTCGGTGCGTGATGCGGACTCAAGTTGAATTTTCGTTGAGGTTCAATCTCCCTCGTCATGGGAATAACGAGCTTCGTTGGTCAGGTTAGTATTCCCCTCATCGTGATTTGGCGTAGGAAGTTCGTATCTTACAAAGCGATGGAGAGAAAGCACGCAGCGTTCTCATCGAAATCGAAAAAGTAGCAACCCTCTCATATCTCGAAGCACATAACTTGAGAAACAGACCGACTGCGGAGATACCACCCATGACCACAGATTCCTTTCCACTGAGAAAGATTGATCACGTTCGTTTTTTTGTTGGGAATGCTCGACAATCGGCCTATTTCTATCGCAACGCCTTTGGCTTTGATGTGGTGGGTTACGCGGGTCTAGAAACTCGCTCCCGAAAGGAAGCGGGCTACGTTCTCAAGCAAGGCGACATAACATTCGTATTAGCATCCCCGCTTGGTCGAGAACACCCAGAGAATCAACGTCTCGTAGACCACGGTGACGGAGTGCAGGACGTCGCGTTAGAAGTCGATGACGTTCGGACGGCGTTTCAAAAGGCTGTGAAACGGGGAGCCATCCCAGTCACACCCCCCGATGCTCTTGAGGATGACCATGGGGTGTATGAGTTCGCTACCATCAAAACTTATGGCGATACCACCCACACGTTTGTCAATCACGACCGTTATCGTGGCATATTCGCTCCCGGCTATGAGCCCATCGAACCGGACCGATATAGTCCGACTACCGCTCATCGTGTCGGTTTGATGTCCATCGATCACATCGTTGGTAACGTTGAAGAAGGGAAGATGGACGAATGGGTAACCTATTATGAGAAGGTGATGGGTTTCCAACAGCTTGTCCACTTCGACGACAAGGACATCAGCACCGAATACTCGGCCCTGATGTCCAAAGTAGTTCAAGGTGGAGGTGGGCGAATCAAGTTCCCCATCAACGAACCGGCCGAAGGTCGACGAAAGTCACAAATCGAAGAGTACCTTGAGTTCTATGGTGGTGCTGGCGTTCAGCATATCGCCATGGCAACACCCGATATTATCGGAACCATCAAGGCGATGCGCGCCAACGACGTTTCGTTCCTGCGAGTTCCGCAGACCTATTACGACGCGTTGCCCGAGCGTGTGGGTGAAATCAATGAGGATATCGCACAACTGGCCGAGTTGGGGATTCTCGTGGACCGCGACGAAGAGGGGTATCTGCTTCAAATTTTCACCAAGCCCGTTGCGGATCGACCAACGGTCTTTTTTGAGATTATCCAAAGATGCGGTTCCCAGAGTTTCGGCAAGGGCAACTTTAAGGCCTTGTTCGAGGCCATAGAACGCGAGCAAGAGAAGCGAGGAACGCTCTAACTTGTTAGCCCCTACAATCTCGGAGATTGTCTCATGCCTGCGTACATGCAACGTGGTTCCCTTCCTAGGAAACGACACATCGAGCACCGCGTGTCGCCTGGTTATCGAAACGAGGGAATCTATTACGAAGAGGTCGTGACGCTTGCAGGGTTTGACCGAGCTTACTCTATTTGTTATCACCTCCGTCCACCAACTCGGGTGAAACAGGTCGAACTGGTAGGCATGCAACCGTTGGACCGAGTTACTGATTTACCGCTCCGCCATCATCACTTGAAGACCAACGATATTCCACCGAGTGGTGATGTCGTGAGTGGCCGCGTACCATTATTGTTCAACAACGATGTTGTGATTAGCCGTTGCCGACCGGCCCAACGACAAGGTGAGTTATATCGGAACGTTATGCACGACGAAGTGATCTTTGTTCATGGTGGTAAGGGAACGCTTCACACGATGTTTGGCCGAGTTCCCTTTCAACCGTTTGATTACGTTGTTATTCCCCGATGTACAACGTACCAAATGGAGTTTAGCTCGGAATCGGAACCCAATCTGCTTATTATCGAGGCTGCCGAAAACATCGTTTTACCACCGAAATATCTCAACCCGGATGGCCAGCTTCAATTGGGTGCCCCTTACGGCGAACGAGATTTCCACGGGCCGACCGAACTCGACTGGATCGATGAGGACATAGAAACGACCGTATTGATTAAGGATGGCGATCGACTCACTCGTTATACATTTGCGAATCATCCATTTGATGTCGTTGGGTGGGATGGTATGGTCTATCCGTTCACCTTCAATGCTGATGATTTCGAGCCGATAACCGGGACAGTTCATCAACCGCCGCCGATCCATTTGACCTTCCAAAGCAAGGGGTTCGTTCTCTGCACCTTTGCTCCTCGGATGTTGGATCACCATCCCGAAGCGGTGAAAGTTCCCTATGCTCATTCAAATGTGCAAGCCGACGAAGTGTTGTATTATGTCCGTGGTCATTTCGGAAGCCGCCGAGGTGTCGAGGAATCTTCCCTCACGTTACATCCTAGGGGGATCGCTCATGGGCCACATCCCGGAACGATTGTCGGCAGTCGACCGATGACGCGGACAGACGAACTCGCCGTCATGGTGGATACTGTGCGTCCGTTGTTTTTGACGAAACAAGCCCTGGAAATGGATGACCCCGAATACCCAAGGAGTTGGTTGTAGTGACGAACTCCTTGAGAGATCGTCACACGGTTTTGGAATGGTCCTGTTCTTCCTCTTCAGAGAAATCAATGCCTTTTCAGTTATTGTTGTAGGGTGCGATGGAGAGCTAGGAAAAGCCTCCTCCGTTTCGCCCGCCTCGAACCTCTCTCTTCACAATGATCGTTAGTCATCATTTGGCTTGTTATTATTCTTGCCCAACAATCTTTGTTCGCGCAGCCAACTCTCACAACGCCTGGGCCACTGCGAACAGAGGAAATCACTCGGTCGCAGTCCGAAACCATGGCCGCCCTTCTTGTAGACGTTGAGTGACGTAGCTATTCTCAATTTTTTGAGTGCTTTGCTCAAGACGATGCTGTTGGCCGCAGGGACCCGATCATCGGCCGCGTGGGCAAAAAACATGGGAGGCGTGCGTTTCGTCACGCGAATTTCCGAACTCAGCAACTTTCGGTTTCTGCGAGTTGTGAGATAAGCTGGGTAGATCAAGATGGCGAAATCGGGACGACAACTAATCTTATCGACGTCATCAATGGACTTGTACGCTCGCTTGTCCCAGTTGGTGGAAGCGTGTGCCGAGAGGTGCCCCCCAGCCGAAAAACCGAGGATACCAATTCGACTGGGGTCTAGCTTCCATTCTTTGGCTTTGCTGCGCACCAGACTCATGGCTCGCTGGGCATCCATCAGTGGTTGCTTCGGAGGGGTCCCGCCTGGAGCATCGGGTCGACGAGGAACCCTGTACTTTAATACGATTCCAGTCACGCCAATCGAGTTGAGCCACTCAGCAACTTCGGTGCCTTCGAGATCCCACGCCAAAATCGAGTATCCACCACCGGGGCAGATGACTACCGCTGCTCCGGTATCTTTTGCTTTCTCCGGACGGTAGACGGTTATCGTTGGGTTGGTGACGTTAGTGATTCGCATGACCTTGCGCCTGTTGGGTCGGTTGGCGAGAACTTTCTCCTTACCAATTTCCCCTGTTTCACCAGGTGGCTTTCCAGGCCAGACGTTGAGTTTGACAGGTTCTGCGGCTGACGCAAAGTTTGGCAACAACAGCAGGCACACAAGAAATCCGAGATGGCTTTTTCCCATGGTGTTCTCCTCAAAAAGACGACTGCAATAGTGACATCGTGTTTGTATTAGAGATTTTTTTATTGAGTTGTTTGTCACTATGGAATTCTAGGAAAGTACGGAAGTGGATCGAGGGAATTCCATCGCAGTCCTCGCGAGTAAACGCTCGCTTGATCTTGTCGGAGTGTAGAGGTATACTTTATTGCCGTTTTCTAATTCCTGCCTAGTCGCAAATTCCGCCTTCCCCACCGCTCGAGGAACTCATGAGTCCCAAGACCAATCAACCAGGATGCACCCAGTTCCGTCACTCGCTGACCGTGAACCGACGGGACTTTCTGCGTTTCGGAATGCTCGGCGCGGGTGGCGCTATGGGTCTAACGTTATCGAACGTTCTGCGAGCTCAAGCCGCGGGACCGACGACAGGTCAATCCAGGACGAACGAAACCTCGGTGATTATCCTCTGGATGCGTGGGGGGCCGAGCCACATCGACATGTGGGACATGAAACCCGAAGCTCCCGCCGAATACCGTGGGGAGTTCCGCCCGATCAATACCCCTGTGGCAGGAGTTCAGATTTCCGAACACTTGCCCAAATCAGCGGCGTGCATGTCACAATGGTCGATCATTCGGAGTATGCATCACCGCAAAGAAGACGGACTTGCTGATCACACCAGCGGCGACTTAATTTGTTTCACAGGTTACCCGGCAGGGAACGTTCAGGCTACTGGCGGGGCGAACTTTTACCCGAGCTGCGGTTCGGTCGTGAAACGACAACTGCAAAACCGAAACTCGGCCCTTCCTGCTTATGTCATGGTACCACGGATGGTTCCTGGCACCGACGCAGGATATTTTGGGAATGCGTTCCGACCTTTCGAAACCCTCGCGGACCCCGCTAACAATGGAACATTTTCAGTTCCCAACTTGCAGTTGCCTCGGGCTGTTTCCTTGGACCGTGTCGCGGGACGCCGTCATCTCCTTTCGAGTTTCGACACCCTCCGCAGGGACATCGATCGTTCTGGGACAATGGAATCCATGGACGCCTATGATCAGCAAGCCTGGGAAATGATTACCGGTCCCACGGCTCAGGAAGCGTTCAACTTCGATTCTGAACCGGAACGAGTGCGTCGGCGTTATGGCATTTTTCCGAGGTATCGATCGACTCGTGTCAACGCCGGTGGCGATGCCCCCAATTGGGGGCAACGCGTTCTTTTGGCTCGGCGTCTCGTCGAAGCCGGAGTTAGGTTGGTGACAGTCGATTGTCGGTGGTGGGATACTCACGAGGACAACTTCTGGTCGCTGAAAAACGCCTTCCTTCCGCGTTGGGATGCGGCATACTCGGCTCTCATCGAAGACCTTCGTCAGCGCGGGTTGCTCGACCGAACTTTGGTCGTGGCTTGGGGCGAAATGGGTCGAACTCCACGGATCAACACTCGGCAAGGAAACGACAAACCAGGCCGCGATCACTGGCCAAAAGCGATGTCTGTGGCCATCGCAGGTGGTGGCGTTCAGGGTGGGCGAATCGTCGGATCCACGAACTCCAAAGGCGAAGTCCCCAAAGATAACCCCAAGGTTCCCCAAGACGTGCTTGCCACCATCTACAGACACCTCGGCGTGACCACGACGACAAACTATTCCGATCCGACCGGACGACCTCATCCCGTGTTGCCATGTGGAGCACCGATTGACGAACTATTTTAATGTTCTGCAGCCTTCTTTGGGTGGTCTGTCCGCCTCATGGAGGCAAATTGTCTTTTTTCGAGATCGAAGTCCTAACAGTCCAACTCTTCGATCACGGGCTCTCAACCTGACTTCGACCTAATACTACAGCGCTACGGTGATCGATTTTGAGATCGGTTTTTCTTCTTTTT
>CAYRFQ010000052.1:0-47497 GCA_964423615.1 uncultured Alcaligenaceae bacterium | reverse complement strand
ATTTGGCCGCTTGAACACCCGGAGTGTGCACAAAAAACAAGTGCACAAAACAACAGAAAACTTTGCGAACGTTCAGTATCCCAAAAAGTTAGGAAACAAATGACTCAGGAAATAGAACGGTCCTGGAGAAATACAGAAGAATTGGGCTCGTTGTTGGTAACCGTGAATTTTGGAGATTGTAGCAGGCTTGCTCGGTTGTAACCTCCGTCTGTCGAGCAAATTTCGTTCAACACAATACGCCGATCAACTTGCAAGGGCCTCTTGTTCAATCGCTTCCATCTGCTGGAGGTGTCGTCGGGCGTGCTGCGCGAGGAAGTACAGCCACTGATAGAGGTCAATTCTGCCCAGGTCGTTTACCGACATCTGGATACTGCAGAGGGCACCTTCGCCGTTGGCCAGTTGGCTTAGTAACGATAAACAAGCTGCTAGTTGTTCCTGGAGTCTCTGCCGCGTCTGAACTAAATTCGGGTCTGGCGAAGGCTCCATGTGTTCGGGACGAATCCATTCAAAGCTACCCCTCTCGCCGATGATATTCACGCAATCCAGGTCACTCTCCGCTAGTGGGATCTCTTCTCCTTCCGATGCTCGTTTCACTGCCTTCGCGACATATTTCCCGAGGGTTAACATCAGATAATGATTCGTCAATGTGACGTGTTCCAACACCTGCGAAATCGACCAATTTCCCGAGTTTGGGCGAAAAGTGAGAATTGCGGTCGGTTTGTCGAACCACTGGTCAACGGCGGACAGGACCGTTTCGAGAGTTTGATGAACCATTGTGACTGTCTGTTCATAAGGTTTGAACACTTGAGGCTCCTTGGATCGGAATCAGTCCCATGTATTTTCTTTTGAGCTCCCAACAAAAATTCTGCTCACCCCACTGAATGAGAAGAAACTTGACAGAGTCTGAATGTTCGGAGACTATAGTGAAAAATACTGCCCATTTCCCATCCTCAACGAGTCTCTCAAAGGAGTCCAGCGTGTCCAAAGAGATCAAGAACGAGTGCCCGGAATGTCATGAGTTCGACCGACGCGGTTTTCTTCGCGGGGTAGGCGGAGTTGCGGCTGGCGTTGCGGCTGGTGGCCTGACCGCCGTACCGAATGTGCAAGCCAATCCGAATCCCACAGCTACTCGGCAACCCCGACCGGCCGAAGTCTTAATTCGAGAACTCTTCGCCGGGCTTACGGACGACCAAAAAGACAAAGTCGTTTACCCCTGGAACCACAAGGATCGGGGCAGCCGATACTTGACGCGCGAGAGAATGTACAATCGTCCTCTGGGCCGTCGAATCGGCGACGTTTATACCCAAGCCCAAAAGGAACTCGTCGAGCGTATCCTCAAAGCCATGTCCAACGGCGAAGAGGGTTACACGAAGATGAGCCGCAATGGTACCTTCGACGGTAGCCGAAACTTTCAAAGTTGTGGAGCCTACATCTTCGGTGATCCCACCGGCAACCAATATGCTTACGTGTTTAGCGGTCACCACTTGACGGTTCGTTGCGACGGGAACACGATTCCTGGGTCGGCCTTCGGTGGTCCGATTTATTACGGTCACAGCCCGAACGGGTATAGCCGTCGAAACTGCTTCTACTACCAAACCGAAGCCGTTCAAAGTGTGTTCGAAGCCTTGAGTGCCCAGCAGCGACGAGCGGCCATCCTCACTGGCACCCCGGGAGAACACGAACGATCCATCCAATTCCGTGACAACGCCGCGCAAATCCCAGGTCTCGTTGGGTCAGAGCTTACTCGCGATCAACTTCGATTGGTCGACAATGTGATGCAGAAGATTCTCTCGCCTTACCGACAAGAAGACGCCGACGAAGTCATGCAAATCATCCGACGAAATGGCGGCATCGAAAACATCCGGTTGGCGTTCTACCAAGATCGCAATGCCAACGACAACGCCCGATGGCACTTTTGGCGACTCGAAGGACCTGGCTTCGTCTGGAATTTCCGAGTCCTGCCACACGTTCACACCTACGTGAATATCGCAGTCCGAAACTCCTAGACGATCTCGATCAGCCAAAAAGCCTCATCGACACTTGGCGGTGAGGCTTTTTTTGCTGTGGACTCGGCTTCTGAAGAAAAAACGACCTTCTGCACAAGATTCTTGAAGAACCATGGACGAAAGTTCCGATGGAATCGAATGTGTTAGATTCAGCACCTAGGCGCTCAACTTCCGACGCAATTCCCACTACAGATCCGCGGGAGTGATGATCATGCTGCGCCACTGGACAGGTCGACTCTGGACCCTCGTAATCCTGCTTGTGATTCCCACGGCAAATGTTGCCTGTGCGGAGGAGCTCGTTTGGGAGGCAGTGGGCAAACCTGGCAAACTGAGCAATCCAGAATCGTCTCGGCAAATCTCCATGGCTCATCTCCTTCGGCCCGAACCGATGAGTTCCTCGCCGGATCTCCAAAGAAATCGACCTGACCAAGACTTCGACGAACCGTTCGCAGAAAAACGAATCGACGAACGCATTCGTTTCGCCCCAACCAGACCCATTGTGCGTGGCCAAGATCCCGGAACAGAAGCCGTCCCTCCGCTACCACCACCGCCCCTGCCACCAGGGCCTAGCCCGATTGACCCGAACGAAGACCTCTATTGCGGAACCTGTTACGGCAAAAAATCTGGTCCAACAGGCTTTTTCGCAGGCGCACCAGGTTACCTTTCGAGCGTTTTCGTCCCTGACGGGGAACGCGGATTGTTCCAGAGCGACCATGAATTCGATGGCTTCATGTCACCGTTATCGAATCCGTTCCTCTTCGAAGACCCTCGTGCATTGACCGAGATTCGCCCAATCTTCATGTATCAACGAACTCCGTCGGATAATCCGATCTACGCGGGAGGAAATGTAACCTTTTTCGGGTTACAGGCCAGGGTGGCAATCACGCCATACGTCTCGATCGTGATGAACAAACTTGGCTGGATTTGGCAAGAAGTCAACAACCCCGATCCGTTCGTCACTGGCCTCGTTTCGGCTGACGGACAATTCGGGGAAATTCACGTCGGCCCGAAGTTCACCTTCCTTCGCTATCCGGAGACCCAGACGTTGTTGGCAGCGGGTCTCACGTTCCAGATTCCATCGGGCGCTACCTCTGTTGCCCAATCCACCGGAAGCCTGTCTCTCGTGCCTTACGTAAGTTATGGACAACAGTTTCTTCAGAGCGACTACGGGGCTTTTCACTTTATCGGGACTACTGGTTACGCGTTTGGCACCGACGACCAGAGAACGGACTACTGGTTCCTCAGCGCGCACTTCGATTATGACATCCTCAACTACCACCGTTTCTATCCGTTCATCGACCTGAATTACTTTTTGTACACTAGTAACGGAGGCAGTCGGCCCATTGATTTCGAGGGTCGCGCGCTCCAAAACTTTGGAGCGACGAATGTCTCAGGCGACAGCGATTTGTCCATCGCGACGGGCATGCGGTTCAAGTTTAACCCATTCATCAGCATTGGAGCCGGGGTCGAATTTGCACTTTTGTCTCCCCGAGATATGTTTGACTACCGCATCCTCGTGGACATGATTTTCCGATACTAATGATGAAAGACGTCGCAGCGGGAGAACGCCCCGGAAGCCCCTGATTGTGTCTTCATTTGGAATTCGCGTTGTTCCGGTTTGACAGAGAATTTGTTTTTTGATGACAAGTTTGTCAAGAAAAAATCCCAAACAAAATGTCCTGAGTTCTTGAAGCTGAATTCCCTACCGATATATTATTATCTCACAACTTGGGGAGATTTGGTTTTTCTGTAGTCAAGAAAGGACATAGAGTTATGTCGAACACGGGTGTTGCGGAATTCGATTTAATTGAGGAACTCCGACTCCGCCGATGGGCCAGAGAAAATTACATGCCTCGGGAAGAAAGGTCTCCCGATCTCCATCCTGTCATTCTCCAGGAAATGGAAAAGAAAGATCTCGAAGGCACCGAACCCATGCCCGCTCCGACTGTGGCCTGGACGAGCACAAACTAGTCTTTTCCTGGTGTCTCCAAAGCACGCACCAAAATGTCTTTTAAGGGTCCATCTCGATCTTCCCTAAACCGATGGACCCACGATCCTACCGGCTGCGCTTTCCAACCCCACATCTATCACTGCTGTCAATTACCCCATTCGACTTGTTGGTCAGATTCCGAATAGGGTTACAATGTTCCGGTCGTAACAAAAACCCTACCGTGGAAATCACCTTTCTCGGTACATCGCAACAACTTTCTCCATCATACCTCCGATACTAATTATGAGTCGGGACGGTCCGAAGTGGTCTGTTTCCGCCACATTCCTAGTATGCTGTCAGAATGCCACGGAGGGCAAGAATGGGCTTCTTTTCAGGTCGCATGACGTGCGTTCGATTTCGGTTCACGGGTCCACCTCCTCGCATTTTCTCCGAAGACCACACCACGGCCCTCGACACCTTCGCAATCGGTAAGGAGAAGATTGCCTCCTCCGATGGTTCGTCGGCTGGGTGGATTGCAGGCGACCACATTTTGGATCTAAACTTCCACCTGGCAAAAAATATCGTCAACGACACCCTCCATTTCGCCCTTCGGATGGATTCGCAAGCTATCCCCAATGACCTTCTGCGAGCCTACACTCAGGTCGAACTCGAAGCCATCGCGGCTGAAAATCCGAGCGGGCACCCAAGCAACCGCCAGCGACGCGAGGCCCGAGATTCGGCTCGCGACAGACTCGAAGCCGAAGCTGCTGATGGCCGATTTCTCAAACGCAAGTCGGCTCCCATTCTATGGGACGCCCAAACCAACGAGGTCCTTGTCGGTACAACCTCCGTGACGTTGATCGATCGGTTCCTGAATCATTTCCTGAAAACATTCGACCATGGACTCGAACTTCTCGGAGCAGGGCGGCAGGCCTACCTGCTTGCTGAAGCCAGAAATCAGACTCGGGGGGTAGATGACGCCAAGATCGCGACTTACGTTCCTGGAAAATCGGCTTCCGAAGTGGCCTGGGCACCCGACGACACGACTCGAGATTTTCTCGGTAACGAATTCCTGCTTTGGCTTTGGTATCTGCTGGATACCAAAACCGATACGGTCCCGTTGGCCGATGACTCCGAGGTTGCCGTCATGCTCACCCGAACGCTCAATCTCGAATGTCCACGAGGCCAGACCGGAAAAGATTCGATTGCCGCGGACGGGCCGACTCAACTCCCCGAAGCCAAGCGTGCCATACAAGCGGGAAAGTTGCCCCGGAAAGTGGGTCTGATCCTCGTCCGCCACGAGCAACAGTACGAATTGACTTTGCAGGCCGAAAATCTGGCGATCAACGCCGCCAGGTTCCCGGCTCCCGAAGGAGACAACGACCAGGCCATTCGAGAAAACCGCGTATCTCAGATCCGACACTTATTGGAAACGCTCGATCTGCTGTACGACGCCTTCGGGAACGTTCGATTCGGTGGAACTTGGCCCCAAGAACTTCAACAAATCCAACAGTGGTTGATGCGCGAAGACAGAGGGAAATTGCCTGCAACGGGCTGAAGAGTCGTCCTTGAGTAGATGACCAAGCGGCTTTGGTAGTCTCGGCCGATCGCCATTCCACTCCTTCACTGCGATCTCGCATCTGACAGTGGCGTATCTCCTGCTTGTTCTATATCTTGGCTTTGGAGAGAGGTCCGCAGTTCCTGAGATGGAAGCTGACTTTTTGAGTCAACAAAGGAGACTAAACATGGCCAAGAAACAAATCGGCGACGTGGATGTAAAGGGTAAAAAAGTGATCATGCGGGTCGATTTCAATGTCCCGCTTGATGGCGAAACGATTACCGACGATCGTAGAATTCGCATGGCTTTGCCGTCGATCAAGTCGGTTACGGATCGTGGCGGGCAACTGATTCTGATGAGCCACCTGGGACGGCCCAAGGGGGAGCCCGGAGACGAGAAATTCAGTCTGAAGCCGACGGCGGTTCGCCTTGGTGAATTGCTCGGCAAAGAGGTGGCTTTTGCGACCGACACTGTCGGAGAGGATGCAAAGGCGAAAGTTGCTGGCTTGACTGATGGCGGAGTCGTTGTACTCGAAAACCTTCGATTCAACAAGGGCGAGAAGAAGGGTGACGAAGCCTTCGCCAAAGAACTGGCCGACATGGCCGACATCTACTGCAATGACGCCTTCGGGACTTGTCACCGGACAGACGCATCGATGGTGGCTGTTCCCAAGGCCATGGGCGACAAGCCGAAGGTAGTCGGCTTCCTCGTTGCGAAGGAAATCGAATACCTTACCGACGCAATCTCGAACCCCACCCGCCCGTTCGTCGCCGTCCTAGGCGGAGCCAAGGTGTCGGACAAAATCAACGTTATCCAGAACTTGTTGACGATCTGTGACAAAGTCCTCATTGGCGGCGCGATGGCCTACACGTTTTCTCTCGCACAAGGCCAACAAGTCGGAAAAAGTCTCGTCGAGCCTGAAAAAGTCGACCTGGCCAAGGAACTGCTCGAGAAAGGCAAGGACAAGATCGTTTTGCCGGTCGACGTCCATTGCGGAGACGACTTTAAGGGCGATTGCAACAAGCAGGTTGTCGAAGCTGGCAAAATTCCAGACGACTACGAAGGGCTCGACGTCGGTCCAAAGACGGCCGAGAATTTTGCGGAAGTCGTGAAGAACGCCAAAACAGTCGTCTGGAATGGACCGATGGGGGTCTTCGAAATGCCGCCGTTCGACGCGGGGACCAAGGCCATTGCTCAAGCCATGGCCGACGGGGACGGTACTACCATTGTTGGAGGTGGCGATAGCGCAGCCGCCATCGAGCAGATGGGCTTCTCTGATAAAGTCTCGCATGTGAGCACAGGTGGCGGTGCGAGTCTGGCGATGCTCGAAGGAGCCAAGTTCGAAGCCGTCGAACTGCTCGACGATAAGTAAGACCTCAAAAACGGTTTTGGGATCGCTGTGCATCTGCCGATAGACGATCCCGAAATCGACACTTCTCCTCCATTCCTTCTCATCGATTGGCTACTATCCGAGGACCACCTGCCATGCGATTAGCTTGTCTTCGCTCATTGCGGCAAACCTGGCTGCCCTTGCTCATCTCAGGAACACTTTTCTACGGTACCGGGTCTGTTGCTGCAGCTGATACGTTTTACGTTTCCACCGGGGGCAAGGATCTCGAAGGGCGAAACGGTCGGTCGTGGGACACCGCGTGGAAGTCTCTCGCGTATGCCTGCGAACAAGTTCCAGAAGGCAAGCACACGATTCGAGTCGGCAGCGGAACGTTTGTGGCAACACGAACGGCCCATCCTCAAAGTGGAGTGACTATCGTCGGAAACGGGCGGTTTGGTAAAAAGATGACCCGGATTGTCGCCTCCAAAAACTGGAAGCTCGTCGACGAACCACGCCTGACGAATCCACCGAACGAATATCTGATCGCCTTCACGAAAAAGCAAAACATCGGCATTCGGAATCTCGCGTTGGCGTCTGACCCTGAACACCGGATAACCGGGGCAATCTATTGCATGCGATCGTCACACGTTCACGTCAAGGAAGTCGGAGTGTTCGAATTCCGTTGGTCGGGGATGCACTTCCAGCTATCGGGCAACTTGAATGTCGAGCGATGTGTCCTAAAGAACGCGAGCACCGACCGAAGTCGATTCTGGAACGGAGCCATCAAGACGCGTTACATCAAGAACTCGGAGTTTCAATACAACAAAATCACTTCGACTGACCGTGGCGGCTATGGATACGCGGGAGCGGGTCACACAAAAGTGCGAATTCATCACAACTACATTGACGTGAACAGTGGCTTTTCGATCGAATGTCCACACGAGAATGAGTACGGCGTCGAGATCGACCACAACTACTTGACTCGTTGTGTTTCCGTCCCAAAAGGTGCCCAGAGCCCCGACCCGAACAAACGCGGTTGCCAATACACGTTTTGGATTCACCATAACTACATGACGGATAGTTACACGATCGAGGGGCCACGAAACCACCTTCGAATCAGTCACAATTACATCCATATCGACAAACCGAACGGGCGGGTGTATACCCATCACGGTGGAACCAACCACGGCCCAGTTTGGATTCACCAAAACGTCATCGAGAATGTTGACCGCGCTCTCGTCTGGATGAACAACGGACTCGCCGAAAACATCTATGTCTATAACAACATGATAGTCTGCGCCGATGCAGGCAAACGTGCGGGTGCGTTGCTAGATTCCTACAAGGCCGAGCGGCTCAATAATTGGGTGTTCAAAAACAACATTGTCGTGGCTGCGTGGAGTCAACCGAGAAAGGTTCTGCAAGAAAAACGCGGAGTCCCCAAGAAAGTCATCGTGAAGAACAACTTGTTCCTGAACATGCTCGGCGTTCCCGAAGGCAACTTTGTTGGCAAAGAGCCAGGATTGTTTCGCAAGGGACCGAAGCCATGGGAGTTCTATCTTCCCACTTCGGAGAAGAGCTTCGTGGTGGATAAGGGAATCGACGTTGGATTGCCATTTCGAGGAAAGGCCCCCGACCTTGGAGCCATCGAGCTGGGCGAGAAACGTAAGTGGGGTGAGTGGCCGTTGCGATGAGTAAGGAAGTTGACAGGTTTCGGGAACGGAGCGTCATCAGGGCCAGCGAAGACCAAAGAAATACGCCTTCGTCGGCTTTGAGCACGCTCGGAATCGCAATATCGGCTAGGCAATGATGTCGTGAATGACTCGCCCATGAACGTCCGTCAGACGGAAGTCTCGACCATCAAAACGAAACGTTAGTTGTTCGTGATCGAGTCCGAGTAAGTGCAAGATCGTGGCGTGCATGTCGTGCATGTGAACCTTGCCTTGAACGGCGTGGTGACCGAACTCATCGGTTTCGCCAAAACCAAAGCCGGACTTCACTCCTCCACCAAGAAGAATCTGTGTGAAGCCATCTGGGTTGTGATCCCGACCGGTTCCGTTGTTTTGAGCGTAAGGCGTCCGTCCGAACTCGCCGCCCCACCAAATGAGAGTGTCTTCGAGCAAACCGCGTTGTTTCAAGTCTTGAATCAGACCGGCAACTGGCTTGTCGACGGCCTTGGCGTGAAAAGCGTGTTTCGGCAAGTTCGAGTGTTGGTCCCACGCCGGATTGTTCGAGTTGTCCCCGTAAGTTACCTGAATGTACCGTACACCCGCTTCGGCAAGCCGTCGTGCCATCAGACACTGACGACCGAAGTTCTCGGTCGGTCGCTCGTCGATTCCGTACATACGTAGCGTCGCAGGTGTTTCGCGAGACAAATCGAGCGTGTTGGGTGCGTGGGTTTGCATTCGGAACGCGAGTTCGTAAGAGTTGATCACGGCTTCGAGTTCGTTATCACTGTTTGAGAGGCTACCCGTCGCTTGTCGCATTTGTTCTTGGTTCATCGACTGCAACAGATCGAACTGTTGGCGTTGCTCGGCCCGAGAACGTCGTGGGTTCGAGAGGTTTCGGATTCTCGCGTCAGCAACTCGCATGCCTGTCCGACCCACTGATGTCCCCTGAAAACTGGCCGGAAGGAACGCGTTTCCAAAGTTGCGGGGACCACCGTTGTTCATCGGCGGACAGATCGTCACGAAGCCGGGCAAATTCTGATTTTCGGTGCCCAGACCATACGTCACCCAGGCACCCACCGACGGACGCACAAGGTTGATCGAACCTGTGTGAAGGAACAAGGTCGAAGGTCCATGAGCAACACCGTTCGTGTGCATTCCATAGAGGAAACACATATCATCGACGTGACTCGCCATCTCCGGAAATAAATCCGAAACCCAGCGGCCACTTTGCCCATATCGGCGAAAGTTCCAAGGCGATTTCATGACACGGTGATTTCGCACAGTCATGGTGTTCGCCAGGACGCGGGCGTCGTCAAATCGTAGTTGTTGGCCGTTGTCGCGTTCCAGGCGTGGCTTGTAGTCGAACGTATCGACTTGGCTCGGCCCGCCTTGTTGAAAGATGAAGATGACACGTTTGGCCCTAGGCGTATGATGAGGCAATTTCGTCGCCAGTGGATTGGACAGGCTTGGAACGGCTCCTCGGGATTGTTGCGTCATCCCGGCAAGCGCGAGGTAGCCAAATCCGCAAGCCACTCCTTTGAGGGCTTGGCGACGAGTTGGATGTGGGAACTCTGAGGATCGCATTATGTTGAACCTTTCGCGGACAGTTCAGATATTGCTCATGAGTTTTGTTACGTGTTCCATCGCTCGCAGGGAAGCCGTGGGTTGTCCATCAGGTAATAAAAGCAGACACACATGGGTTATTGCCGCAAAGGCAGGTGCTCCTTCCCAAGTAATTGGGATCGCAGAACTGCCCATAATCTCCAACACTTTCGGAACCGAAGCCTTCGTATGAGGATTGACAACACGGCCGTTTGGTAAAATAGTCGAACCGAGTCTTTCTCTGGCCAAAATTCTACGAATGGGTTCCTTAGTTTGCAATGCGCTCAATTTCTCTTGCGCAGCCAGTTCCCCAACTAAATAACGAATGACCAATTCTTGGGAAGCAACAACAGAGTCGGACAATTCCACGACCAGATATCCGAACTCGTCGAACGCCCACTCACTCATCAGTTCACATACCGAAAATCAATACTGGCAAACAACGTTTGGTACACTTGCTCCCAAGCGGTTTCGGGATTCCCTTGTGTCCTTTTCAGATATCCAGTCACCATCTCCGATTCACGTTCGGTCGGATCACGTCCAAGCGTCAATTGGAACGCGTAATTAATTCGATCCGTCGGAGTCACCTTCTTGGCGAGCGTTCGCTTCGCAGTCTTCTGAGCTTGGTCCATCACAAATCGACTATTCATCAAGTATAACGCTTGTGGTGCCACCGTGCTCGTCGCCCGATCACCGACAACCAAGTTTGGATCAGCAAAGTCGAACACCTGGAATAGTTCTAACAAGTTATTCCGGAATACAGGAGTATAAACACTTCGCCGAGTGCCAGGGAACTTGTAGTCGCGTTCGTCGATTTTTCCATTGATGCTTTGACCGCCAGCCTGCAAGTCGAGATTTCCACTGACTTTCAAAATCGCATCGCGGATGACTTCAGCTTCAAGTCGCTTTCGGTTTTGTCGCCACAAGAGCCGGTTTCCTGGATCAACCTTCATGGCTCGTCGGATATTGGGATCATCCTGGATTTGACGGCTACTGAGTTGATACGTTCGTGACAGCATGACCTCGCGAATCAGCTTCTTTACCGACCAGTTCTGTTCCACGAATTGAACCGCTAGGTAATCCAGAAGTTCTGGATGCGACGGTCGGTCCCCGGTACTTCCAAAGTTATCGACAGTCTTGACGATTCCGCTCCCGAACAAATGATGCCAGATGCGGTTGACCATGACGCGAGCCGTCAACGGGTGTTGAGGACTTGCGAGCCACTCGGCCAGCTGAAGACGGCCACTGGCGTCTTTCGGAATCGTCGGCATCTTACCGATCGTAGCAACCTGCAGCACGCCACGCGGTACCGTGGGGCCTTTGTTGTGCACGACCCCGCGAATACAGATGTGAAAATCTTTGACGTTCTCGACGTCCGCAACGGCCATTGCTTTCGGAACCTTTGGACCTTTCTTTCGGAGTTGCTTGAGCTGTCTTTGCAGCTTGGCCAGGTTGTACTTCGGTCGTTTTGGCTGCGGTTGTTTCTTTTCGACGACTTTGGGGCCAATCTTGAGTTGTTCAACGGGGATGAACTGAACCGCGTCGGCAACCACAACACCGCCTTTGGCTCCCTCGGTCGAAACCCTGACGAAGTTGTCGGTTCCTTTGTCGAACTCGAATTGACCAAGTGGGTAAAACCGTCCTTCAATGGGTGGAACCTTCTGTTGGTTGATCCGAAGTTGTTTCTTCCTGCCAGCAAACTGGATTTCAATGGCTGCGTTTGTCGCCCTATTACTACCAACAAGAAATGCCAACCGCACTTCGTATTTTCCGGACGCCGGAATCGTGGGACTGAATGTCAACGTCGCAGGCATCCCCTGCGTTGGGGTTGCATACAGATAGTTCTGTCCGATAAAAGTGTTCATGTACGTCGATTTCTTCCAATTACCGACCTTTACGGCCTGGAGATCATCGACCACGACGCCAGGCAAATCTCTCACACTGAGCGGTCCACGACCAATGCCTTGACCACCCTTTTTGGAATACTTGCGAGCCTCTCGAATCTTCGCTTCCAATCCTGCGACTGCGTTTTTATGTTCTTGCACAACCTTTGCAAGGTCTTTCGGCATCGGCAACGAGCGCGTCATCCACTTCGAAACGTTACTGTGGACCAGTGACTTTGTATTCTTGAATATGCCCGCGAGGGCGTAGTAATCTTTTGTCGGAATGGGATCGAACTTGTGATCGTGGCAACGAGCGCAACCGATCGTCATTCCCATCGTGGCCCGACCTAGCGAGTCGATCTGTTCGTCGATCACGTCCGATTCGAGGACTGGTTTGTCTTGCAGCTCGTAGTTCGTTGGCCCGAGCAAGAGGTAGGCCGTGGCGACGAGTTGCCAGTAACGTTCCTCGTCGGTCTTTGCCTCCAATAAGTCTCCTGCGATCTGTTCCATCAGGAATTGGGCATACGACTTGTCGGAATTGAATGCGTGAATAACGTAATCCCGATACCGCCACGCGTTGGGGAACAACATCGAACGACCGCCACCGGTGGATTCAGCAAACCGAGCAATGTCCAGCCAGTGCCTCGCCCACCGTTCCCCGAAGTGGGGCGAAGCGAGCAACTCGTCGATGACTGTCTCGAAAGCTTTGGGCGACGGATCATTCACAAATTGGGCCGTTTGTTTCGGACTCGGGGGCAGCCCAATCAAGGCAAAATACGCTCGGCGAATTAGGGTCCGGCGGTCGGCATTCGGAACGGGTTGGAGGGCTTTTTCTTCGAGTTTTGCCAATACGAAGCGATCGATTGGCCCGCGAGCCCATTTTTCATTCTTGAGCTTGGGCAGCGAGTGCCGCTTCGGCAGCTGAAACGACCAGAATTTGCGGCCCTTTTCCAGGTCGATGCCAGAATTGGTTCGCTTCGACGTTTGGTCGTCGGTTCGTGGGTCCGGCGCTCCCATCTTGATCCACTTCTTGAAGTCCTCGACCACCTGTTTCGGTAGTTTTCCCGAGGGGGGCATCTCCAGGAGTGGATCGTTGTACTCGATCGCCGAAATTAAAAGGCTTTTCTCAGGATGCTTGGGAACAATTGCCGGTCCAGTATCCCCGCCTTCGAGGAGTCCTTCTTTGGAATCGAGGATCAACCCGCCTCGCGCTCGCTTTTTCGAATTGTGACACTTGTAGCACTTTTGGACGAGCACAGGGCGGATTTTCTTCTCGAAGAAAGTAATGCCTGCTTTGGTGTCAGCGCGAATCCGACTATCGACCCCAGTTAGCATCATCAAAGTGAATAGAAATAAGAGCGTGTATCGCATAGGTCCAGGTGGGTGAGGATGCCTTTACAATCAAAAACAATTGTAAATGTTGCAGTGGGAAAACCCGTGATTCGCATGCGAACTTCGGGAATATTTCTGAAAATAGACGAGGATCATTGGAGTGCAGTCGTCACAACGCAACTCGCAACACATCCCGCGTTGCTGAGTAGAGGGAAACCGAAAAGAGCAGGCCAGGCATTCCCCGATATGACAACCATAATACCAGCTTCAGATTAAGACCTCTCAGCTCTCAAGTCAATAAAATCCCAAACGCAGAAAACCGTTATCTGTTGAGCCCTTGAGGGCTCCGGGGTTGTCGGACTCCAAGCTGCGAATCTTATGTTAGGAACGCGATTTCAGTCTCTCGCGGGTCTGTAGGATCTTTCCGAAGGACACACATTGACGCCACGCCAACATGGACTTGGGGTTTTTATTGGCTGCCGGTTTTTATTGCCATTATCATGGCCTCTTGAAAATGTCCCGAACGCTGGGTCACACGTTTCCGCCCTCTTTATTTTTCGGTAACGATGCGATGTAGCGACTCGACCTCAACAAAGGAGATTCAATAGTGCGATACGTGATCGTCGCGGCCACCGTGTTGTGGTCCGCCTTGATTTGCTTGCTCCCTGCGCCCAAGATCGTCACTGCCGCGGGTGAAAAACAACAACCAGGCAAAAGCCAATTCGAAAAAGACCAAGGACGTGGATGGCGCGATCTCCTCAAAGACGAGAGGAACCGAGCCGTTCGCGGTCTCGGGTACTGGCGGCGAGTTCCCCTCCCGGCAGGAACCGAATTGAAGAAGGGCAATCCCTGGAGCTACGACGAGGAGAATCACCGGATCGTTTGCAAAGGCGAAGGATATCTTGAGGCGTTGCTCTACGACTATCGATTTGGCGACGGCATTTTTCACGTCGAGTGGCGATTGAAGAAAGTGTCCGGAGATCCGAAATACAACAGCGGAATCTTCGTTCGCACGTCCGCCGACGCAAAACGTTGGCACCAAGCCCAGGTCGGCAACTTGAACGTCGGCTACCTCTTCGGGTACATGCGTCCTGGGGCCGAGAAATACTCAACGAAACTCGACGGTCCTCAACGAGGTAACCCTGCGGGTGAGTGGAACACCTACGAAATCACCACCAAGGGCAAAAAGATAACGTTATGGGTGAATGGGTACCAAACCGCCACGAAAATCTGTGAGCACAACCGCGGCCAAATCGGTCTCCAAGCCGAAAACTTTGAGATCGAATTCAAGAACTTGATGTGGAAATATCTCTCGAACGAAAAGTAGAACGGAAAAGTCCCATGAATCGTTTGTTCATTCTCCCGGTTCTGTCTTTGTTCGTCGCGACATCTTCCGGTGTTATCGCACAAGAGACGAGGGAGGTCGACTACAAGGCCGACGTCGTTTACGGCAAAGGCGGTAAACAGAAACTGATGTTGGATTTGGCCGTACCTAACGGACCGAAGGCCAAAGGCCCATTTCCAACTATCGTTTGCATTCACGGGGGTGGTTGGCGAACCGGGAGTCGGAAACAGCTTTCGGAATTGACGAAAGTGTTGGGTAAGAAAGGATTCGTTGCTGCGACGATCTCGTATCGCTTGACGCCCAAGGCCAAGTTTCCCGCCCAAGTCCACGACTGCAAGGCTGCAGTCCGATGGCTGCGGGCAAACGCCAAGAAATACCGCATCGACCCCAATAAAATTGGAGCCGTTGGTTTTTCGGCGGGGGCTCATTTGGTCTGCCTTCTTGGTGCCGCCGACAAGACTGCCGGACTCGAAGGGAACGGCGGACACCCAAAGCAATCCAGCCGCGTTCAGGCCGTTGTGAGCTTCTTTGGCCCTACCGATTTCATGGTCAAACGGTGGACCAAACAGTCTGAGAATTTTTTCCTGATCCCATTCTTCGGAGCGCCCTACAAGAAGGCCAAGGCACTCTACGCCAAGGGATCACCGCAAAAGTATGTCAGCAAGGACGACCCGCCGTTTTTGTTCTTCCACGGAGACAAAGACACTCTGGTTGGGTTGCACAACTCGGTCGACATGGCCAAGCTCTTGCGTGCCAAACAAGTTTCTGCAGAGGTCGTGGTCATGAAGGGAGAAGGACACGGTTGGGGAGGGAAAAAACTCCAACAGTCGTTGGAAAAAACTGTGAAGTTCTTCAAGGAGAAGCTCAGGTAATGCTCGTAGAAGACGATGTCGAACGAGACGTTTCAAGTCCGACACACAATTCCCCAACGGGCATCGACACCCATCCCTGGATGGTCGTCATACGGTTCGGTGTTTTGGTCCTCATCTCGGCCTTTTTCGTCTTTGCTCACGGATGCCACGGAGACGAAGACAACGAACTTTTCGCATCTGCATTGCGAGTTATTGACTGGTCCAACTGAGTGGTAGTAGGTTGTACTCGGGTCAGTACAACCTACTGTTCTTGACCACTTTCACTCAACTCTCAACTACTTCACGGACAACGTCACGACGACCGGGTAGTGATCGCTGTAGCCTCGATCCTCGGGGTCGAGGTCTTTGTTTTTCGTTTCGAAGCCCCATGGGCCTCTGGATTTTCCTCGTGAGTCGGTAAACGGACGGATGGTGCGGACAGAATCGACCTTACATGTCCACCCGTTCTGATCGAGCATTCCCGGCGAGACTACGACTTGGTCAAAGATAAACCAGGGGCCATTTTTACGGTCTCTGTCGTAGTAGTGCGTTCCATATGTCAACGGATTTTTGTTCGCCATCAGGTTCAAGAGTAGTGGTTTCGTGCTGTTCAAAACGGCGGCTTTGTTTCCGGTGGCATGCAGATGCTCCACGACGCTTCGGTCTTCGGGTCCGTCGTTGAAATCTCCACACACAATCACGTCAACATCTTTGTTGGCCTGGTACATTTCGCGAACACGACCGTAGATCAGTTTGGCATATTTCCCCCGACCCGACCCGTCTTTGTCAGAAATTCGGGACGTCCAATGGGATGCGATGACAATAAGTTCCTTTCCGCCCGCGTTCACATGCCCTTTGACAATCCGCCGCGATCTATCAAATTGTTGAGTCTTGTTTCGGACAACGTTAAGTCTTGTGATGATCGGGCAAGAGATGTGGCGTCCGCGGGCGACCTTCTTGAACAGAGCATCCTTGTAAGGTTCGACGCCCTCGGGGAGACGTTCGTTGAGAGCATCTTTCAAAGCATTGGCAGCCGCTTCCGACTCGACTTCGGCCAGCGCCAGGATGTCTGGTCCCCGACCTCCATTCAGTTTCAACAGGACCTCACAGTGTCGTTGTAGCTTGAGTTGGTACGCTTCGGCATCACTGGCAAACCAGTCGTCATAGGGATCGTCTATGTTGTTCCGAGAATCATCGATGTTGTCGAAAAAGTTCTCGAGGTTCCAGAAGCAAAACATGTACTCCCCAGGAGGCAACGGTTTCCCAACGTCCGCCTCCCCATTGGGAACGAACAACGGAATGTTTTCGCGGAAGTTGTAGACTAATGCCCCGAACAAGAGGACCACCAACGGGAAGAGCACCCGCAACGCCGAGACTTTTTGTTTCGAACGAGCCATCAACAATCCTTTCGAGAAGAGCAAACACGGCAAAACAACTTGGAGAACCTGGCCATCCTTGGACAAACATCACTGTGGTTTCCGAAGTGGGAGTATCATACAGAGCATGGAAAAACTTGACAAGTAATCGATGTTGGTTTGATTGGGCGGACTTGCTATATTGTCGCGCGAAGACAGGATCGGTTTCATTACGAATAAGCCAGGAGGACGATATGAAAGATCACCTCAAGCGATTGGGACGTTTCGCATGGTTGGCAGTGGGAGTGCTTCTGGGCGTCATCGCAACGAAGTCTTACTACTCAGCCCCACCTGCCCAGGCCGGTGATTCTCGACACGAAGAATTCATTATGTGTACCGGAGACGTTACGGTTCCCGGTGGTCGCGGTCCGACCGAGGGCCTGTGGATTCTGGATTATCGGTCTGGAAAATTGCTTGGAACGGTGATCGATCGTCTAACCGGAAAGATCCGTGGTTGGGCCGAAGTTGACCTCGTCCAAGAATTCAAGGTCGAACCACGTCAACATGTACATTTCATGATGACGACGGGTTCGCTCGCGAAAGGTCAATCGGCACTATATCTCTCAGAAACGACCACAGGGAAACTTGGAATCTATACTCTCGGACCACGTCCGAATGGAGCGACAGGCGTGGCCATCCGCCGACACGATTTGTTGTACTTCCGCAAGCCTAACAAACAGGGATAAGAGAAAAACTGGAAAAGCGAATAGACAATAGAAAGTAGTGAGAATTGTCGACTGGTTCTCCACGGGAAGGATCGGAAAAGTCGTTCGTGCACGGTTCCACAGAGTTCGATTGAGCTCTGACAACTTAGGTGATGCAGCGGAGGCAGGCAACGAGTAGGCCCGAAGACCTTGTTACGTGGCTCCGCCGTGCTTTACACGAATGACGAAGTCGGACGACTCGAGGGTGTGTTTTGAACTTCAGAACACACAGCTGCGAGGCTCGACCTCGCGAACTGTGAAAAGAACTGAGTAATTCTACTTCGTTTTGGGCTTCAACACATCTCGGTGAACTCGCGCGACGTCCCACATGTAATGTCCAATGGGGTAGTTCTCGGTGGCCAAGTTCAAGTTCTTATACCCCAGTTCCGTTTTTCCTTCCGAGACGTAGTAGAGCCCAATGTACAGATGCGCGTAGAACAGCCGCTGATTGAGTTGGGCTTTGGATGGCTCGCCGGCCTTCGCTGCTTTGAGCACGTCCTCGGGTTCGGTTTTTCCCGCGAACATCTTATAAACCTGTGACATGGGAATGCGATCGTCCCCATCGATTTTGAGCATATCAGCCTGAGCTTGCTTTTTTCCCACCACGGGAACCATACAGAGATATCGCCAGACCGCGTTTTCGACATCGGTACTATCAAACGTCTGGTATCCCTCGAACTGTAGTTTTCCTTCCTTGTAATCCTTTGCATAATACAACGAGATGCCACGCATCCAGTGTTGCGGTCGTTCTTTCGGCTTGAGCTTCAAATACCGATCGAAGTCTTCAACAGAGCCCTTGAAATTCCCGAGCTTGAATCGTTCGGCTCCGCGAGCCTGGTACGCTTGGGACAGTTTGGGAGCCAATTTTATGACCTTCGACCAGTCCGTTTCGGCGTCTTTGTGTTTCCGGATAACCTGATAGAGAGTTGCTCGGCGGAGGTAAGGCTGGACCGCGTTGGGAGCCAAATCAACGGCCTTACTGTAGTCGGCAATGGCTTCCTTGGGCTTGATCATTTGGTGGTTGATATCGCCCCGAAGTAAGTAGAGTCCGGCGGCTTTCGGGTTCATCTTGATGGCTTTGTTGGCGTACGAAAGGGCCGTTTTAGCGTCTTTGTTCTTCGATGCTTCGACAGCCTTCTTGATCAACTCCTGCACTTCCTTGTTGGCTTGCGCGCGGCTCGGAGTGCTGACGAGCAGAGTTACCAGAATGACTCCCAAGCCCACGAGAATCCGCTGAAAAAAAACACTCATATTTGTTATTCCCTCTCAAGGCTATTTCTTGTCGTTCGTTCGCCACTTTGGTTCGGTGTAGGAATGGGTTTCCTTGTAATCATAGTCATCTGTCCAACTCTGTTGCGAGGCGGTTGGTCCTTCCGATGGCTGTTCTTGGCTTGGCGAAGCCGGATCGGCCAGGAAGACCTGATCACAGGTCGCACATTGGACTTGGCGTCCAACGTATTCTTCGGGAAGCTCCAAAGCTTGTTGACAGGTCGGACAGATTGTGACATGGTTCATGTTCGACGGTACCAAACGCAAGTGGGAAGAGTTACTCTTTTCACACCACAACTTACACATCCTAAGACGACTATCCACACGAACTCATTTGATAACAATAGGCAAATAGGACTTCCCACTCGCACAGTTGAATTTCCAGGCACAGGGCTTCGTATTCGTTTTGTTTGTTATAAGCCGATCTGCAGAGATCAATGAAAGCGAAGGGGTCCCACCTGGACTGGTTTTGCAAAAACTCGGTTTCGGGTTCGACCTGGAATTCTTGTATGCTTAGGGCAACTGCCTGGGGCAAAATGTCAAACGTTGGGTGTGTTCCTACGCGACGAAACCAATATGACGAATTCCCATAATCCGGTTCGCGACGGTGCATGATTCCGTGCCAATAACTTCCCGTTGGCGTGTGGATTTCCTGGCTGATCTCGTGGGACTCATCGAGATAATTGTGATAGATCCACAGCCCTGACAAACAACACGCCGCCATGTCGGAATCACGAATTGTTTGCCCTTCAAAGAGCTTCGAAGTCGTTAAATCACGTAACTTGGGGTACGCATCTTTGTTCGGAACGCCTGGCCCGAGCGAATTCAACCGACGTTCCTCAATGAGTTCTGCAATTACTGGGGGATAGCCTGTTCTCGCCACGGTAGATGCTTCCTTATTGGTTTGTCTGAGAATACCCATCGATTTCTCGTTGTAGATTCCGTCTCGCTTTGTCCTCCAAAATAGCAAACAATCGAGCCGTGTGGAAAATCTTTTCCCGGCCCAAGAAGCCCCGTAGCACGTTCGTCCTTCCTCGGGCGAAATCATCGTCGGCTACCCAGGAGTATTCGCTGCGAATCGCCTTGGCATACCCGTCGTACTCCGCTTCCGATGCTCCGAGAATGGCCAAGTCAGCATCGACAAGGACACAGGCGTCTGAATCCGTCGTATCCGGTTGGTGTGTCATCGTGAACAATATCAACTTTGCCACCCGATCCGAAGTTGACGAAGATAGTTCTAATTCAGAGAGAACCTCTGCCGCAAAGTGACAGCTCAGTTCCTCGTTGTCTGTAGCCTTTGGGTCATAAACAACGTCATGAAACCAG
Source organism: uncultured Alcaligenaceae bacterium (assembly GCA_964423615.1). Lineage (GTDB taxonomy): Bacteria > Planctomycetota > Planctomycetia > Gemmatales > Gemmataceae > CAYRFQ01. The sequence continues at coordinate 27,279 of CAYRFQ010000052.1, read as the reverse complement.
ACAGCCAATTCCACCTCGTGTGGGTTTGTCAGCTCTTGGGGAAACATATTGACCACGGTCAACATGTATTCAATGTGTTTAAGAGTATGGTAGGTTCTGTGGGATTCCGAATACGCATTCACGATTCGACTGAATATGTCGTTGATGGTTGATGTCGATGAAGTGTAACACTGACACAATTGCACCCAAGCAGAGAATAGTGTTGCAGAGTCTTGAAGCATGGCTGCGGGAAACCTATTGTGTGAGAAGTAACATTCTCTGAACAACACTTCTGTTACAAAGTGGAGTACTCGAGCCGATGTTGAAAACCACCGTTCTGCTAGGTTCCGTTCGTCGTGACCGAGTCGGGATCAAGCCCGCCGAATACTTGGTCAAACAATGTCAATCCCGTGGACACGAAGTTACCTTTTTGGACCCTCAAGAGTACCAACTCCCTTTACTCGACCGGATGTACAAAGAATACGAACCGGGTCAAGCTCCGGAAGTCATGGAAAAGATGGCCCAGATCATCAAAGCCTCGGACGCGTTCATCGTTTGCTCGGCTGAATATAATCATTCTATGCCCCCAGCCCTTACGAATATGATCGATCATTTTCTGGAGGAGTGGTTCTTCCGACCTTCGGGAATTGTGAGTTATTCCGTTGGTGGTTTCGGCGGGGTTCGTGCCGCGATGCAATTGCGAGTTTTGTTGGGAGAAATCGGTACAGTTAGCATTCCTTCGATCTTGTCGTTTCCGAAAGTCCAAGACCTATTCGACGACCAGAGCAATCCAACGAACGAAAAGACAAACGAATTCACCTCACGCTTCCTGAACGAACTGGAGTGGTATGCCAATGCCCTGAAAGCGGCAAGGGCTGACGGCACCCCATATTGATGTCTTGGTAGTGTAGTTGACTGTTCATCATAGAATTTTCCAGAACAATCAGGCGCACTGGGAAACCATCCCGAAACTTCAGAAAGGGATCAAAAGTATCCCTCGCTCAACCTTCGGGATGGTGTGAAAAGCGATTTCTGCAGCCTAGCGAAACCTCTCAGCGGTTGCTACTTTGGTAGGGCGATGCACCGCAATTCGGCTCCATCGCGAATGAACAACCGTCCGTCCGCGATGGCGACGTGAGCCCAGGTCTTACCACAAATGCGACTTCGACAAATTTCGGTGTACCCTTTCGGATTGGGGTCCAGCATTACCAGGTGGCCCTGCTCTTCGAGTAGCAACAGCTTGTTATTGCCAGTTCGCATAAGTGACGCGTGATATTTCCCGACCTTGGGTGTGTTCCAAAGTTCAGCACCAGTTTTTGGATTGACGCACCGCAGAGTGGCCTCCGGGGTCAATTTGAATGCCAGCGGATTCGCACCTGTCACAAGATAGAGGTACTTACCAACGGGAACGGGCGTCGCAAAATAACCCGTCAATTTAACGTTTCCCCATTTCTTCGTGGCCTTGGATTTCTTTCCATCGAGGTCGAGTTTCAGCCCGACCCCGCCTCGGGTAATCGCGCTGGCCACCAAAATGTCGTTCACCAACACAGGCGTGACCGAACTTTCGTTGAGGAAGTCTCGAAAACTATATCGCCAGTAGAGGGTGCCGTCTTTCGGTGCGAGGCCGATCAGGCCCTTTCCTGTGAAAAAGATGGCTTGTTGCTTTTTGCCTTTGCCGACCAGGATGGGGGAGGCGTAACTAGCTCCATCGCTCTGAGACTTCCAAACGACATCTCCGGTTTTGGCATCAAACGCAACTACAGACGCGTTTTTTGCTCCCACGTTGATGAGCACCTTGCCACCGGTCACCAGGGGCGAACAAGACGCACCGAATTTGAGTTTCGGCGCTTGAAACTGCGCGATCGTATCGACCTTCCATAGCAATCTTTTTTTCTTCGCGGAGAAACAAGCCAGGATGCCGGTCGGGCCATAGGTGTAAACTCGATTGCCCGCAACGCTCGGAGTGGCTCGCGGACCGTTTCCAAAGAGCCCCTTGTATTGGGGGCGAGTGTAGTTGGCCGTCCAAAGTCGCTTTCCGGACTTCGCATCGTAAGCATCGAGAACTTCTTTCTCGGCATTTTTTGCCTTATAGTGCAAGTAAACGACGCCGTCGGCAACTACTGGGGAACTATGCCCTTCTCCGACAGATTGTTTCCACGAGACCTTGAGTCGACCTTTCCAGGGAGCTATCGTTTCCGACGTGGACCCGTCTCTTTTGGGACCGAGCCACTGAGGCCAGTCTCCCGCCGAGACGACCGAACACATCAACAGCAGGACACAAAGGGATCGCATAAAGGGCATGGGCGGATCCTCCGAAGGGTTTGTTGGGGGTCATCACGAGTTCGACGCGACGATCGGTAAAGGCAATCGTCCGTCCAGTTTTTCTACGGACGCTCCCTCCCGTTGGGCACCCCTGGGTTGAACCGGTGCATTGTTGAGAAAGTGGTGGAGTGGGGCGTAGAGCCAATCCCGACCTTTTTCGTCGGCAAGGGCTTTGAGTTTGGCGACATACTTTTCGGTGATTTCTTGACTCCGGTCCTGGTAATCCGGATCACAGAAATAAATTCGACATCCGAGTGGTCTGGGCTCTCGGGCCGTGCAGAGGTTTCCCTCCTGAAACGGGCAAAACGCCGAAGACACTGGCTTGTCATAGCTCGGAGCACTGGCCAAGAGCACTTCGGCTTCGAACTGACTCAAGAACAGCGTGTGTCCGTATTCTTGGAACCGACAACACCGACCACTTGACTCGCACACAGGACCGGCCTGGTCGACTTCGCGGTCGACTTGCGTGTAGATGTCGTGGATTTCTTGGTGGAGTTGGGAGGTGGTCATCGGGGTTATCTTTGAGCTGCAGTTCGGACAAGACTTTGAGACGAACTGATTATATCTTGATGACGTTCATTCGTTTGGTGATTTCCTCAACGGGAATCAGCGGTCCTTGTCCCGAACCTGGGCAAAACTCACAGTTCTCTTCCCAATCGGCTTCCGAACCCAGGTTGCTTTCCCAGAACGGGAATGTCCGGCACTGTCTCGGCCTCACTGGGTAGATTGTGCAGCCTAGTGCTCTGTCCCAGAAAACACACTCGCCGTTGATGCGTTCTCGGAGGCTACGTCGTGTGTCGACGACACGTGTATAGACAGCAAAAGTTTCTTCGAGTGGTTCATCAAGATACCTGGCGATCGTGGCGATTTCTTCGTCGTTGACCCAGACGTAACCGGGCTCTCCGGTGCAACAGTTGCCGCAGCGGGTGCATTCAAACCGGAGGCCATCTTTGTACCAAACGTCTTCGGAACTCATGAGTGCATTCTGGAGAAGTAGGAAGAGGTGCGACGAATCTCAATAAAGAGGAACAGCAGAACAAGGATAGTCGAGAGCCAAGAGTTGGTCTCTCGACTTGCCTCTTGCTTCTTACAATTGTGTTGTCTCCTGCCTAATCCTTCATCAGCCCTTCGAAACTGATGCCAATGTAGACTTCGTCGCCGACTCCCGAAAGGAAACCTTTCATACCATATTCGCTACGACGGAGCATGAATTCGGTCGAAAAGCCGCGCAGGTTTTTCCCTTTGAACATGGCGGTTTTGCCACCATTCAAGTTGAACTGAATCTTGCGGGTGACGCCGTGCATCGTGAAGTTGCCTTTCACGACTAAACCGTTCTTGCCCTTGTTCACGGAAGTGCTCTCGAACTTCATGACGGGAAATTCTTTAACGTTGAAGAAGTCAGCACTCCGCAGATGGGCATCTCGCTTCTTTTCGAGGGTGTCGACGCTTGCCGGATCAACGTAGAGGTTGAACGACGCTTTATCCACGTTTTCCGGATCGAAGGAAAAATGACCTTTGGCCTTGTTGAATCGACCGTAGGTCCAACTGATCCCGAGGTGCTTGATCTTGAAAACGACGGCGAGGTGAGCGGGCAGCATCACGTAGTCGGCAGCCTTCGCTGCGTTCGGAACGAAGACGGCCGCAAGCAGCACACCAAAAAACATTCGGCCCAGCCAACATTGTGTCCGCATACTTACACTCCTTTTGTGTTTGCGATCGTTGAGAAAACCTGGAAGCGAACCTGGGAAAATTTTATTGACCCGATCTGTTGCGGCCAACCAAAGAATAAATCCGGACTCTACCGAAACACAGTGATGAGGAGCAAGCGCGACGTCCACACAAGCCGCGTCCGCTCCGCCGTTGTGATCTTCCCTCGTTTCAAGATGCCGGCCAAATCAGCCGCAATCCTCTCAACCGACTTGCGCCGACTTTTGGTCAACGGAAACGCATCTGAGTTGTCGAGAGCACGTCGCAGAAGTGTATGAATGGTTTTCACTTCTTCCATGTCTTTCAGGTCTGGTTTGGGGTTCCAGACGGGGACCTCGGTGTCGTTCGCAAGTCGTAGGGTCAGTTTGCCGATCCACGAAGATATTTTTTGCAGTCGATGATAGTCGATACGGTCGGGCAAATCGCTCGGTTGGTGGTAATCGCTGTGTTGTCCGGTGGAGAAGAACAGAAACGGAATCTTCCGATCGCGAAACGGTCCGTAGTCGCTTCGAGTACCGATGATGTCAGTGCCCATCCGTCCGATCTTGAGTCCCTTCGCCGGTGAAACTTTGTTGATCAAATGGCGCAGTCGCTTGGCGCTCTCGCTCCCGAGCACGAACACATACTCATCCATGACGTTGGCCATCGATCTCCCGAGCATGTCCGCAGTCGCGAAGAACTTCAGTTTTTTGATGTCCCGTGGTGGGTTTCGTGCAAAGTGCTGCGACCCGAGCAACCCGACTTCCTCAAGGTCGAACGAAACGAAGACGATCGTACGCTTTGGGCGTTCTTTCGAGAGGGCTAACCGCTCGGCAACTTCGAGGAGCATGGCGACACCACTCGCGTTGTCGTCGGCCCCGGGAAAAAGCGTGTCTCCTCGTTTGCCCAGGTGGTCGAAGTGAGCGCTCAGAACGATCCACTCGTCCTTGAATTTCGGATCCGAGCCAGGCAAAACAGCGCCGACATTTTTTCCCATGAACGTCTTGGCTAGCTTATCTTTCTTCTTGCGAAGGTAATTCGGGATCGGTTGAAAATACGATTTTCCGAACGCCGGTTGGAGCCCAATGGTTTTGAACATCTCGGCGATATGTTTGGCAGTTCGAGCCGCTCCCGGACCACGCCGTCCGAGGAACTCGGGAGACGCCAGGCGATAAACGTGGGCCTTGAGTTCATTGACTTTGATCTCTTGGGACTTGTCTTTTTCGATGGCCCGGAGGGATTCGGGTAACTCAAGAGGCAACAACGCGGCCACAATGGGGAGGAGCAAAATCATTAGCTTCCTTTCTCGGCATTCTGCAAAAAACTGTTGGCGAAGGCATCATCCAGAAAGACTGTGCGACTGTTAGTCGACCTGAGACACGTCCCAAACCTTGATCGTCTTGTTCTTGCTCGTCGAAGCGAGTAGCTTTCCGTTTGGGCTGAAGGTCAGCGAAGTAACTGGAGTCTTGTGGGCGCGAAAGGCCGTGACGAATTTCCCGGTCACTGGGTTCCAGAGAGCGACCACTCCTTTATGATTTCCGGACGCCATCAGTTTGATATCTGGTCGAAAACCAACAGTTCAAAAGCGTTGGAAGCGAGCGTGTTGCCGTCCGGAGAAAATTTGGTAGTGAGGAATGACCTCGTGTGTCCTTTAAGAGTGGCCTTGAGTGTCTGGCCATGACTTGTTCCGGACAGCGTGAGTCCCGCCCAGCACACGACTGTGAGTAAGCAATATTGCTTGCAATTGCCAAGTTGTTGAAACATCTTGTTCTTCCTTGAAGAGACCGAAAACAAAATCGAGCACTTGCTTCACTCAGGGACCTTTAGCCAACGAATGTACCACAACCAGGCCAACCAAACGAACCCAATGACTCCTATCCATCGGATTGGTCCGTCTGCGAAAACGATTGTTGCGTTCACGACGATGAACACCATCGAAGCGTGGAACGACCATCCCACCCATTGCGGTCGGCGTTGGTAGCCTGTTGGGAAACACGCCCACCAGAACACATCACCTGTCCAGAGAATCGTGAAAACATAATTCACGTAGATACCGTAACCGAACCCGCTTCGCGCCTCGGTATGTTCGAAGGCGTCGGCATGAGACCAATGGTGATAATAGCGAAACGCCATCACGACATGGATCAAATAAGCCAACCAACTACCCATCCACAGGGTAAGCCCCAGTAATTCGGTCCCAAAATCCGGCCAGTTGGTTTTTCCAAACCGAAGCAACAGCATCACGGCCGGGAAGTAGTACAATAACGAAATCCACACCGTCAATCGTGTCAGTTGTTCTCCCGCAATAACGTTCGGAAACAAAGACCGACCAAGGCAGAGAAACAGTACCGAAGTGTACCAAACGACAAGAGCCAGCACGACCAGCGCCAGACTTTTTCGCGACGGTGGACTTACTTGCTTTGGTTCGTCTTGTTTTTCAGACATAATCGAATACCAACATTGAAATCGATCTCTCCAAGAGCCGACGAGAACCGAATGACCACGCCACAGATAGGATATTGCACGAACGTCCATGCGGGAGCCAACCTCGATCAAACCAGAACGAATTTGCTCCGGTACGCCTGCGTCGTCAAAGAGAAATTCTCCCCAACGTCGCCAATGGGCATCGGGCTTTGGCTCTCGGCTTCGTCGGCCGCCAGACTCGTCGAGACGCACCAAGTTACTGGCTTTGCCGAGTGGTTGCGAGAGGTTGGGCTTCTTCCGTTCACGCTCAATGGATTTCCGTACGGGGATTTCCATCGAGATATCGTCAAACACGCCGTTTATCACCCAACCTGGTTCGAGCCCGAACGCCTCGCCTTTACCAAGAATCTGATCGCCATCTTGCACGAGTTGTTGCCCGAAGGACTCCGCGGAAGCATCTCCACCGTGCCCATCGCCTGGGGAACTCCGTCCCTGACCACGCAACAAATCGCGGGAGCGGTCGAAGCGCTTCGTGACGTCGCCAACACTCTGAGCAAGCTCGAGAAGGAGACCGGCCGATACATCTGTCTTTGTCTCGAACCAGAACCGGGATGCGTTCTCACGCGGAGCGAGGACGTTTTGGAGTTCTTCCAGGTACATCTGTTCCGTGGCGGCGACGAAGACATCCTCAGACGACACATCCAAGTTTGCCACGACATTTGTCATCAAGTGGTCATGTTCGAAGACCAAGCGGCCGTCCTTCGTCGATATCACGACGCGGGCATCGGAGTTGGCAAAATCCAGGTCTCCTCAGCCGTCCAACTCCCCTTCGCCGACACCGCACACGAGCACCAACAAGCCGCGCTCACTCAACTCAAGACGTTCGACGAACATCGATATCTTCACCAGACGTGTGTGGCCCAAGAAGATTCGACGAAGTATACCTTCTACGAAGATCTCGGAGACGCGCTTGCCGCCGAAAAGGAACCTGGAACACATTCCGACTGGCGGGTGCATTTCCACGTGCCGATTTACCTCGAACGATTCGGTCACCTGCGGGCTTCCCAGAAGGCTATCCTGGAGTGTATTCGCAGGGCTGCCGAATTAGAACTGACGGACCATTTTGAGGTCGAGACGTATGCGTGGGGAGTGTTACCTCCAGAAATCCAGCAGCCCAACCTGGCTTCCGGAATCGCTGAAGAAATGGAGTGGTTCCGACAATCCTGGAACCAGATGCAGAACGCTTGATCCTTACGAGGGTTGAAAAGTAGATGCGAGCTGCGTGTGCCTACGACAAGCCGACCGCTTCGCAAGTATGCGTGGCTCTCGTGTATCAATGGGCGTGGACTCAACGCAACGCAACTCGGACACACTTTGAGATGAGCGCAATCAAAGCGTAAACTGATCGAGAGCCTTTTCGCTTTGATTGGTTTTCGTTGAGCTTCTTCTCTCCGAAGTGTGCTTCCACCTCGCGCAAGAATGCTTGTGCCTCTTCCAAGACTCGCCCTTTTCGGTTCTCCAAGATTATACGGGTACGATTTTGGTGCCTCTGGGCTTCTGGTTGGCGCCCAAGTCGATATTGGACCAACCGCTACGAAAAGTAGTCGTTCGGGTCTGTGGTCTCTTGAAAACCTGTTGACGGGGTACCCCATTCGGACTGTCCCATCTCCGGCGCCCCACGCGATCCGTTTTCCGTCGGGACTGTAGGCAGCATGGGTGACGATCGTCGTATGCCCAAACAAAGTCTGTAGTACCTGGCCCGTGGTGATTTTTCCGGACTTCGATTTTGCCAGCTTGCGGGATGAGAATTGGCGTACCATCGGGATTGAAAGGCAGTACCGTCTCAGGTCGAGCTCCCAAAACAAACGGCGGTGTCGAATTGTCCTTCGAACCCTTGGTCAAATCCCAAACATAGGCCTTGTTTGGGATTGTTTGCACGTGATCTGTTACACAGACTGACCTCCTTTGGGATAGCCAGAATTAGGAACAGGTGTCTAGCGAATTGGCCAGAGACGCAGCCACACAGCCAAGGAGTCGGTCGAAAGAACCGACTGCGGAGAATGGTTGGGGGTTGGGGGGCGTGTTAGTTCGAGCGTGAGAGAAAAAGGCCAGGAGCAGTTCGTTCAACGGAAGCTCAAAGACCAATGGAACGAAAAGAAACAGCAAGAGGTGTGGCCATGGGTTCTGGCCTTCCAACAACGGCCGTCGACTACGAACAATCCGCAGCAGCCTCCAATACTATTGTCCTGTCAGCCCAACCGGGCAGCTATTCGCTTGGCATCGCGGCGATCACGGCGTTTGCCATGTCTGTCGTCGTGGATGTTCCACCGAGGTCGGGAGTTCGGATTCTTCCCTCGGCAAGGACCGTCTGAAGTGCCTCGAAAGCTCGCTTGGCTGGTTCAGATTGTCCTTCCGCAAGAAGCATGTCGATCGCTGGGAGCAGAAGCGGCCATGGATTGGCTTTGTTCTCACCGATCGTTTCTCGATGGCCACCGTGGAACGTCTCGTAAACCGTCACGTCCTGGCCAAAGTTGATTCCCGCCGTCGCGCTAATGCCGCCGACGATACCTGCACCAAGGTCGCTTACGATGTCCCCATATAGATTGCCCATGACCATCACGTCGAATTGGTGGGGACGAGAGACCATTTGCATGCAGCAGTTATCGACTATGATCTCGCGCGGTTCGATTTTGGGAAATTGCTTCGCGGTTTCTCGAAAGACCTCAAGAAACAATCCGTCGGCGAGTTTGAGGATGTTGGCCTTGTGGACTGCGTGGATCTTTTTTCGGCCTTGGTCGCTGGCATAGCGGAATGCAAACTCGAGGAATCGACGGCACGCAGCTTCGGTTACAACTTTGATGCTCTGGACAACGCCAGGAACGATTTCGTGCTCAATGGCGGCGTACAGGTCTTCGGTGAGTTCTCGGATTACGAGAATGTTCACATCTTGAAACCGTGAGGTCAAACCACGCAAGTTCTTCAACGGACGTACCGTGGCGAACAACCCGAGTTCGCGGCGAAACAGAATGTTGTAGTTTGCGGCAGGGTTGGTCTCCCACGCCAAGAGCTTTGTCTTGAGTCCGAGTTTGGTGTTCTTGAGAGATTCCAACAGAGAATCAGGGATCGGTGGCAAGCCGTTTTGCACAGCCGCCAGTCCCGCGAGGTGCTCGTCCCATTCCACCTTTGCACCTGCAGCATCGAGGATTTTCCGCACGGCGGGCACCTGATCAAATCCGGCACCACCACCTTGAACAAGAGTGACTTTCATTGGCAAGCTGAAGAAGTAAGGAATAGGAAATAGGAAACAGGAAACAGCAGAAGGACAAGAATTAACAGAACCCTGAGGAGGATTTTGTTTTGGAACACGTCGAGTTAGGTCTTTCTTCGCAACGGCGTTCTTTTCCCCTTCAGATCTTGTCTGTCACGTTTTGTCTGTCACGTTTAGTCTGTCACGTTTTGTCTGGCTGCAAATTGGCAATCAATCGCTCCGTTATCGTCTGAGTATTTCCATCGCCCCCCAGGTCGCGAGTCAGTCCGACGCCTGCTGCGAGTGTCTTCCGCACGGATTGTTCGACGCAGTGGCTAACCTCCCTTTGACCGATGTGGTCGAGCAACATTGACGCCGAACGAAGCAGGGCTGTTGGGTTGGCCAGGCCCTTTCCGGCGATATCCGGAGCACTCCCGTGAACGGCTTCGAAAAGCGCGTAGCGAGTCCCAATGTTAGCGCCTGGAACGACGCCGAGTCCACCCACAAGTCCCGCGCAGAGGTCGCTGATGACATCGCCGAACAAGTTTTCCATGACCAAAACTTGAAATTTCGTCGGATCAAGGGCAAGTTGAAGGCATAACGTATCGACGTGGCATTCTTCGAATTCGAGAAAAGGGTAATCGTCTGCCACGTGTTGGGCCGTCTTGAGAAAGAGGCCATCACTCAGCGGCAAGACATCGGCCTTGTGGCAAAACGTGACCTTCTCTTTTCCCTCGTACCGAGCGAATTCGAAAGCAAATCGCACGATGCGTTCGGCAGCCGTCTTTGTGATGAGTCGAAGGCCTTCGACGACTCCGGGCACGACGACGTGCTCGAGTCCCGAATAAAGCCCTTCGGTGTTTTCGCGAACGACCGTCAGGTCGACGTCTTGATACGGAACGTTGATTCCCGGTAGTGTTTTGACGGGTCGGAGACTTGCATATAAATCGAGTTCTTGCCGGAGAGCCACGTTGATCGAACGAAAGCCCTTGCCGATCGGCGTCGTGCACGGCCCTTTGAGGGCCACGCGGTAACGACGGATGAGGTTCAACGTTTCGTTTGGCAGTGGTGTCCCGAACTTTTGGTCGGCGTCTTCCCCGGCCCACGCCTCGATCCATTCGATTTTGGCTCCTGCCGCGGCCAGAACATTTTGAGTCGCCGTCATCACTTCGGGACCGATGCCATCGCCAGCGATCATTACAACAGGTGTTTGCAAGGAGGCCTCTCCCGAACTGTCACTTTATGGATTAGTTCCTGTCCTTAATGTACACAGGATATGGTATCGAGCCAAGCGAGTCAGGTGCTCTTCACGATTTTGAAGAACACAGCAGCCACACTCGAAATCGGACATCCATAAATTCGTCGTTTTGCGTGTGGTCCGCGCTGCACTTCGGAATAACACACAACGTTGAGCTCTCCATCAGAGATAGGATAGTTACGACACACCTGCGATCAAATGTCACGGATCGACTTTTCGAACCACGACGGCTATGTCGTCTTCATAAACGAATTCATAACGCCGATCGGTTTTCAGATGCTGTAAGATCGGAGCGTTGCTTTCGAGTAGCAACAAGCGGGCTGACTGGAAATCCGGATTGTCCTCCCAATCAGGCTGGAGTCGGACCGTCCTGAGGAAGGCCGCGATCCGTTTTCCGCCGTGAAGATTCGCTCGGCCGTCAATGGCCACGAGGAGGTCCGGTACATCCAAGTCCCAGATGATGTATCCGCCCCAGTTATAAGAATTGTAGAGGAGGCCGGAAGGATTATTCTCTTCTATCCACTCGATAGCAGCCTTGGGAAAGTCGCGAGCCACCGCCTTCTGCAACTCCTGTTCGCTGGCTCCTCCTTTGTAGACGAGTAATCCTGCGAACAGGACCAAAGCGGCCAGAAGAACGACTTTGTGAATGGACCGTACCCCAAATTTGGCCGGGGCTGTTTCTCTCGAACGAAATGTCGGGGGTATGATGATGGCTCCAACGAGTGAGAGCATCCAAACATCTCGAGTGGATCGAAAACTGAAGTAGCAAGCTCCGACCAAAGCCAACAACTCGAATGCGGAAAAACGTCGCCTTCCTAGACAAAAAGTCGACACCAATCCCACTGCCAGAGTGACCCAGTGACACGCCACACGAAAACTCAAGGCCTGCATTTCTCCGATGGCATTCAATGCCACCTTTTGCGTCGCGTACTGATACACGATCACAGAGAGGTAGACATGATAGGGCGTTACGAAAAATGCCAACACACATAACACCGTAACCTTGACGAGCCGCTGCCATTCGGGTGTTCCTGGCCTCGCTGCATACTCTCTGTCTTCTTGTCCGATCAAATAATCGATGAGAGGACTGATACAAGCTAATCCAAGAAAGAAGTAACCGTAAACGACCTGGATGTGGAGATTCGCCCAGAGAACATAAATCAACGGAAGCCACCACGTGAGATGATTCGGCTGACCACGACGCAAGTCCACGATGACTTGTAAAGTCAACACGGAAAACAGGATAGTCATCAACCAGGGACGTTCCGGAGTGAGTTGGGACATGACAGCGACCAAACCGGTCAGATAGCTGATCACGAGCCACCAGCGTTTTTCGAATGTGGTAATTAATCGTTGTAAAGCAATGGTAATCGATAAGGACATCGCCGTCCGAAACAGTAGAATTCCCGTTAAGCCACCAATACTGTGGACGCCGTACACCACCAGTTCAAAAAGCCAGCTGTAGGCGATCCAAGTTTTTCCTTGTCCGAAGGACGAAAAAGGATCCGTCCAGGGAATTTGACCGTTTTGGACGATCCACCTTCCGGCGGCCATGTGCCACCAGATATCCTTGCTCAGGAAAGGTCGCATGGAGACGAGCATGACGACTGCGTAGACGCAGAACAAGGCTATTGTCTGAATCCAACTGGCAGACCGGTCCGCTGTCGCTTCAGTTTTGGGGGAAAGGGTTTCGGAGTTCGGATGCTCGGTCGGAGGAGTTGAGGTCATAGTCTGCGAATCTCGAAATGTCGGAGACCTTGGGGCACGATATACATAATCGATAAGGAAACAAGCTGTTTCCTCAACGACTTAGCCACAGTTCTGGCCAGAGGACGACTGGGCCGAATTGTTCCACAATGGATATCCTACCATGCAAATGGCTGAAGTGATTGTCAGGAACGCCAAGACGTTCTTAGCCCTGAGAATGAGTCTGGAACAGTGGCGACCTCGTCAAAGTTCATTCGAGCCAGGTTTGTTCGGATAACGAGCCTCCATCGGACGGTCTTGCTTCCTGTAGCCCAAAACGGAGTCAAGACGATCCAATTGTGAATTACACTGTTCTTGGAAGTGAATCCCTCCGAGGAAGTTGTAAGAGTTCCAAGCGTTTCAATGCCATCCGTCGGGAAAAAAATATCATACCTTCAGAAAGACGTGGGAGCCAATTGACGCCGCTGTGTCACTGACGACGGGAGCTGTCTTTGCGTGGATTTGTGCCTCCCCACGAACCGCGTCGACCCATGATCTCCAGAATCCTGATCGCTCCAGAAGCAGCCAATCGACGAGAGAGATGATGCAACCCCTGAAAATATTATTCCTCAGTGCCGAGGTGGCTCCGTTTGCGAAAACCGGTGGTTTGGCCGACGTTTGCGGTTCACTCCCCAAATCCCTCAAGGCTTTAGGTCACGACGTCCGAGTGGTCCTACCGGCCTACAAACCGATTCAAGATGCTTTGGAGAACGGCAAGTGGGACATTCGGGCCCATCCGCTGACTTTGCAAGTTCCCGTCGCGAGGCTGCGAGTTCCTGCTGGTGTCCTCGAATCCACTTTGCCCGGCAGCGATGTCCCGATTTACTTCATCGCTGACTGGCATCGTTTCGGGAGCCGTGACGGAGTTTATGGCTACCTTGACGATCCGTTTCGCTTTGCATTCTTCAGTCGCGCGGCTCTGGATTTGGCGGTAGCTGCGATGGAGTGGCGACCCGACGTCGTCCACGCTCACGATTGGCATGCCGCTCCTGCTGTGACCTGGTTGGCGACTGCTGGCCAAAGCGACTCTCGTTATGCGAACATGCCCACGGTCTACACAATCCACAACCTCCAACACCACGGCGAGGCTCCCTGGGGCATCCTCGATTACCTGGAACTGATAACTCACGGACTCAACGAGGAGAAGTTTGGCCAGGTCGACTTTATGGCTCGTGGAATTTTCCACGCGACCATGATCAACACCGTCAGTCCGACGTATTCGCGAGAAATCCGGACGTACGAAGGAGGGTCTGGACTCGATAACCTCTTGCGATTCCGTGACTTCGATGTCCACGGAATCTTGAATGGGATTGACTACGACATCTGGAATCCAATGACGGACAAACGTCTGCCGGTCAACTACAACGTAAAGACCCTCGACGAGAGAATCGCCAACAAACGAGCGTTACAAGCAAGGGCGGGATTGCCACAACGCGACGACGTCCCGTTGGTTGCGATGGTGACTAGGCTGGCCTGGCAAAAGGGTCTGGACATCTCCGGAGAGGTCTTTCACCGATTGATGAACAACTGGGCCGGAGAGGCTCAGTGCGTTATTCTTGGCGCTGGCGACCCACGGTATGAAGATATGCTCCGACACCTTGCGGGATATCACAATCAAAAGATGACTGCGTTTATTGGGTTTGACGCCGATTTGGCCCACCTCATCTACGGTGGAAGTGACATGTTTCTCATGCCATCGTTGTTTGAACCGTGTGGCTTGGGGCAAATGATTGCCATGCGTTATGGTTCGGTGCCGGTCGTTCGTTCGACGGGGGGGCTTGCCGACACAGTGGATCACGGCACAACTGGATTTGAGTTCGGTTATTACAGTTCGGATTCGTTTTGGGATGGATTGGCCGAGGCACTGTATGTTTATAACGCCGACCCACAACGTTGGAAGGCCATCCAACGAAATGGTATGGAAAAAGATTATTCGTGGGATTCGTCCGCCAAGAGCTATGAACAACTCTATCAGTGGGCCATTTCGAGGGTTCGGGGTTGGTGATAGATTTACTCCGGTTTCCAACACTTCAGATCATCCAGAGACATATCTATTTCTGGTCCTTCGTACCAGTCGGCATTGGTCTCGGGAGGAGCGATGGTCTCTTCTTGGAGTTTTGGAGCAGGAGTCGCTGGTCTTGCAAGATGGATTCCACACAGAAGTAGTAGAACCACAAAGAAAAATCCCATCGCGTCCCGCCAACGAGACTTTGGCGTCAGGACCGAGAGTTCGAGAAACCAACAAGACATGGGAGCCAGTAGAATCGGTAAGGCATAAACGAGTCCGCTTGTCTCTGGGGCTGCACTGTAGAACACCGAGCCCATCAGGACGCAAAACAATCCCGCAACGCCGATCCCAATCGCTGGTTCGCCGGAACGGCCATCAGGTAATAGCCACGACACGACCCACGCCGCGAAAAGGGATACAACGACAGGAAGACCGATTCGGTAGTTCGTGGCGTATCCTGCGGAATACGAGGCCCACAGTGCCGCGCCAGTGGAGAGGATGATGGCTAACAGGATGATCCGTTTGCTGTGTCTTCTGAGAAGAAAAGTCAGCGACCACCAGACTCCGACCAAGACTACCGCAGCTCCCAACAACCACAGATGCCTTTCGGCAGGGTTCCACGTTCGTATCTCCAGTATTTTGAAATCAGGGTTATCCGATTGCAGGAGTTGGTGCCCCTGGAGCAAAACGCCTGGAATGGCCGAGGCAACGAGAACTCGCAGAGCCCAGGCAGCCGGGACGTTCGGCTGGACAGTAGCGATGACCACTTCGATGGCAACGACCGTTGGCAAAATCAATAGAACGATTCGTTCTTCGTGATTCGTTGGGGGCCACGAGATAGAGATCCCCAGCCACCACATTCCGAACAACACGGCTCCACCGATGCCAAGAGCGTAGCCCATCTGTGCTGCGCGTGGACGAATTTCTCGCCATGGCCAACTACAACTGAACAAAACGACGCCACTGAAAAGGGAGCAAACCGCCACTGATTGCCAGATTATGGTGTGGTCGATCATGATGTGCGAATGGCTGTGGGTTCGTCTTGGATGGGATGATCATACGAGGCTATGGTTACAAAATTGAGAGGTATGTCGGGCCGAGTTGTGTTTCCCAATGATGGGATCTGGCATTATTTGATTGGACCGGAATATCCTGCCAAAAAGGAATATGTACTTTGAATTTTTCACGCCGTAAGTAGACTCACTCTTTCGTAGTCGCATTGAAAAAGTTGGTACTCTCCGGTTTTTCGGAGTTCTGTTCGGCCGAGGTGGAACGTTCTGTTCTTCCAGCGAATAGCCTACCCGAGAGATGGCGTAAATTGTCGCAATACTTATTAAACGCCGGAATCATTTTCTTTGGGTCTTCTTGACGTCCTTTCGCCCCTTTTTTCAGTTGCTTTTCTAAATCGAGTAGCGCGGTTACGAATTGCCCAGGAGTCAACGAAGCGAAACGAACTTGCCGAACCTTTTCCAATGGAAGGAGCTCTTTCGTCGAGAAAAATTCGCCCATGCCATACATCTTCCAGCTCTTCTCGGCGTTGGTATCCATCATGCCTCTCTTGTCAACGCGGGAATCGATGTGATATCCGCTGCAACAGTTAGAATCACCGTTCCAGCTGTAGAGGTTTGTCGCCCTCGTTTCTGTATCGGCACCATTGACGTGGATCAGAGATCGATCTGAGGTGGCCGCAGCAAAAAAGCAATTCTCAGCCTTTGTGACTTCCGTGACTAGAGCTTGTAGCGTTAGTTTTGTCCTGTTCAGGATGATCATGTCCTGCGTCAGATAAGTCATTGACTCGACGAGAGACAGCTTTCCGATAGGGCTCTCTTCGAGTGTAGTCCCAGACGTGGTTGGGTTGACTTTGGCTTCTAACAGCGATCCATCGAGAGCAATCAGCGACTTCTTAACATTGAGCTTGTAAGGGGTGGGTTCGGTGATCGAAACGACCACGGCAGAACCACGAAGGACACAACTCATGATGTCGATTTCGCTGGATTTCGTAGTGGCCAAAGAGTCCACCGGTTCTAACCGAACGGCACGTAAGCGGACCTGTTTGTCTTTGGGCGCCTCGAAAGTAAACAAACAATGGTCAAAGCAACACGAACCAGGACTCGAAAGCGCCACAACGGAACGAATGATTTCCGCGGATTGATTCTCCATCGGGTTCGTTTTCCCTCGATTCCGTCGATTGGGGTCCAGCTGAAATTCGATTTTTTCAAAACGAATTCGACCTTTCCGGATATGAAAGAGGGCCTCTTTTGTGTCGGTAATCTTGGTTTCATCCAACGTCAGGATTGGTTTCATGTCCTTGTAGGGCTTGATCGTGATTTCGATATCGTCCTGAAGAATCGCTGGAGCCGTAAACTCCAAAGGCCCATCGTGCTTGATGTAAATGGTGGTCCCGTCGGTGGCATCAGGAATCACCGCATGCAACGTGCGATGGATTTTGGCCAGGGGATCCACGACCAACTTTTGCGGCTCCATTGTTGGGAGGGGTGGATTCGACTTTGGGTCGTTTTTTCGAGCCAACTCGACGAAGTTGGCCAACTCTTGTTCCGGATAGATCGGCCCAAGTGGGGAGATTGTCATCCCGACCGGAGTCGTTGCCCCTGAAATCCTCCAGAGCGGGGACAACTCCTTGAGTTCCAGATTGATCCGAAAGACTTTAAGCAAATCCTCCAGGTCGTTGGTCTCGATCTTGTCTCGATCCATTAACCCTAGCTTGGTCTTCGACACCAACCGATCACCACTTTGGTTCGTCAGTTCGATCGAACGCTGCCGAGAACTTTTGAACCGTCCGCTGGTCCCTTCTGGCAAAGCGACGAACTCCGCAAATTCTTTCCAAGTGTCGATCGAGTCGGGCAGTTCTGTTCCTTCTTCGGTTGTCTGAACCAGATAGTGATCAATTCCCGAGTACATATTCTGGTCTCCTTCCAGCTGGAGCATATCAACGCTCCCATCGCCGACTTGTTGCTCTACGAGCGTGTCTCGATTTCCTCGCCCGATAAAGACGCAACGTGTTGTCGCGATTTGGCATCCTGTCCCGCCTCCGAGTTGGAAGATTTTTCCATCGGAAATGAACGAAGTGCAATGCTTAAGGCGGAGAGTCGACTGAACCATCGGCCCTTCATCCTGCCCTATTTCATCCTTGTGCTCTGCTATCGAATCGACGACACGGAATGTCGTAGTGTGAGGGCCAAACCCACAGTCTTCAAACTCCACCTTCGCTGGTGTGCGAAGGCTGAGGGCCATCTCTCCTTTGTGGAAGTAGCTCATTTTGACGGAAACCTCAGGAGTTCCTGAAGACTCCGCATCTTCGGTCACTTCGATCGTTGTAATCGGCAGGCGACCAACCCGGTCCAAACCCCACAGACGGCGGACGAGTTGAAGACCTCTCTGCAAAAGAGGTGGGAGTTTCGAGGACTTATCAATGACGATTTGCTCTTGCGTAAAAATACATTTCTCGCATTTGAGACTCGCCTTGCCAGCGATTCGGATGGCTGCAGCACGAAAGTTGCGTTCAAGTGGAGAGTTTTGTTGCCTCAACACCTTTTCCTTATCCCTCGGGGAAAATTCGCTTAAATCGATCCGAAATGCAACGCGTAAGTTCTTCAGACGCAGCTTGCCGTTGCGGATGAGAAGCCCCAGAGTATTGGATTTCAGATCTTTGAGGGTCACTTCGAAAGTCAACGTGGGTGGTGTATTTCCGATGCCTTCGCCTTCGATGGTAGTGTCTTTGTTCTCGATCGTCAGAGGCTTACCATCGGAAGGGATTTTGATTTTGGTGGGGTGACGGAGTATGAAACGACGCCGACGCTCATTGGCAGTCGGCGACACGTTGGCTGGATTCTTGGGTTCTGTCGAGTTATTGAGCCAGGCCTTCAAGTCTTCTCCATTCCCCACTATTACTTCGGATCCGACTTTCTTTTTGTTGGCTGCACTTCCCGTCTCCTTACTCGGTTGTGAAGCCTTGTCTTGGTTTTGTGGCCGAAATGGCAAGAACTCCGGAGATTTTTCATTTCCGTTTGAGGCATTGCCTTCTTGATGGATCGGATGAGTCTTTGGCGAGTCTGGTGGCGGCACGCTTGAAACAAACGACAGAAAACCTACCAGGGCAAACAGAGCAATCAACGCCAAAAACATAAGCAAACCAGGCTTAGTTTTCGGTGGGCTCGGGAGAGGGGTATCGACGTACAACATCGCCCCTTCGCTGCCGATGACGTCTTGCCCACTGAGTTGTTGGGCTAGAACGATAAGGTGTTGCACAAGGTCTTCGGGACGCTGATATCGATCTTTGGCATTCTTTGCCATCATCTTGTCAAGCACGGCTGCGAGACTGTCGGGGATGCCGGGATTGAGTTCGCGTGGGTCGGTCGGAGCGACGTGTTGATGATAGTGTAACTTCTTGGCGGCGGTGCCGTCGGGGACGGGCGGTTGACCGGTCAAGGCGTGGTAAAACGTACACCCGAGCGAATAAATGTCACTGCGGACGTCAGCTTCTCGTGGTTCGAGGGCTTGCTCGGGAGAAATGTAATCGAACGTCCCCAAAGTGACCCCAGATTGGGTCAAGGCCTGGCTGTTTTGGTTCTGTTGGCACCGGGCTAACCCCATGTCAACGAGTTTCGCTCCGCCTCCCGGTGTGATGATGATGTTCGATGGCTTGATGTCGCGGTGGACTACGTTGCGGCTGGCTGCGTGTGCGAGTCCAGAGGCGACTTGAAGCATGTAATGGATCGCATCCTGGACGGACAACCATCCCCTTCGGTGGATGACAGTCCGTAAGTTGTCTCCCTCGACGAACTCGAAGGCAATGAAATTCAGGGATTGATCTTCGCCGTAGTAAAACACACGGGCGATGTTTTCGTGATCGAGTTTAGCGGCGGCACGAGCTTCGTGCTGAAAACGTTTCACGTTCTCTTGTTCGCTCGCCATGTCCGGAGGCAGAATCTTGAGTGCAACGAATCGGTCGAGCTGGAGATCCCTGGCTCGGATCACTGCCGCCATTCCACCCACACCGATGGCCTCAATGAGTTCGAAGTGGGCGAGTCGGCGTCCTCGCAAATTCCCTGAAAGAGGTTGCGCGAAGTGGTGATTGCCCGAACCGGAGGGAGGATTCTTCGAAATGATCGTTGGAGTCGCATCTGTATCTTCGCCTTTGTTATCTCCACCGAGAACGTCAGAGGCAACTTCGACGGTCTGCTCTTCCGAATCGACTGGGAGCGTTTGTCGGGATGTGGGTGGGTGGTCGTTCTCTGACGGTTCAGAGCTTGCGTCTCCAGATGCATCCGCGAATTGATTCATGACCCCAGCGTGAGCGTCGTTGTCCGACCCACCTTGCGGGGACTGACTGCTCGGAGTCAGTTGTTGTGGGCGAGACGGTTCTGCAGGCGCACTTGGGGCGCCTGAGTGTTGGTTTTCGAGTTCCAATTGCGACGACTCTTCTCGATCGAGCGGTCCGACCCCGGTGGGTTTGGTTGTTTGCTCTTCCCCATCGAATTCTTTCCGGCGCATTTTTTCGTCGCTCCGTGGAACTTCTCCAGCGGGGAGTGCTAATTCATGGGAATCCGAACCAGGAAATAGCAAAGCTTCGTTCTGTGTTGACTTCTCAGTCCGGGAGCGTGCGTCAGCAGGTTGGTCCGTCAAGGGATCATTAACTTTCTTGCGAAGCGGCGTTTTGTGTTGAGAACTGGGCATAGGGAAATGACAACGGGCGCAAAACCCGTCTCTCCGCTGTTTTCCGGTTCATTAAATTTGTTCGGCAAGGTTTCATTTCTATGGTCTCGAGAGACCAAAAACGATTGACCTCGACTGCACTACTGAACTGCACAGGTGTTCCGCACGGTTTCCCATGCGACAGAACAATACACGCAAACCCTGTTCCACTCAACCGCAGGGCTCACAATTTTGCTGCATTATAGATTAGTTTTCTATCTCCAGGGCTGTGATTCTTCTTTGGAGACAAGGAAATATCTGGCCAAACCCCTCACAACGAGAGATGCTTGCGAGTTCCGAGATTAGTAGGAGGCTCACGCATGCGAGGAATGTTGGCGATCGCTCTTTCATCCAAGGAGTATAAACTAAATTTGAGGGGACTGTCAATTGAGCAGTTCCCCTTATCGAGGACAGGCAATTGGCCCAGGGAGCTGTCTTGGCAGAAAAGGGCGAAAACCTTTGCATTTAAATACTAATGTAGGACGAATTGACCTCCGTAAAAGTTCCTTTCTTCGAGAATTTGACAATCCTGCCGCAATACGGTTGAGTTCTACCGATCGTTCGGATTCGATTTGATCAACCGGATCAAGTCGATTTTGCGCCGCGGATGGAAAAGGTGCCTTTAACAACCTTTTCGACGGGACTTCTAGCATCGCAGGGTTTGCGGGACAGGCCTTCTCGAATTTCGGTGACGCCTCGAGGGACCGAATTCGATTCTTGGGGAAGCAGACTTGTTGCTGCATCGGATTTGTTTTTTGGTCGGCCTGACCCTCACACTTTCTATCGGCTTTTGTCATATCCATCTTGGGCACGATTTTCCATTCAAGATTATGGCGGATTTGTGTCTGCAATCGTAATGTTAAGGTGCAGACCAAGGGTTATGCCAGGCGAACACGTCGTTTTGGTGATGAGCCACGCAATCCATCACCGACGTAAGCGCCTCAATATCCGCCCACAGAATCACCAACCCAAGAAAGACCCTGCTCCGATGCCCTCATCCGCCAGCCCATTAGAACTGACTGCTCTGAAAGCTGTTATTCTGGGGATTATCGAAGGATTGACCGAATTTCTCCCTGTTTCCTCGACAGCCCATTTGTTGCTCTCCCAGCCGTTCATCGGAGTCGACAACAAGGACCCGTTCGTCATTGCGTTCTCGATTATCATTCAGTTCGGCGCGATTTTGGCCGTGGTCGCCCTTTACTGGAAGAAACTCCTTGTGGACAGGAAGGTTATCTTAAGGGTCATCGCAGCGTTCATTCCTACAGGCGTTCTTTATCTAATCTTCAAGGTGGTAGTCGATGATGCCCTCAAACGGTCCGAACTCCACCTTGCCATGTTGGCCATCGGCGGGGTAGTGATCATCCTCTTTGAAACATGGCATAGGGAAAAGCCCGATGGCCAGGAACACCTCGAAGAAGCGAGCTATCGAGATTGTATGTTGCTTGGGTGTTTCCAGGCCATCGCCATGATTCCTGGCGTTTCTCGCTCGGCGGCTACCATCTTGGGAGCGTTAACTTTGGGTTGGAAACGTAAGGCAGCGGTCGAGTTTTCTTTCTTGCTCGCCGTCCCGACCATGGCGGCCGCAACACTCAAAGAACTTTATGAGCACCAGTCTTCGCTGGCCTTGGAACACTTCCAAATCCTGGCCGTTGGTTTCGTAACCTCTTTCCTGGTGGCGATTCTCGCCGTCAAATTTCTCTTAAGTTTCATCCGAACGTACACTTTCATTTGGTTCGGCGTGTACCGGATCCTTGTCGGCGGTATCGGCCTCATTGCTATGTTCGGTTTCGGAGTCAAGTTCGAATTGCCGGAGTAGGGAAAGTTGTTTCACCTTCCAGCGTGTAGATTGGAACGACCTTTTCACTAATCCTCAACCGGGGTGCCTCATCTCAGTGTGACTCTGTACACTAAAACAGGAATGCAAACGCCGTTCTTTTGAGTCGCCTGACGGGTGGATCGTTTTGGGAAACAACAAGTCGCAATCGTCCGTTTTGGAACTGTTTCTGCCTCCGGTCCAACAGTGGTTTCGGGAGCGTTTCGGTGATCCTACGCCTGCGCAGGAACAGGGTTGGCCTGGCATCGTGGAGGGAAAACACACGTTGATTCTCGCGCCCACGGGATCAGGGAAAACGCTCGCTTCGTTCCTTGCGTGTCTCGATTCGCTGTGGCGACAGAACCCGTTGCCGCGTGGCGTGCAGGTTCTGTACATCTCGCCACTGAAGGCCCTCAACAACGACATTCATCGGAACTTGCAAGTTCCTCTTGAGGGAGTTGCCAACGTCGCCCAAAGCATCAACTTTCTGTTGCCCGTCATCGAGACAGGTGTCCGCACGGGTGACACTCCGACGAATGAACGCCAACGCATGGTCCGGCGACCGCCGCATGTTCTCATCACAACGCCTGAGTCCTTGCACCTGCTGTTGACATCCAAGGGGCGTGAAACTCTTCGAAATGTACGATACTGCATCGTGGACGAGATCCATTCGCTCTGCACGACCAAACGAGGGGTCTTTCTTTCGTTGCTGCTGGAGCGGCTCGAAGCACTCAATCCGAAGAGTTTTGTGCGCATCGGATTATCGGCGACGCAACGACCATTGGAGGAGGTCGCGAGGTATCTCGGCGGTCTCCAATGCGACACCAAAAGCAAGCTCACGCCTCGTGAGGTCACGATCGTGGATGCCGGAATTCGCAAGGAAATCGACCTCCAGGTGACACTGCCCGTCGAGCGATTTGGACCGTTGCCCGAGGGGACCGTGTGGCCGTCGATCTATCGTCTTCTGCGTGATCAGATTCACGCTCACGAAAGCACCATCATCTTTGCCAAGGACCGTCGGAGCGTCGAGCGAATCACGGCTTGCGTCAATGACCTGGAGTCCGAAACAGAACCCGAGTCGAAAGAGCCACTCGTCCGCGCTCACCACGGCAGCGTGTCCCTCGAAGTCCGACGCGACACCGAGCAAGCCCTCAAAGACGGAAAACTCAAAGGCGTCGTGGCTACGGCCTCGTTGGAGATGGGCATCGACATGGGAGCGGTGGATCTCGTGTGTCAAGTCACGTCTCCGAATAACGTCGCCAGAGGACTCCAGCGTGTTGGTCGAGCCGGTCACCTCGTCGGACAGAAGAGCAAGGGGCGCTTGATCCCACACACGATGAACGACCTTCTCGAACAAGCTGTGCTCGCCAGGGAGATGATGGCAGGAAACGTCGAGTATTGCCGTGTGCCCACGAACGCACTCGACATCTTGTGTCAACAAATCGTGGGAATGGTCGCCATGGAGAATTGGGAGGTCTCCGACCTTCACTCTCTGGTCCGCCAGGCGTACCCCTACCGGGACCTGACGCCTGCCGTCCTCGAGTCCGTCCTGGAGATGATCACTGGGCGTTACCGGTTCCAGACGCAGCTCGAGGGTAAGGATACCCCCCCCGACGGAGAGCCCGTCCGACCAGGGCAACTCATGAACGCCCTGCAACCTCGCATCAGCTGGGACAGGGTCAACAATCGACTGTTGGCGCTTCCTGGGACCAAGCAACTGGCAGTCCGACATGCCGGAGCCATTCCGGACACCGGCCAGTATGGCGTTTACAACGCTGCAGGCTTACGTCTCGGAGAACTCGACGAAGAGTTCGTCTACGAGATCCGGGTTGGTGAGGCGTTTCTGCTCGGCACAAACAGCTGGCGAGTGGACAGCATCGACACCGACCGAATCGTCGTCAGTCCGGCCGAAGGGGCCCATGCGACTATCCCTTTTTGGAGAGGAGAAGGACCTGGACGGACCTACGAACTCGGAACCGCGATGGGTGAGTTTCTTCGCGAAATCGAGCGCCGCTTCGAAGACGAGGGTTGTCAACAGTGGCTCCAACAAGATTTCCACCTGAGTCGGGATGCTGCCTGGAATCTACGGTGGCATGTCCTGAAGCAGGTCGAACGAGCGGGGTGTCTCCCGAGTGACAAGGTCATTTACATTGAGGCGTGTCGAGACCAACTCGGCGACTGGCAACTGCTGCTGCTGAGTCCGTTTGGAAATCGCTTGCATCTGGGTCTGCGATATGCCTTCGAGAATCGTCTTCGACATCGGCTTGGGTACCGTCCGAAGTGTCTGCACCACAACGATGGCATCCTCATTCGATTGACCGAATCGGATGAAGCTGTTCTCGACGTATTCGAGGGAATCACCGCCGAGAATGTCCAGCAACTAATCATCGAGGAGTTGATCGACAGTCCGTTATTCGCTCTGCGGTTTCGACAGAACGCTGCGAGGTCGTTGATCCTCCCATCAGGACAGGGAGGTCGGCGTGCTCCCCTCTGGCTCCAGCGGCTGCGGGGACGTGACCTTCTCCAGGTCGCGCGCAAGCACCCAGACTTCCCAGTCGTCGTCGAGACGTTCCGCGAGTGTCTGAACGATTACCTCGACCTACCCCGCATCAAGGATCTCGTCCAGGACATCACAGACGGAAACGTCCAGGTCGTAGCGAAGCAGGTCGAAGCTCCCTCGCCATTCGCGTCGGGATTGTTGTTCGCGTTCACGGCATCGCAGATGTACGAGACGGACTCGACGGAGTCCGACTCTTCGAGCAGTCAATCGCTCGACCAACGGATGTTAGAGCAGTTGCTCTCGCCTGACGGACAAGAACACCTCCTCGACCCCAGGGCCATCAATCAGGTGGAACGTCGGTTGCGGAGTGTGGGTCAACCGCCTCGCAGCAAGCCCGAGATGGCCGAGTGGTTACGTCGTCTGGGAGACCTGGCCACCGACGAACTCGAAGGTCCGATGGCCATGTTTTTGGAGGAGCTACGGGAGGAAGGTGTGGCGGCTCTGTTGACGATTCCCGTCAAGGGCGATCGGTGGATCTTGGCGGAGGAGACATCGCTTTATGAAAGGGCGTTTGGTCTCACTGAGGCGACACCGAAGGACCGGACGTCCTCTGCCGAAACGATCCTCGTTCGGTTCCTCAACACGCACGCACTCGTCGGACTCAACGAGGTGCTGCAGCGATACCCCTTCGACGAAAGCTGGGCCACTAAGACACTCCACGCGTGGACCAAACAGGGACGTCTGGTGTCTGTGTCGGCGAAGGCCCATGATGAGCCAGTGCAATGGGCAACTCCAGATAACCTTGATCACGTCCAGAGGAGTTCGCTCGGAGTGCTGCGAAAGGAAGTCCTCACACTTCCGGCACACCAGTTCGCCGATTTTGTTCTGCGGTGGCAGGGGCTCCACCCCGAGACCCAACGACCAGGACCAGAGGGACTCCTCGACACTCTGGAAACCCTGCAAGGGTTGCTTCTTCCGGCGTCTTCTTGGGAAGAGGTGGTCTTTCCTTCGAGACAACGCGGCTACAACTCTCGCATGCTCGATGAACTCCTCCAAAGGGGCGAGTGGACTTGGTTCTGTCAAAGCCCCAAGGACCAGGACGTCGGTCATCTGGCATTCGTACGGCGAGAAGCCTTTGCGGAACTGCCATCACCAGTAGACCTCACCGAACTTCGTCTCGATCAGCCGACGGAAACCATTCTTCAGTGTCTCCAACAGCGTGGGGCCTTGTACGTGGTGGACCTTGCTCAACAAACAGGACAGACGCCCAGCGTCATCCGAAGGGGCCTTTGGAAGCTCCTACGAGCAGGGCTCGTGACCAATGATCGATTTGACCCTGTCCGTGCCGGAGAGCCACAGACTCAACCCGATGGCCATACGCGACATTCGTTGCGAAGACGGAGCCCGCAACGTGCGACGCCTCCAACCGAAGGAAGGTGGTCGCTGATCCCGTGGGCCTCGCCCGACATGGAACGTCAGTCGATTTGTTTTGCGGACCTTTTGCTTGGTCGTTATGGCGTGGCCACCCGAGACCTGGCGAAGTTGGATTCTCGGATGCCCCCGTGGCGGGTTTTGTACGAGGTGTTGAGTCGGATGGAGCTTGCGGGCACGGTCCGGCGTGGATATTTCGTCGAAGGCTTGGCCGGTGCCCAGTTCGCCCTTCCTCAAGTGGTCGAGCAACTCCAGGAGAGCGCGGCCCCATCGACTCACGGTCCTGCCGTCCTCATGCAGAGCCTTGATCCGGCGAATGTGTATGGGAGTGGTGCCCCGTTCGACATTCCGTTGTTGGATGGAGGAACGCGTTCGTTGCTGCGACGGCCAGGGAACTGGCTCGTCATGATTGCCGGAAGGCCCGTGCTGCTCGTCGAGCAACAAGGAAAGAAACTAACGGCACTTCCGAGCGCAAGCCGCGAACACCTGGCCGCCGGTGTCAAGAAGTTGCCCGAGTTGGTTCGTCGTGATCGAGCGTTGCTCGCAAAACACAAAATGACGGTCTCCGAATGGAACGGACAACCTGTCGTCACGACCGAAGGTCGGCAACTCCTTGAAGAAGCTGGATTCGTGCGCGACCTTCAAGACATGACGCTCTACGCAGCGTGGTCTTGAAATGAGGATTATGACCTTAGCCGAAATTCGGCACCAACGGAAACGCACCCTCGTCATATTGCAGATCTACCATCCACTCGAATTCTGGTTTGCTTGGATGCGGAAGGCCCTCGAAGATCAAGTCGATAACGGCTTTGAGGGTCACACGAATCGTCTCTTCCCCGACCTTTCGAAAGCAAGGCTGCTTAGATCGAGAGGATTGTGATAGCCGAAGGAGGAGATTGCTCCTTCGGTTAGTTCGTGTTGGTAGAGTTTATTTCTCTCCAACGTTTCTCCAGCTAAGCGACGCTAGTTATCAGCCGGCAGGGGCAAACCGTCGATCGCGCAACACGAACGTTAACCACTCTTCGGGTTAGAGCGGTTAACGTTCGTGTTGGGTACAACTCGAAGTCGCCAAAGTTCGCAGGCCAAGACCCCCCTCACCCGCTGCGTTTCCCGCTTCGCTCGCTGCGTTTCCCGCTTCGCTCGCTGCGTTTCC
>CAYRFQ010000051.1:0-48168 GCA_964423615.1 uncultured Alcaligenaceae bacterium | reverse complement strand
GAGACGAAAACTCAAGCGACTCTACCCCAAAATTAAGACTGGATGATGCACTAGGACCTTCAACGATTTCGAAACCAGGACAAGTAACGCGCCTGTACAAATCCACTCACTCAAAGCTACCAGTGCGATCGAACATCGTTTAGAAGTCCCCCTATTCGCACTGGCCGCCTCACGTGCAAGGATTGCGGCAATGAGCGTTCGCGACAGAAAAACAACCTTGGACCCTGAACGGTGACGACTGTATAGGCTCTTTCGACTCCTCTGAGTTGGAGCTTTGGTCATCATTCTGTATCTTGGTCGGAAGCCTCATCGCGTACTAAAGCGACGACCGAGCTTTCGGCCCCTCGCAACTTCTCCAGACGCCCGAATGACACCGGTTGTTGCAAGTATCGCGGAATGATGGGAACGGGCTTTAGCACGTTGCGATACTGAAGCTCCTTCATAATTGGGATATGTTTGACGGCCATCTTGCCGAGGAGGAGTGGCTCCAAATCGCCTCCTTTTTGCACGTACTCAAGAATTCCTACGAGCCCCCGTAAGTAGACCACGTCTTTGGTGAGCCCACCCCCTCGATACACCCGCATGGTTATCGTGTAAGCCATTCGCTTCGTGAATCCGTATTCTCCGTTGAGGAGCCGGAAGGTCTCGACGAACGATGCTCCGTCCGTCAACGCTCTGACGGCAATGACTCGCCCTGCGAGTTGTCGCACTCGACCAGAGTCCAGTCCCCCCACCAGGTATTCCGACAGAACGGCGAGCCCCTCTTGTAATTCTTCGTAGCTTGCGAGCCCCGCATGGAGTTGTTGGAGTGGTTGTATTTGGGCGTTGTAATAGGTCAGCAAATGAGTCCCGACCTCGTGGGCAATCAACGCTTCCACGCGACACCTGGGTATGCTCAAGTCTGAGTTGATCAGTAGTTCGCCACGCGACACAATCAGACCGCTGACGGAGGTCGTCACTCGTGCTGTCGCGGTGAACTGTGGAAATGAATGCCGATAAAACTCCAACTCGGCACCGACACGTTTGGCAAACTGGACTGCGTTGACCTGCTGTCTGTTGTCTCGTTCGGTCTGGCCGTTTATGTACGCGAGCAGTTCCCTCGCCAAAGCGACCAACTCATCGTCGGCCGTCCCAAACAGTTGCAAGCTCTCGTACAGAAATTTTGGGGTGTCTCTGTCCCGCAGCATTGTGAGCTTGAGTTCGAGTTCTTCTTGTTTCTCCTGGAAGAGCTGTTGGAGGGCGGGATCTTCCACTCGCTCGATCGGGATTGTGAACAGCTTGCGTTTCAGTAGGGTGGGATCCACCGGCAAAGGTCGATAGAAGAACTCGGGAGTTTTTTCGAATTCGTCAGTTCGAAATTGCTTCCAGGCGTCGAGAGTGTTCACCGGAGTTAGCTGCAACAGGTAGTCGAACTCGTCGCTCACGTTCGCAAGCTGTTGATCGACATCCCAAACGACCTTCACAACGGCTTTGGGCCCCAGCGAGTGAAAGTGTGGCGGTGAATGAGTGGTTCGTGTTCGAGCGAATTCAAAATAGGCTTGTCGGAGGGCCAAACTGAGAGGCCTTCGAAGGGAACGGGCCAATAACGGAAACCCTTCTGGAGAATTCGGATCGCGGTAGACTGGCGGAACCGAGACGCCCAGAAACGAGCAGTTCAAATTCGATGCTTCGGCCCCCGTCAGAATGGGTCGGAGGCTTGGAGGATAGCCAATTCCATCGCGAACCACATCCACCGTGACACTTTGCTTGAGCACCTTGACTCGCTTGAGTCGTTTGTTCAATGCTTCGATGGTCGAAGTCAGTGAGACGCTGATCCCAGTTCGAATGGTGAACCGGGGCAATTGAGGAGTATTGTCTTCGTTATGGAGTTGGCCCTCACTGGAGCCAGCCCAAATCTCAACGATTAGGAAGGCACCGAATTCTGGGGCGAGAGTCTCGACGATCCTCCGAACCAACAGCGAAACGCCTGGGCGGAATTCCGAAGTCCCCGAAGCCACGAGGTACGCCGCTTCTCCTGTAACCAATCGCTCGGTCGCACCGTCTTCGGTCTCTGGAGGCCGCCGGTAGACGCAAAGGAACGGGAGCTGTCGGTCGAAGTGCAAACGACCTCCTCCGGGCAGTTTACGCCGCACTCGTTGGTTTCTTGCCAGTTTGAGACAGATCCCTTCGACAAGAGAGGGAGAGATGGCAGGCTTCGACTTGGCAGGAACATTTCGAGAGGGCTTTGTGGTCATGGCCGAGATGATTTCCAAGGGAAGGCTAATTGCTGCATGGGAGATTCCCAGAGTGTTAAGGGAGTTCGCCGCTCGAAACCACGACGCCGAGTCAGTCGTCATCGTGGGTTATGTCTGGTAACCCCAGTTCGCCTAGATAGTACCGTTCACTTTCACGCATGTGCGCCGAATCTTCCTCGGACTTGTCGTCTTCCCCACAAAGGTGCAAAATTCCGTGGATGACGTAGAGGGCGAGTTCGTCGGCAACTGCATGTCCTCGCTCTTTGGCTTCTTCGCTGGCGTATTCGGCACTGATCACGAGTTCACCGCTCAGAGGCCGCGATCTTGGTCCTGTGTCTGGAAAGGTCAAGATGTCAGTGGGGTAATCGTGTCCCAAAAAGCGGACATTCAGTTCATGAATTGCCTTGTTGTCGACAAACGCGATGCCGATTTCGTAACTGGAGATGCTTTCTCCGCCTAGCACCACCTCGGCGACTTCACGGCAACGTGCAGGGTCGATTGGCACAACTTCTTGTTGGTTTGTGACGGAGATTTCTTGTTGCTTGGAAAGCATGGTTACGCGTCTCGGTGGTCGAGCACGACGGTCTCGTGGTTCTCGTTGGTGAAATCTAGCAGGTGGTCCGATTCGTCTCAATATACGATATCGACTACGACAGTCGGTGGAAAACGTCACGCAAAGAGAAGACCTTGCTTCTCCGCATCAAACGTATCGGTCCTCTCGATGGAGAACAACCAGTGAACCAAACTCCTCGTCGTATGGCCTTGGCATTTCTTCTCGGCATGGGTGTACTGTGCACGGCGCGAATCCCCTGCCAGGCTGATGTGCTCGGGAAGGCCTATCGTGGGCTTCGTACCCCACCCAAGGCCGCTCGCTTTGGTGGAAAGTATTCGATGCTGTTGACAGTCCGAAGTGATCCAGGCGCGAAGCAGCATTACGGGACAAAGAAAGATCTTGGGTATTTAAAGTCCGAAACGATCGAGGGGTTTCGATTCCCTGCTGGATATCGTGTTTATCTGTATCCCAACTGGTATGTGTGGGCCACGAAAGACCAGACCGAAGCGGTTGGGACGAACGACTCGACGTCTGCAAATGGAAAGTATCAGCAGCTACTTCGAAAGCTCTACGTTCCCCAGGATAAGCTGACCTACAAAGAATTCACTGATTTTGGATCATGGCAGGGAACGAGTTATCAGGGCTTCGACAATTTACCAGTGGGTTACTGGGTATATGTCTACCCGTACTGGTACATTTGGGAAAGCCGCAATCCGAATTGGAAACCAGGTGATCCCACAAAAGGCATCATTCCCCAACGACCCGGTGGAAACCCAGGTGGAGTGGGAAAGCCTCCCGTCGCTGTCCCCCTCCCGGTGGGAATCAAAATTGGGCCGAACATGACTCCGGCCCAAAGGAAGCAACTGGCCAACTGGCTGAGGAATGCACCCGCGGGCCAGAGACAGCAAGCGATTCAATTACTCAAGCGAGCGCTCGAGAGGGCCCAGAAAAAATAACGTAAATCGTTGAGGCTCAGTAAAGGGTGGGCCCATGGCCCACCTCCGACACCAATAACACTCGATCTTTACGACGCGCCGACGGCAACTCCAGCATCAGCTTTCAAGGCATTGGCTTTGTCAGTCTTCTCCCAGGTAAAGTTCTCCAACTCGCGTCCGAAGTGGCCGTGCCTTGCCGACTCGTGGTAGATCGGACGTCGCAAATTGAGCGATTCGATGATGCCCTTGGGGGTCAACTCAAAGTGCTTGCGAATGAGATTTTGGAGCATTTCTTCCGTCACGCCTTCGGCTTCGGTACCAAACGTGCTCACCCAAATGTTTAGCGGATCGGGATATCCGATGGCGTAGGACAATTGCACTTCGCACTGTTCGGCCAGTTCGGCGGCGACGATGTTTTTCGCGATGTAGCGGCTTACGTAAGCCGCGGATCGGTCGACCTTTGTCGGGTCCTTGCCGCTGAAGGCTCCGCCACCGTGTCGCCCACGACCGCCATATGTGTCCACGATGATCTTTCGTCCAGTCAGGCCGCAGTCGCCGTGGGGACCGCCGACCAGAAAGCACCCCGTTGGGTTGATGTGACAGCGGATGACGTTGTCTTTCAAAGCACTTGCTGGAGTGCCCGGAATGACGTTAAACAAGTCGCCCTTGATCAGGTCGGGACGTTCGGCTTCGAGGGTCGGCTTGATCAACTTCTCGATGAGTTCCTGCCGGGCTTCGTCGTTGAAGTATTCTTGCCCGTCTTTGGTGTGCATGACCGTGTTGTCGTGTTGAGTCGAGAGCACCACGGTGTGGATGCGGTTCGGGGTTCCGTCGGCGTTGTACTCGATGGTAACTTGACTCTTGGCGTCGGGCCTGAGGTAGTTCAACTCACCCGTACGGCGCATGTTGGCGTGTTTTTCGACGAGTCGATGAGAGAGGTAAATCGGTAGCGGCATCAAGGACTTGGTTTCTCGGCAGGCGAAACCGAACATCATCCCCTGGTCACCGGCCCCCCCAGTGTCGACACCTTGGGCGATGTTGCCAGACTGAGCGTGGAGGTGACACATGACCTGGCATGTGTCGGCAGCAAACCCAATCTCCGGATCGACGTAGCCGATTTCTCGGATGGCTTCTCGAACGATTTTGTCGATGGTCGCACGGGAAAGGTCGGCGTTCGTGGTGATTTCCCCAGCCACAACGGCCAGATCCGTCGTAACCATCGTCTCGCAAGCGACCCGGCTCATGGGGTCGGCTTTCAGACAGTGGTCCAAGATGGCATCACTGATTTGGTCGGACACTTTGTCCGGGTGGCCCATCGAAACGGATTCACTTGTAAATAAGTACTGGTCTGCGTTCACTCTAACATCCTCTTTCACGCAACGGTGTCACACTCGGTTGTATCGAATTCCGATATTATAGGAATCGAGTCCCAGGTTTCTAGCGGGGGCCGCAACCTCTGGATTTTGGGACATCACCCTGTCGGGCGCAGGACCTGCTTCGCCTTACACCGTCACTCGATACCGGTTCTGCCCTGTTTCTCTCTTGCCTTCGTTGCCAGAATTCTTGCATTGGTTGGTTGTCACTGACGTGGTCGGCTCGGAGTTGAAGAATCGATTCGGCTCCGTTTTCGTTCCAGAATTTCTCTGTCCCTTTGACCCCGTGGTTGATCTGCTTGACGGCGGACTCTACGTAGCTACTGGTGATTGGAAAGCCCTGTTGACGAAATTCGTTGTAACGCATTTGATCTTTGTAATTGGTCAAATACGTCAGAGTCCTGGCCACAATCCTACATGGACTACTCTCGCTGTCTTGCTCGCGCGGCTCGCCGAGTTCGGTTTGGTCTTTTTGCAAAGCCTCGATGACGTCCTCCACACGCCCTTGCCAAACCCACCGGATCCATTGGGCGTAACGCTTCCAACCTACGCTCGAACTTCGGCCAGCGGTGGCCGCTTCAAACACATAAGAGAGAGCATGAATGAAATCCAAGATCGGAGTGAAAGACGAAAAATGCTCCCGCCAGAGCGTCCAGTTGGTTTCGGCCCCGTCAGCCACAAAGGCCCGACGATCCGATTTTTGATCACTTCCGGTGGTTGGCGGTATATATCTCGCAGGACAGTCGGTTCGTTGGCCGAGTCCGCTGGTGGGTTCGAGTCCGACTCCTGGGCAGCCATCGGTGGTTTGTGATTGAGTTCGCCTGCGAGTTCGGCGATCCGAAACGGATCGAGGAAATTGGTGGGAATTTCGGGGCACGGGTCGGTCTCGTGCACGAGACTCTCGAGGCTCATCAAAAGCCCGATTTTATCTTCTCGCCAATGCGTGGCGTTGTTGTCGTTCTCCCACGTGGGCTGGTCTTCGCAGGCGACCGGTTGGCCTTTGCGTTCGAAGCTCTGAATGCGTCCGCCATCGACACCGACGACGGCCACCTGAGGTGCCGTGACATCCGCCGGGGCGGCCTTTCGCTCGACCAACGGCAATTGTTGATAGTCTTGGACTTGTTGGTCTCGCTCGGCGATGCGTTCGGACCCGATGCGTTTGGTGACTCTCTGGACTTGTTTGGGACCGACGTCGATGTCGGCTAATCGACGCAGCTTTTCGCTCGCTGCTCGGAACGAAGACGTGTTGACGCCGGCATACACGATTTTCTCAACGACGGCCGGAGAGTGCTGACTTCGATCAATCCCCAGACTCTTGGACTGAGGGAAAAAAAGCCCGCCGACATCGGCGGCAGTAAGTTTTGCGTTCGTCCCACTCGGCGACTCCGACGCGAGTGTCTAGTATGCGAGTTTGGGGTTCGTCGGGATCGACCTCGTCGTGGCAACAGGGGCACTGGCGATAGACTTGGGGTTTGGGTTGCTCGGATTGGGCCTGTTTGTTCAAGAGTCTTTGGAGCATGTCTTCACAGAGGATTTGGCGAAGGTCCAAAAGGACGTCCCTGATGTCGCTCAGAGTCGTTCCCCAAGGGGGACCATCGGGACCATAAAGACGCTCGACCAAATATTTCGCGACGCCTTGGAGATAAGGGCGTACATCTTCGACATCCGGTGTAGCTGTTTTAGTTTGAGCCATCCCTAAACCCAATACCGTTCTACGAAGCGGGATGTACACTGCAATGTTCAGCATGATTCGGCGCTTTTCGGCGCTGGTTTTCGGCGCTTTTCGCAGTGAACAAAACAATGTACAACAAGGTTAGTAGAACGGTATTGGGTTCAGCTCCGTGTAGAACTTACGAGCAATATAAGGGCGAACTTCAAAAACCAGTGCAACAACAAAATTAAAAACGATGCAAACTAGGTCCTGCGCTCCTGTCTTACGAGGCGTCTCGTCTTGCCTCCACAGACATCCTCAAGTACACTAAAAATAGTTGATTAATAATCCATGGGGTTATATATCGACTATAAGCAACGAAGACCCATATAAACCGACGCAAACCTGCACAGGATGGTAACGAGCCGAAGTGGCGGAATTGGCAGACGCGCCGGATTCAAAATCCGGTTCCCGCAAGGGAGTGTGGGTTCGAGTCCCACCTTCGGTAATCCTTTCAAGACAACAACTTACAACACATTCCAATCCTCAACATTTCCCACATCTCACTAGCTTTGGTAAAAATTTGGTAAAGTCGAGGCGTTCGTATTGGGTTCACAGGGCAAGGAGACTTTACCATGGCCTCCCTCCAACTCCGGGGCAAGACTTGGCGTTGCCTCTTCATGTACAAAAAGAAGCTCCATGCCTTTACCATTGGTAAAGTCGACGAAATTGAGGCGAGGGCCATTTCGGCGAAAGTCGACTATCTGTTGATGCGATTGAAGCAGAAGTTGCTTGACTTGCCCGATGGTTGCGACATCGTCTCCTTTGTCCAGCACGATGGGAAACTGCCGCCAAAAGACGGAATACCAAAACCTCCTGAAAAGGCCGTCACGATTTCATCTTTGCTCTCAATGTATCTGAGAACCCACGAGAATGGGACGCTTGAAGAACGGACACTCGCGGACACAAAATCTCATTTCAAACATTGGTATGCAACGCTTGGGAAAGATTTCGAGATTCAGAATCTCACCATGCCTGATGTGCAACAACACGTGAATCGTCGGACAGGCCATCCAGATTTGGTGAGTTCGAAAACTGCCAAGAAGGAGGTTGTATCCCTGCGGACAGTTTGGAATTGGGGTGTGCGTTTTCACCTCTTGGAAGGGGCATTTCCCAACAGAGGACTGCGATATCCGAAGGTGGAACGAAAACCACCGTTCATGACATGGACGGAAATCGAAAGGCAAATACAAGCGGGAGGTGATCCGAAGGCATTGTGGGATTGCCTCTTCCTCACGACCGCCGAAATTTCAGAGTTACTTGCTTTCGTCAAAGCAAAAGCGACACAACCTTGGACCTACCCATTGTTCTGCTTCGCTGCGTACACAGGAGCAAGACGGAGCGAGATGCTGCTTGCTGAAGTGGCAGATGTTGACTTTGATGGACATGCGGTGCAGATCAGGGAGAAGAAGCGGGTCCGACTAGAGTTTTGCACTTTTTTTGGTTTCCATAAATAATTGATAATAAAGCATTTATGGAAATCAGCTTGCTCTGGAAGGGATGATTTATCTTAGATTTTGCCTTGTTTGGTGCCATTTTCGAGAACACAAAATCAGTGAAATTTCCATAAGTCATTCTATAAATCAGTTTTATGACTTTTGAAAAAAGTGCAAAACTCTAGTCTGAGCAATTTGGATGTACCATTCATGAGATCTTGAATATCTTTGATTAGTCACATAGTCTTTTGAACAATACTTCTCAGAAAACCCGTATTTTCTGGGGGTTTCGATTCAGCTCTATTTTGCATCCTTTTTGCAACCGTGAAAGGGCTGCCCAAGAAACCCAAGTTGCGTCTGAGTGAATCCGAACAAGAAATCTTGCGAGAGGCATTGCCCGAAGGAGAACCACTTATCCTCGGCATGGACGAAGATGGCAGTGGTCAAACGATCACTGGTTCTTAAACGAAACTCAGGTCTCCAAACCTGCCCTCTTTCAGTGCCAACTTGGTTTTGACTTTGCGAGTTCTCACGTCCCAGACGTAAAGCGTTCGAGTCCGTGTCGCTGCCGCCAATAATTTTCCATCAGGACTGAACGTCACTCGATTCACGTATCCAAATCGTCCGGGGAGGGTTCCTATCAGTTCTTGAGCCTGCGCGTTTTCGACGCCAAAGCAAAACGACGCGACGACAAGGAAGATCAGAAGACGAGTACGTTGGGGAGGCATCACGGGTTCTCGACTGATGGGTAGAGGGAAGGTCGATCACACTGGTGGGAATGTTCATCACTTGTTGAGAAACTGGAGTTGGTCAACTGGACACATCGCGAACCACACTTGTGTCTGGAGTCTGTGGCCACGACGGAACGCAATAACTAGTTTGCCGTCGTGTACGGCGATGGCCGGTTGGTGATCATTATGGACCAGAGTCGTCAGTGGAATAGGCTTGGCCCACTGCGTGCCGTCTCCCTCGGAACGGGTGACGTAGATCGAACAGTCGTGACCGCTAGTCACAGCCGAGAACGCCATCCACCAAGTTCCCTTCTTGTCGGAAGTCACCGCAAGCTCCGCGATCTTTTGTGTCCACTCATCCGGAATCGAGACGACCCGGCTTTTCTCCCAGGTCTTTCCGTCTTCGCGACGTGTCACGCGAAGGTCTCTCTGGCTTTTGCTGTAGAAGTTGTAAAACAAGTAGATCGCTGGCTTTGGTTTTTCTTTCCGATGTAGCGCGATGATTGGCCCGTCATGCTTGCGGGTAATCTCTTGAGGTGATGACCACTTCACACCACCATCGCGACTTTCGCTAAACCAAAGCACGTTCGGAGAATTGAACACACTCAGGAGCGGTAAGTTCTTCTTTCCGGATTTTTCGAGGGCAAAGGCATGAGGCAGCGCAACTCCTTTTGGCCCGGACACACCATAAAACTCGTTTTTGTCGATGACGTCTCCACGATGCGTCCACGTAAAGTTCCCGTCCTTCGTTGGTCTGAGTTGCGATAGTGTATACGTCGGAGCAATTCCCTCGAACAGAGTGCAGTTCGAATGCAGAACAAATAGTTCTTCCTTCCCTTTGTCGCTTTCGCGGGCGAACAAGTCGTAATCCAGAATCTGCAATCGCCCTCCCCTTACTAACTTTTCGTCCATCAGTTGCTTTTGCAGGAAGAACTTGCGGTGCTTGGAGTATTGCCGGAAGACCAACTTCGAGAAGAACTTCTCTTGCTTAAGGAAGGAAACGAAAAACGCGTCTTTCGTTTTCAAGAAACGAGGACGCCATGCTCTTCGCTCGCCGCTGGAAAGTCGTTGCATGTAGAAAGCGACACGATCCGCTTTTGGTTGTTCTTCGCGTCCCTTGTTGTCACCAGATTCGCCAAAGACATCCGCAACAGGGCCAAGCAAGATAGTGAACAGAATCACCAACACCGATGGCTTTGCCTTCATATCAACATCCCTCGGAAATTTGTGTCGGGCCACCATTGGTAAGACGAAGCAAATCCGGGGATAGTTGAACACACGAAAGGTGATTGTTTACTAGAAGAGTAGCAGAACCTGATCGGTGAGTTGATCCGATCAACTCAAGGCAGGACCAGAACGACTCGAAATCCATTGTTGGACCACGACTTGCCAGGATCGTGAGGGTGCCGCGCGGCCGAACGAAGGTCTTTGGCAGGCCGACCAAACGAACCGCCACGACGAACGTACAGGATTTTCTTGTGATTGCCGGCTTGGCCATCTTGAGCATAGGGTGCGTACCGATCCTGACACCATTCCCGCGCGTTACCGTGCATGTCGTAAAGTCCGAAGTCGTTCGGTCTTTTTGTACCGACCGTGTGCGGGATTCCAGAAGAATTGCCGCTATGCCAAGCCACAGCATCCAAGAGTTTGACCTCGTCGCCGCTATGCCATCGAGTCTTTGTCCCCGCCCGACAAGCGTATTCCCACTCGGCCTCTGTGGGAAGTCGATAGTTCCGTTTTTCGTTCTTCGATAGCCACCGACAAAAAGCTTTCGCATCGTGCATGCTCAGTTGCATCACCGGTAGGTTGTCGTGGAATTTCATCGACCGGGGAAGGGGGAGCCGCCAGTTGAATTTCGGGTCTTGTCCGAAGCCGTTCTTCTTCGAGTCCCAATAACGTCCGCCCCCGGTCGTTTCGGCTGTGGTCTTGTATCCTTCGGCTGCAACGAATTCACGATATTGTCCAATTGTCGTCTCGTACACGCTCATATAGAAGGGCCGTTTGATCTCCACCCAATGGGCTGGCATTTCATCTCGTGCAGCCAGATTGTCACCTTTCGAACCCATCATGAATTTTCCAGGGGGGATTTCCACCAACGTCATTCCAAGAGAATTCGTGAATTCCTCCTGTGGAGATTTGCCGTCGGGTGTGTTCGAACCAATATCGTTCCCACCGATCCGAAAAAGGAATGCAAACAAAACGATGCCGAGGCAGCCAACAAGAAGAGTCACCCAAATCCAACCAAACCG
The DNA here is from genome assembly GCA_964423615.1 of uncultured Alcaligenaceae bacterium. Taxonomy (GTDB): domain Bacteria; phylum Planctomycetota; class Planctomycetia; order Gemmatales; family Gemmataceae; genus CAYRFQ01. Next base: position 36,946 of record CAYRFQ010000051.1, on the reverse strand, counting down.
GAACCAGCTTGGGGCAGGAGAAAAGGGCTCCGGATCCGTGGTGGTCAATATTGACTCGACGGATTCGACGAATTCTCGGATATTGTCAAAACGCTCCTCGGGGTCTTCGTGCAACGCACGCATCACGACACGATCCAGTTCGGAGTTGAGTTTGGGATTGAGTTCCGAGGGAGGCTTGACAATTCCACCTGGGAGTTTTCCTGTTACCATTTCGTAAAGCAAGACGGCTAATGAATATTGATCGGCTCGTTCGTCCATCGGTAAAGAATATCGTTGTTCGGGGGCAGCATAGAGGTCGGTGCCCAGCCTTTGATTGGCATGGGTGAGTTTTCCCAGGTCGGGTTTCAAGACGGCGATCCCGAAATCGGTCAACATCGGCTCTTCGCCGTTTCGCAGAAGCACGTTTTCGGGTTTGAGATCACGATGGACAATCCCCTGTTCGTGAAGCACTGCAAGGGTGTCCCCTAACACCCGGAGCACTCGCAAGGTACGGTCCAACGCGACCGGTGCGTTACCCTCGAACCATTTTCGTAACGTCCCTCCCTCAATGTACTCCATAATTAAGTAGCAATGCTCATTGGCCACTAGGCTGTCGAAGACGGTAACAATATTGGGGTGGGCGACCGCAGCCATGAGTTCGGCTTCTCGTTGGAACCGCTGAACCTTCTCGCCCACGTCTTCCCCGTCGAGTTTGATCACCTTGACTGCGACGGAACGTTTGAGTTGGCATTGCTTTGCGAGAAAAACCTTTCCCATCCCTCCAGAACCTAGCAAACGTTCGATTTCGTACCCAGGGATGGAAGGGGATTCCTGGTTTTTTGGCCCCCAGGAAGGTGTGAGCATGCTCGCGTGTGGAATCTCTCGCTTTTCCATTTCATGGCCTTGGAGGGGCTCGGAGAACCGGATCGACAAACTTACAACGACTCGTCCTGATACGTTACGTTCTCAAGTAGGTTCGTCGGTAAAAGCAGAAAGAACATTTTGGCATGACTACCTTGGAGGTAGTCAAACGGACAATCACCGATCTCGACGGCTTGTAGTGTTGACTTGAAGGGAGGAAATGTCTGTCGATTACACCCGAAATTGCAATATCCCTTCAAGAACCCATGTTCACGGTCCTTTTCCTTTAGCTTGAGTAGACCTGCCCCCCTGGGGATGTCGAGGTTTCTCGAGAATATGTGGGACTCTCTACTCCACCCAGTGGACCACCGGGTGGCAAAACAAAAGCACGACAATCAGATCACATTTTCATCGGATCACATTCTCAGGAGGTTCACAACCTCTTTTCGGCTTTCGGCGGATAATTCGGGTCTCCGGTAGAGCGTTCCGCAACTCCTCGATGGACCGTTCATTCACCGTCCGACACGTTCGTTCGATGACCAACTCCTTCAGTTGCCTCAAGGGATGCAGATGCTTCAAGCCGACATCGGTGATTGGGGGACAGCGGAAAAAACTCCCTATCACGAGTTTATTGAGGTTGGGAATCTTCGCGACATGGGCCAACCCAGCGTCTGTAATCCCAGTGCAATCCATCGAGAGTTCTTGAAGATTCGATGCCTTGATCAGAGCCTTCAAACCAGCATCAGTGAACTTCGGGTTCGAGATCGACAACGTAGTCAGCTTCGGGATGGCCGCCACATGTCGTAACGCCTCGTCGGTGAGCGGACCATCGTCACCGCCAATTTTCACGCGATGTAAATTCGGAATAGTGGTCAGGTGCTTCACTCCAGCATCAGTGATCTTGCGATTGTTGATGTAGATGTCTTCCAAACTCGGATGACCTTTCAGAAGACCGAGCCCAGCGTCGGTCACGCCAAAAGTATGATGCAACGAGAGGCGTTTGAGCGTACGAATGCGGGCGACGTCGTCCATCATGCCGTCGCCAAGACGAATGGCACCGCTGAGGTCGAGCGACTCCAGGTGTTTCAAACGCGGCAAAGCTTGCAAACCGTCGTCACCCAATCCGTGCGGATGATTGAAGTTCAACACTTTCACGTTCGGCAGGTGTTTCGGCAACACGTCGATGACGGACTTGGTCAACGGTCGACCTCCGTGGCCGAAGTAAGTGAGTTTCGTGAGTACCGGCAAGTAGCTCAGACCTTTGGCAGTGACCTGGGTATTGTGTAATTCCAACAGCTCCAGATTGGTCAATCCGGCGATATGTTTCATGCCATCATCACCGATCGTTTTGGCATTCAAACGGAGCGAACGGAGACCCTTCAACGTGGAAATGTGCTTCAGATCTAACCCGGATACTTCGACATTCCGAAATGTGAGCCTTTCGAGTTTCGTGACTTTGTCCAACAGTGCCAGAACGCTTGGGTCGAACGTCTTGGGGTTGGTGAAACTCACGTCCGTGAACTTTTTGCCGAAGCGAATGACACGGCCACCGCCCTGGCGAATTGTCTCTTCCGGGCCACCTGCAAGGACAGTTGGGATTTGGACCAACACCGCCACGAACGCTGTCAGAATGTTCCTGTTCCACATGGCTGCTCCCGCCGTCTTGTTAACGACCAACTTCTCGCACAACACGAAAACCAATATACGAGAACGAATCCTCAGCTTCGGCAAAACCACGGTAATCGCAGCGACAACCAAAGGGGCTGACGTACCACGAACCACCTCGCAATGAGCGCCAGTCGCCGTATTTGTGCTGGGACGTCGTTTTCGGTCCCTGTGGGTCGATGACAACCAAGTCCCTCTGCCGCCTCCAATTCTTGCCGCCGACTTTCTCCACCCGGTTTTGATAGTACTTGTCGGAGAACCGATCCTGGCACCATTCCCAGACGTTGCCGTGCATGTCATGGAGTCCCCACGGATTCGATTGGAAATGACCAACCGGGGAGGTGAACACGTAGCCGTCATTCTTTCCCTTATAGTCGGCCCGTTGGCGAAGGACTTCCCGCGGGTACGTTTTCTCCAAGGTCTCGTCGGCGACGTTGGCATGGGCGTAGACTTTATCAGGGTCATCACCACAAGAGTAAAGGGTACTCGTGCCAGCGCGGCAAGCATATTCCCACTCGGCTTCGGTGGGCAGGCGATAGATCGTCTTTTCCTTCTTGCTCAACCAGTCGCAGAAAGCGACAGCGTCTCGCCAACTCACACACGTGACCGGGTGATCATCCTTCTGCGGAAAACCAGAGTTGTGCCAGTTAGCTTTGGCCTTGCGAACGAAACGACCGATTTGATTCTTCGACTTGGGCTCGAAGACATGGGCTCCTTTTCCGCTCCGTTCAGCGTCCGTCTGATACCCAGTGGCCTTCACGAACTCGCGAAATTGCCCCAAGGTGACCTCGTGAGCACTCACGAAGATAGGCCGAGTCAAACGTACGAGGTGGGCCGGCCGGAGTTCACCAAAGGCGGTCCGATCACTCGAGAAAAAGAGGTGGGTTCGATTCAACTTGCCCTGATCCGCAAGGCCCATCCTGAATTCACCAGCAGAGAGACGCACCAGGGTCATACCCAGGCTATTCTTTCGGGTAATCCGCTCTTGTGCCGAAAGTCGATGCAACGGAGACAGCAAAAGCACGAGGAAGAACGCAACAAACTTCATTCTCACAACAGAAGAAGAAATCCAGTAGTTCGGAATCATAATCGTTTCTCGAAGTTACGAGCTTAGAGCCCTTTTACGGGCCGACTTCACGCGTTCTATTTTGTTGGGCGGTCGAATGTTGCCAACCCGATGGTATCATTCGGAAACTGCACAACAGCCAGCCCGTTGAGATAGAATGATATTTGGAACTTTCCATACCGAGTTTCTAATTCACAATCATGCCAGGAGGCATAACTGGCGTATCTGTATTGTTTGGGTGCGTGGACAGGCGTCATCCCATCAAGCACCACCGCCACATTCGCTATCGTCAACGGATAGCTCGTCTTGTTGGTCCAAACTGAGATCTTCACGGCGGTCACAACGTCGGATTTTGGCAAGTCGTATTCTGTGGTCGAAGACGGAAATTAGAGTTGTCTTTCTTAGAGCGAAACATGCTTTTGGCCTCGACCAAAAGCATGTTTCAAGCTCGTTTATCCCCGAACCAACTGCCGCAATGGACCGCGACTATCCTGGAAATCGTTCGGCACTTCAACGCCAACGCGTTCGAGCATCGTTTGCCATAAACTCGCCAACGGAGTCCTTTCGGGCAACCGCAAATGCCCCTGATGTTGAATCCCAAGTCGAGAACCGCCCGACACCAGCGTCGGCAAGGCGCTCTTGCTGTGGCCCATACCCATGCCACTCGAGAGCCCGAGCACGCAGCGGTCGAGCAGCGTCCCATCGCCTTCGCGGACGGACTTGAGACGGTTCAAGAAATACGCCCAATGCCGCATATAAATCTCATCGACCTTCGCCAACTCTTCGAGGTTTTGCGGGTCTTCCCCATGATGGCTGAGAGAGTGATATCCTTTTGACACGTTGAACTCCGGATACACCCCGCCAGCTAACTCCTTGCGAACGACGTAACTGACGACTCGCGTCGAGTCGGTCTGAAAAGCCAACACGATCAGATCGTACATCATCTTCGCATAATTGTCGTACAGAAAGTCACCATTGCCCTCGGGAGTTTGCGCTTGTGAGTAATCGCGTAACCCTTCGAGGGTCGGTCGCGGTCGCGGTCGATTCGACCAGGCAACACGACGTTCGAGTCGCCTTTCCAGCTCCCGCACCGAACTGAGGTATTGCTGCAGTTGGTCGCGGTCGTTTCGGCCAAGGCGACCTTCGAGCGTCCGGGCTTCGTCACGCACTAGATCGAGTACGCTGCGTCGACGACGGAAATCCCGAGCTTGTCGTTCCCGGTCCGTCCGGCTATCAGGACGAAACATCTTGTTGAAAAGGGCTTGTGGGTCGTTCTCGGCGGCCAGCGGAACGCCCTGGCGATTCCAGGAGATCGTTGCCAAGGCCTGACTGCCGTAGTTCGTACCACGATCGACCGACATTTGCAAAGACGCAAAACGAGTCGGGCGGCCGATGCTCTCGGCGGCCAACTGATCGGCGGAGATCTGTTGTCTTTCGTCTTTTCCTTTACTTGTGGAGAACGGATAAGCACCGTCGTGACCGCCACCTTTTTCCAGCCAAGTATTCGACAACACCGTGAACTGACCGCGCAAGCGTTGAAGTGGTCGAAGGATACGGGTCATACCAAAGTTAGGGCCAACATCATCAGGAAAGAACTGTCGGGTGTTCATGCCCGTTCCAAAATAGAACATCCCCATGCGAGCTGGAGGCTGCGCCGCGGCTTCGGCCAGCACGCTCGAAGGCATCATCGCCTCCAGATACGGCAGCGCGAGCAACACACCTGTGCCTTTGAGAGCCGCCCGACGAGACAGTCGAAATGGCTGAACATTTTCCATGATTGTATCTCCGCAATAGTGTTATTTCGTCGCAAATTGCTTCGAGGTAACGATCCCTTTTATCAAACTCTTGAACGTATAATTTTCCCGCGCCAACCGAGTCACTACGGAATCGATCGTGCTCCGATCGGTCGGCTCGATCGGTCGGCCCAACGCATAAACAAACATCTTCTCGGCGAGTGCTCGGGCGAATCGATCCTTCTGGTCGAGGAGCAACTTCCGAAACTCGACATAACTTCCAAAGGCCTTGCCGTTGGGCAACTCGCCTTGGACCACAATCGGCGGAGCCTTTCGAGAGCGGAAGCCTTCTCCGTCTTGTCGCTCACGCCATTCCCCAATCGCATTGAAGTTTTCCAGAGCCAATCCATAAGGGTCGATGTTGCGATGACACGCCGCACAAGTGGCAATTTTCTGATGCTGCAACAGACGTTCACGAACGGTCAGATTCTTGCCTTTGATGTGGGGCTCGATTTCTCCAACGTTTGGTGGCGGTGGATCGGGTGGGTCGTTGAACAATACTTCACGCACGTAAACGCCGCGACTCACGGGTTTCGTTCGCGTACCATCGGAACCCCAGAGAGCAACGCCTCCCTGTCCCAAAAGACCGCCTCGGACCGAATCCTTTGGCAACGTCACCTTTCGAAATTGCTCACCCTTGACGTCGTCGATGCCATAGAACTTCGCCAACCGTTCGTCGAGCATCGTCCAATCGGAATCGATGAAACTCAACACACTCGCGTCGCGTCGTAAAACCTCTTCGAAGAACAGCAACGTCTGGCGAACCATCGCCTTTCCGAGCTTGTCGTCGTAGTTTCGATAAATCCTTTCATCCGGCTGAAATCGAAGGAACTCACCCGTTCGGAGCCACTGAGCACCGAAACCCGTTACCAAAGCCTGGGACTTCGGGTCTGCCAACATCCGATCAACTTGTGATTCGAGCACGCCTGGTTCGTGGAGCTTCTTGGCTTTTGCCAACGCAAACAACTTTTCGTCCGGCATGCTACTCCACAAGAAATACGACAATCGCGAAGCAAACTCGTGGTCGTTCAACGTCCTTCGTTCGTCCCCCGAGGGTTCGACAATGTAAAGGAACTTGGGCGACGTCAGCACAGCCGACAGTCCAACACGCATGGCTTCTTCGAAGCTGCTGCGGTTGTCCAGCTCACTCTTCACGAGTCGGACGAAGACATCGACTTCCCCTTTGCGCACGGGCCGTCGATAAGCTCGCGGCAGAAATCGTTCGAAAATCTGTCTGACGTAAGCGAGGTCTTTCTTGGCCTTTCTGCCTTGGAAAAGCAACAACTCGTGACTGCGTGGCGGCCATGGCCCGTACAGAGGCCCTTCGACTTCGACCCAGTCGAGAATTAACTTCGGCAGTTTGGAACGGTCAACCACTTCCGGCAAGACTCGTCCCTTGTTGGCAACTTCCAATCGCATGCGCGCACGCAATCGCATGACTTCTGCAAAGTCCCGCTCTTTTCCCGCCTTGCGAACGGCCTGATCCAGGTCGAGACCCGGACGTTGCACAGTATAAAATTGCGTTCCGTTCACCAGTGCGACGTTCAACTCGTTGCCACCGGGTGCTTTGAGGGGCACGATCACTTCGTATACCTTCGGCGAGGCCTCCACCTTCATCTCACCGATCAGGACATCGCCACGGGTGATCCGCATTTTGAGCGGTTCGCCACGTTCACCTTGGTCGGCCGATGCTCGCACTCGAATGGCGTACCGACCTTTGGTCGGAATCATCTTGCGAGTCTTGCCGTACATCAATTGTGCGTAAGAACGGGCTCCTCCTTGCATGACGACCACATCGTTCTCGCGGCAGATCATCGTGGGCTGATCACACTGATAAGAAATAGCACGCGAGCGAGCGGTGTTTTCGTATTCGAAGCGTTTACGGAGCGTCGGGAACTCCGGCGGACCGGTAACGATGGCCTTGTCCGCGACTCGGACCGCCACCTCGTAATATTTTTCCAGCAGAGACGGATCGAGCGTCAACGCCGTAGCCACACGGTCGAATCCTTCGGCTTTGCCGTCGGGCGGCAATAACTCCAACGGGCTTTCGCTCGGCAAAAATTGCATCGCCAACAAATCCCGCAACGTGTTGGTGTATTCGGTCCGATTCAAACGTCGCAACAGGACACGCCCCCCAGCCCCGAGCGATTTCTTTTCCGCCTTACGCAATTCGGAGGCGATCCAACGAGTGACTCGTTGGAGTTGGGCAACCTTGGGCCTCGGGCTGTCCTTGGGCGGCATCTCCCCGAGGTTAATTCGGTCCATGACTTCGATCCACTTCCCCTGGATTTCGGACGAAGTGAAATTCGGGGACAACGTATCCAGCCGCAACTCACCTCTCTGCCTTTTCGGTCCATGACATTGAAAGCAGTATTGTTTGAGGATCGGTTGTACGCTGTCGGCATACGTCGTCGACTTGGCCGTCTGTTTTGTTGGCTGTGCTTGTGCGAACTCACCACAGAGAACGCAGAGAGCACAGAGCAGTATTAGTTCTCTCATTTCCTCCACCAGGGCAAAATGGTGTGATGTTTACAGAGTTCTGTGGAATTAAGTTGTTTCAATCCAGAATGAACGAGGCACAATGCTTGTACTATTTTGGCCGAAGAACTGTCCTGATGCTAGTGTTCTCCGTCTTCCGCAAGTACACCAGCCCACCGAACCGCTCGCCCAAAGTTCCCTCGGTGGTCTCGCTCAGTCCTTTTTGAACCCGGACAATTCGAGATCGCCCAATAAAGTCAGGGAGCCCACACCCTACGACAAAACCAAAACGGACGACAATTCATTTCGCGTTCCCTGTCTCTCATCCCTCAACTTTTTTGATTCAAGAGACGAGGTAAACGTTGCCGATAATAACGAAGAGTCTGGGTGATTCAGCTCCGAAATGACCTATCGGAGAGTATCCCATTCGCCTTTCGTTTCGCCACATCAGAAATCCTATTCTGTTAGCTTCAGGAGGAGAGCCAGGGATGGACTCCAGCAACAAAACCCGTCTGCAAGTCGAAGCCTTAGATGACCGAGTCTTGCCCGCGGTGACATTTTTCTCGGGCGTTTCCGGCATTACGATGTACGACCACCTGACCGGAAACACACAGGTCATCACTCCGAACCAACCGTATGCGATTGATGAGGGGCGAGACGGTGTGGTTTTTGCCAGTTTTGATTCAGGCGTCTGGTACTACAACGGAAATAACGATCGCTGGGGGCGACTTTCACCAAACCCTGCCCAGGTGATCAGCGCTGCCGAAGACAATACTCTCGTCGCGAGTTTTGTGGGACAAGGGACGTTCCAATTTGCTCAAGGAAATTGGCGGCGGCTAACCCGCCGACCGGCTGACCAACTCGCCACCGTGCAAAGGAACCATGTGTTTGCAAGTTTCGATGGGTTCGGAACTTGGGAATACGTCAAGGGATGGACTCAACTCAACGAGGCGGATGCACTGACCATGGCTGCCTCGGTCGATGGAAGTCTATTCGTCGGTTACGATACCGGGACATACGGGTACGACGGAACGGATTGGGATCGTTTGACCCGAGCGATTGCCATCGACCTGGCATCTGCCACGGGCGATCAAGTCTTCGGCGTGTTCCGGAGTGGTTTGTTTGCATACAACACCACGGATGGATGGAATCGGCTGTCTTACTTCCAAATGGAGGAAATCACTATCGACACCGAATCACCATTGGCCGCGAGTGTGTCCTTCCTGGGCCTTTACGAATTCGATGATGTCGAGGGACTTGCACGCATCGGCATCGAAAACATCGACATGTTGGCTTAGCGAAGAGCGACGCAATCGAACACGGGAAAAGCAGTAGATGCGGTGGTTTTCTGGTTCCGCGGGCTCGGCCGTGGAACCTCAGCAGCGCGGCTCGGCCGTGCACGACATCGGACCTCTCCCAAGTCGCACTTCGCTGTTTCGCAGGACGCTTGCGAGGCAGGCTCAGTCTCGTCGATGTTTAGGAAGCGTTTCGGGCGTTCCAAGTTTTCACGATCTCGCGGGCAAATTCTGCTCTCTGCTCCGGCCCACTCGCTTTGATCACGTTTCCAGTCCGATTCTTGGGGCTGAGTCCGGAGGTGGTAAAGCAAGCTCGGCGAAGTGGCGCTCATTGATTGTTCCAGACGTTAGAATCAATTGGATCGTCCGAAAAAAGTGCAAAACGGGATGTGTTTTTCAGGGTCAAAAGTCGCAGGCACATTCGGAACAGGAAATTGACGGGGGGTCGATCTTGGTTTATCGAGTATTATCTTCATCCTACCCATCTGGATCGTGATAAGTCCCAGCAAGGACGAGCGTGTCACCAACTTCCCACCCTGTCGGGGTTTCAGCGAGTGTAAGTTGGGAATCTCCAGCACGAGGTGCTATTCCAAGTGCCTCATGAGAAGTTTTCTGGGCTCCGTGGACGCGGACCATAACATGAGTAACCACTCCGCGACCAACAGTGTCGTGTCCAATGTTGGGTCGATGGCGCCTGCACTTGCATCGATGTGGATTTCTGCCGTCACTACACTCTGAATCGAGGCGGTCTCTGTCCCAATCGTCAGCAACGAGCCGGGTGTGCTGACGAGGTTGTCGGTCACGGCCTTGTTTCCCTGTGTTCGTTGGATGGATTCGTAACCCGACGACCTGATTGGGGGTTAGATAATCACTGTAAATGTGGATCTCATCGATTATCCCGTTGAGATAATTCGATGGTGTGCCGTTGTCGAGATCTTGTCCCAGAGACCATTCGTCCGATGTCGAGAGCGCGTAGTCAACTTGGTGGGTCGCTCGCAGTTGATCATCGACGAAAAGCGATCCATGCGTACCTTGCACGACGTAAGCGACGTGATGGAAGTTCCCGTCGGCCACAGGCTCGGGCGTGACCGCATCCAAGTCATTAGCGCCATCATCGTAGACAGCGAGTTCGTTCGTTGGAGGAAAAAGCAAACGAAACACATCAGCTCCGGTCGAATCGTTGACACCCAGGAGTGTTCGACTCGACGAACCGGATGGTGCCTGAACCCAACCTGAGAAACTGAAGTCACCGGCCACATCATCATTCACGGCGCTGATGTCCAGGTAATCATCTCCCCCGTCCAAACTCAGGGACATTCCAAATCGTGCCCCTAATTCATCCACGAACGTCTCCTCTCCGCCTCGGATAAGGGCTGTGTTTCCGGAGGTTGAACCATCGTTCAAGTTGCCATCTAAAGCCCATCGAGCCACAAAATTCCCCAAGTTGACGGTGGGTACGACACGCTCTTCGAGTGTGTCAAACGACTATGCTTTTCTGAGTGAACACTGTTGCTTTGCCAAACAGAAACGGCTCCAGTTCTTCCACGACATGGCGTCCCCTTTTCGTTGTGAACCGTCCACGGACCTCGTGAACGAGAGAAAGAAATGCATACAGTTCCGCTTCACGCGCAGCTACGGACCATTTCGTCATGCGTCGGTGTTCGCAAGTCCGCAGCTCGTTTCCTGATGGGTACACCATAAGTAATGTTGGAGAGGTTTCGTTTCTTTCAGGAAATGGTAGGAAAATGTGATTTGATTTCAGGGAGGGCAAGGGAGGACGAAAAAAAGCATAGTCGCGCTTTTCGCTCTGCAAAAGGAAGTCTGTTTACACGCTTTTTCTACGAAATTGGACGAGATTTCCGAACGTCATTTTCGGACAATGAGTGCCGCGTTATAAAGTCCGAGAGGATATCGCTCGACCATCTTCAGTTTTGGAGGAAGGAGGTTTTCGAGTTGCTTCATGGAATGTCGGTGCCCGAAGAAGACCACAACTTTCTTTCGTTGATTTAGATATCGCAATAGTTTGGGAGTATATTTGGACCGGAAGTGAGGGATATCGTCACGTTTCATGTAGAACGCCATGGAGTCGACGGTTCGAGGATAACCCACAAGAGACACTTCTGGGTCTTGACATAGTTCGAGGATTCGCGAGTGAGTGTTCAACGGGGAACGTTGATACGCTTGATTCGGAATCCAAATATAATGCGCACATACTAGAAAGACATAGACCAGAACCATGCCAGTATACGTCCACACCGACTGGGACCACCCACGACTCACAAGATAACTTCCGAACGCAAGGGCCATCGGCGGGAATGCTGGCAAAATGTATGTCGGCAACTTGCATCCCGACATCGAGAAAAACAAGAGACACCACAATCCCGCCATCAAGAAGAATCCTAATTCTGGTGAACGTTTGGTGACAATTTCCTGTCTACCAGAAAACAGAAACTTGGCATAGTCAAAAAAGAGAAACGTCGCGGGAAGACATCCAAGCAAGACTATAGGAACATAGAAACCAAAGGGTTGTAAATGGTCAAACGGGTCGAGGAACCGCTGAACGTTGTGCTTCCAGAAGAAATAGTAAGCGAATTCCGGCACTCGAAGACACATCATCAGATACCACGGAAACGCAACCAGTCCGGTGATCCCCAAGTACACGACAAACGCTCGCATGGTTATCTGTCGGAGTCCGTTGGTCAACCAAAGATAAGTCAACAACGGAGGGAAGATGAGGACCAGAATCACGGGGCCTTTGCTTAACACTCCGATACCACTCATCACCGCGGAGAAAAACCACCAACTCCAAGAAAGCGTCGTCTTGCGAACGCTCTCGAACGCAGTATATAACGCAAGCGTTACAAATAAGGTGAGAACTCCGTCGAGCACGAGTAACCGGGACACGCCGACAAAGTACGGAGTGAAAAACAGAGACAACGCTCCCCAGAAAGCTGCGCGTTCTCCAAAATATCGTTTTCCAAAAGCATAGTTGAGCAAAATGCATCCGTGTAATGCAAGTGTCGGAATCAAGCGAGCTGCTCCCGCGTGGACACCGAAGCACACGTAACTGATCATCACCATCCAGTACAAGAGTGGAGGCTTATCCAGATAGGGTTTGCCTTGCAAATAGGGCACGACCCATTCACCCCGCGCTAGCATCTCTCGAGGAATTTCTGCGTAACGTCCTTCGTCAGGCTCGAACAAATGATAAGACATACACGGATACAGGATCGCTGACGGGAGTACGATTAGAATGAGCCACGAAAGCCAACGACTCGATTCGTTCCCTGCGGCTTTCGCTGGAAACAGAACGGATGAGTACACCCAGGGAATAGCATCCCACAGAGTCCTCGGAATCGAGAGAAGTTGAGCTTGACTGGATGGCGTGGTGGTTCCAACGGACATACGAACTCCCTCCCTTGCAGACCATCGGCGAGAGGGTTATGTCAAGGTGAGAAGTTCAAGTCAATGTGGTTTCAACGACCAGCTTGCGAAACAATTTCTTGGCAACCCTTCTTTCCAATGGTACTCTGCGGGACATAACACGAGTACGGTAACCAAGGAGCAGTCATGAACGAGCAGCCAGCCAATCGGTCTATTGTTCGCAGGTCGCTGTTGTGGGTAAGTTTATGCGTCTTGTCAAGTTTCTTGGGTGTTGGGTGTGGTGGGAAAAAGCCAACCCCGGAAGGTCCGCCCAAAAAACCAAACCTCGTTGTCGAGAACGATCCCTCCAAGAAACCCGAAATTGTCAAGAAGATTCCCAAAAAACCCCAAGTGCCGAGTACACCCAAGGCCGAAGGAGTCAAGTTTCAAGCGACAGTTTCGTGGACGGCCAAGAAGTTCGCAGGCGGAAGAAAACCGTTTCCGCGAATGCGAGTAACGATCGACGCCACAGGTGGAGATGCCGCCAAGACATTCCGATATGGACATCTCACAATTACCAAGATCACCAACCAACGCGACGAAATGCTGAAAGTCCTTCCCCAATCGACAGTGAAACCGGCTCCTGACTGGAATATCTTCAAAGACATGGTCTCAAAACCAATGTCTCCTTTTACTCAGCTCCCAAAAGATGGCGTGCGGTTCGGAATCCTCGTCCGTCACCCGGTCGAGACTCCGAAGAAGCTCAGTTCCCTTCAAGGACGACTCCGGTTCGAGACTGTAAGGCCCAAAGTCATGAAACTGGATAATGTGGCTAATCGCATTGGCACTAATCTCGAAGCCCCTGAACTCCTCGAAACCGACACAAGTGTTGAACTCGCCAAGGAATACCTAGTGCTATTGAAACAGTCCTGGAAAAAAGGCCAAAACCCGATCAGTCAGGTTGCTTTGAGGAACAAAAATAGAGAATTAATCGAACCAGAACGGACAGCAGACCAAAGTGCGTTTGGAGACCAGAAAACGGCGATTCACCGATGGCGGCTATCGCCTCAGCTGAAAGGCATGGCTGATCTCGAAATCGTTCTTGCGAAAAACAAAACGAAACCCATTTCCTTCCCTCTAGCTTTCAAGAGCAAGATCGACCATCCGGAATTGAACAAAGTAGGTGTGAAGTTGGCTTTCACATTCGAACTTGAACTGAAAGTGACTGTCGTTGGGAAGAATGTCATGGACGTCGTCGTCAGGAATTCAAAAGGGAATTCCATCAGTCGAAACCAAAAAATAGTTTACTTCCCTGACAACTCGAAATTCACCTTGTCGGCACCAGTGAGTTCCCCTGCGGATGAGCTCCAGATTACACTCGCGACGAACCCCAAAGTGGTCGAGGCGGCGTTCGATCTCAAAGACATTGCTGTGCCGCCAATCCCGCGAAAGCGGCCTTGAGATGGCGATGGCATCTGGGTTGGCATAGATGAGTCGTTTGGCGATTTGCAACTCCTGGAGTCTTGAGACCGATAGGTCTCAAGACTATCGATCCCCAAGGCATTAACAAACGAAAGTAGCAGGTACACTCCCGTGTGTCTGCTATTTCTTCAGCGCAGTTCTCACTATCTTGCTTTTGTCGGCTTCGATTCTTGACGACATAGTTGTGATGTACTGCTGACTCTGAGTCGTTGCTGCCTTGTCACTGTCTCGCCACCTTATACATTGTCGTCATCATCTACGAATCCGATTGATGGCACCGTAAAAGGAGAACACCGCCGATGCCGCTGCTACTGGAATCTCAATTCCCGGCGTTTGATTACGACAATGCGTTCTTCATGGTCAACGCTTGCGAACTGGCTGAACAGAACGATGACGCACTGAAAACCGAGGCGGTGAAACTATTGGGCATGGACGAGGACAGCATCGTGCCGTTCCACGTCGTTGGCGAAGAAGATGACGACCCAACCGACTACCGAGGATTTGTAGGGACCCGCGAGGACGCGGCCATCCTTGCGTTTCGCGACGTCCCAAACATCGACCACTGGTTGACCGACGAGATGTGCGAGCAAAAGCCTAGTTACGGCGGCATGATCCACAAGGGATTCGCCGAAGCTCTTGATTCGGTCTGGAGTCTTCACGGCGACGAAATCCAAGGTGCTCTCGAAGGCAAGACCGTTTTCGTGACGGGCCACGGACTCGGCGGCGCACTCGCCGTCCTGGCTGCTTCCAAACTCAACACCAACGGCGTCGCCGTTCAACAGGTCTACACGTTCGGTTGTCCTCGCGTCGGGAACATGGATTTTTACCACAACTACGAAATCCAAACGTATCGCGTCGTCAACTACAACGACATCTACACCCACGTCCCTGCCGAAATCGTTTCCGTCCGGGGTTTCCATCTTTACACTTATGCCCATGTTGGAGCGTTGATTCACTTCGACCGATTCAAGCAACGCGAAGGCGAACTCGATTGGAATCTCAAGAAGCAAATCATACTCGAACAACTCTTAAAAGTTGGGCAACCACCATCGGCCTGGTTCCAAGACCACCACATCACGGCTTATCGGGAGATCTTGGAGCAGTTCCATGAACCCGACGAGGAAGAGTAAGTCGCCGTTCTACGGCTACTCGAACAAACCCCGAAACCGGAAAGCTGGAAATGCCTCGTTCCGAGTGTACCCGACGTGTAATAATTGAGGGCAACATTCAGAGAGTGGAGTTACCATGCTCGCATCTCGGTGAGTCCAGCTCAATGGATAGGGTCAATGAGGTATTGCCTATTCGATGTGACCGGAGTTCGAGTGGGGACCGAATTTCCCGGGACCTGCCGACCATGTTGGAGCGATTCCCGCCGTTCAGAGAGTTGTTCTGAATTGAAAACCGGGATGAGATTGTGTCCCCCGTTTGCGTGTTGGGTTAGTGGACTCGCATTTCCCCACAAGAAAACCTCAACGACAAACCACGAATGATGAACATCGACGAACAACTCCGCAACATTCTCGCTACGCCAAAGGACGAAACCGCCCACCTCATCTACGTCGATTGGTGTGAAGAGAACGGAAAACAGGCCAGCTTTGGAACGTCTGGATGTGAACCATACGACGATTACGACCGGTGCCATCCCATCACTTGAAGAAAATGGGCACGGTGAAGATGGTGGACCTGACAGATGCCAAATTCAATGCTGGCGGCGTGACGAGACTGCAGGCACCACGACCCGACGATTTGGTCCTTCATCCATCCGTGAAGTAAGGAATTTCATGTCCGCGGAAGAGCGAAGGTTGTTCGAAGCTATTGCCAGAAATCCGAAAGACGACGCACCTCGATTGGTCTACTCGGATTGGCTCAAACGGAATGGACAGCCCGAATGGGCCGAATTCATTCGCGTCCAGTGCGAACTGGCTTGGTCGGAGAATGACCTTCCGGCGATGAAACTCCACCGACTCCGCAATCGTGAAAACGAACTCCGGACCGCTCACCAGGATGAATGGCTCGGGAACTTGATCGATTTTGCAGATCAATGCCGTTGGACCTTCCGCCGAGGTTGGGTCGCGGAACTCCAAGTCACACTGACTCCAGAATTGGCCGAGGTCATAACTACAGCTCCAGAGCTTCGGTTGTTGGAGAACCTCGAAATCAATAGGATCGATCCACCGCAGGAAGCCCGTAGAGTATTCGCACAACTTGGAAAGACAGGAACAGTCTTATCGAATCTTCGTCGTCTTCTGATCGGTGTCCCCGAAGAAACCAGTCATCGACCACTTCCCTACCAAGAGTTGCAAGGGCTTGGTCTGCCCAAATTTCTACGTCGAGTCCACCAACTCGAAGAGTTATGGCTTTTGGATTATGAATTCGAATGGGAAACAATCTTCGAGCTCAAATCGTTCTGGAAACTCCGTCAACTCCACATCGTCGCACCCTATCGAAACGAACTGCCGGTGAAGTCGTTGGCCGAGAATCCCGCGCTATACAACCTGGAGGAGCTCCATATCGCATGCAAGGATGCCGCCGTGCTTGGTGCATTTGGTTATGTCTCGGCAGATGACTTTCGAGCCCTTGTGCATTCCTTCCAGTTGCGGAACCTCAGGGATCTGACCCTGCACCACGCAAACATTGGCATTAACGGGTGTGAAGAGTTGGTTCGAAGTCATCTTCTCAACCAGTTGGAATACTTGAACCTCTGCACTTGTTGTTGGATTGATGATGATTGCCTTCAGGTGCTGGCTTCGAGCCCGGCAACGAAACGGTTAAAGGAATTGTCGATCTCGCGATCCGATGGGTGCTCCGGTGATCCAGAAGCACCGCACTACACCAGCAAAGGCGTTCAGTTTCTCCGTCGAAAGGGAGTGCCAGTGTACGCGTCCTCGATGCCGCTAACCGAGACTTGTGAAGAACAACCTGGTCGGACGGAGGATTGGTTTTCTTTAGGAGAGGGCCGATGATTGAGAACAAATCAACCAGACCATTTTCGACATCAATTCGTCCTCCCCTTGATGGCTAAATCGATGGTCTGCTCGCCTTTCTTCACCTGAAATCGAAATGGGGTCGTGCCAACGTCGGTGTACTTCTCAGGAATACGAGACGTGGGTAGCATTTCGGACGCTGCTTTGTAGTCATGCACAGTGACAGCATGCCAGCCAATGACGGCGCCAGTCCTTTTCGTTGGGTTGGCCGGATTATCGTTGTTGGGAATGGTGTAAACCAATTTGTAGCGACCCTTCTTGTCGGTGATCGCTCCTGACGCAGGACCAGAGTTGCTCTTACTGAGGTCGGGGTTAAAACTGACGGCAACGTCAGCGAGCGGTTTTCCGTCCCGTGTGACGATCCCGGTGACTTCCCCTGTTTCGAAATTGGGACCACCACAACCCAAGCAAACAACAACCCCGATGAGGACCGTCCAAGGAAACAATCGAGCGAAACGCATTTTCCTATCTCGCAGATAAATGGCAACCGTAGAGTCGTTGATGCTTCGTCTCCCGGCGGCGCCGTTGGGCGTTGGATAAGTCGATACACAGGTTCTCTTGATTTGTTGTGTGAGTCGAGCGATCGGTTTCGAAATGATCCATTCTTTACCCAACCGCTTTCGGTCAAAGTCGATTTGACCGTTTGGTCGCTTGTGTTGGGTACAACGAGCCAACGACCCCGGCGAACCTACCGAAGCAAGCTCGACTGTACCCAATTCAATCGTATTAGGCTCTAACCACCAAACAGTGAGGCGTCAAGAACTTGGCCATCTTTCCGCAAAGCAGCAGCCCGGAACACACTCTGGCTGATGTTATTGCGAAGAAAGCGTACAGTTCCGTCTCCGAATAGAAAATTCGCACCACCCGGATGGCCACTTCCCCAACCGCCCACTCGGTTATCGTGTTGATCAAACTGACAACTCGTTTCGTCGGGCGGGAAGCGGTAGTTGATCGGGGGCACCGGAGTTCCAGAACTCGTCACGGGAACGTAGTACATAGCCCCGAGAACATGACCTATGCAATCCCATCCACCGTTGCAGGCCCAGGCCGACCACTTGTAGAGAGGGGCACGAAAACGTCTGTTGCAATCCGAGAAGTTATCGAACAGATAGGAATGACGCGCGTCGAAGTGATATTTTTCTCCGAAGGCGATGGTGTTGCTCAAGCCATCCCTGATTTGAGCCAACTCATAGCCAACCCACGTGCTCGTTTCACTCGAACGAGCATTCTGAATGCTCTTGGAGGGATGCCGACTGGAATTCCCAACGATACTGAACATTCCATCGTAGCGATAAGTCGCTGCGGTGGACGGCCAAAATCCCGTCGTGCCGCTATTGCCAGCGTAGCTGGTCGCTGCAAACCACGAACCAGGGCGGACTGCAGCCCCTTCAATGTAGCTGTAGTTAATCTGGAACACTTCCTCTTCGAATTCGTCGGACGGACAGAGATAGGTTGGAATCACTGTCGCCGAGAGGGCGTTCCTTCCTCCGTCGTTATTCTTTGCTACTGGGTTACCGGGCTTGGCCAAATCCGCAACGCTCGAAACTTGGAGATCCCACGTCCACTTGCTCGCAAGCGCACCTTGTTCGAGATACGGGAGAAGAAAGGCGTGGACCGTCGTACCGGAGTTCGGATTAGCGAACATAGTGATTCCAGGTGGGAAATATTCGTATTCGCTGTGATAATTGTGTAGAGCAAGTCCAATTTGCTTAAGGTTGTTCGCACAGTGGATACGATTAGCAGCCGCACGGATTTTTTGAACGGCAGGAAGTAAGAGCCCTATCAATATGGCAATGATAGCAATGACAACCAACAACTCAATCAACGTAAATCCTTGAAGTCTGGATGATTGAGTTGGTCTCTTGGGCAACATTACAGAAACCTCCGGAATGACTCAGTGGAATAAGGAATAAATACAATAATCAGATGTCGTCAGTTGAATTTGAGACGAAGTTGTTGAAAGCAAGGAGAGATTTCGATTCCAACGAGAGGCTCTCGACCAGAAAAATTGCGAAACGGCAACAAGGTTGTTGTCTCGGGTGGAAACTCTTGACGAACCCTTTCAGTGTGCCAAAGGAAGGCCTTCTGAGATTCAGCAACAACAAAACTCCATAGGCCCAGGTTCTAGGCAATAGTTTCCCTCGGGAGTTAGAGACTGATGATCATTCGCATCAGTCTCTCCTAATTAGACAGTTTTGTTAACTTATACGCACAGTAAACACAGAAGCCACGCATTTTTTGAAGATTATCGCAAATCTTCAAAAAGCACGAACTTTGTTGCGGAAAAATTATTGCAAATTGTGCACTACCGTCATTTTGTCAAGAAGTTCAACCTGTGAACACTATATTAGCCAACTTTTGATCACTACGGAGACTCTGAGGACTGGGGTTTGTCGAGGTTGGACACCTCAGTCAGGGCTACTTCGAGGACTCAAAACCAAGGTTCGACGCGGGCAAGGCTGCTCACCCTTTCGAACTTATCCAAACCTGGAATCATCCGTGAAAATCTCAGATAAGAATCTGATGCCGCAGTCAGCGGGACTCTCCTGTGTTCGGTGTAAAATCCCTGTCGGATCAACTCTCGACGGGGCGTTTTGCGTTGATTGTGGAAACCCCATCCACAACCATTGCCTCGAGGAAATGGGGCCAAAGGTGCCGGGCACTTGCTGGAATTGTGGAGGAGATCCGGACCTTCCGTCGGCCCAAAATGTTCGTGAGTTTCGCGCGGTACAAAAGGTCCAACAACAAGTCGATGAACTCGAACTCCAACGGTCCGAAGTCGCAGCCAAGCTTGAGCCGGTCGAATGAGAGATCATTCAGAGTTCCAAATCCTCGACGTTTTGGACAGTAGTCGTCGTAGGGTTTGTCGTTGTGTTCTTTGGTGCGTGCGTTCTTACCCTTCTCCCCTTTCAACTAGAGTTCCCAGAAGGAATCCAGGTCATGTGGGGCCTGTTCTTTTAGATTCTCCCCCTCCTAAGCTACAGAGAGCTCGTCCGTACACAAATCATTCTTGGACAAACGAACCTGCAGGTGCCAGTGGGAATGAACCGCGTTGTTCTCCAAGTCCCTACAAGAGTATTGCAAACGTTGGAGTTGAAACTGAAGGTTGGTTTCGGTCTCTCGAGATCAAATTGATCAACAAAGAAGACGTATCAACTTACGTGTCTCCTCAGTACGTGGTTTCTTGGAAATTAGCAAACACATGGAACTGTCGAATCCTCGCCGGTTTCCAAGTTGACCTCAACAGTCTCTTGGACAAACTCCTGAGTGCAATGGGCGGACGCGAGGAAACAAAGATTGCATCTGTGGCAGGTTCTACTGCAAACCAAACAACTGCTACGAATCCAACACAATCGTTGGAACAGCCGATGCTCCAGAGATGGCTGGGCCAAACGTATGCCAGACACTGTCCGCGATGCAGCAGCACGTCGGTAAAACTCGTTCGTCCTGAGCCAGACAATACCATTCTGTTCAATCGCGAGTGCAGATCTTGCAGGGCCGTCTGGCGTCCAGGCGTTCCGCGTTGGGTTCCCTTCGTTTCGATGGGCCTCGGGACAACCCTTGTTGCTCTTGTCGTGTTCTTGATGAACACTGTCCCAGTGTTGAGGACCTCGGACTCGCTGAATGTACACTATTTTTGGATGGCTGGAACAATGATCGAACTCCTTGCGATTGGTTACAGCGTGCTCCTGTTTGCTGGAGTTCTGGGACAGTTCGGCTTGTTGAGCGGAGGCCAGAAGGCGCGTTTGAGAGGCTCGTTGGAGAGCGAATCGAGGCGAGTACAGCAAGGAAGCAACTCTCGGAACTAAGCAACCAAACGGACATCGTGACAGGCAACTCGAATTCGGACAAAGTCGAAAACAGGACCGGATACAAAGATGGAGAACGCGTGGAGCGGACGCAAGACCTGGGCTGAAAGATTTCTGTATGCAAAATGCAAATTCTGCATGTAAATCGTAGATTCCCAGTTCGGAGAATGTTAAGATAACGAAAACGATTTTCGATTGGGAAGAGACCATCGCCAAAATCTTATCGAACGATACCCGCCTTCGGTCAGGAGACAACGCCATGTTTTCGCGTCGAGACTTTTTCTTTCGTGGTGCCGCGCTTGGGGCGGGTTCGCTGTACCTGAGCACGTTCTTAAAGCAACTCGAAGCGGCCAACGACACGGCGCGTCCGCTTCGTGTGGTGTTCTTCGTTCAGGGCAACGGGCTCTACCCGGACCAAATTCAACCGCAAGGCATCGAACGGCCACGACAACCAAGGCAACTCGAAGACCAACGTTTGACGGGTCATCGATTTCCGATGAGCATCGATCCGCTCCAACCGTTTGCCGACAAGATCACGTTCGTCCACGGCTTGTCGAACCGAGTCGCTCGCGGCAGTCACGGTTCTGGTTTTGCCGCTCTGGGTTGTTTTCCCGATTCGCGTGGAGCGTATCGGGAGACCATTGACGCAGCCATCGCCAAGCGTGCTCGCGGGCTTTTTCCCCATGTTGGTTTGGGCGTTCAGAACCGTCCAGCCTCGATCGTCTACAACATGACGGCTTGGCAAAAAGGTCAGGCCATGCCGACGCAGTGTAATCCGTTGTTGGCCTATCAACAGTATTTCGCGGTCGCCGGAGAAGGGCAAGGCAGGGCTCGTTTTGATGCACGAACGCAACTCCTCGACTTCATGCGTGAGGACGTCAACCGCGTGCAAACACGACTCAACAGCAACGAACGCGAGCGGCTTGGCCGCTACGTCGAAGCATTCGAGTCGATGAGCAACCGGCAACGCGAATTGGTTCGACGAGCCGACCGAATCCGCCGCGCGGCCCCACACCTGGACCAAAGCGTTGGCACCGTCGACCAGCAAGCTGGCCAACCAACGGGCATTTTCGACCGACTCGAAGCCCAACTCGACATCGCTGCTGGAGTTTTGATTGCAGGATTGACGAACGTCGTCACTGTCTCTTCGGGAGCCGGTCACGGAGCCACCGGAGTCAGCGTCGACGGCACTGAGGTCGGGCTGAACGCAGGTCTCATCGGTTCGCATAGCATCGGGCATGGTCGGAGTTATCAAAATCACAATTCGACCGACTTGCACTCCCGCATTCGTCGCGCTCACATGGTAGAACTGGCCAAGTTCGTCCGTAAGCTCCAAGGCATCCCCGAAGGCAACCGAACGATGATGGACAACACATTGATCGTCTATCTGTCTGATTCGGGAGAAAGTCATCACCCGGTTGCCCACGAGTGGCCGCACATTCTCATCGGCGATTTGGGAGGACGACTCCGTACTGGTAATCGTTATTTGCGGTATCCGTGGTACGGACAGACGGGTCATCGGACCGTTGCAAATCTCTACACAACTCTCCTTCATGCTGTTGGCGACCGCCGCGAACGATTTGGTTTGACTGATGTGGAACTGCGCGACATTAATCAGAATGGACCTCTCGAAGAGTTGTTGGTGTAGGACCAGGGAACGGTAGACGTGGTGGGCAAAGCCCCCTTACTCATATCTAGCTTCCCTGCCATTTTTCGGTGCAAGGACAGAGTCATGGCGCAACGCCTTCTATTCGTCGTTGGAGTTTTGCTAAGTTGGTCTACGTGTACACACGCCGAACACCGCGTGGCACTACTCATCGCCAACAGCAATTACCAAGGTGCCAATCTTGCATCTCCCTCGAATGACGTTGGAGCCGTCGAGAAGGCATTGCAACAGCACGGTTTCCGCACCCTCGTTACGAAAAATCTGGATCGGAAAAACCTGCGAGCCACCATCGAGCGCTTCGCCGAAAGTGCCCCGACTCGCGGCACGGCCCTCTTCTACTTTGGCGGTTATGCACTCCCCGGAATCCGACGAGGAAACGAGACAGATAATTTCTTCGTTTCGGTGGATGCACGAATTCGGAGTGATCGCGACATCGGTAATGGTGGTTACGGCATTCGAGAACTGATGGAGTTCTGCGAGAAACGTTGTGGCGCGACGAATACCATCATCTTGGTGGATGGATGCTATCAACATCCACAGCAACCACAAGCTCAATTGACCCCTCCGAAGGAATTCATCGACAACGCGTTTGTGGGATATGCGACCAAACCCGGAAGCGTAATCACTCCCGTCAAATCTGGACTCTCTCCGTTTGCTGCGGCCCTCATCAAGAACTGGAATAATAAGTCGCTCAATCTCGTCACTGGGCTCCGTGCAGCTTCGGGTTGGCATAGCAGTTCGTTACCTCAGGTCACTTCGCTCACCGGTCCAGCAAGCAAGGCGATTGCCCCGCCATCGAAATTTACGGTGGGCAACAAGGCCGGTGAGGAATGGGTCAATGGTCGCGGCATGGTCTTTTGTTGGTGTCCTCCAGGAACTTATACGATGGGTAGTCCGACGACCGAAAGCGGACGGATGCCCGACGAAAAACAAGTGCGGGTAACGTTCCAAGACGGATTTTGGATTAGCAAATACGAAATCACGATTCGCGAGAATCTACGAAATCGACCACGCGGGAAGTTACTCGGCAAGACCAAGAATCATCCAATCACGTTGATTCATTTGGACGATGGCCGACGAATGGCCAAGAAAACGTTGACGGAGATCGAGCGAAAAGCAGGTCGCCTCCCAAACGACTGGGAATACGATCTACCGACTGAACAAGAATGGGAATACGCTGCTCGAGCCGGAACGACGACACCGTATTATTTCGGTAGTGATGTTCAAGACCTGTCCAAACACGCTAACCTGGCCGACAAATCATTCTATGACACAGGAGATATCTTTTCGGAGCATGCTGTCAGGACGTTGAACGATGGAACGCCGTTCATTTCTATTGTTGGAAGTTATAAACCCAATCCGTGGGGACTCCACGATGTGTATGGAAATGTAGCCGAGTGGTGTATCGGCGGCCCCATGCGTGGCGGAAGTTTCCTGAGTTTGCCAAGTTATTGTCGCTCGGCCCAACGCAACGTTTGGCCGAATCGAAGCGAGCAGAATTTTCTGGGATATCGGTTTGTGATTCGCAAGAAGAGCCGAGCAACAAACAATCGCAAGCAATAATCACTTCTCCTGCGACGAGTATTTCGTTCCAGTTTCAGTGCATCTTCGCCCTATGAGCCTATCAGCGCTCCAAGCCGTTTGTTGGATGGGACGACGGCGTCACCAAGAACTCCGTCAGTCCGACTTCTTGTCATCGTCGTGCAAGACTTGATCTATGACAATACACGCACACAAGATCGCGACATCATCTTCACCATCGACGATGTCGACACCATAACTGTCGGTCCAACCCCAATAGTTTTTACTCACCCGAGCTACAATCCTTCCGCCTCTCTCGAACGTAAATTCGTGCTGCCAAAAGGAACCTTCGATCGTGTAGTCATTGGGACCGGGAACGTCCAGTTTGAATTTTTGGTTGAACCATGTGAACTTTTTTTCGACTTCGGCGAACACTTCGCCGTCGATGATAATTTGATACTTTGGCATCCACGACAAGAGCTGTTGACTGATGAAGGCCAACTCATTTCGATCGGCATCTTGGAAGGACAGTTGGTCTCCCCAAGTGAAGGCCTGGCCGTCAACGAAGTAAAGTTCATTTCCCTCCAGGTCAGTAATCGAGAAGTCGTCTCCCCAGCACCAGAATTGTTCTTTAATTCGATAGATCATTTGCTTCCCCCGCTTTGCAATCAAGGAGTCAGACAATCGATATGATTTCAAATCAGTCGCAGTCCCTGGAGAGGAATTGAAGTCTCGTTCCGACTCACTTCCCAACGTCGTCTTCAAGTTATTTCACTCCTGCTTCGGCCAACTTCTCCTTCGCCTCTCCGACAATCACGCCAAACTGAGGTTCGTTGGCATAGAGGTTCACGACCCCGCGCCAAATCCGAATTGCCTTCCGCGTTTCACCCTTCTCGTGAAACTCCCCAGCGTTGGCGAGGGCTTTTCGAACGGGCTTGCGTAGGGCCTCGTCGTTCTGTGCCCTTTCGACGGCCAACAATCCATCGCGTGCCCGGTCTACCCATTCCTGTTCCGACTCGACCGATTCGAAAACGTCAACCAAACTCTGCCACGTTTGGCGGGCACCTTCCAGGTCACCGACTTCGCGAAGATGTTCTCCTTTCTGGTAGAACCTCTTCGCTCCATTGGAAACTGGATTGTCCCGTCTCGCTCGCTCGGCATCAATTTGTCGTCGATAGCGTTGCACTTCTTCTCGATAGGGGTGATCGGGAAATCGTTCGTTGAGTGGTTCGAAGTATTCAGTCCAGGCGTATTGCCAGTCCGAGTAGGTTCCCTTTTCCATCATGTCCGAGCCGCGTTGAAAGAGTTGCTCCTGAGTCAACGGCCAGAACGTCCACACGATTACCCCCAAACACGCCAACAAACAAATCACCAGAACGACCGGTTGGTTGAGAAAGCGTGTGAAGGGTCCACCGCGATTTTGTCGTTCGAGTTCTTCTCGAACGAGCCGACTCATCATCGTCGCTGCACCTTCTTTGCTCTCCTTGGAAACACGCTGTTGGCTGTTTTCGACGATTGTTTTGTCGCGATGGGCATTGGGGTCTGTAAGGCGTTGTTTGTGCCACATCTTGTTGCGAAATTTTTCGAATTGCTTCGCCAGCACTAAACCATCTGCGGGACGTTTGTCTGGATTTTTTTCCAGCAGCGAACAGACGATTTCGTCGAGTTCATGGGGGATTTCAGGAACGACTTTGTTCGGTCTGTCGAATTGACCGTACCGGTGCTTGTGGAGCAGGTCGAGTGGAGTCCTTCCCTCGAAGGGTGGTTTCCCGATAAGCAACGTGTAGAGGACCACACCAAGGGAGTACATGTCGCTTTTCTTCGTAGCCGATTTTCCGGCGGCTTGTTCCGGAGAGATGAATTCGGCGGTCCCAATGATTCCCCCCGTCGCCGTCAAGTGTTGGCTAGCGAAGACCTTGGCGATTCCAAAGTCGCCGAGTTTGACAGCTCCTTCGGGTGTTCGCAAAATGTTCGTGGGTTTCAAATCACGGTGGACAATGCCGTGGTCGTGGGCGTGTTTCAGCGCCATGCAGAGTTGTAACGCGACATCTATAACTTCCTTCCAACTTACGCGTTTTTTATCCTCAAGCAACTCTTCGAGGTTTTGCCCTTCGACATACTCCATCGCATAGAAGTAGACCCCGTTTTCGTGACCGGCTTCGTAGAACCGGATAATGTTGGGATGAGCAAGTTGACTGATCGCCTCGATTTCGCGTTGGAACCTTTGCAAAAAGCCGGTTTCTTGAGCCAATTCCGCGGACAAAACCTTGATCGCAGCTAAACGTCCGTCCATCTCTTCTTGCCCGAGATAGACACGACCCATCCCGCCACGCCCGAGTTCTTTGTAGATCGACCATTTTCCCAGTCGTTCGCCAATCATGAAGCACCTACCTTGCCGGATTCGCTCTGGGGTCTCTTTTGCGAAATGTCAGCATACCCAATCGCTTGACAGATTCCCATAACATAGGAGTATGAAAACATCACACGACACAGCTGACAATGCTCGTGCCGCCCTCCTGTTGATGGCCCATGGAAGCCGCAACACGGAAGCAAACGCCGATCTGTTCCACGTTGCCGAACAAATCAAGGCTCGCGGCGAATACTCGATTGTCCAGGCGTCGTTCCTCGAACTCGCCGACCCAGACATCGAACGAGGCGGTCAGATGTGCGTCGAGCAAGGCGCTGCCCATGTTTTGATGCTCCCGTATTTCCTTTCCGCAGGTGTTCATGTACGGAGCGACCTGACGGAAATCCGGAACAACCTTGCGAGTCAATTTTCCGAAGTTTCGTTTGTCCTAGGCAAACCGCTTGGGAGACATCCACTCCTGATTGACGTCCTCATGGAAAGAGCACGCGAAGCACAGAAAACCGATTCCCAGAGGTAATTCTATTTCCAAAATCGACTCTAACTCTCCATTGGACAAGCCTCTCATGTCTAGTTATTATCGCACCATGTTTCGGTCTTGATACCTCCCACCCACATGCAACTACACAAGGCATCCAATCGTGAGAATCCTCTATTCCTTCCTATGTCTGTGGGCATTTGCTCTCACAGCTGTTCTGGCATCGGAAACGAATGCCCAAGAAAAACGTCCCCTCAAAGTGTTCCTACTCGCTGGCCAATCGAACATGCAAGGTCACGCCCACATTCGCACACTTGATCATCTGGGTAAAGATCCTAAATACGGTCACTTGCTCAAGAAGATCAAGAACGAGAATGGAACTTGGGTCACACGCAAAGATGTCTGGGTTGCCTATCCAGAGCGTAAGAAGTACGGCAACCTCACGGTCGGCTATGGCGCTAACGACCAGAAGGTTGGTCCGATGTTGATGTTTGGAACCATCATCGGCGATTACTACAAGGATCACCAGGTATTGATCATCAAGACGGCATGGGGTGGTCGTTCGGTCGCGGTCGATTTCCGTCCGCCGAGTTCTGGAAGGATTACATTCGAGATCAAAGGAGGGCTCGCCAAACGTTTGCAAAAAGATCCCGAGGCGGTTGGGAAAACGTATCGGGAAATGGTCTCCCAGGTCCGTGACGTTCTAAAAAATCTGAAGCAACACTTTCCGCAGTATCAGGGACAGGGCTACGAAATCGTCGGGTTCGCATGGTTTCAAGGTTGGAACGATATGATCAACCAGACGTTCGTCGACGAGTACTCGAAAAACTTGGCCAACCTCATTCGAGACCTTCGCAAAGACTTGAACGTCCCGAAAATGAAAGTCGTGATCGGCGAACTAAGCGTCGGCGGCGAGAACAAAAAGAACAAACGCATGCTCGCTTTCCGAAAGGCACAAGCCGACGTTGCCGAAGTTCCCGAGTTCAAAGGAACGGTCGCTTTCGTTCCGACCGTGAAATACTGGGACGTAGACGCCCACGAGTTCCTCCAGAAGAACTGGGTCCGCCGCAAATGGTCGAGCCCAGAAGCCAAGAAAAAATGGGAAACCATGGGGAGCAACTATCCGTTCCACTACATGGGCAGCGGTAAAGTCTATTCGTTGATTGGTTATGGACTGGCCGAGTCGATGAAAGAATTAGTAATGAAGAAAGAATAGTCAGGTGCTACAGGCCATCCAATGAATGTCGTGTTTGGCGTCGTTGGGCCTCGAAAGGGTGATCGATTCTGGCCACGGGTTCACGCCCGTGGCGGAGTTATCGAAACACCCCGAATATTTATCGTTCTGCCCTCACAAAAAGCATATTCCTTCTACAGGTCCACCGAGCTACTTACTCTCAACCAACAACTTCATCCTGGCATCACCCTTGGGCATGACCTTCGGCTCACCCTCCAGGTAACCGTGCTTGACCAGAAATCGATCCATTTCATACAGCGTAGCTTCACGCCACGGAGACCGATTAAAGAAGCCGTGCTTTTGGTCCTTCGCGATATAGATCGAAGCCTTCACGCCGACCTTCTTGGCTTTCTCGACATAAATCTTGGCGCCGTCCAACAACCAATCGTTCGTCCCGAAAAAAATGATCGCAGGAGGGACGCTCTTATTCAGGTGTTTGCACGGACAGATATCCGTGGCGAGTTTCTTACCAAGTCGTTCAACGATCTTTTCGTTCGTGATGTGCAGTGCTGGGTTGAACAAAACCAACAAGTTTGGTCGAACCGTCAACTCGTCGTCATTGTCTTGAGGTTGTACATTGGGCGTACTTGCGGTTGCCGCGGCCACGTGCCCACCAGCTGACCCACCGCTCGCGACGATTCGATTTGGATCGATGCCGAGTTTCTTGGCGTTCTCGCAGAGATAACGAACCGCGCTTTTGCCGTCTTCGACACACTTGTCGGGCGAGGTTTTGTGTCGGCTCTTCACTCGGTAATCAGCCAACGCGGTGACCATCCCACGCTCCGCAAGGTACTTCGCCTGGAATGCAAACTGCTTCACGTTGCCAGCTCTCCAACCGCCGCCGAAGAAGAACACGACGGCAGACCGCTTGTCTCCCGTTTTCCAATCCGGGGGGAAAGTGATCACCATCTTCAGTTTCGCTTGTGGTGTCTTTGTGTAGATGACGGTCTTGGTCTTTGGGGCTTCTTGTGCTCTCGTCGCGCCTGCGGTAATAACCAAACCGATGCCGATGAAGAGAGCAAAGAAAACGGTCTTCCAGAGTTTGGACATCTAATGTCTCCTTGTTGAATCGTTGCCTTGCCAAAAGATGGAGTAAAGAGGAACGGAGTCACATCCATTCCAAGGATTCACAACCAAGTATCCTCAATAATATCCAACGTAGAGCGGTTCACGCTTGTTTTGGGTACGGTCGGCAGTCCCTCGAGGTCCTCAGGCCAAGAACCCCTTGTATGTTTCAGAAGGATGGGCCGCCTTCTTTGTTAAGATAACCCATGTGGCGCTAGACCGTTACCCCTCAGGCCCACCGAGGCCGTGGATGAGCTTGGATCGCTGCCGTGTTGGGGTTGTCTAACTCGAACAGTCGCTAGGTCACCAAAGTAGACCACATCGGCAAGGATGAGTTGTTAATCCGAAGGCCAAAGAGTTTCTCACAGGTATTTCCTACTTCGATGGAATTGATGTTTCCAAAGACCATCTCGATGCTTTTCTAATCATTTATCCAAAACCGGAAAACTCTCCAAGCGGGGAGAAGGACTTTGAAAACGAAAAACTGTACCTAACACAAGCGTGAATCGCTCTGTAGCGTTGGCAAGCCGACGAACCACTCACCGCCCAGCAATTAGGAAGTGCCGAAAGACTAGTCAAATGGGTCAAACGGAATACCGCTCTGGCGATTTCGTTGGCGTGCGTGGTTTGCGTGTTAGTTCGGCGGCCGGGATTGGCATTTGGGGTATGAGAAGCCAGGCCGAGGTCGCGATTTCCGTCCCGGGCGAACGGCGTGCACAACAGGAAAGAGAAAAGGCCAAGGCGGCAGAATTTACGGCTAAGAAGGAGGAAGCTCGTGCCCTTGCGACAGCGAACGAAAAAGCAAAGGAGGCCCTCAAGCAACTAGATTTCGCTCGGCACACCATGCACCTTTTTCAGTTGCAAAAAGCAGCCAACGTCTATCGAAAGGAACCTTTCAAACCCCTGGATTACTCGCACGACTACCATTTCTGTCCGATTAACAGACGTTGTGCGGCTTGGCGCTTTTACGAGCGGCAATGTCGTAGATGGACCAAGGCCACACACAAAGGACATACAATCTCTGTATTGTCTATGAGTTTCAGCCCCGACGGAAAAACTCTCACCTCGGCAAGTTGGATCTCTGATCCAAGAACAGATCGCGTCATCTTAGGAGGGATTAAACTCTGGGACGTCAAGACCGGGC
This sequence comes from uncultured Alcaligenaceae bacterium, assembly GCA_964423615.1. Taxonomy (GTDB): domain Bacteria; phylum Planctomycetota; class Planctomycetia; order Gemmatales; family Gemmataceae; genus CAYRFQ01. The sequence continues at coordinate 6,698 of CAYRFQ010000051.1, read as the reverse complement.
AAGAAAAAGCCACTCTCAGAAGCTCATCACTTGCCCAAGAGCCAACCGAGCACAACCATCACTTCCGCAACCATCACTTCCGCAACCCTTCCTTCTTCCGACCGGGACCAGGCCTACTCGGCCCGCCTGCTCGTTCAGACTCTTGATAGAACCGGAGGAAGCGAAAATCGACCTCAGTATTCAAACGTAAGTCCGACCCACTCGAGAGCGTAGCCCGAATGTAGCCAGGACGGTTGATCGCGAAAAGCCGCCGGACCAAGTCCTTGTCTCGGCGGTTTGAGAAAGTCATCTCCACGAAGCTCCTGATGTCGACCGAAACGTAGGCCAACGGAGCCGCTTTGGGCGACAAGGCGTTCAACTTGTGCAACTCGTTCAGCGCATTGATCCCAGCTCCCAGGAACGCTCCATTGTCTTTGAATCCGAGGTACGTCGGGTAAGGCCCAAACGGGTTCGCACCGGGGGACGGTGGACCGCCTTTCGGGCCAGTTCGTTCGGGCTCCACTTTGTGGAAGTACATACCGGGAATGTCTATCGCGTTGAGCTTCCACAACTTACGGAGGTGCTCTGGCAGGTCTTTCGTGGCCAGCCCCACTTCTTTGCCGAATGTCTTTCCTTCGACACCCTTCACTCCTGCCAAAACAGTCATCGTCGTCGGGATGGGAGAGACCACGAAGACCCCCAGGTCGAGCCGTCCCCTCCGCACGGTCGGCAATATCGACTTGTAAAGCCCTTCGTACGCGGACCCCTCGGTCTTGTCGTTGGGACTCTTGATGTTTTGCTTCCAAGTCTCCTCGATGACGTCAGGTAAGATATTTCGAATGTCTTGGGGGACTTGAAGGTTCACTACCGTCGTCAGAGCCGACTTCTTCTCAACGAACGAACCAAACAAACTCGGTCCAGCATCCATGGCCGTCAAAATTTTGGCGAAGGAAGTATCAGGATGCGGCCGGATGACCAATTCAGCGTCCATGACATCACGGACGTTAGGCATGTCGACGGAGAACCGGGCGTCTCTGCCGTCTTTGAGGAACTGTGTCGAAAAGTTGACCAGGTGATCGGCGACCAACGACGGGAGTTTGCGTTGAGCCTCACCAGTCAGCGGGTTCTGCGACGCATAACCTCGGGCCTGATTCTCGAGCAAGGCCAGAGCAGTCTGCCGCAATTGTTTGGGAACCCGATCGACATGGAGTGTGACGGACGCAATTGACTTCATTCCATCGTCGAAGACGTTGGCAGGGGTCAGCAGCACCGAATCTTCAGCGAGTGTCTTTTCTCCCGGAGCAATGTAGACGTAACCGTTCTCGAACCGCAGACACACTTTGCCAGGTGGGAAAGGAACGTCGACCGAGTAGACTCCGTCCTTCGGTGCGTTGATTTTCCAAGGGGTCTGCTCCAGAAACTTCAGAAACCGTCCCTTGTCTACGACCGGCACGAGCAGCACAGGCGCCTTTGCCGGAACCATCGGGAGCAACGACCCCATTATCGGATCCGGAGACGGATTGTCCGAGCGGTCGAAGTCGAGATACGCCCCCAATGGCTTCTTCAGAACAATCCCCGATTTTTCTTTCATGAGTCGGACCAACGCTTGCGATTCTTTCAACTGACCGGTTTCCCGCGAATAGGCAAGAAAGATATCCATCCCGCGGTCCAGAGATTGTATTTGCAGGACAACAGGCGGTCCCTCGGCGCTGCGCCAACTGTCTTCGGCTCCTTGCTGAGTTTTCTTGGTATCGTCTTTTTTCGTTTTCGCCGGACCGCCTTTACCTTGACCGTTGTCTGGAGATTTCCGATCGTCTTTTTTCTGCTCGTCCTTTTTTCCGGGGTCGTTCTTGCTTGGGGATTTCGAGTTTTCCTTAGGCCCTTCGGTGACCTTGGTCGATTTGTCGCCGGAACTCGACCAGGGCGAATACAAGAACCACAAACTGACCGCCAGAAGGGCCGCCGAGAGGATACCTCCCGCAGCACCAAGCCACAGACCCAAATGATTTGTCGAAGGCCTCGAACCTTTCCGACGAGGCGGGCGCCGCGAGGGAGTTGGACTGCTTTGGGTTTTGGATGGTTGGTTCGGTGTGGCAGTCGAACCGTGACTTCCAGAAGGCGCGGCAGCCGTCTGGGGAGATTGGACCACAGCCGTCGACGGATTGACCGGAGTTGCAACTGGACGAGCAGGCGTCGAACCGGGCGTCGTTTGATTCGACCTCGGGAGGACCAACACCTCTCGACAAGACGGGCACCGAACCGGACGTCCGAGATGTTCCGGCGATACCTGGAATCGTCCAGGACACTTCGGACAATTGACAACGAGAGGAGTCGGAGGTTTGGCCGCGGGGACAGCCCGAGGCGATGCTGGTTGCCGGGCTGGAGTCGGTCGCGGGACGGGAACTGATTGCTGGGGCCGAGCCGGTTGCCGGGGCCGAGCCGGTTGCCGGGGCCGAGCCGGTTGCCGGGGCGGAGCCGGTTGCCGGGGCGGAGCCGGTTGCGGGGCGGCAACCGCCTGGGCGACGAAAACGTGTTGGCAACTCGGACAACGGATTTGCCGGCCTTGGTGCTCCGATTGTATCCGGAGAGATTGTTGACACATCGGGCACTTGACGACGACGGACGCCATTGGAAACTCCTGAACCTTGGAAAGCGGTTGTCGGATCCTGAGTGTGTTATCGTGGGCGTGTCCTTGCGAATAGTCGAATCTCGTGGGCATAGATAAGATATCACGTTACGCTCAAATGGACTATCCAGGCAAACACCCAGACATCAGCAAGCTGCTCCAGTTAGCGACATTCTCATGCGAATGCTTGTCGGCGTGTTCGAGGTGTTTTAGAGTAGGGCTTGCTCTCACAGAAGTATAAGTCTTGATCTTTCTTTCATGCCTCGGGCCGCTTTGGAGAATCCCTTCATGCGAAAATGGTTTGGTGTCTTTACGTTAGTGCTGGGAGTTGGTTTGTTGTTTGGTTTCGTGGCGATCCCCTCGGGAGGAACTCCGTCTCGAACTCTGAAAGCTCACAAGATTCCATCGAAGTTCATTCCGGTGGATACAAGCCGGTTGATGGGTTCCCCCGACCCACTACCGTTGGAAGCGAAGCGTGCGTTTCCCAATCTCAAGTTCAAACGACCTATCGAATTGACCTACACTCCGGATGGTACAGACCGCGTGTTCGTGGCCGAACAACAAGGCACCATTCAAGTCTTTGAGAATCACGACGGCGTCGAGAAGACAAAAACGTTCCTGGATATTCGTAAAATCGTCTCGCGCCGCGGCAACGAAGAAGGCTTGTTGGGATTGGCCTTCCATCCCAAATTCCAAGAGAACGGAGAGTTCTTCGTTTACTACTCGGCGTGGCCACGAGCCTCCATCATCTCACGATTCCGTGTTTCGAAAAACGATCCCAACAAAGCCGATCCGCAATCCGAAGAACGAATCATGAAGATTGAACAACCGTTCTCGAATCATAACGGTGGCTGCATTGCCTTCGGTCACGATGGACATCTCTACATTGGGCTCGGTGATGGCGGATCGGCGCACGACCCTCATGCCAATGGGCAAAACTTGCGCACTCTCCTGGGGTCGATCCTCCGGATTGATGTGGACCGACAGGACAAGGGGAAAAAGTACGCCATCCCCAAGGACAATCCCTTCGTTGGACGCCCGAACGCTCGCGGAGAAATCTGGGCGTATGGAATCCGGAATACCTGGCGTATGGCTTTTGATCGCGACACCGGTGATCTTTGGATGGGTGACATTGGTCAGAACCGTTTTGAAGAGGTCAATGTCATCCGCAAGGGTGGCAATTATGGCTGGAACATCCGAGAAGGGTTTCACTCCTTCGAGCCCAATGCGGCCGCCAAACCCAACGACCTGATCGATCCTGTCGTCGAGTACTTCCGACAAGACGGCCAATCGATCACCGGAGGCTTGGTGTACCGAGGCAGGAAACTCAAGAAGTATAACGGCGCGTATTTCTACGGCGATTACCTGAGTGGCAAAGTCTTCATCGTCCGTTGGGACGGCAAGCGAGTAACACAAAACCGCCAAGTGGCCGAGACCAACTTACAAATCGCTGCCTTTGGTGCCGACCAAAACGGCGATATGTACCTCTGTGCTTTCGATGGAAATCTCTACCGCTTGCAACCACGAAAGGTCAATCTCAAAAAGGTGGCCTCTACGTTCCCTCGCAAGTTGTCGGAAACCGGTCTGTTTGCATCCGTCAAGGACCACAAGGTTACCACTGGCGTGATTCCCTACGAATTAAATCTACCCTTCTGGACGGACTACGCCATCAAGGACCGATATGTCGCGTTCCCCAAGAAGGGCCAGGTGAAGTTCTCCAAAACCGATAAATGGCAATTTCCTGTGGGGACTGTATTCGCCAAAACATTTTGGCTCCACCGCGATCGAGTCAACCTCAAAGACCCTGAACGCATGGAAACCCGTTTGTGGGTCCATTCACCGCAAGGTTGGACCGGTTACACATATGTTTATAACGATGATAAAACCGAGGCCTACCTGTTAGATGGTTCCTTGAGCAAGCCCATCCAGATAAAGACCAAAAAAGGCATGTTCACCCAAAGGTATTACTTCCCTTCACGCAAAGACTGCACAGCCTGTCACAACAAGGCAGCCAATTATGTGCTCGGTCTAACCACACGGCAAATGAACCGAACCCTTCGTTATCACGGAGACAAAGAGAACCAGATCGAGATGTTCAACCGCCTTGGAGTGTTCACCGAAGACGTGAAGACTCCAGTGAATCAACTGGAAAAATATCCCGACTGGCAGTTCGGAAACCTCGACCGAGACCTCACCGACGATTACGTCTCGAATACCCACGAGTTACCTCAAGGAAATCGGGAAACGTTGGCTCGCGGTTGGCTCGACATCAACTGTGCCGTGTGCCACCGACGCAAAGGGATTGTAACAGTGGGTGGAGATATGCGTTTCCATCAACCTCTGAAGCGGATGAATCTGGTGAACCGCCCACCAAACCAGGGACATCTCAGCCCACCAAACAGTGCGCTGATCATGCCAGGGCAACCCTATCGATCCGAATTGATTCTCCGAGCGAGTCACCGAGGACCACGCCAGATGCCCCCCGTGGGCAGTCGGCTTGTGGACTCCCGAGGCCTGGAAGTCTTGCGGATGTGGATTAAAGGAATGAAGAAATAGAAGCACGCCGTCGATACCTGATTCCCAAGACTCGCGTGTACTCAGTTTTGGTGCTGATCCGTAGGTACACGCGGCTCGCGTGTACTTTGTTATGACTATGACGTCTTCGGCAACCGGATCGAGAGAAGTGTCAGCGACAATGGCGATACCGACTTCGTCGATCCGGAAGATGTCGTCGAGAGATATTCCTACGACGGTTGGAAACCTGGTGGTGGATTCGTCGGCAACGAGAACTGGGATGTGTGGGCCGACTTCGATGGCAGTAACACCTTCCAGACAAGATACATCCGTGGAGACAAGATCGATCAGTTGTTAGGACGAATTGATTCGAGCGACACGGTGGCGTGGTATTTGACCGACCACGTCGGTTCGGTTCGGCACATGATCGACAATAGTGGTGTGGTCCAGAACACCATCGTTTATGATGGGTTTGGAAACATCACCAGTGAGAGCAATGCTTCGTTCGGAGACCGATATAAGTGGACCGGACGGGAGTGGGATGCCGAGGCTAAACTCCAGTACAACCGGGCAAGATATTATGATCCGGCGCTCGGAAGGTGGATTAGTCGAGATCCAATTGGGTTCGAAGCAGGGGATTCGAATCTGTATCGGTATGTCAACAATCAGCCGGTGATGAATACGGATCCGTCGGGCATGAGAGGTTTCACAGTTACCTTCAACAGCTGGGTTGCATATCTATTAAAGGATAAAAAATATGGATTTGCCTTTCACACGGACATTACGGCTGAGAGAGATCAAACTCCCCCTCGTGGTGAATTCATTCAAGTTGTAAAAGTTACGACAATCGGGATTCTCAAAACCGGAGAAGTTGATAAGCAAACAGTCTACGTTTTTGATCGAGCTACTGTCGTGAGAGGCCTCGTGAAAAAACTGCCAGACCTCAGCGCAAGATGGGATACAAAAAACAAAGATTGGGTCGTGAGGTATTCTAACGCAGAAAAAGTGCTTGGTTTTAATGTTGCAACAGATCGCAAAGACCTTCCCAAGAATGGAACGATATCTACGAATAAAGAAACGTACAACAAATGGCTGAAACATATTAATGCTCCAAAAAAATATGCAAGAGGAACAACAAAATATGAATATCTGTATGTTAACTGTAAGAATGCCGATGCTGCAAAGCTCAACAGCAAACAAATATTCGCTAAAATTCAAGATAAAAGTATTGTAGCGAGGATGAAATATATGATCAGAAATTCGAAAAAAGAAATTCATGAATTAGCCGCCGAAGTCTTACATGCGGACAATTGGACTTGGCCGACCAATACTGGCAGAAGGCACACGGTTGGAATAACATTTAAACCGTAGATGCTTACTTCAAGTAAGCACTTTTTTGGGATGTGATTAAAAAAAGTCGGCCTATGCCTGCCGGTGGAGTATCGAATGTACGTTTCGTGATTGCACAGAAAATTTCGGTTTGGGTGATCCGGCGACCCACCCAGAAGGCTGTGGAGAAGACAGGTAGCTGTCCAATCTGTGAAAATCCCTCTTTCCGAATTCGGCCCCATTGCTAATC
>CAYRFQ010000050.1:0-48622 GCA_964423615.1 uncultured Alcaligenaceae bacterium | reverse complement strand
GGTTTCCTATGCCGCGGCTGAATGACTTGTGACAATTATAGTTGCCGAGGTAATAGACCAACAGGGTGTCTTTCTTGTTCAGGAACGGTATCCGAGCCTCGAGCTGCCTGAGAATATTGTTCTTCGTGGGGAGGTAACGTTTATTAGTCTGTTGGGAGTGCAGAAGAATTGGCGAACCGAATAAACCGCGTTCCCTGTCACGCAGTTTCTCAGCAATCAGTTTCACGTCGTTGACACAGAAAGGCGTAGGTGAAATATCCTTGCTGTCGTACGTATCGACGCCAATACCGATGAAGATGTTTTGCTGACCATGCACACCTGGTGCCTCAACAAGGAACATCACAACAGTGAAAAGGAAGGATCGGAGCATTGCACTACCTCTCAAGAATTTCGACGGACGGGTTTGCGTGTATCCAACGAGGAAGTCGATGCAACCGAAGTTGGACGGAATAAAGGGGTGTTTTATCTCCCCACAAGGTAAATTGAGCGTACAACTTTCAGTCGGTTTCGACAACAAGATGCTTGAGTTCTGTTTGGACTGACGAGCCCGATTCTGTTCGTTCGTCACGAGGCTCCCATCTTCGTTGGGTTTCGAAACTACTTCGTTCGGATAGGCCCGATCTTGACTGAGTGAATCGACGGCATTCCTCGTTTGTGATACTTCAACCCCAGGAAGACTTTCGAACAAGGCTCTGCACTCCCAACACCAGTCCACAACATTGTATTGTTCAAGTACACCGACAGTGATGTCCCCCGCGGGGTCATGACCCGTTTGAGAGTTATGGTTTCAGTCCCCTTTCCGTTCCGCGCGTTTTTGACCTGGACTTTCTGGCCGCCCACTATGACTTTGTGGCCCGATACACCCACAATCCAGGGAACCTTACCTTTGAAAGGAACACTGATAACGACACCACCTTGATTGATGGACCTGGAATTCACTGTTACAGAAAGGAAGAAGCCATCTCGAATCCTTTGTGGGGGAAGTTGAACAGAGTGCACAACTGGCTTATTCGTTGTCGGAACCAAGACACCATTTTTGACAACCAACTGACCGGTCCATCCTTTTGGAGGTAACCCCGATTGCTCCATGGCGAAATTGGATTCGAACGGCCGGGTGCCACCGATAGCTTTGCAGAGTCGAACGTCGGGCCTTTGACCAAAGACAATCTCTCCCGGCGTTTGAGTCTTGTTGATCGTTTTCGCGGCTTTGTTCACAGTATCTCGAACATAAACATACAACTCCGCGGCTTCGATATAGCCGTCTCCATTTCCATCGAGGTCATCGTTATGAAGGGCTTGACTGAAGACATACGTAAACAAACCATGCTTCTGTTTATCGAGTGTGTACGATTTCTGATTGGCCCGACAACTGGCAATCGTCAACACATTCTTCAACTTGGAGAACTCCTTGCCCAGTTCGAATCCCGTGGCCTTGAGCTTGACGTTGACCTTTACACCTCGAGCAGCTCCCGCATGACAACAGTCCAAAACAAGAACCACAGCCTTGGCCTGTGTCTCACCTAACAGTCCCCGAATGGCCGATGTAGGGATGGCTGTCTTCTCAAGGTTTGTCGGATCAGCGTCCTGAGGGATTAAGAATCCTTGTCCATTGGCATTGATGTATCCGTGACCGGCGAAATAGACCACGATTGTATCTTTCTTGGTCAGGAATGGTATCCGTGCCTCAAGCTGGCCGAGTATATTGTTTTTCGTCGGAAGGTAACGTTTATTTGTTTGCTGAGAATGAAGGAGAATCGACGCGCTGAATAAGCCGCGTTCCTTGTGACGCAATTTCTCAGAAATCAGTTTGACATCGTTGACACAATAGGGGGTTGATGCGATCTCTTTGTTGTCGTATGTATCGATCCCGATCCCGATAAAGATGTTTTGCTCGCCAAAGGTAACGGGAATGGCTGTCAAAGACCAAAGCAAGCTGAACAGAAACAGCCTTCGCATTGAGTTCTCCATGATGAACTGAGAAAGAAACTCCGCATCAACAATCTTGCGGAACGAGATGTTTGAGACTTGTTCCGGGTGAGCCGAAGCCCAACTCGCCTTTCTGCTCCCTGTCGCTATTGCGTATTCTGCAACGGTCCGATGTTGACTGTTTGGATTTGAGGTGGGCGTCGCCAATTGAGATCATATTGAGTTACCGTCACGCCAACGTGAACTTGCTCCAAAGGTCCCGAATCGATTTTCCCTGCGTATATGGCTTGATTGTCGAATTCAAGAACTATGGTACTCCCACGTTTCGTGACAACACGTTTGAGCGTCAACATGTTCGTCGGACCCATCGACTCTTGTCTCACTTGCCCCACGGCTTGCTTGTTGACATATACAACTCCACCCACGAGCGAAATAACGAACGGTACCCCTTTTTTACCACGGAGGGAAATACTCACGCCTCCATTTTTTCGAGCAAATCCGAACTTTCGCCCACCAAAAAAAGGCGTGGTAATGTTTCGGACCTGCATCTGAAGATAAAAGTTCTTCCGTATCTTTTGCGAGGGCAATTCCACGGCATAGTTTCCCTGGCGCATGGCCTTGGGAACCAACACACCATTGAACACGACCATCGTCCCACGCCATCCCTTCGGTGGCAAGCCCCCTTGCTCCTTGTTCAATGCGACCGTGAATGGCACGGTGGTGTTGACGGCTTTGGTGAACGTCACATCAGGCAGTTTTCCCAGCGCCTTGAACGCCGGAATCTGTTTTTTCTGTACCAATGTCTTGGCCGTCGCCTTCACCTTGTCACGAACGAAAACGTACAGTTCAGCTGCTTCGAGCAAACCGTCTTGATTTTGATCCAGATCATCATTGGTTAAAGCTTGGGCCAACATGTAGGTAAACAGACCATGTTTGACTGATTGATACGAGTAGGACTTTTGGTCCTCATCACAACTGGCAATCGTCAACACATTCTTGATCTCAGCGAACTCCTTTCCCAACTCCACTCCCGAGGCAGGCTTGAGCTTTGGACGAATGGCCACACCCCGAGCACCGGCGTGGCAACAATCCAGGATCATCACCTTCGTTGCTTCCGTACGAGCCAACAGTTTCCGAATGGTCGAAGTAGCGATGGCCGTTGTTTCGAAATTATTCAGTTCGGTGTCTTTGGGGATCAAGAAACCTTGGCCTTTACTGTTTCGGTACCCATGACCTGCAAAGAAGAACACAACTGTGTCAGTTTTCTTGAGGTTGCGTAGATTCGATTGTAATTCACGTTCGATGTTGGTCTTGGTTGGTTGATCCAACTCATCGCGTTGGTCGCTGTGGAGTAGAATCACACGTTGGAACGTTCCTCGTTCTTTATCTGATAAGAGTTTCGCAATGAGTTTGACGTCATTGACACAGTACGGAGTCGGGGTGATGTTCGTATCGTCATATTTTTCAACACCAACACCAATGAACACTCGTTGTTGCCCAAGAGTCGATGACGTGACCGACATCAGTATCAACAACGCAACCAGACCAAATCTATGCATTGGATGGTTCTCCGAACAAGTGGGAAACGGGATAGTTATCGTTCGACTGCGGGACGTAGCACCGTTCGATCATTTTCGGGAAGCATGATGGGTGTCTGCCTGAAGCGAGCCGCGTACTTCTTTCGAACATAGTTGGGAACTTCGCGACGGAGGTGTTGAAATACATCCTTGGTCGTCAAAGCCTCCTTGCCAGTGGCGAGTTTCTGGAGCAAGAAGTATGTCATCACACTGAGAGCCTTTTTCTCTCTGCGCGGCAACTGGAGCGATCGCTCAGCCGGACGAGACGAAGCCAGCACAACGGTTTGACGCTGGCCAATGTCCCGCGCACGACTGATCTCGCTATCGAAAAAATCAGTCGGTAACGACCTCGCTCCTTTGATCTGGCCGCCACTGTTGCAGGCGTCCAAAATGAGGATGATTTTTCGACCATCAAGGGCCTGAAGCCAACGCCCGAACATATCGTCGATCAACATCGTCTGGCGAAGTTGCTCCAGGGCAAAGACACCATCGTGCGGGATAAGGTATTCGTCGGTTCCGTCGGTTTCGTCTTTGTCGTCGTCGTCGCAATGATTTCCGTGACCGCTCCAATAGACTAGCACCGTATCCTCAACCCGTGTCTCCTTTACAAGTTGGTCAAGGATAGCTTGTTTAATCTTCGAGAGAGTCGCTTGTTCGTTGGTGAGCACTTGAACACGGTCGAATCCACAACGCTTTTTCAACACGGTGGCCATTTCTCGAGCGTTATTGGCGGCGACACTCAACGCGGGGATCCTCCGATCTTTGTATCTGTCGATTCCAATGCAAAGACCGATGCGCCGGCGAAGTCCCCGGTCAAAGTCTTTTACAGCTTTGGGGACGTTCGTTGGGTCGTGGGTGAAGATTTCCACGTGATGTTCGGCCACACCCGTCTTGCGTTCGAGAGCTTTGGAGTATATTCCCTTGAAGTTACAAGGCGCGATCTGCGTGACGACGTTCTTCGTGGCCTCTTTCAACCCCGGAGCCGAAAGGGGCCTTTGGGTCACCACAGCCGACAAAACTTCCTTTCCGAACGGTGGAGTGACGTCGAGGGTGAAATTCGCATTCGTGTCCGGCACAGTTATGAGTTTGCCCGCGGGAACACGGTTGTCTTTTTGGAATTCATTCGGGAAGAGACAACTAACGTTTTTGGCAGCGTCACAGTAGAACAGGTACAGGTGTCCGGCTTTCTCGGATTTGACCGTGACCGTAAGGGTGTCGCCACGCCGGTACATTCTGGAAGCATGGTTCACATCCACTCGCACTTGAAAACTCGGGCTCGGATGGATCAGCTTGACGACCAACGCTCGCGGATCTCCGTCAGCCCAAGCCTTTGGTCCGAAAACCAACAACCAAAGCGGCAGCGAGAAGCGAGCCCAACCCTTCATGCAACTACGGACGTTCATTGTTGTCTCCTTCGGAACGAGTCATGGGCCTCGAAAGTGGGCGTAATGGATAATCAGTCCAACGCCTTCAGATGATCTCGCACTTGCGCGCTCAACCGTTCGTCATCAGATAAACTAAGGAACCGGTGCCAGCTGTCTCGTGCCGCCTGCTGTTGGCCAAGTTGTTCAAGGGTCATTGCGAGGTTTAAATGCAGGGCAGGGTTGTTTGGCTCGGACTTCAAGGCCGCAACGAACTCGGCCTTGGCCTTCTCGTATTGTTTTTTCTGAAAGGCGACGATCCCCAAGCCTAGGTGTGCAGTCGTGTTCTCTTGGTCCAGTTCGAGGACTTTGCCAAACTGGTCGCCAGCCAAGTCGCTTTCGTTCCAATTCTTCAGAAGGACGTAGCCGAGATTCAATCGAAGGCGAACCGAATCCGGGTGTTCTTGGACTGCCTTTTCCCATCGGTCACGTTGTTTCTTGGCCTTAGCGCCTAGCATCGGCAATCCCATGGCAGGGGCAAACCCATCAACTTCGTACCCAAATTCTGTTAGGGGTGCCACGGAGGCCAGAGTCATTTCTGTCGGAACGCCGTCTTCGGACTGCAGTCGAAGGTTGCTCAAACGTCCCGAATCGATACCTTGCCTGGCGAGGTCTTTCAGAAGCGGACTGACTTTGTCGAAGTGTTTCTGGGCCAATTGCTTCTTCGCGAGCTGATAGCCACTCTTTTCGAGGAGCCGGACCACTCGCTTTTGGCTTTTGGGATCAAGGTCCTCTGGCAGTTGGTCCGCATAGTCGAGGGCCTGGGCGTACTGTTGACTTTCGACCAAGCTCTGTAGGCGGTCCACGGGGCCAAGTTCCGGTAACGGCGGCCAAATCCACACCAACAAAAAGATGGAAGCCGCCAGTGCCAGAACAACCGAGAACGTCGTGACTCGTCTCCAGATTGCAACAAAAGTCACATCGGCTTGGCCTTGGCACAATTCCAACGCACCAATAGCGATCAGTTCCTTCAATTCCTGACGACACTGATAACATCGAGCCAAGTGAGAGAAGATGCGCTGCAACGTCTGCTGCCCAGCATGGCCATCGGCCCAACTTGCCAGCAAAGACGCATCTTGAGCGACGTGTGGTTCGTCTGGGATCGGTTGTCGTTGACCACTTTTCCGGATAAGGGCCAGGAGTTTTTCTTCCGTCATGGCCATGAGTGTCTCCGCCGTAAGGCACGATGAGTTGAACGGACAGGAGTAGGGCGCGGTCGGTTGGACTACGTTGACTCTTCCAACAAATAGCCTGAGAACATGCTTTTGTTTTCAGACGCTTGCTACGACCAAACCACAACGCCGACACCAATTTCAAGACATTCCCAGAACGAAGTTCCAACCATCGCGATGTCCCTTTCCGCAAATTGGCCGTTGCAAACGATGACGAACCTTGTCATTTTGATCTTGCGCGAGAACTCGATTTTTTTCCGATGGTTTTTCGACTCTTCAAACCTCGTGTCCCGATGCCTCCATACATCGTCTCAACTGGGCGAATGCACGTTCTCGTGTCCGAGACCAATTTCCCGGACTCATTTGCAAGTCTGCGGCGATCTGAGCATTGTTCAACACTTCTTCGCTTAGCAGTCGTAATCCTTGTTGTTCTTTTTCGCCAAGTTTTTCCATGCAGTGGTTGAGCAATTCGGCGGCGTCGACCAGGTCAACGGGTGACGATTCTGGACCAGGCATGCTTTCGAGTTGTTGCTGTTCCACCGAGTCGGCTTTGCTAGTTTCGCGACGCCTCCAATCCAGGAGAAACCGACCGGCTGTCGTTCTGACCCAACTCTGCAAACCACCAGTTCCGTGGTAAACTGCCAGTCGTCCGTTCGCCTTAGTGGGTTCGAGATGACCATGGAAGAACTGAACCCAAACGTCTTCCAGGTCTGGTTGACGCAACAATTGACTCGCGCGATCGTTCACCCAGCCTCGAAATCGCTCGGAGAATCGATCGAGAGCGTTCTTCTCTCCCTGAAGGACAGCCGCACCGAGAAACACGTCCGCAAGAATGTTTTGAGAGTACCGTCTGGCTCCGTCGAAACTTCGGAAGTCACGAAGATTTCGCCACCCCTCGAAACCATCGATCCGTAGGTTCTCGGAAGCCTGGATGGCCTCGTTCCAATGAAACTTCCAACAACACCAGAGAGGGCGTCCGTAGTGAAGATGTTCCGTTGTCTCCAGTTGGCGAAAAAGCAGATCCGCGGATAACTCAGCGATCACCTCGCGAAGTCCATTCAATAGCTTGTCGCATCCCACCGTCCAGGGGTTCATCTCTGGCAACGTTGTCAACCAAGGTTGGTCTTCTTCGAAGAGTGTCGCATCCATTACATGGCCCGATGATGTTGATTGTTCTCTACGACCACTGAGGGTGATGCCACATGTTCTTCGTCAATAGGGTTTGACAGGGCATGGACGCGTTTTCATACCTATCTACGAAAAACAATTCGGCCGTAATAAGTTATAGATTATGAACACTTCAACACATCGTCACTTCAAACCAAACCGCTCGTTGACTGCCGCCATGGTTTTTGGATTCAACCACTCGAGAGTCAGATTCAATTCGACCAACTCTTCGAACCTCGGTGAATCCAACAACGCCTTGACGGCCAAGTCACCGATGTCGTTCCCTTCCAAGTTCAGACGACGCAAGTTCTTCGAATGAGGGGAACTCGCTAGAGCCTCGATGCTTCGGGCTGACACGGCGTTCGTGGACAGATTGAGATACCGCAATGATTCGAGTGACGGAGATTCCGCCAGGATTTCAATCGCCTCTTCGGACAAGGCCGTATCGCTCAAGTCCAGGACCCGGAGGTTTCGCAAGTACTCCGACGTAAGAATAGCTCGGAGGCCATCGAGTCCAACGACGTTAAAGGGGCCGTGAGTGTGTTGATGCCCAAGATGTAGCTCGGTGAGGTTTCGAAACCCTGGATTCGTCGCCAACATCGCAAGATCGCAGTCCATGAGTTGGTTGCCGCCAAGTGACAAAACTCTGAGATTGCTGCGGTGAGTCAAGTTCGCAAGGTGATTGGCGCTTTGTGTATCGAGTTCGCATTCTTGCAACCGGAGCACCTCTAACTTGTCTAAATGTCGCAACTCGAGGATTAACTCCGACCAATCCATGGCGTAGTTGGTGCTCCGGGAAACGGACAAAAGCTGCAAGTTGTGGAGTTTCCGGGCCGAAAGAAGGTCGTAGGCTACGGAATAGGGCCACTGAGACGTTTCGGTGTCTCCGATGTAGAAGCCTCGAATGCGGCCAAGATATTCGCATTGACTCCACTTCTCTCCAGGGTTAGTCGGAAAGGGAAACTCAAGATACACCGACGGTGCAACGCCGAACATTTCCTTATCGAACTTGCGAAATTCGGTCATTCCGGCGCACGTGAACCGAGCCGGAAACCCTCTCCAAAAGCGCACAGGTTCTTGAAGCGGCAATCCGTCGATGGGCTGAGGCGGGTAGGCGTTGTCGACGAACGCGAGCCATTCCCAATAATCGCGAGTCGAGCGAGCCAGATCGTCGTAAGAAGCATTGGCCAGAGCGATCTGGTCTCGGATACGATGTGCTCGGTCGGCGTCTCGGTTTTCTTCGAGCCAGTCGGCATAAATCAGACGAGGCGTGTCGTCGTCGGGTCGTTCCGTGATAGCTCGGAAGAGTTGTTCCCCGGTGTCCACGTTCACCTCGCTTCCTGTTGAGGTCGTCTCTCCAGGTACGTTTCCATCTCCCGCAACGAATCATGAGTAACATCGCGCAGTCGTTGCCAAGCGGGAAAGATGCGATCCAACTCCCGGCGCTTGCCAATTCGTTCGAGTTCCTCAGCCGCTTTTTGGATGTTCAAGGCCAACAAGGCAGCTGCACTGCCCTTGAGGGCGTGAGCGCTTCGAACGAGTTTCTCTGGATCGGCGTCGGAAACAGCTCTTTCGACTCGGGACAGAAGTTTCGGCCCCTCCTGGAGAAACAATTCCACCAACTCCCGCACGAGGTCCTCGGTCCCGTTGTAGAAAGCAATGACCTCGTCCGCATCGAATTGTGCGTAAGTCGCGGGGGGTCGAAACCGGAACGTCGGTCTGACTTCGGATGGCTCACTGGCTGCTCCAAACACACGTAACCTATCCATCAGGTCCGGTGGACTGATGGGCTTGGCGATGTAGCCATCGCAACCAGCCTGCAGACACTGTTCCATGTCTCCCTGCATCGCCTGAGCTGTCACCGCCAAAATCGGAATGTGTTTTCCGGTAGCTCGTTCTTGCTCGCGAATACGACTTGTCGCTGTGAGTCCATCCATGCGAGGCATTTGCACGTCCATGAGGATCAAGTCAAACTGGTTCTGTTCGAGACACTCGAGGACCTCCAAGCCATTCGAAACCACGGTCGGCTTGTGCTCCCATTCGGTGAGGTAGCCCACCATCACTTTTTGGTTGATCAGGTTGTCTTCTGCGACGAGGATTCGCAACGGTCGTTTTTCGATGGTTTTGGCGAGGTCCAACTCGGCGTTCGGCTCTTCCGACAGGGAAGGACTCTCCTGGTCAACTCGTTCTAACTCTTTAGAATGGACGCGACCGAACCAAACTTGGACGAAGAAAGTCGTGCCTCGCCCGACCTCGCTATCGAACCAAATGGTTCCACCCATCAGTTCGACAAGACGTTTGGTGATCGAGAGGCCAAGGCCTGTTCCGGTGTGTTGGCGATTCACAGCGCCATCGCCCTGAACAAACGGTTCGAAGATGAGTGGTTGTTTATCTCCGGGAATGCCCACCCCTGTGTCACTCACCGACACACACACTTCGACCTGCTCGGGCGACACATCGCCTTGTTCCATACGAACCCCTACTTCGCCTTCGTTCGTGAATTTGATGGCGTTGCTTATGAGATTGATCATGACTTGTTGGAATCGGTCTTCAGGACCAACGAGTTCGTTGGGAAGATCCGCCGAGACTTCACATCGGAAGTCCACTCCTCGACGGCGTGCTTGGTGGTCGAACATCCTCTCCAGCTTTGTTCCCAAAGCCTTCAGACGCATCGGAACGAGCGAAAGCTCGAGTTTACCGGCCTCGATCTTGGCAAAGTCCAATACGTCGTTGACGATACTCAACAACGATTGCGCAGAGAACTGAACGGCCTCCAAGTTTTCCCTTTGGTTCCTGGAAAGCTCGGTCTGCAACGTCAAGTCGGTCATCCCTAGAATTCCGTTTATGGGAGTGCGAATCTCGTGGCTGACCATCGCGACAAAGCTCGATTTCGCTTGATTGGCCACCTCAGCCGCCTCCTTGGCATTGCGAAGCGCTTCTTCAGACTGTTTGCGTTGGGTGATGTCATGCAGTAACAGAATCCCACCTTCGGACTTGCCGACAAAACCCTGGAGTGAGTTGATATGAAGTTCGTAATCGCGAGGTTCGTCGCCGATCCGAACCTCAGCTGTAACCGCTTGCCCTTCCCAACGGTCGGGAAGCACTGCTGGCTTGGGAATCACCTCAAACAGGTCGCGTCCTAGCAGAGACCGTTGGTCGCTCCCCAGTATGTTCACAGCAGCCGGATTGACTTCCAGGACCCGTTGCCCCGCGTCAAAAATGATGACCCCCGTTGGGATGCTCTGGAGCACCAAGTTATGGGCAACGGGAACGATGTTCAGGAACTTGAAGCGGATCATGGCCGCCAGGAAGAGCACACCGGCGACCGCAAACGAAAGTGACGTAAAGTCATAAGGTGGATATGGATTGTTGCCACTGACGTAGAGGAAATTGGGAACCAACACAACGAACATGACTGCTACAAACAATCCCGCCTGACCTCGAAACTCTTCGGGCATTGTAATGACGGCTCTTCCCAACGCGAAAACACCCGTCAAAAGAGAAACGTAGGCACACACGAACCACAAATAGAACCCGACCCCGTAGGTCTTCTCGACGACGACTAACCCTTCGACCGTCGCCAACCCATACTCGGTGTAGAAAAACGGGTGCTGCGATAACGTAAAGACTTGAAGCAAGGTGATGGCCGGCACCAACCCCAACAACACCAAGATCCCAGGCTTGAACCACCGACTCGACCATGTGTAGGACACAACGAACAAGAACCAAAAGCTCACTGCCCCAACGATCCCAACGTACTCGACGCGGAGCATGACCGCCTTCCAGGCCATGGTCTTGTTAAAGAAGCCGAACAAATACCCGATCGCCCAGACGCCGCTGAAGAATGCGAACAAAGAGAAGAAACTCGCACCACGTGCAGGACGCATGACCCAACCACGGTACGCCATAAAAAACGATACGCCAGCTGCCACGACATAGAGCCAACTGAGCCAGGTGAACTGCCAAATGTTCATGCGTGTTGTTCGAGGCTCCTCTTCGATAGGGGTGCAATAATCGGAGGTGTTTCTTTTTTGGAAGTGGTATTAATAGATTATCCTATCCGGATCCGCAGGGGGAGGCCAATGGCTTTCTAAACCTTCGCGAGGATCGCGAAAAACCGGAACCGAGTCGCGCCTCCAGTCCAGAGAGCGTAACTGGCTCGAAACCGTCGATAGATCCAGCTCCAACAAATTGCCAAGCTACGGCGATTCCAGGACGCCTAGTCGGGAGGCCTCGTTCGAGGTATCTCGCATAACATCGGGCCAACGTAACTTCGCAAAATACTAAGGCATTGTCGGCCAAGATCAACCAGACACGTCACCCGGGTTATCGCTTGATAGAGTTGTTGTTGGGTGGTCTATGCAGGTGAGATAGGAAGTTTAGTAGCCATCGTCTGGCTCACCTAATCGGTCTCCGAATCGTTCTTGCAGGGCGTTCAGCATCGACTCGCTGAGGTTCTCCGAATCGACGTTGAGTTCCAGGAGTTGACTCAAATGGGGAGACCGAAGGATGGCTTGAGCGACCGCGTCCATGTAGAATTCGGAACCGATCTTCAGGCGTCGCAAACCTTGGAGGTAGGACGATTCGGTGAAAGCGATTAGACCTTTCTCCGAATAGTTGTTCCAGGATAGGTCGAGATACCGAACGCTTGCCAAACCGGGCCATTTGGCAAGCACCAGGAGTCCTGCGTCACCGATCTCACAGGACTCTAAATTCAGCACACGGAGGTTGGGAAAACTCGCTTCGACCAAGGCTCGAATTCCTCGAGTTCCGAGCGAGTTTTCGTCGTACCAACGGTTTCCAACACCCAGGTAAAGTTCTTCTATGTTCTGGAGATATTGGCTTTGGGCCAAGTGTTCGATTCCGTTCCAGGAAAGGTCACAACCCCGAAGACCCAACACACGCACGGAAGCCAAGTGGGGTATTATGGCCAACTGCTTCAGTCCCGCGTCACCGATAATGCTCTCGTCCAACCACAACAAAGACAACTTGTCGAGGTGCCCGGCGTCCGCAAGCACCTTTGGTATGGCATCGGCGAGGACAGGGAGGTTCATCAGGTCCAATGCCCGTAAGTTTGAAAGCGATTCGGACTTGAGCACGTCCGCAAAGACGGTAGCTTTCCAACGGATCTCATCCCAGCCCAACAACGCCAATCGTCGTAATCGATCCAAATAGGGACACCGGTTCCACGCCTTGGAACCGGTAAAGGAACGACGAATGGCGACAGTTTGGACAGGTGCGTTCTCAAACATCCTTTTCGCCGCGCGAAGAAAACTCTGGCACGTTGAGAACTCGACATCTTCCACGAAGCCACGCCTGTACCTTCGAGTTCTGCCGACGTCTTGGAGTTCCGGATCCCACACCGGACTGCGTTGTTCTGCCAATTCGTACCCACCACCGGCGATCGACTTTTCGAAATCCCACCCTGGATCTCCCATCGTCATTCGCTTGGGGTGATCAACCGACCAGTTGGCGACTTCGATTTGTTTGCGTATGAAAGTGGCACGTTCGGTGTCGCCGTTCTCTTCGAGCCAGTCGGCAAAGATCAAACGGGGGGCATCATCGTCGGGGTTATCGAGAATCGCCTGATAGAGTTGTTGTTGGGTGGTCATGGGCTTCTCCACGGGCGTCAGTCCGTGGCTACCATTTGTCATCGCTTCGCGGTTCAAAAACCTCAAAACGAATCAACACCAAGAAAGTTATCGCTCTGATCATTTCTCCCGTCCTGGAAGAACGAAGCCGGACCTTGGCCAACTCACAGGGCCATGTATATAAAGGCGCAGCAACACAATTATACTTCCAAACCGTCCTTCGGAACACGGAGTTCTCCATGAACGGAATCGCTGTCATCAAAGCCGCCCTGGATTCCACCCATGCGATGCTTGGCATGTACTTGGCCGACTTCACCGACGTCGAAATCCTCGAACGGCCCGTCTCCGGCGCGAACCACATCGCCTGGCAACTCGGTCACTTGATCACTTCCGAGATCGCGATGGTCCGCAGCCAACACCCGGACACACCGTATCCCGATCTTCCCGAGGGCTTCCGCGACAACCACAGCAAAGAGGCCGCAACGTCGGATGATCCCAAGCAGTTCCACTCTGTGAAGGAATACGTCGAACTGTACACCAAAGTCCACGAGGCCACGCTTGCCTACATCGATGGATTGACCGAAGAGGCTCTCGACCAACCAACCAAAGGAAACATGGCTGGTTTTGCTCCTAAACTCGGAAATTTGTTGCTTCTGATGTCGAACCATATTTTGATGCATGCAGGACAGTTCACGACTGTTCGTCGAAAACTCGGCAAGCCTGTGATTTTCTAATCCCACCAACATGAGACCCCATCATGAACCAAATCCTTCTTTGTTTGCTGGCCTTACTTGTGGCAGGGGCGTCCGTTCGTGCCGATAACTGGCCCGCGTGGCGAGGTCCGCGAGGCGACGGGACTTCGAACGAGAAGAACTTGCCGATTCATTGGGACGCCAAGAAGAACGTGACGTGGAAGGTTCCGGTTGCAGGGATTGGCCACTCGTCTCCGATTGTTTGGGAGAGCCGCATCTTTGTTACGAGTTGTTTGGAAGACAGTGGCAAACGCGTCTTGATCTGTTTCGACCGCGACAACGGCAAGCAACTCTGGCAACGCGTCGTTGTCGAATCTCCCCTCGAAAGGAAACACAGCCAGAACAGTCGCGCGAGTTCGACGCCAGCGACCGACGGGAAGTATGTTTTCGTGACGTTCCTCGATATCACCAACAAAAAAGAGCCAACGGTACAAGTCGCCTGTTACGACTTCGACGGCAAGAAGATCTGGCAAAAGAGTCCAGGAGCGTTCTTTTCCCGACACGGCTTCTGTAGCACGCCGGTGCTCTACAAAGACAAGGTCATCGTCAATTGTGATCAGGACGCGATTGGAAAATACCGAGCCTACATCGTGGCTCTCGACAAGGCGACCGGAAAGGAACACTGGCGTATCGACCGTCCGAACCGTACTCGTTCGTATTGTGCCCCGCTCATCCGGAAAGCGTCGGGCAAGATGCAGCTTGTCTTGAGTGGGAGCCTGTGCATTACTAGCTACGACCCGGACACAGGCAAACTCCACTGGATCGTCAACGGTCCGACCGAACAGTACGTTGCTTCGCCGGTCTGGGGGGAAGGCGTGTTCTTTGTGACGACCGGATTCCCTCAGTACCACAACATCGCCATACGGCCGGACGGAGAAGGTGACGTCACCAACTCGCACGTCGTTTGGCACGAGAAACGAGTGAGTAAGCGTGATGCCTCCTATGTTCCGTCGCCCATTGCCTGGGGAAAATATTTCTTCCTAGTATCGGACGTTGGGCTGGCTCACTGCTTCGACGCCAAGACCGGGAAACGACTCTGGGCCAACAAACTCGGTAAATTCCACAGATCCTCGCCGGTCGAAGCCAACGGATTGCTGTATTTCCTCGACGACCGGGGAACAACCCACGTGGTGAAGGCGTCTCGGAAATTCGAGGTCGTGGCTCGCAACGGCATTGGCGAGAAGTGTTATGCGTCGCCAGCGATCTCGGACGGACAAATCTTCATCCGATCGTGGAACCACCTCTGGTGCATCGGCCTCCGCACCTTTGTCCTCGAGTAAGAACCGACCGTGGACTCACACCAAAGGCTGGATCGGATACTGCTGGGAGGCTTACTGTACCAAAGCAAATGCGATACTTGTTCGTCCGACTGCCCGAGGAGAGAAGGACCTTGAGACCTCCGGCGTTCGAATGGGCCTCTCCGGAAGGACGGAGAGAGCCAGACTCGGCCTCGCTCTCACGAACTTACGGTTTCTGATGGAACCGGGTCCAGATCGTGAGTCTGTGCGGATAGTTTTGGAACCGTTGTCCATCCTGCGGTCTTGGGGACAGGCTCGATCAGGCGAGAGTCTGTCCAAAGACGGATTATGTCATTTACTCCAGTGCGCTCCTCGGGATCAAAAATTAGGTCTGATGAAAATGCTTGCCCAGTTTCCCTAGTTTCAAGACAATCGTCTGAGCAACTGTGTTGCATCACAGTTGGGTACAGCGGTCTCATTGACAACGAGGAGATACATCCGTGACATTTGGATTTGGTAGACGATTGATAGTCCGTGCGATAGTTCTCGTGGCGTACCTATTGGTTCCGTTCTCGTTTTCGGCCTTTGCAGAACAATCGACGAAGACTGAGCAACGGTCAATTCAACTCAAGGACATTGCTGTCTGGAAGTCCGTTCGTTCGACCGTTGTATCGAGCGATGGCCAATGGGTCGCTGTTTTGATTGCTCCGAATAAAGGCAACGGCAACGTCGTACTTCGCCACACAAGCAACAAGAAGACACACACGATTCCTGTTGGCGATTCGGCCTCGTCTGCGGGCCAGTTCTCGCCTGATGGCCATTGGTATGCTGTGCCCATATCCCCAACGACGAAAGAAAAGGAAAAGCTCAACAAGGCTAAGAAAACGCCGCACAAAAAGTTGATGTTGATCGAATTGACCACTGGCAAGAAGTCAGAGATAGACAAGGTCTCGGGATTTCAATTTTCCGGCGAAGAGGGCCAATGGATTGCGCTTCGCAAGTACTCCCCTGCTTCCACCACAAAGAGCAAAGACAAAGCTACTGGATCCAATCTGATCCTACGTGAACTGGCCACCGGTCAAGAGCTGAACTTTGGCAACATCGCTTCTTTTGCGTTCAACAAATCTGGCGAATGGTTGGCTATGGTGGTGGATGCTCAGGATCACGCAGGAAATGGCATTCAATTATTCCACGTACCGACCCAGTCGATCCGGTCAGTAGAACGAGGCAAAGCGAATTACAAGAGTCTGCTTTGGAATAAAGAGGGCACGGGCCTAACGATCTTAAAAGGAGTCGCAGACAAACAATTCAAGGACAAGCTCTATAGCGTAGTGGCCTTTCGATCGTTCGCTGCAGGCCGATCACCCTCGAAGGTCGTGTTTGATCCAAAGGAACACAAAAACTTCCCCAAAGGGATGACTGTCAGTTCCAACCAGACCCCTCGATGGTCCGAAGATTTGTCGATGTTGAGTTTCGGCATTCACAAACTCGAAAAAACCAAGTCCACCGAAAAGTCCACCAGAAAGGAATCGGGAAAACAGAAAGCCAACCAAGGCGAGAAGGGCAAAAAAAGCGAAACTGGCAAAACGAAAGACGGAACGACGAAGAAAGCCAAAAAAGGAAACAACCGCAAACGCAAGAAACGTGCAGCTCGCCGAGGGAATCGAAGACGTAATCAAAAGAGCAAATCGAAAACGACGGATTCGAAGGGAAAAGAGAAGACTCTTGGTGCGAAAGAAAAGGCCAGTAAAGAATCGTTAGCCAAGCCAAAAAAAGCTGGACTGGTGATCTGGCATTGGAAAGATAAGCGATTGCAATCGCAGCAGCAAAAAGACGCATCGCGAGATAAGCGACGTAGTTTTCTATGCGTCTATCATGTGCAAAAGAAACGGTTTGTCCGCTTGGCCGACGAATCATTGAAGAGTGTGTCGTTGGCTCCGAAAGAGCAGTGGGCCATTGGGACGGATGATACTCAATATAAACTCATGGCCTCTTTGGACGGCAAGCGATATAGTGATATTTATGTGCTTGACGTAAGAAGTGGAAAACGCAAGTTGGCTCTCAAAAAAGCTCGCTGGTACAACGGCCCGTCTCCCGATGGAACTCACTTGTTATTTTTCCAGAGAGGTCATTATCACACCTATGAAATACTGACTGGAGATGTTCATAACATCACCAAGGATGTTCCGACGAGTTTCGTCAATACCGAAGACGACCATAACATCAACCAACCCCCAATCCGGCCGATAGGTTGGACCAAAGGAGGTGGTTCGGTACTACTCTATGACAATTGGGACATGTGGAAAGTTGACCGGCACGGCGATGCCGGGTTGAACTTGACTGTGGATGGCAAGGAGAAGGGGATTCGTTATAGCCGTCGGCTTCGATTAGACGCGGAGGAGAAAGGGATCGACTTGTCGAAATCGGTCTACATCTCGGCACAAAACGAATGGACCAAAGAATCAGGCTTCGTCCGCTTGAGTGGTGGCGCACCTGGACCCAACCGACTGATCTGGGATAAGGCCATCTTTGGTGGTCTGCAAAAGGCGAAGAAAGCCGATGTTTTTGTTTACACACGACAGAGTGACCAGGACTGTGCGAATGTGTTTCTCACCCACAAGGATTTTCAACATCCCAAAAAATTGACCGATGCCAATCCCCAACAGAAGAAGTTTCTTTGGTCATCGGGAGTGCGACTCGTAACTTATACCAACTCTGACGGTGTCAAATTACAAGGAGCCTTGTTCCTGCCGGCCAATTACCAAAACGGAAAAAAGTACCCGACCATTCTCTACATGTATGAAAAACTGTCTCGAACTGCGTATATGTACCAAACGCCAAGTTATCGAGGTTTTAATCGTTCGATCTACACCAGCAATGGCTACGCTGTACTCATGCCTGACATCGTGTACAAAGTCAACGATCCAGGACTCTCTTCGGTCGATTGTTTGAAGGCGGCCTTGAAGGCTGGCATTGCGACAGGCGTCATTGATCCGAACCGCGTCGGTATTCATGGTCACTCTTGGGGTGGTTACCAAACGGCCTTCATGATTACTCAATCGAACGCTTTCAAGGCAGCGGTCGCAGGTGCACCGCTGACAAACTTGATCAGCATGTACAGTTCCATCTATTGGAATCGAGGGATTGCGAACCAGCCTATCTTCGAGAGTAGCCAAGGCCGTTTCACGGGTCCCTACTGGCAAATCCCAGATGCCTACATGCGTAATTCTCCAGTGTACCACGCCCACAAAGTAACTACGCCCCTGTTATTGTTGCACAACGACAAAGATGGAGCAGTGGACTGGAATCAGGGAATCGAATACTTCAACACGCTTCGACGTTTGCGAAAGCCAGTCATTATGCTGCAATACAAAGGTGAAAATCACGGCGTGGTGAAACCGGAGAACCGACGAGACTACACAGTCAGGATGAGAGAGTTCTTCGATCATCACCTCAAAGGCCGCCCAGCCCCCGAATGGATGCGTCAAGGCATCACCCACTTAAAGCTGGACGAGCACTTAGAAAAACGAGCGAAGGCCGAGGCTCATTAAGCTCGTGTTTTGTTCTTACGTAATTGCCTGGACTCGCCAGGAAATCTTTTGCGGGCGAAACGCCGGGCGACTAGACTGGAACGAAATTGAGGAGCGAGGCGGAGATTCTCCAGACCTCGCCTTCCACTCTACCTCAAGGAGAACACACAATATGACTCAACGAAACACACGACGTGACTTCCTCAAAGCCAGTGCCGGAATTGGTGCCGGTCTGTGGGTTGCCGGAAGCGAGTTTCCTTCCCTCGCGAAGCCTCTCGCGGCCAACGACAAGATCAACGTGGCCATCGTCGGCTGCGGTGGTCGTGGTGGCGGCAACCTCAATTCGATCGCCGGATCGGAGAACATCGTGGCCCTTTGCGACGTCGATGACCAACGAGCGGCCGGAGCTTATCGACGGTTCCCAAACGTGCCGAAGTTCAAGGACTTCCGCCAAATGCTCGACGAAGTCCGCACCATCGACGCGGTCGCCGTCAGCACGCCGGACCATACACATGCGCCCATTTCCATTGCCGCCATGAAGCTGGGCAAGCACGTCTACTGCGAAAAGCCGCTGACGCACAGCGTCTGGGAAGCTCGGCAGATGCGTTTGGTCGCCGACCGCATGAACCTCATCACCCAAATGGGCAACCAGGGGACTGCGACCAACGGCCTTCGCGAAGGCGTCGAAGTCATTCAATCGGGTGCCATCGGTCCAGTGCGTGAAGTCCACGTTTGGACGAACCGACCGATCTGGCCCCAAGGCGTCGGACGACTGCCAGAGCAGCAAGTTCCCAACCACCTCGACTGGGATCTCTGGTTGGGACCGGCACCCCTGCGGCCTTATAACAGCGGCTACGTTCCGTTCAAATGGCGTGGCTGGTGGGACTTCGGAACCGGTGCGATTGGCGACATGGCTTGTCACACCATGAACCTGGCGTTCATGGCCCTCAAACTCGAAGCTCCGACACGAGTCTCGGCGGAAGTTTATAACTTCAACAATAACGAGACTGCTCCGATGGGTGCTCTCGTTACGTATGAATTTCCAGCTCGAGGCGACATGCCTCCTGTCGTCATGAAATGGTACGAACGCAGCAAGCCGCCACGCGAGTTGTTCCAGGGACAACGACCCAGCGGAAGCGGTTGCCTGATGATCGGCACCAACGGCACCATGTACTCTCCGTCGGATTACGGCAGCAACCACCGCCTCCTGCCCCTCGAACAGTTCCGTAACTATCAGCGCCCCGAGCAAAAATTGCCTCGCGCTACCAGAGGGCATCACCGCGAATGGCTCGACGGAATTCGTTCCAACCGCCGACCATTCTCGAACTTCGTCACGTATGCTTCGCAGCTGACCGAAACGGCCCTGCTCGGGAACGTTGCCATGCGAATTGGCGTTCCGTTCCGCTGGGACACCGAAACGTTGACGTCTCCTGATTGCCCGAAAGTCGCTCGATTCATTCGACGTGAGTATCGGCGAGGGTGGGAGCTGTAAGAGTTGGAATGATCAACTCGGACACGGTTTCGAAATGGAAGGCTCCCAGAGTCATCGGCAAAGTCGATGACTCTGGGAGCCTTTGTTCATGGTTGCTGTTGTTGTAAACTTGAGGAGAGCCATCCACACGGAGGACCATCAACCATGTTCGAGAACTTTACGCCCCGCGCTTGCAAAGTACTGCAACTCGCGGAAAAAGAAACCCAGCAATTGAATCACAAGTATCTCGGAACCGAGCACATCTTACTCGGGCTTATCCGAGAGGAAGTTGGGGTTGCAGCCGTTCTATTGAACAACCTGGGGATAGATTTGCAACAGGTCCGTCAGGAGGTCGAGAACATCGTCCAAGTTGAACCCGACATGGCGGCCTTGGGAGGTCCGGAGATGGTCACGACAGGGCAGTTGCCCCAAACTCCTCGGGCCAAGAGGGTCATTGAATACTCCGTCAAAGAAGCCCGCAACATGAACCACGAGGTGGTGGGCACAGAACATCTTTCGCTCGGACTTCTCCTGGAACAAGACGGAATCGCAGGTCAAGTTTTCAGGAACTTGGGGCTCACACTCGTAGACGTCTGGAACGAATGCGTGAACTTTATGTCAGGTCTCTCCTTGCTTTCGTCACCGAGTGCCTATCCTTATCCAGTTCAGGACGGAGACAGCACAGCGGCTTGTCCCAAACGGGATTTTCCTTCGGCAGTCACACAAGCCCTCGAAGAACTGGAGGAGCAAATTCGTCAACGGCATCTGGAAAAAGAACAAGCCGTTGTGGATCAAGATTTCGAGCGTGCGCTGAATTTGCGTGATGAAGCCAACGAGTTCCAACAAAGAAGGAGGGAACTGTTGAGGAATTGGTCCGCCGAGTACCCATTCGAAGTGAGTTGGTTATCATCGAACGACGGTGCTGTGGTCAAGATCGCCAAGACGATTCGCGAAGAGAGGCGATGGGATGAACTTCCCGTCCTGGCCGATGCTCTTGAAGAAGCTGGTTGCCAAGATTGGGAAATGCTCGATCGCTGTCGACGATCCGAAAAGCACAGAAGTGGTTGTTGGGTCGTAGACGTGGTGCTGAAGAATGTGTGAAGGAGAGCAATCACCTTGTTCGGTGAGCTGACACCCACGCTAGGATCTATCGCTCCTGCGAGGCTGAAAATACAAAATACTACACTTGTTTTATTCGACAATCCGAGTGGCTGCTGCTTCTGAACCAGAGAGGCGGACGGCACACGGGTAACGCGGAATTGAATTGATGTTCGGTTTTTTTGTGTTTGTCGTAGGTACATGCGAGCTGAGTGTACCCAGCAAACTCAGTCCACAGAGAAAGTACACGCGAGCCGCGTGTACTCAACGAAACGGACAATCATTTTTTCGACCAAGGCAGGCGGACGGCGCACAGAGTGTGCTTGCTACCTTGGTTCATTAGCCGGGCAGGTCTCAATAGCAGGTGGGGATGTTACCCGCAGTTTAGAGCGGTTCATATTCTTGTTGGGTACAGTTCGCAGTCGCCGAACCCCTAAGCTGAGAACCCCTCCTCAGTCCTAAGTGTTTCCTGCTGCCCTCAGATCTGGCCTCTCCCCGCAAGCAAGGAGAGGGACTTTGAACACGAGAAATCTGTACCCAATACAAGCGATTCACGATTTAGTATCGGACTTCGATGCGAGCGACCAGACCATCGAAGACTAACGTATCTCGGTTGTTGTCACCGACAGTGCTGTAGTTGTCGGATTGCGTAGCCAGGATCAGGCCGGGTGTAGTCATGCTGTTATAAAACGCCGAGATGTAATAACCGCCGGAGACTCGAAGGCGGCCCTGACAACCAGTCCAGCCAACGCCGATCTCAAGTTCCGGGTTCAAGACGATGCGGTCGTCGCCATAATCGACCATGGCTTCTGTTCCGGCGTTGACGTCCTCTTGTCGATACGATCCACCCCAGTGTCCAGCGAGGACATTCAGCACACCTCGGGCATATCCGAACACCCCACAGCAGGTACGATATTCTCCGTCGAGTCCAATTCGGGGACCAATCCCGTCAAAATTGATCTGGGTCTCCACGAATCGATCTCCCAAGACTTCATACCTGGCGAACAAATCTTGGTTGATGTGGGCGTAACGCACGCCTGCGAGATAGCCAAGGTAGCCATTGCAGTTTTTCCAGAGGACGCCTTTGTAGGCGACGTCGGCGAATCGGAAATCGATGTCGTAGCGGCTCGTGATGTGCTCTGCATCACTGGTGATTAGTGGAGTCGTTGGGTGAAAGATGAATGATCGGAAGGAAGTTCCATTTGGGGCGTCAAACTGGGCGCTGGTGTTGCTGTCCAGCCAGGCGAAATTGGCTTCGATGGCGGTCGTTCCCGTAAGGAAGTAGCTCCCACCAACCCGGAAACCGGAAGTGTAATGGGGATCCGCGACGGCGACCGTGCCGACAGGGGCCGCAGCTAACGTGGCGCCATTGAACGGGACACCCAGCGGGACATCGACGTTTCGCGTCGTCATGTACAGATAATCGGCATACAAAGAGAAACACGGGTGGTTGCACGAACCGCAACTGCCCATCCATTCGGTCCAGCTGTCCTCGATACAAACGCTATCGCAACCCCCACCACAACCGCCATCGGGGCATCCGATCGTGGACGAAGAAATCCGAGGCTTGGCCATGCCAACATTCGTCCGCGGAAGAGCTCGAGCCCTGGCCGCACCGCTCACGCCCACAACGACCGGAGCTGGCCGTGCAGACGAGGAACGCCAAGTAGCCCTTTGAATGGTCTTTCGAGACCCACGACCCCGGGCAAATAATCCCCCACGTGTGTACGAATTCGGGTCGCGAGGGAACGAAGTCGTGTCGTCCTCTGGTGGTGGCACCTGCTGAGCAGGAGCGCTCCCTACCGAACCGATCAGGAAAGCTCCGGCCAACAACAGAAAGGTCCATTTTCTCATCGGGAATCACTCCCCACTTAGATGTCTGTGATTATTTTCGCTCATTCGAAGTCTCTTGATTGCGAGCCATCCCACTCGCTCGAAAGGGGCCTGTGGATTATGGAAGGAGCTTTGAGCCCTGGCACCGTAGTGCCGTTCTGGAACCTTGGACTAGGCTCCAACACTCCAAAATCTGCAAGAATACCCGTCCGAGAAGACACTTCGAACTTCCCACAAAGTCCGGCAGGGATTCATCTGGTTTCTCCAAGAGTGAATGCTCCAGAACGAAATCCCCGAGATTTCTTAAATCCTACATAACCTGAACAAGCTGCACATTCGTTATAGATGTAATCGGCGATTTGAGTTGAGTCAGTTGACAGAAAACCGGAGAGGTCGATATGGTTGCTCCTCTGAATTTTGGCAAAAGTGACAGCCATGCTCTGGGTGTGCGCCCGGGTTGCTTGGGACTGCGCTTCGGTCCGGATATCGAGAAACCTAGGGCGTACGGCACGACGGAGCGTACCTGACACTACTTCCGAACAAAACAAATTCCAAAATAAAAAGGAGTATCCGCTGAAAGCCCAACCAGTTGCGATCGTTTAGAGTTACCAATACACCACGTGTTTGCCTGTCGAGGATACATTACGTCGAGGTTCATTCGTAGTCATAAACGGTGACGGACAGGCCTTTTTGACAAAGCTGTTCCTCGATGATCGGTTCGACCCGCGACCACTCCCCCCCTGCGAGACCGCATCCAATTCGCGGCATGTGAATCGACGCTCCGAGTTCTTCGGCCTTCTCCGCAACTTTTCCGAGACATTGGGATACGGCTTCGTATCGAATCGGAGGACCGGAACTACCGGTCTTGATACCTCGTTGCCCAATCATGTTGGCAACCCAAAGGTGCTCTTCGACTTGCACAAATTGGACGGCCCCAAGAGCGAAATCATTTTCGTTTCTGGCAGCGTACCACGCACGATATTCCTTTTCGGGCGCTTCCCACCGTTTCGAGATGGCCACCACAAAGCCTTTTCCCCAACCACCGAGGTCATTGCAAATGTGGCAAATGATTTGGACGCCTTTGGTTTGCGGACACGTGGCGTCGCCTTTGAGATAAGTAATTGTTGACACAACGAGGACTCCTAGGAAAGGCACAGATCGATGGAGTTCTCAATGTAGCAAATGAAAGGGTCTATTTGTGTGGGATGTGTCTTAAGCCAAGAGCGTAGATCGGTGGAGCGTTACTTGTCCGTTCGTCTAACCAAACTCTACGCTTCTTTGTTGTTGGCGGCAGGTCGTCCCGGTTTGGGCAATTCTGGACGTCGATGAAGTTGTTTGGCGAAATTGGCGAGTTGGGTCACACCATCGCCAAAGGTCGTGTACCACATTTTGTTGCGCAACTCGGGACTGAGGGCACGCCCACCCAGCGCGATAGCCGCTCCTTGTTTTTCTGCGACGGACGCCAGTTCGGCATACTCCTTGAGAAAGGACTTGGGGTTGGTCACTTGGTGTGTGATTGATAACCACAAGAGCTGTGGTTTCACTTCCTCGAGTGCTCGGCGAAAGGACGCCAGGGGCGTATGTGCTCCCAAGTTGACGGCATCCCAACCGTTGTCCATCAACACCATCTGTACGAGCAAACTGGGGATGACGGTAGGATCGTTTTCGGGCGACCCCCCAAGAGCAACAGGACGCTCCACCGAAGCCGTTCCTTCCAATTTCGCCTTCAATTCGAACAACACCGACTCGCAAATTCTTGTCGCTCGGTGTTCTTGGTAAACGTCGATCTTTCCCGTTGCCCAATCGTGTCCGATCATTGTCATGACAGGACTAATGACATCGTCACCAAGGACGGTCAAGCTGATTCCCTGTTGGTAGCTGCCATGAATGGCTACGCGTGCTCTCTTGATGTCGTTCCCGAGCAACCCCGCGTAGAACTCTTCGGAAATGTCTTCCAGGGTACTTGGAGAATCGGTGGGGATCGGTCCACTCAACGTTTCTAAATTCAACCTCGGAAAATCTTTTTGTCCGGCCAGACGCATTACATCCTGACGCAAGATACGGCGATGCTTTCCCGGCGTCTTGTGGCCCGGAAGGATGTCGCTGTCGACCCACCGTTTGATCGTAGCGACACTCACTCCGAGTATTTCGGCAGCTTGGGTAGTCGTCAAATATTGCAAATCTTCGTTCATGAATGAACCATTGCTGTGAACGTTTTCTTCTTCTGTTACCTATACAATAATATCACAAACAATCAAAACGTCCATTCCAAATGATCGATTCTCAAACCGTTCGGATGGATTATCACTTGAAAAATTGTGTTAACGGAACCGATTCTCCTCGGTTAGGCAAGCAGAAAGCCGCACTATTTGGAATTTTCTACCCCAAGAATAGAAATTTCTGGTTGACTCTATTCAGAATAATTCTAAACTGAATTATGAACGAATTGATCGTTTTTAGATTTGGCAAGAACGTTTTTTTCTGAATCCGATCATTAAACGATTTCGAACAACTTGTGTGGCCCAACACCATTGAGCATCGCACACAATAATTTCGCAAAACAAGGAGTCTGTTGTGCCAATCACTGCTACCGCAACAAACAAAGGTGTTCAAAAGAAGGCCAACACAACTAAGGTCGCGACCAAAACCAAGACTGCAACAACCAACTCGTCAAAGAAAGAACAAAAGTCCGAACACAAACCAACGACCACGGTCAAAACCGAGCACATGACTTACGTTTGTCACGAGTCATTCAATTCGCCATCGGCAGCTAAAGAGTTCAACCCCGACGACGTGCTCAACCAAGAATCACTTTACACCCAGTCGTACATGCCAGACGAGGTAACTCGGGATTGTGCCGCCCGGATGCACTACGCAGCATTCCGATCGCACCGGGCCAAGACCGAGCGGGAAGCCAAGAAGTGGCGACAGAAATACGTCGAACTACGCGACTTGATTGTTTTGGGGAATCAAAAACTGGTCTATCGTGCGGTTCGTAAGCGAATGGCTTTCGCTTATCGCGTTGACGACATGATCGGCGAAGGACATATTGTACTCATCCGAGCCGTTGCAGCGTATAATCCCTGGATGGGCATCCGATTCAGCACCTACGCGTTCACATGCTTGATGCGGGCCTTGAGTCGATTGACGCAGCAGTACGCCACAGATTGGCTGTCCCGCTCACTCGCGATCGAAACCTTGTCAGACAACGATTTGCGAGATCGATTCAACGACGCTGAACCCGGACCGATGGATGAACGAATCAGTCAATTCTTTGAAAAAGATCACCCATTGCTCTCCGATCGAGAAAAGTACATTTTGGCTTGCCGATATAGCCTCGCCGAAAACTCCGAATCAAAAACGCTCGCTCAAGTAGGTGAAGACCTCGGGCTCTCCAAAGAACGCGTTCGACAAGTTCAATCCACAGCTCTCGGAAAACTGCGTGAAGCACTCATGGCCAACGGTATGGCAAGTTAAATGTTCTGCTTCTTTGTGGTATCGCTCAGAGTCTTCGTGTCGAATGATAATGAATCTGTATGGACGAATGTTTCTGAGACAAACCCAAAGCGGTAGCGACAATTTCGAAGAAAAATGTACTCGTTACCGCTTTGGGACGGAACTCTACAAAGACATCAATTTCTCGATCAAACGCCCTTGGCTTACCAAGAGTCAAAAATTCAACTTCTTAATGCTCCAAGATAATTCGATACACTGGTTTTCGCCCGACCACAATTTTGGCCGTCATTCCCGAGCCTAACCGCAACGGAAATGGACTTTCTTTGATATCAATATGAACACGGACTTCTCGGCCTTCCTGATTCCCTTCGGAAACCCAGGGATCGAGCCAAATCACTTCACCGTCTGCCTTTCCGTGTAATCGCGAATTGTACATATTGCTGTAAATTCGGACAGTTTGTCCCTTGACGACATCAGCCAATTCCGATTCCTTTACACGAACGTCAGCTATGAGCTCAATCGGCTCCCGAGTATCGGGATCGACCGGGACCAAGGTCATGATTTTATCGCCTGCTTTCAATGCCGACAAATGTTCGGCGTGAACCTGTTGGACGAGCCAAAGGTCGTGCGTCTTCGGAGCTACCAACACCTCTTGCCTTCTCACGCCAATAGCTGCCACGACTTGTCGAGGCCAAACGAAATCTCCAGCCTTCAATGCATGGAATGACCGGCCTGTTGGCAAAACACCTGAGCCTTCCAATTCGTTATTCTTGACACCCAACGTCTTTCCATTCCTGAACAAGGCGAGCCCGTTACCTGCTTCGTCGACGCGGTACTCCAGTTTGGTTTTTCGACTTAACTCGCTGCTACCTTCATACCAACCCAATTCCACGACGCCAGAAACTCGCCCACGCAAGGTCGTTTCTTGGCGAGAACGAATGATTCCTTTGCCTGCAACAGTCGATTCCATCCGGACAGCGAAAAGAAATGCAGCTAGACAACCGAAAACAATCACCAAAGAGATCAAAAAGGTGAAAACATAGAACGGTCGCCGAGGTGGGGTGTTGACGGCAGTCGACATGACGGCAGGCCTTGTTCCTTGGTCAGTTGTTCATCGCGAAAGCGACTCAAAAACCTGAGTTATTTGACTTCGTAGGATTCGAGTTCGCCGGTCGGCAAATTCAAAATGGCAAAGGTCTTTGTCGAAACACGGTGGAGGGCACCGGGGTTGATGATGCGCGTCTTCCCTCGTTGACGCTCGCCTGCAACGTGAGTATGCCCATGAAAGATGTAGTCGTAGTGATCCATCCATTCCAGATCGTCGAGATCTTCTTGAACGTGACCGTGTAGGAACGCAATCTTCGTCTCGCCCAATTCGAGCGACCCGTAAGGTTCGTGCAACGTCGCGCCGATTCCGTGGATGGCCTGCCGCAAGCTAGTTTTTTCTATGTCGCAATTGCCGAAGACGAAGTGAGTATTCGGCTGAAAAAGCCAGACCGTGTCAGCGTCCTCGATGTCACCACAGTGGATCGTCAATTCGACGTTAAAATAATCGATTAGTTTCACCGCCCGTTCGACCGAATCGTAGCGGTTGTGAGTATCGCTGATAATGGCTATTTTCATAACAGAAGACCTTTATGGGGCATTGACTCCTTAGTGTCTTGCAACCAAAACAGCAGGAATGTCGTTCGGAATTCTCCCAATGGCCCGATTTATGAGCTACAGAAACATAGTAGGAATATTGTAACATCTACCCTAAGCAGATTCGACCAAGGCCAATCTTCGAATGAAAGTTCCAAGAAGCTGACGTGGAAGTTGTCAATTGGAGTTGGAGCTTTTCGAAGCTCCAGGTATACCTACCGCGTGATGAAAGTCGAGAGACAAGACTCGAGAAACTGAACAATCGAAAAGAAGTCGTTGTCGGTTTTCCTGTTCCTGGGAACGCTGCTCCGGGTTACGAGGAATTTGGCCCTCGGCCAACAAATCCAGCTCTCGTCTCTCACCTCTTTCCATCTGCCACCTTTGTGGAGACTGTATTTCATGTGTGGAATCATTGGATACGTTGGCCATCGTGAGGCAGAGTCTCTTCTCGTCGAGGGATTACACCGTTTGGAATACCGTGGTTACGACAGCGCCGGATTAGTGACTCTGGCAGGTGACAAGTTGCATCTCCGGAAAAAATCAGGCCGGATCAAGAACCTTGTTCAAGAGCTGGCAGCTCAGCCAGTCCCTGGTTGTCACGGCATCAGCCACACCCGTTGGGCCACACACGGAGCCGCTACCGACGAAAACGCCCACCCTCACATCGGTGGAGATAACCTCGTCGCAGTGGTTCATAATGGCGTCATCGAAAACTACACAATCCTCCGCGATCAACTCCAACAAGCAGGTGTCACGTTTCGCAGCGATACCGACACAGAAGTCATTGCCCAACTCATTGCCTTTCATCTCAACGGCGACCTTGTCCAGGCCGTCCGGAAGGTGTTGTCGATGCTCAAGGGTACTTATGGCCTTGCCGTCATCTCTCCTCGTCGTCCCGATGTGATCATCGGTGCTCGTCTCGGCAGCCCGTTAGTCGTCGGAATCGGGGTGGGCGAAAACTTCCTCGCCAGCGATCCGTCTGCACTAGTCGGAAACACCGAGAAGGTTGTTTACATCCAAGACCGACAAATGTGTGTCTTGACGCCCGAGGACTGGCAGATCCTTGATCCCGATTCTGTCAAGATTTCGGCTAGCGTGCACCAGATCGATTGGGAACCTGGCGACTCCGACAAGGGCGAGTTCGAACACTACATGCTCAAGGAAATTTACGAGCAACCCGAAGCCCTTCGCAACGCCATGCGAGGACGTCTCGACGTCGAAGACGCAACGGCCCACTTCGGTGGGTTGAATGTCGATAGCCAACAACTACGCCAATCCGAAAGGTTGATTTTGACGGCCTGCGGGACCAGTTACCACGCCGCGCTCGTCGGCGAATACCTGTTCGAAGAGTTTGCCCGAATGCCAGTCGAAGTCGAATACGCTTCGGAATTTCGTTATCGGAATCCTCCGATGGACCGCCACACGATTGTCACGGCGATCACACAATCCGGCGAAACGGCCGACACTCTGGCGGCCTTGCGTGAATCCAAACGCAAAGGACACCGAGCGCTGGCAATCTGTAATGTCGTCGGGAGCACAATCGCTCGCGAAGCCGACGGTGGCGTCTACCTCCACGCCGGTCCCGAAATCGGCGTCGCCAGCACCAAAGCGTTCACCTCCCAGGTCATGGTTCTGACGATGCTCGCACTCTATTTAGGGCGGATTCGGCACCTGTCGGTCACCCAAGGCCTGCAGATGATTCGGGACTTACAAAGCGTGCCGGACGTTGTCGAGAAAACCCTTGCTTGTCACGAGGCCGTGAAGCAAATCTCCGAAAAGTACGCCCACGCCAACAACTTTTTGTATCTGGGCCGACAGTATCTCTATCCGCTCGCGCTAGAAGGTGCGTTGAAGCTCAAGGAGATCAGCTACATTCACGCCGAGGGGTACCCCGCCGCCGAGATGAAGCACGGACCGATCGCCCTCGTGGATAAAAATACTCCCTCGGTCTTTTTGATTCCCAACGCCGGGGTGTTCTTCGACAAAGTCATGAGCAACCTGGAAGAGATCAAGGCCCGGGGAGGTCCGATCATCGCTGTCGCGAGCGAAGGCGACAAGGAAACCGCCGAATATGTGACTAGCGCAGCCGACGACGTCCTTTTTGTTCCGAGTGCCCCGGAGTATTTACAACCGATCATCGCCGCTGTGCCGTTGCAGTTGTTGGCTTACCATATCGCCTTGTTGCGGGGGTGCGACGTCGACAAGCCACGGAACTTGGCCAAAAGTGTTACGGTGGAATAGCGGTCCGTGAAGTTGAATATCGAAGCCGTGAACCACTCTGAAACGTAAGTAAGGAGCCTCCCGTTTTCTCGCATGCGCTTCGGGTTGGTATCAAAACCATCTCTGACGACGTCGCAACGCCGACTTGGCGAATAGTTGCCACGGGATCAGCAAAACACGTAGAATATAAATCTATCACAGGATACGGCGTTTCCGGTACACAGCTAGAATGTGTGCATTCTCCAAAACCGGAGCGGATGTTCAGTCCAATCACAGGACGAAAGTCGTTTTTCTTTTGCGTCCCCATAAGCTACCTATAAGGAAAAAGGTAGAAAGGGATTGGCTACCGATGGTCAGACCACCTTACCCCACCGAAATTCTGTACATTACTTTTTGCACCATTCAGTTTCGTCACGTCCAAGCCCGGCAAACATTCCGCCACCGATTTTTCCAGGAGGCCATCCGTTCCTGTGGTCTGCACTTCGGAGGAAACATCCTTCGGGGGAACGAATGGTCCGGGGGGGCCGTCTCCCGGTTGCCTGACCAATCCGTCACATACGCCCAAGCCGACCACGTCCTCCGTTGGTTACGCCAACAGCCCGAAGTGGTAAGCTGCCAGGTTGGCGTTGGAACCTGACCGACACCGGAGTTTTTGAGAAATGTCCAATCCGAATGACACAGGAAAACTTCAACTGCGTTTGTTGGAAAGTATCCACACCCAACGCTTCGTGTTGTTGGGCGCGGGGATCGGCTTTTGTTTGCTCGGGTTGGCAACGATGATTGTCCCGTGGTTCGTGCTCGACTCGGTGTTGTGGCTGGCTGGTGTACTCTGGCTTTGTAGCGCTGTGATCCGTTTTGCCCAATGGATTGTTGGTCGATTCCGTGGTGGTAAGGACGTTCGAGGACTTGGTCCGATCGTATTGCACTCGTCGATCGACGTGCTGATTGGGCTGATCTTGATTTTCCAACGGGCCAATGCCGCGTGGGTCACGGCGATTGTGTTAGGAATCGCGCTGTTTGCCGACGGACTCATTCAAATCTGGCTCGCACTAAGACACAACAACGTTCGACATCGAACGCTGCTGTTCACGAGTGGATTTGTGACAGGCGGATTGGCCATCGCCGCCGTCGTGTTTTGCTTCTTGAAGGGAGAATTCGCTCAGGTCAATCTGGCAACCGACATTTTAGCGACACTGATCGGTTTGAAACTCCTCGTGTTCGGGGGAGTCTTGGTCTGGATGGCTTCAATGACCCACACAGACCCGGAACTTCTCACCTATGGTTTTTGTCCTCGCCGGAAAGTCGAGCCTGTTGCTGGCGAAGCCTATGCCGTGTTCATCGGAAACGCCTTCCACCTGGGCCTTTACATCGGCGACAACACCATCATCGACTTCCGCGACGATAACCTCGTCCACAAGGTGACGTGGGAACAGTTTCTGATCGGCCGCGACCCTGTCCACTGGGAATACCCCGATCTCGATGACGTGCCTTTCGAGTCTGTCCGGAAGGCCGCCCTCGAAGAAGTCGACAAAACACATCAATACGATTTTTTGAACTTCAATTGCGAGAGCTTTGTTGTCTGGATCAAATCGCTCCGCAAAACAACCGTTTCCAAATACTCGCAAATTGGCCTGACAATGGAGACCGTTACTCGCTATCCCTTCCTGGGCACAGTCGTGGAACTTTACACTCGCATCACTGAATGGCTTGCTTTCCATCTCGGTGGCACATTCGGCAAACACGTGTCACGGAACCTACGACGCGTGAGCTCCATTACGGCGGTGTGGCTGCTCTACGGGTCTCGCGCCAAACAACTCGAAAAGACTGACCATTTTCCGGGAACCGTGGAGCAATCGGGGTGAGTGGCTCGGCACCCAAGACCTGACAGTTGAATCTGTGTCCCGCATGGCTCTCAGTCCGAGGAACTATCCTCGTGGGTGGTTTCATCCGGCGCGACTCCCTGGATACTCTAGGTAAACGGTGGTCGCGGAACCCGCCTTCTGGTTCCCAGAGGGGTGCGAATCGGTAACCACTCGAGTCATGAACGCGAGGGCGGCTAACACGGTACTCTTGCCACTCGCATTGGCCCCATACAGCGCAGCTACTGAGAGAAGTTTGTTGTCGTGGTCTGCAGCCTTTCGCGGACAAGGGTCTTCCTCATCACCAATATTCGCAGCTTCCAATGTCAGGACTTGTCCATTTCGGATGGAGAGGTAGTTTTCGACTCGAAATTCAATGACCATGGGTTTATCTCGATGGTTATCGTGACCCTTGTATCCTAGTAGCGACGATGAGACATCTACGCAAGTTGTGTGCACACAATCCCTCAAAACCAGTTTTGGAGGTGCCTTGGAGAAGCTGTCACGCAGAATCTTGGCGTGATGACGTCTCGGCCTTGACAAGAAGGTTCGCTGGCTACTCAGTCACCTCGTCTTGATTTCTCCAAAAAAGA
The DNA here is from genome assembly GCA_964423615.1 of uncultured Alcaligenaceae bacterium. Taxonomy (GTDB): domain Bacteria; phylum Planctomycetota; class Planctomycetia; order Gemmatales; family Gemmataceae; genus CAYRFQ01. Next base: position 16,077 of record CAYRFQ010000050.1, on the reverse strand, counting down.
TGCTATCACTCTCTCTCTCTTTCCAGCTATTTCTTGCGTGGTTGCTTTGGGGGACACAGGAATGTCGAGATTGACAGTCCTATTGAGTTCGTTGTGTTTAATGGGCTGTGTCTCGGGTTTTGACCGAAGTGCGCTGCGCGAACAGTTGTCCGGGTATCGAGCGGAAGCGGCTGAGGAGAGCATCGAGAAGCTCAAGGCCCGTAAACCCCGTTTGAAGTTCCCGTGCAACGTTGCGGTCTATCTCTATCCGGATGACGCCGACAGTTCCTGGAGTTGGAGCAGCGCTGATCGAGCCTACATGGAATCGTGGGGGACTCGGTTGAAACAAGAAGGCGTTGTGGAAGGAATGTTCATCATTTCGGACATGTTCACCAACGGCAAAGACCTGCCATCCCTTCGTCGGGCCGCCGCCAAATACAACGCCGATGTTTTGCTCGTCGTTAAAGGGGCGACACAAACTCAAAACTACGTCAACCCAGGTGCCCTGGCGAACCTGACGTTACTTGGTGGGTTCGTCGTGCCTGGACAACATTGCGACGCGATGTTCCTTCTCCAAGCAGGAGTCGTCGATGTCTCGAGCGGCGTAGTTTGCGCGTCTTTGGAAAGCGAAGGCGAGGCCCGACTCATCAAACCCTCGTTCTTATTGAAGCAGGAAGATGCCATCGGTCGAGCGAAACGGCATGCTTTGGAGAAATTCGGTCCCGTCCTGAGTCGTCGCATGCATGGCTTGCAAAATCTTTACAACACCCAAATGGCCAAGGTCCGCAAAGTCCAGGAAGTCACCAAAGAAGGGACGAAAAAGTAGAACCGTTATTGGTTTGCTGGAGAGCAAGCCTGTGAGTTGCCCTCCGTAGGGTGGCATCTTGGCTTTTCCCAAGTCGTTCTCGGCGGTCCGCTCAAGACTATTTCTTCTTGTCATCTTTCGTTTTCTTCTTGGGCATCGTTTTCTTCGCCGGAGGCTTCCGGGTAAGGGTGAGTAGAGCCTGGTTGCGACCCTTCAGTGACGTCATCTCGGTCGGTCGCAAGTCACTCGGGTTATTGGCCGTACAGATCCGAAACGTCTTGTCGTTCAGTTCATAAATCCCCAACAACACCCTCGGTTTTGGTTTCCTGCCGTCCGGCCCTTCTTCGACGATGAACTGCATGTCTATCGTTTGGAGACTTCCATCCTTTCCCAACTTGAGGGAAAAGTTCCTGGGGATGCTTCTGATTCTTATGTTCGGGATGATTTGCATTTTGTTGGTATCAATGACGACCAACATGTTTTTCAATTTTTCTTGAGGGAGAGTGACTCCGTCGATCTTCATCTCACTCACCACCCATTGACCTTGCATTTTGTTGAGTTCGCCAGACGGTCCACCACCTTGGACATGGGGAGCGGCGAAAAAACACAGAGACAACGCGAAAGAGAAGATCCTGAATCGCATCGTGTACCCTTTTTGGCTGGGATCGTGGGGAAAGAAAAAAACTCGCCAACTTGGCGAACTTGTCTCTTTTACATCGAGAGAGATGAGGTCGTCAATGCAGTGTTGAGAAAGCCTACGGAGGCACCCAACACTGAACAGTTCTTTGCTCCTTCTTGGATCGGCCTCTTCACTGGAGTGAAACGAGTCTGCCAACAGCAAATCTTTCCTTCATTACTGATTCTCGTTCTTTCCTTGACCCCTCGACACTTTTCTCGTCAGATAGGTTGTTCAGGTTCGTCTATAATGGAAACTCGTATCATACAGGCTCTAATAAGCTAGACTGATTAGGAGAATGGTTTTGACTCGATTAGCTTATGGATTCGGCTGGGCATTCATTGGTTTCGTCACGCTGACTTTGGTCCCCCCCACAAACGCCGAACCACTACCAAGAAAATACCGCAAGTCCGTCCGGAAAGCGCTCGAATATCTTGCGAAAGCCCAAAAAGACGATGGCCAAGGTGGCGGCTACTGGGAAGGAAATGGCGGGAAATACTCCGTTGCCATGACTGGTTTGACTGGGATGGCATTGCTCATGGAGGGTTCGACGATGCGATCCGGCCGTTATTCGAAACACATCCGCAAAGCCGTCCGATGGTTGATTTCGCGAGCTAGACCCAACAAAGGAGGGTCACGCGATGGCTTAATCGGCGGAACGCAACCACGGGAACGAATCCGATACATGTATGGTCATGGTTTTGCGATGTTGTTCCTCTCGAGTGTTTACGGTAATGAAGCCAAAGCGTATCGCCGCGAAGAACTCAAAGATATCCTGACGCGTGCAGTACAATACACCGTCAATGCTCAGTCGACCAACGGAGGGTGGTACTATAAATCGGCGAAAGAATCTAACGACGCCGACGAAGGGTCGGTGACGATTACCCAAGTACAAGCCCTAAGAGCGGCCCGCAATGCCGGAATCCCCGTGCCCATCCAATCGATCAAACTCGCCCGAAGATACTTGCAACGCTCGACGACGACTCGAGGCGGTGTGATCTACAAACTTCGTCGAGGCGGTGGTGGCGTGCCAACCAGTGGTGGAAGACCGGCGTTGACGGCAGCAGCCATTGCCTGTGCCTTCAGTGCTGGCCAATACAAGGGCGATTACATCAAGAAGTGGTTCAAATATTGTCACACCCTTGGCAAAATTTACAGCAACAGAGGCCACGACGAATACACCAAATACTATTATGCCCAAGCCGTCTATGTTCTTGGAGATGATGGATGGGCCAAGTTGTTTGGGAAAGACGCTTCGAATCCCCTCAAGTGGACTGCCTATCGCAAGAAGCTGTTCGATTCCCTCGTCGCGATCCAATCTTCCAACGGGAGTTGGAATCGCAGCGGCATTGGTCCAGTTTACTCCACGTCCCTCTACGCGACCATCATGCAACTCGATCGCGCGACCATACCAATTTACCAACGATAGTTGCCAACGCAAGGGCTGGATGGCTTCGCATTCCCGAACCAATTGGCTCGGGAATGCGAAGCCATCATAATTCAGCCAATGCTTTCTATCCGTTGAGGATTTCCAATTTTTCACGTCAGATGATTCAGACCAAGTCGTCTTTATGTCGACAAGCATGCCATTCGACCTCGGATCGAGCGAGTGTATAACTCGGAACGTGATTCAGGAGTTGACTCTGTAGTCTGGCGTGTTGTGTGTTCGCACAAAGTCCTTTCGCTGGTCGAAATTTCTAATCCGCCCACCGAATCTCAATCGGATCACCCGTCACGACAATTAGCATCGATGAGGTATCAAGAATGAGCCGATTGACTCGAATATACGCTTGGTTCCTGGTGAGTTTGACAGTCACGTTGATCACGACAGCAACAGACGCAGCACCTATTCCGAAGGAGTATCGCGAGGCCGTCCGAAAGGGACTCGAGTATCTTGCGAAGTCGCAGAAAGACGATGGCCAAGGTGGAGGATACTGGGAAGGGAACGACGGTCAATTTCGCGTCGCACTTACAGCCTTGGCCGGAATGGCATTGTCGATGGAAGGCTCAACTATGCACTCCGGTCGATACTCGAAACACATTACCAAAACTGTCCGGTGGCTGAAATCGCAAGCCAAAGCAAATCACAGGACTCCACGACATGGCTTGATAGGCGGAACTCACCGAACGAATAAAAACATGTACATGTTTGGTCATGGATATGCCGTTCTATTCCTCGCAAACATCTACGGAGATGACCTCGATAAGAACGAAAGAGACGTTCTCAAGAAGATCCTCACGCAGGCGGTGCAGTTCATAATCACTGCACAAACTCCTCAAGGTGGTTGGTTTCATACCTCGGCGAAAGAAGGAGCCATTTCTAGCGAACCAGCCACGACCATTCCTCAGGTGCAAGCCCTCCTTGCTGTTCGGAATGTTGGGATTGCTGTTCCCCGAAATACAATTCGGCGTGGGCAGAAGTATGTCGCACTCGCTACCGTTCCAACAAAACCTTGGTGGCGACCAGTGCGACGGCAGCGGAATGATCGGCTCGGAATCATTGCGGCAGCTCTCTTCTTTGCGTTACGGTCGGACGATGCCAAACGAGAAGACGTCAAGAAGTGGCTTCGGAGAAGCCGAGTTCTCAACAAATCTTCCCACAAGCGTGTTACCTCAGAATATACCGATTATTACTACGCAAAGGTGATCCACCATCTTGGGGACAAGGGTTGGGCCAAGCTCATCGATCCAAACGATCAGAATCCTGTGACGTGGACCGGATATCGCAAGAAGTTATTCGATAGACTGGTCAAGTCACAGTCGCCGAATGGTAGTTGGAACAACCGTTTCGTTGGTCCGGTGTATTCCACAGCGGTATACTCAATAATCATGCAACTCGACAATCTGCCGATAAGTCTCTCACCTCGATAGAACACCCAGGCTCTCCGTCTTAGAAGATTGCAATCTCACATCGTTCTCATTTAATAGCAATAGAGGAGCACACAAAACCGAAATCGACGCGAAACACCATCGTGGGTATGCTAGATTGAATTACGGAATTCATCGTCGAATCCATCACTCATGAAGTGATCGCTCCAGTCTTCCATGACCGAATAAGTTGTGTTGGGTTTGACGAAACAGGTGGAGAACTCGAAGCTGTAGGGTAAGCCTTGGTCTACAAAATAGAGGTAGGGAACAGAATAGTGGGACAAGGCTCACCCTACAAACCATGTCACAATCACTATCAGGTCGTTCCATGTCGGAAGAACCACTCATTGCTGTGTTCATCGATTTCGAGAACCTCGCGATCGGCGTACGAACCATGAATTCGGGTCGCTTCCAAATTCAACTCGTATTGAAGCGGCTACTTGAAAAAGGGCGCATAGTCTACAAGCGGGCGTATTGTGATTGGAGTCAGTATCAAGATTACGTGCGCGAGTTTCATGGCCAAGGCGTCGAACTGATCGATATCCCTCAAAGCAAAATCAGCGGTAAGAACAGCGCGGACATCCGCATGGTCGTTGATGCTCTCGATTTATGTTATTCCAAGCAGCACATCGATTTCTTCGCGTTGATTTCGGGAGATAGTGATTTCTCACCACTTGTGTCGAAGCTGAAAGAAAATGACAAACGAGTTTTAGGTTGTGGAGTGAAGAGTTCGACCTCGGATTTACTCATTGCCAATTGCGATGAGTTCATTTACTACGACGACCTGATGCGTGCTGCTGCGAAGGCCAAACCGAAGCCGAAGGCCGACAAACCCGTCGACAAAAAGCAAGAGGCCATCGACAAAGTGTTGGAAATTCTTGACTCGGTGGAGCAGGATTACAGCCCACTTTGGGGCTCAGTTTTGAAGCAGGCGATCCAGCGTGTGTATCCCAACTTCAACGAGTCATACTATGGATATCGGAGTTTTTCCGACTTGCTCGAAGATACCAAGACACGGGGACTGATCGAGCTGGATTACGACAAGAGCCGAGGAAATTATAAAGTTCGTCGAGCGAAGGGGAGCCCAGACGAGAAGAAATCGTCATAGAATTCCGTTTTACTGCGATGAGCTTGAGAAGCATAATAAATCGAGTAGGTATACAGGAGAGGCTTCGAGCCAATGGAAGTTACAATCAATGAACCTCGAATCGCGGCCAAGAAACTTTTGGATCATTTAGCTGATTCAGGACACACCAAAGTGTCCCTTGAGAACGACTACTATTGGTTCATTTCGAAAGCAGATCGGTACAATGTATATCGCCAACCGAGTGAATGGACGATCGGGCAATTGTCCGATGATTGGAACGAACTCAAACAAATTGGTGAGGGAACTTCGAGAACCTCATGCTTACGCACTTGTTTGGCTCTCGTCGGTTCTCACAGCGGTTGGTGAGAAAGTTGTTAGCTAGATTCCAACGAAAAGCCAACGTGCGGCATCAGCTTATTCATCCTCTTCTAAACGAAACTTTCCCGACTCCAGACCGTTGGCCAAGTCGTGCAGCCAATCAGCCAATGACGGGGCCACCAAGATGGGATCAGGCCCGTCATTGTAATAGATGATGATTTGGCCAACTTTTCCCTTTTCGGTCGGTGCCATGTCGAGACAATAATGGTCCCCTGCACCGTTGTGGCCGATCGGAATCCAACCTTGGTGCCAGAATTCCTTTTGAATCTCTGGCGGCGGTCTTCGGCGGACGTCGTCGAAATTCCCTTCGGCGTTGAGAGCTTTGAGGATCGACCAATCTTGTTGAATCATCTCGACGGACATCAACAAGAAAGGCGGCTCGGGCCAGTCCTCCGACGACAAGTCCGGGAAGATCCCTTCTCCGAAATCGTCGTCTTGTCCGTCATGAATTCGCCATAATTCTTTGAAGTCGTTCGGGAGAGTCTGGCCAACGACCTGTTCAAGTTCGGCAATCGCTTCCTCGGTTGCTGGACCTTGTAGAGAATGGTGTATCTCCGGATGGTTTGATCTAAGAAACTCTTCGATGCGTTGCCAAGAGTCCCGAGTGAATGATGAGTCTGCCACTACTGTCTCTCCCAATTTCGATAGCACGAAACCTTTGCATACCGTTATCTCGAAAACAAATCCCGAAACTTTTCCCAAAATGTTCGCTTGCGGTTCATCTGGGCTTGGAGTCGTTTGTTTTCTTCTTCGAGGATCCGCTGTCGTTTGCCCATCGGCACTCCAGCCACGATGGCCATGATGACGGCTCCCGCAAGAGCACCGCCGATCCCCAGGGATTCGTTGACCGTGCTAGCATAGCCTTCTTTCAAAGGCGGCATCAACCGCTCCGGAGTCGGCAAGTTACCGAGTTTCCAATAGTGCCACCCTGCGAAGCCGAAGCCCGCAGCGAGTACAACCAAGCATCCCGCCAGACACAACGCTGGTGCTCCGAAACGATATCCCAACCGCATGCCAATACATACACCAAAACAGGTGCCTGCAATGAACCCCAATCCGAAACCAAATAGAAATGGCCAAACGCTCATAGGTTTCGTGTCTCCATCCCAGAATTTAACGAGAACCGTTCTACTCTTCTTCCCGCTCTCCCGGCTTGGGTCGGAACTCGTATACGCTTGAGTCCATGAGCCATTCGTATACCGGACCTTCTTTTTCAACCCCCGTCCAGCCGTCCCAACTCGTCCACCCCTCGGGTGGTTTGGCTTCCGACGTCACATGATCCCAATACTTACGGTCTTCTTCCGCGAAAGGTTCTTCCCCACCGAGCAACAATGCCCGCAGTAATTCGTTGGCGGACTCCTTGAGTTCGCCGAGTTCATAGAGCACTTGGCCTCGTCGCAAATGCACGAAGACGTTTCCGAGGCCACCAAAAACCAACGCATCTCGCCAAGTATCGATTCCGTTCTTGTGATCTTCCAGGAACCACTGGGCGTCACCAATGCCAGCTAAGAACCATAGGGTCGCGGACCAATCTTTCTTGGGAGGCGGAATGATCTCGAACCCTTCGCGGAACGCCTTCAAGGCTCCTTCATAATCTTCTTCGTCCATCAAATCATTCGCGATGTCCGCAAGCTCATCGAGTTTGTCGGCGATATGTTGGGGAAGCTGTTTGGACACTGTGTCGTCCTTCGAGAGCGGAGCCAAAAATGTATCTGTGTGCTGCCTTACAGATTATACGCGGGTGTATAACACATAGTAGGGAACTGATATCAGTTTTCGACAAAGGAGAGCCTCGATGCGCAAACCTGTGACAATCTATTTGGGAGTGGGGCTTTGGTTTGTTTGTCTCTTTGGGGCGTTGAGCCTAACGCTGATCCCTGGCGATTACTCTGACTACGTGGGGGTTCTGTGCGGACCGTGGGGTTGTCTTCCTCCGATCCAGCCACTCATCGCCTATCACAGTTTTTGGCTCGTGGTCCTCGCGTTTCCGACAGGTTGGGTGCTCTTGAACTTGTCGCCTTCCACCGTGGCGTTGGTCGGCAAAATCGCTTTTGGAATGAGTTGGCTCGGCCTGTTCCTTTTTCTCGGAGTGGAGAGTTATCGTTGGCTCTTGCAAGTGGGGCCTACTTATCGAATGTATCTTGGTCAGAAACTGCTGCATTCGCTCGCGACCCACGGTGATTTGCCATTCGTTCAACTGCTTATCACCAGTTTTGTGTGTTGGCGTGTCGGGGCGCGACAGAAACAACCCAGGCAGGAAATGACGAAAGAAATGTCGTCGGAAGCCATTTCGACTTAGGACCCGAGAGAGGCAACAGACCGACACGAACCGTCGCAACTCACGCAAAAGCACTGGCCCGAAATCCCAACAAGGCAAGTTGACCATCGCGAAAAATGCTATTCGCCATGGACTGGCAGCGACATCAATTGTGATCGAGCCGTTGGAATCGGCGCAAGAATTGGAACGATTCTCGTCCGAGTTCGTCCAGAATCTTCAACCCATTGGCCCTTTGGAGAACACACTTGTCGAAAGAATTGTGGCTTGCGCTTGGCGGCTCCGAAGACTTGTACAACACAAGGCTTGCGAATTGTTGAAATCGCTTCCGGAGATGGCAGACACCGAAACCGTCCCTGGGCTCACATTTCGATCCTTACTCCAACTTGCCTAAGAGCAGATCGGGGAAGACTACGATTTCGAGTTCGATGACGAGTTAAAACGGATCCTTGAGATGGAGTCCGGAATGGAGTTTGCGGCGTACACATGAGAAGCGTCAAATGTTTGCCTCGTGGTGAAGTATTTCGCGAGCAAGCGGGGCGTAAACGAAGCAGAGATGGTTGCTTTGCTCCTCAACGCTGCCCAATCCAAAGCAGCAGACAGCCGCAAAGCCGTTGAGACATTGAGCGAATCAGAGAGCGAACTCCAAGCCGAGGTCGACGAAAAGAAGAGATTAGCGAGACTCGAGAACCTACTTCCGCACGTAGAGAATGCTCAAAAATTATCGAGGTACGAAAAGCATCTCTCGAAACAGTTGTTCCAATACCTGCACGAACTCGAACGGCTTCAATCACGGCGAGCTGACAATTGCACTCCTGATCCGATGGGCCTCGATGTCACTGTTCTCGAAACCGACGAGTGATTTACGAAATGGCTTTGTTTTGCAAAAGAAGTGTTTCGACGCCGCGCTTCGGTAAAACCAACTGTGGCCAAACGTAATCGTTACGCTCAATTCATCATGGATTATTGACCCAGCAGTTCCACGGTCCCAGAAAGATGGAAGTTGCGAAAAACTTCCGGGGTTGGGCGGACCAGAGCGCGAAACACACCACGTAGCCGCACAACTACGAGTTTTCACCTGTTTCCCAAGTTTTTCGTTTTTCGTTGTCCCTTTTTGGCCGCCTTGAAACAACTATATATTCGTCAAGTGAGTCGAGAAAGAACATGGACGCCAAGTCGTCTGAGGAGGATCATGGACGTCAAGTCGTTATTCGAAATCCTGATTCGTGAAAACACCGAGATGCTCGTTGCCTACATCCGCGTTGGTGTGCGTGATGAGCATGCCGTGGATGATCTCTACCAGGAAACGGTCCTCACCGCTTGGAAACGAATAGATAGTTATGATCGAGAGAAACCATTCGGGCCATGGCTGCGAGGAATTGCTGGCAAAATCATGCTCGCGTTCTATCGAAAGACTTCTCGGACGGCTCTGCCGATTGACGACGAGGCTCTCGAGTGGCTGAATAACCGCTTTGCGGCGATCCATTCTCTGCGCGGCGATACGTTTCACGAGAAGTTGGCCGCCCTCCGTGAGTGTATTGATGAGTTGCCGGAGACTTACCAGCAACCGATCACCATGCGTTACACCGAACAGCGAGCCCTGACGGAGATCGAATCGATGCTGAATCTGGCCGGGGAGGCTCTGAAAAAACGACTTTCGCGCGGCAAAGCGCGTTTAGCCGATTGTCTGGAAGGCAAATTAGGACTTGCGGGGACAACATGATGGACGAGCACGAGAAACTCAAGCGAGAAAAGTTACGCGAATCCTGGATCGAGTCGCTCGTCGTGAGTGCGACCCGTCCACCAAGCAATGCGGACAGGGTTGCTCGGGCGATGAGTCAAATTGAAGCCGACCAAGTCGCGCCACACTCGATAGATCGAGCCCGGAGGCGGACGCGATTCTTTCAAAGTGGAGCAATTGCAGTGGCCGCCGCTGTTTTGTTGGGATTATTCTTGTTGGTTCCGAGTGGAGGGACACCGTCCGCAATGGCTGCCATCCAGCGTTCTCTAGACGTAGCGGCCGAGCAGACGACTCGCAAGTATCTGCTTCAGATCCAATTCCAGTCCCGGGATGGCCAGAAAGATACGATCGACAACGACTTGTATGTACAAGGCCGTAACCGTTTTGCGATCCGACATCCTGGCCTGGTGCCTGGAACGAATTTATGGTTGGGCCGAGACGGTGCCGAATCGTGGATCGTGCTCCCCATCGGTCCCATTTTCAAAGGCGACAAAACGATGGTCCGTCGATGGATTCGTTCGCAAAATGGACTGGATAGATCCGGTGTTGGACTGGATACTCCCTATCTGCACGTCACTACCATACTCAGGTGTATGTCGCGTGGATATCACTTGGAAACGTTGGAGGATGAGGGGATCACAATTCCCGGTGGAGGGCCATTCACATGTCAACATATTCGAGCAGAACGAAAGTCGCCCGAGGAACCAAACCTTCCTGAGACAATCGACCTCTGGGCCAGTCGTGAGTCCGGAATGGCTGTGCGGTTGATTGCAAGGTGGGAACTGGAGGATGGTGAGATTGGGAGAAAGGCGGTGATATTGACTTTTCTGAACGAAGAGTCATCCCTCTCACGGGACTGGTTTACTGCCGAGGGGCACTATGATGGGCCTCGGCCGATTATCCGAATGAATCCACCTCGCAACTGATCGATAGTGGAAACGCAAATCGACACGACGATTACGGCGTTCAACCGCAATGGTCCGGAGCGGTGTCGCGGTTGAACGCTCAGGTCTTTCGCTTCATAGCAACAACGACAGCAAGCGAGAGCCGACGGAATTCACACACCTGCTGAAGCTCGGCGACATGCGTCGCGCTGGCAACCAGCGGGGATTGAATAAATACCCGCATGAACAGAGCCAACAAGGCGTTGTTCGTGCGTTGTTTGTAATCTTTTCGTTACTGGATCGACCTTGGCGATGGAGATTGTCAATGCCTTGCGTGACAATCACTTACGGTCGTTCAGCGTCCCGTTGCCATCACATTCGACCCATGAGCGATAATTTTTTCGTTTTCATGTCCCCATTTTCTGCCCATCCGACAATTAGTCTTCAACGCTATCCAGAGCGCCCCCGACGGAACCCAATCCGAGTGAGATCAACATGCAGTCAATTTTCGAGCGAGAACGCCAAGAATCGGCCGCTTCCGATCTTCGACCAGAAGTCGAAGTCATGAACACTCTCCGGGAGGGCGCACGATGGAGCGGCACTGCACGACTGCTCTTCCTAGTGTGCCTAATTGGCGGGAGTGTGGGAATTTATGTTGGTGTCAAACGATACTATCAACAGGAACCTCCACAGTACCGTACTCAGCAATGTCGCCGAGGTGACTTGGTGGTGACCGTCACCGCGACCGGAACCCTTGATCCCACCAACGTTGTGGAAATCGGGTGCGAGATTTCGGGCTCTATCCGGACTGTCAAAGTAGATGTTAATGATTCGGTGAGAGCTGGAGACTTGTTATTGACGCTGGATACGCAAGAACTGGAAGCCCAGGTTGCGAAGTCGCGCGCGTCTCTGGAAGCCAAACAGGCAGAACTGGAACACGCGGAAGCGACCCTCTTGGAGTCGGAACAGAATTTTCATCGTGTGGCAAGGACATTTAGTATGGGAGCTACCTCGGAAGATGAATATGTTGCCGCCAAAGCAAACCTCGCCAGAGCCAAGGCAAATGTTTCAAGCGGCAAGGCACAAATTTCTGTTGCCAAGGCCACTCTGGATGGAGATCTTTCCAAGCTGAAGAAGTCACGGATTTACTCACCCATCGACGGCATTGTTCTCAGTCGCAACGTGGAACCGGGTCAAACAATCGCGGCGACCTTCCAGACACCGGTTTTGCTAACGATTTGCGAAGATCTGCACAAGATGAAGTTGAAAGTCGATGTGGACGAAGCAGACGTAGGAGGAGTACAGGAGGGACAGGCGGCTACCTTCACCGTCGATGCCTATCCCAATGAAACCTTCCCAGCCAGAATCACTTCCTTGCGTTATGCGTCGCAAAGAGTTCAGGACGTCGTCACCTACGAGGCCATTTTGGAAGTTGCCAATCAACAACTCAAACTCCGTCCCGGGATGACTGCCGTAGCTGACATCATCACTTCCAAGACTCAAGATGCTCTGGTCGTTCCTAACGCAGCTCTGCGCTTCACCTCCGATGGAGACTCACAGGAAGCAACCCTTGATGGAGATAAGAGTTCCCAATCGCACGTTTGGATTTTGGAAAAAAATAGACTAGTCCCCATACCCGTAACGACCGGACATACCGACGGCCGTCACACCGCGATAAACAGCGGCGCTGTACAAGAGGGAATGCACTTGGTTGTTGGTGTGATTCCTTGATTACCAGGCACGACGCAGCTTTGTCGAGTTCGGTATTCTTCTCAGGTCGTTTCCGAGGCCAAGATTTCTACTACGGACATCCTAAACCAATGCTGATCGAATTTCGGAACGTTTTTAAGATTTACGGTGAAGCCAATGCCGAGGTCCGTGCTCTTGACGGTGTCGATCTCGAAATTGGCGAAGGTGATTTTGTGGCGGTGATGGGCCCTAGCGGCTCGGGAAAATCGACTTGTATGAATATTCTCGGCTGTCTTGATGCGCCCACGTCAGGTACGTATCTGTTTCGTGGCGTTGATGTTGGTCAACTCTCACGGAACCAACGCGCACTGTTGAGACGTTATTATCTCGGATTTGTCTTTCAGGGTTTCAATTTGCTCAAGCGAACTACGGCCATTGAGAACGTGGAACTTCCTTTAATTTACCGCGTGGTCCCTCGTAAGAAAAGGAAAGAGCAGGCGTTACATGCCTTGCGTCTGGTGGGACTCATCGGGAGGGAGTCGCATACTTCTGCCGAACTATCTGGTGGCCAGCAGCAAAGGGTGGCCATCGCAAGAGCGCTTGTCACCCAACCCGCGGTGATGCTCGCCGACGAGCCGACGGGAAATCTCGATTCGGAGCGGAGCCACGAAATCATGGAGTTGCTGGTGAAATTAAACAACGAGCAGGGGATCACAGTCATCATGGTCACCCACGAACTAGAAATGGCTCGATATGCAAAACGATGCGTCAGCTTTCTTGATGGTCGTATTCAATCAGACGATGTGGTAGGAGTCGAAAGCTGATGCTTTGGAATATGCTGATCCTTGCATTCCGCGAAATTCGTAGGAACATACTGCGATCCGGATTAACCATCCTGGGAATCGTTATCGGAGTTGGGGCAGTCATCACCATGGTCACGCTTGGTGAGGGTGCGACCGAACGGGTAAAGGGTGACATTGGGAAACTTGGATTCAATCTGCTTATCGTGGTTCCTGGTGTCGAGCGAAAGGGTCGGGGGGGCTTGATTCCGGGTGCGGAATCCTTTGACATGGCCGATGTGGAAGCCATTCGTGAGCAAATTCCGCTGGTGGATGCAGCAGCTCCGTTGTCCGTGCATCCCATGCTGGCGGTCGCAGGAAATCGTAACTGGCAAACCCTCGCTCAAGGTTCCGACAACGCGTTTTTCCGTACTCGCAACTGGGGCGTCAAGCAAGGACGTGAGTTTACACCAAATGAACTTCGCGGCGGGAAAGCCGTGTGCATTCTGGGGGAAACTGTCAGAAGGGAGTTATACGGTCAGAGAGACCCGATCGGTAACAAAATACGACTTGGACGGTTGTCTTACGAAATCGTGGGAGTGCTGGAGGCTAAGGGCCAATCGTTCACAGGCGATGATCAAGACGATCTCGTCATCCTGCCGCTGCAAACGGTGCACCGTCGCATATCCGGCCATCGAAAGGTGTCCGTGATCTACGTCTCTGCCGTGAGTGAAGACGCCATCGGACGAGTGAAGGCCAGTCTCAATCGTTTAATGAGAGAGCGCCGACGCGTCCCAACGAATGCCGAGGCAGACTTTTCTGTGAAGGACCTCAAGGAGATATCGGAGCTTGTTGAGCAGACCACAGGTGTATTGACCGCGTTCGTTAGCGCAATCGCCGCAGTCAGTTTGCTGGTGGGCGGAATTGGCATCATGAATACGATGCTCGTAACCGTGACCGAACGTACCCGCGAAATTGGAACCCGGCTCGCAATCGGAGCCCTGGAGCGCGAAGTCCAGCTACAGTTTCTATTGGAAGCTGGCATGCTCAGCGCGCTCGGGGGATGCGTGGGTATCGTCCTCGGACTTTCCTCCGCTGCCGTTCTTGCGGGTGCACTGGAGATTCCTTACACCGTTGATTGGATCATTGTTCTGGGTGCCTTTGCCCTTTCGGCCATGGTGGGATTGGTGTTTGGTTCCTACCCGGCGGTGAAAGCCGCGCGTCTCAATCCTATCGACGCCCTTCGACACGAATGATCATGCAGACCCCTCTTCCCAGGAGATGCGAACTTTTTTATTTCTATCGGATTTTCTTGTCCCCATTTTTCGTCTGAACGACAAATTATATCTGCTGAAGGAAAGGACCTTCGCACTGACGGAACAACGCATCACACAATCAAGGAGGATTCAGATGCGAAAAACAAACTCATCTCCCCATGGGAAACTGTCTCGGGTCAGTCGTGCCTGCTTCCTAGTTCTTTGTACGACTTGGTGTATTACCGTCGGCTTTGTGCAATTGAGCGACGCCACGCAAGATACAGTATTCACGGGCACTTGGTATCACCAGGGAGATGCCAACGAACGGGCTCGGCGCTACGAAGCGATCGACCGAGTCACCGAAGGCTTGAACATTCTGATTCGAGGGCGGGCGAGACAAAAGTTGCGAGCCGAGACAACGCCGCCGCAAGCGATTACCCTCACTGACAAGGGGAATCAGGTCACGATTGATATGCGTGGCCGTCGCGTCACGTTGACCACGGATGGTAAACCAATACGCGTCAATAGCGATCGAGGCTCTGCGACGATTCGGGCGCTACGACAGAAAGGTCAGCTGGTCGTGGTAGCTCAAGGGGAAAACGGTGCTCAGACGACTGTTTATCGTCTATCTGATGACCGGTTGCGCTTGACCTTGGACATCAGCATATCTGGTAAGAAACTGCGCCAACCTCTTCGCTACCAAGCCACGTATGTCCGTTCCGCAAAGGCCAGGAAACAGTAACGTCGCTCTGATTAGCCAGTGCTCTGGTTGCAGTCGTTTCGCAACGTCCCAGTAAGACACCCAAGCCTTGGGCCGTGGGTGTCCTCGGTTTCTAATCAAGAACAGGACCTTCCACACGAGGCACAGTTGAAGTGATAACTGTGTCTCGTTCCTCCAACAGCACGTCACTGAGCTCCACTCGAGAAGCAGATCCGATGAGACGCGCACACTTTCTGTCAACCCTTGTCATCGGCGCGGCGCTGACTGGTTTGAGTTGCCAGAGAACTGCAACCAAGGCCACCACCGACATCGGTAGCAAGCCCAAGATGCTACGACATTTCGGCCGAGGTGACCGTTACGGCGAAGTGGTCCTCGTGCGGAGGAACGGGCTGAAGTTCGAGGCGGAAGTTTGGGGCACGCAGGGACTCAACGACTGTCCTGAGGAGAGTTGGAAGGCCCTTGACGCAAAGGCCATTCGGGCCGAAACAGGCGCACTTGGCGTTGTGCTTAACGGGCCGCGCTATTGCTTGCCAAACTCCACAAGAGAATCGTTCGCTTCGACAAAGCGGAGAAAGTTTGGACAACTCGAGATGCGTCACCTCGCGACGCTTGAGGTCCGCCCGGGGCTGGGCCCTCCCATCTACAAGGAGCGGGTCGTTCGACGGAAGACAATTGTTGTCTTTAAAAAAGGCGAGGAGATCTATGAACTCAAGTCACCCGAAGGCACGGTTTACGTGATGCGATCGATGTCGCAAATCGTCGACCCGAAGTTAAAGCTCGCCCAGCTTCCGACCCTGGGTTCGCGTCTCAAACTTCCTACTGGGTGGAGCTATCAAGCGCGAACGCTGGACGCTGACCTTGTCTTGGCAACGAAAGGTAAAGCTGTCGTGCTTCAAGACGACCTTCGCAACGCTTACCAGCGGAGGTGAGGATTGCTCG
>CAYRFQ010000049.1:0-49737 GCA_964423615.1 uncultured Alcaligenaceae bacterium | reverse complement strand
TCCCCGACGAACTGACTCGGGCGTGTAACTCGTCGATGCCTCCGCCACGCAGGTAACGCGTCAACAGCGTGTCGGAATTCTGTCCATCGAGATCGGCCCAGATGTCGAAATTCTCGTTGCCTGTGCGGAGTAGAAGAGACCATCAAGAAATGCGAAGCTGGCGGAGATGTGAGAAGGTGGACGTTGATCAGAAGTCCAAGCTGCTCCCCAGACCAGAGAGGAGTTGGAAGCCGAATACGGTCAGGTGTGGGATACGCCAGAGCTTAGCAAAGACTTTGTCTTCTTGCCATTTGGGACTTATTCATCACCTACGAAAAGGACGTCAGTACGCAAGTATCTGGGTTGTTAAATGTCCCTTACCCCCGCTTGAATCACATTTCGGGGAAAATCCTCACAAATTGTCTTCGGGGCGGATGTCTTGGATGACACCTGGAATTTAGCAAACCGAGTGCCCTCATCTGGCGGCCTGGCTCGAGGAGTTCCCCCGTTACCTCGCTTTGAGGATTGTTCTCCTACACCGCCTCTACTCCGCCCCTTTTTTCCCGACATTCCTGTGGACGAAGGCTTCGCGTTTCTTCTAACGTGACTTTAGTTCGCGCCTTTGTCCTGGATCACAAGGTGGTTAAACAAGGCTTCGACGTACCAGCTGCGGTAGTAATTGCCGGTACAAAGAAAAAGCCCTTGTTTCGTCGAGTCGTTCACTGGCTCTTGGGTTGATCCGAGTCTTTGGTCTCTTCGTTGGATTGTTGGTCCTCTTCGGATTGACTTTGATTCTTCGATTTCGTCGAGTCGTTTTCTTCCGATGCGGGCTTGGCGCTCGTCTCGGGTTCCGGGTTCGAATTGCCCTCTCCAAGCGAACTCAACCCACCGCTTCGTGAAGGCGCGTCACACAACGGGCAATGGCCGTCTTGGCTGGACGTCTCACTCGACGTTGGACTAGTATTCGACCCCTCCGGTCCTTGCGTGCAACCAGTTATCAAGATACCAACGCAGGCCAACAAAACGACGAAAGAAGAACGAATGATGTCGTGCATAGAAAGTGCTCTCTTTGAAATTCGGTGATGTCCTTGAATTCTCATTATGAGCTTGAAAGCTCAAAGGTCCACACATCTTCCAAGAAGTTGAATCGGTGATCGGTGAACTGGTTCACAACCACAACGATATCCCTATGTCTTCAACAGAGGTTTCAACAGAGGTTTCAACTTTCGGATGATCTGGCGAGTTCGCATCTGTTTTCCTTCTTGCGTCAGATGGTAGACTTGATCGAAGAACAAATGATCCTCAAAAATGGTTTCCTCACAATTCGTGATGATGGGAACCGAAAGTTCATTGGCGATACCACTTTTGATTTTCCGGATGTCCGACTTTCGATGTTCCCAATACGTCCGGGGTATTGGTGGGTGGGCCAAATACACTCTCACCTCTTGGCTCTGACATTCGTCAACAAACTCAGCGATCTGGTCAAAGGCAAGTCGAGGATACCCCTCGCGCAGGACGTAGCGTCGACGACAAGCAGCCTCGACGTCCAATCGACCTTTTCGACCGTGGTGGGTTGTCAGATCTCCATACTTGTTGAATCCGTTTCGGTCGTAAATCCAATCCGGAGGCTCTTGGGCATAACTTTGAAGCGAACGGCGAATCCTTTTATGGAGCCACAAAAACCCTTCGTCGGCCGCAGGCGCCGGGTCCACTACCGCCTCGTTCCGAAATTTCTCGATGCGCTTCCATGTTCTCGGATCTTGAATGTACATTTTGGCCCGTGGGAAATGGTCCAACACAGGAACGATGTGAACCGCTCCTCCCTGCCTGCTCCAAAAGTGAGGGTATTCAAGAGACAAGATCACGACATCCCCTCGACGCATCAAGTCCCGACATTCGTTGAGTAGGAACTCCAAACCGAGACCCGCGCAAAGCCCGAGATTCACTGGGTGATACCCAAATTCTTTATGGAGAGCCAAGGAATCGATTCCGAACGCCAGATTCGAGCCCCCCACGAGCAACATCCGGTTGTTCGGGATGGAGTTTGCCAGTTCGTGCTTGTCCACGATGGCGGCCAAATACGGTTTCGGAGTCTCTGGCCACTTCAAGAACACGAGCATAGCCAAAGGAATCTGGACGCTTGCGAATACACACGATGTGAGGAGGAAGCGTTTCATGCGTCACTTCAGAAAGTAAAGTAGATGAAGGATCGATTCGTCACCGGGCCGATGAAAAGGATCGACCAGAGCAACAACGCATAGATCGCCCACCGTTGCCAGCGATGGAGCTGAGGGAAATACAACGGATAAGGATGGCGTCTCTGAAACCACTCGAAGAGCAGCAATAGCGTCACGAGCCAGATCACTTTCTGAATGCCAGAATCAGAAACGACCACCGTGACATACTCGTTCCAAACGTTCGGGTTCCAACTTGCGACGATCGTCTCAAGGGCGTGCACCGCCTCCCCGAGACTCTCTGCCCGGAAAAATATCCAACCCATCCCTACGACCGAAAACACAAAAGCCATCTTCAAAGTGGCAACGACCGTTGGAAAGCGAGAACTTCCGCCTGGCACGGGATCACTCGTTTGGCTCGGTTGCCAAATCGCCTCGATGACGACAACACCTCCCATGAGCAAACCCCAGACCACAAAATTCCATGAGGCTCCGTGCCACAACCCGCTCAAGCCGAACACCGCGAGTATGTTCAAGGCCGTGCGCCAACGCCCCATTCGGTTCCCGCCCAAAGGAATGTACACATAGTCCCGCAACCACTTGGCCAATGACATGTGCCATCGTCGCCAGAACTCCGTGACGCTTTGGGAAAAGTAGGGGTAAGCAAAATTACGATTCAGATCGAACCCGAACAACTTCGCAGTGCCGATGGCAATGTCCGAATAGGCCGAGAAGTCGCAATAGATTTGGAAAGCGAAGGCCAACGTCGCGAAAACCACACGCGGTCCGTCCGCCGTCCCGAGGGAGCCATAGACCTCGTCCACGAAGGCACCGAGTCGGTCGGCGATCAGTAGCTTCTTGAAGAATCCCCACAAGATCTGCCGACAGCCGTCGACGCCTTTTTCGTAGACGAACGACCGCCGTTCGAAGAATTGGGGAAGTAAATGCGTAGCCCTTTCGATCGGCCCTGCTACGAGTTGGGGAAAAAACGAAACGTAGGCCAAGTAGTCCAGTAGAGAACGCGTCGCGTTGATTTTTCTCGAGTACACATCGAACGTGTAACTCATTGTCTGGAACGTGTAGAAGCTCAATCCAACGGGCAACACCCAACGAAGGGCAGGTACAGAAACCGGCCAACCGAGTTGTTCGCAAACCAAGCGAAAGTTATCAACAAAAAAGTCGAAGTACTTGAACGCGACCAGAACACCTAAGTTGCTCGCCAAACTCACAGCGAGAATCCACCGGCGTTTGACTTCGCTCGTCGTGGCGGTGAGTCCGCGGCCGACCAAGAAATCGACCACACTCGAGGACAAGAGCAACAAACAAAACCTGGCGTCCCACCATCCATAAAAAAAGTAACTCGCAGCCAAGAGCAAAGCATTCTGAAGGCGCCGAGACGGAGTTGCCCAATACAACGAAAAGACGACCGCCAAGAACGCCAGGAACGTCAAGGTGGTAAACGTCATTGGACTCACACCGTCGGTCAGAAGGTAAGTTCTGGCTTTGGACTCCCTGCGCCGGGAAAAGATATGTTGTGGCGGTCTTTGAGTAAACGCGAGTTTCGTGAGAGAACGTTTCTCGCTTTTGGATCGGCCGGTTGTGGGTTCCCCTTCGCTCAAATCCCTCGCTGGGAGTTCGGGTTGACATCCTCGGTCCGAAACCCTGAACGAACCTTGGGCGAGATCGTTACTCTCCCCAAAGGGCCTTCGGATCGAACTCTTCGTCGCTCAATCGACCTGGGAACAAAAACCGTTCGAAGCAATAATACTCGACCTCGCGCTGGCGGACATCTTGTGTGATGATTAAGACAGGAAACCGAAGTTTCGTATCGAAATACCAAAACCGTCGCCCACCTTGGGGCAAGCTCTTCTCGGCTTGGGGCGGAATGACCTGAAGGACGGCTTCGACCGGCTTCTTGAATTCGGGTCGGCGAACCAATCCGAGATACCGAAGCGTTCCTCGACGAAAGTCACGTCGTTCCATCAGTCCCACAAGAGTTCCGAACTTATCGATCAAGTAACCGATCCCAGCGCTGGTTATTGGCCTTCGCGATTTGGATCGCACGAGTGGGCTGTCGGGGGCAAGAGCAATGACGTTTCCGGCTGGTACCAAAGGAATATCGCCAGCCGCTGTCTTTGTATAAATCTTGTTCCCGTGTTGATGTTTGACGTAGACGCATTCGCGGCCCTTCCCTGCTCCGCCAAGCCACTTGAAGTACGTACTCCAGGGCTTCTTGCGGAACTTGAACAACATGAGTTCTTCAGGGTGTTTCCGGCCCCCAACGACCTCACGTCGCCGAAACTTCACGATGTACGAATCGATGGACGCATAGCCCTCGGCTGCGAGTTGGTGGACGCTCTTCAAGTTTCCGGCTGGTTTGCCGGGGGGTGCGTGATTGACTGGCTGCAGTCCATTGACCGGCAAAGGCCTCGGAACAAGTCGCTTCGTTTTCGCCTTCTCGGGAGGGGCCGTCGGACGACGCGGGCTTAACGCGACAACGTTGCGTCGGGGGAGTGGATTATTTTCCGGTTCCGAATCGGCTTGGCGTCGGTCCTGGTACGCAAGCGGCTTGAGTTGTTTGTGTGGCGACACCGGAGGCGGAACCGACACGGTCGACGAATCCGGTGACGGTAAGTCTGGAATTCCGCCAAGTGGTCGATTATCCGGGTTGCTGTCTTGTTGAGTCATCCTTCGCTCGGTAACGGCCGTTGGTGGCGGCTCGATTGGAACAGTTGCCGCGGTAACTCGACTCGACTCCGGCTTCCCTTGTTTCTCCAACTGCACCCTTGGAGGAATGGGCGGAGGTAAATCGGTTTTTGGTGCCTGTCGTGGACGCGTTTTCTCGGGCGTCGGGATTGGCTCCAAAGAAAGGGCCGCCGCCGGTGGCACCTCCTTTGTTGGCCGTTTCACCCCTGGAATTCGAAGATCGTCGGAGCCCGTGTTTTGTACCTCAGGTGGTGCCGTGGGAAGTGGGAGGGAAGCTCGTCGTGGATCGAGTTCCTGGGAGAAACCTGGCGGTGCTGGTGGTGGCGGTTCCTCGGCGACCTGGACACCTTGACGCTGTGGTTTCTGACCGGGCGAGACACGCGGGGGCTGATTCCCGGAAGTATCGAGCGACAAGACGACACCGCCGCGATTGGACTTCGTGGGAGGAACCTGCGTGTTCGAGGCCAGTTGTCGAAGGTTGGTAGAACGCGTACTTTGTGGAAAATCACTCACGTTGTTAGTCGAAGGTTCTCGACCCACAGCAACCGTGATGCGAACTGGATTTGAGTTTTCGGGAAAAGGCGTTCCTGTAGAAGCGGGGCCCGAAGAAGAACGTGACTTCGAAGCCAGATAACTGTCCGGTAACCGAGTTGCCGATCGGGGTTCTTCGACACGCGGACCCAGATCGACAAATCGATCCAAGGGTCGAGCCTGTGGCCCATCGGTGGAATCACCGCGGAGCACAAAACACCCGGATTGGGGCACCAAGATGGCCCAAAGCAAAAGCCAGCAGGAGACTTTGTTTTTCCCGCTCATACCGAATCCGTTCTTCTGGCTGCTGCACGATCAGCGCACGAAACAGATGACAATTCATGCGCACCTTACACTGATTATAAGATTTTGACAGAGGAATTTTTTCAGAATTTCTAAAGTCCAAAGCAGGGAAAACTACGCAATCCGGAGAACCTCTTTTTTCCTCATTTCCAATCCTGTAGTGCAGTCACGTTGAACTCCGAGAATCCGGCTCATGCGATGGCCGACGAAATTCCAGAAAAATTTCCGTCCGTTTGTCCGGTGACGGTGCGGAAGGGGAATGAGAAGGGTGAAGTGGTTGATAATGACACACAAACGACTTTCGCTAAGGAAACCGAACCATGACTTCCATCAACTCCATCACCAAGATAATCACCGGGGCTTTGGCTGGTTGCGTTCTCAGTTTCGCAGCCGTCGGGACCGTCCAGGCACAAAACTTCACTGGGAACTTGCGGAGTGCCCAAAATGATCACAAGGTCCGCCTGGTGGCCGGAAAGAAATACGACATCCAAATGACGAGCCGTCAGTTCGACACTTACTTGTACCTCAAAAGCCCACAAGGGAAATTGGTGGCCAAAAACGACGACGGCGGTACTGGTCACAACTCTCGAATCGTCTACACGGCCAAGCAAACGGGCAACTATACGATAGTGGCGAGTTCTTATCTCCAGCGAGGCCGTGGCGCCTACAAAATCCAAATCGGCGACGGTGGTCCGAATGGTGCTGATTTGAAGGTGACCAAAGTGTGGGCCGACAAAACTTACGTCTACGGAATCATCAAAAACGTCGGCAAGAAGAGCATCGGCGGGACAAGCTACACGTACGTCATGAGCAGCCAGAAATCAACACGTCGGGAATCTGACTATGTCATCCCGCTGAAACCCGGCCAAATCACGGGAGTTCGAATCTACGCACGAGATTGGCTCAACGCCAACCGAGGCCGCCAAGTGTCCCTCATTCTCAACGTCAAAGTGCGAGATGCCGACAACTCCAACAACGTCCTGACGGTAAAACACCAAGTGAAATGATCGGAACCCTGTTCGGGTTATCGTTCCGGAATTTTAGTCGATCATTCGAAAAGGCCACGGAGTTAAACTCCGGTGGCCTTTCGTCGATTACGACACCAAGCGTTAAGCTCCCTTGGCCGCCAACTGTCGCAACACGTATTGCAAGATGCCTCCGTGTCGATAATATTCGGCTTCTTGCGGGGTGTCGATCCGAACGAGGGCCTGGAACGTTTTGGTGGAGCCGTCCTTGGCCGTCGCTTTGACGGTGACCGAACCCCCGGCTTGATAGGCCCCCGCGAACATCGCGGGCAATCCCTCCACGTCGAACGTTTCTTCCCCGGTCAAGCCTAAGGATTCCGCACCATCTCCCTCGTGAAACTGCAACGGCAGTACGCCCATCCCGACGAGATTGCTGCGATGGATACGTTCGTAACTCTGGGCAATGACGGCCCGAATGCCCAACAGCCGTGGACCCTTCGCTGCCCAATCTCGCGACGACCCGGTTCCGTATTGTTCGCCCGCGATGACCATCAGCGGCACACCTTCGGCCTTGTATTGCATGGCTGCATCGTAGATCGTCGTCTCGATCCCGTCGGGAAAATGTTGGGTAAAGCCACCCTCGGTTCCCGGAGCGAGTTTGTTACGAATACGGACGTTGGCAAACGTACCCCGCATCATGACTTCATGGTTCCCACGGCGACTGCCGTAGCTGTTGAAGTCTTTGGGTTCGACGCCGTTCTCGATGAGGTACTTCCCGGCAGGACTGTCGGCCTTGATCGAACCGGCGGGCGAAATGTGATCGGTGGTGATGCTGTCGCCGAGGAGGGCGAGCAACCGAGCTCCCTTGATGTCCGTGATCGAGTCGGGATGGCGTCCCATGCCTTCGAAATAAGGCGGATTCTTGACGTAGGTCGATTTTTCATCCCAGGCGTAAAGGTCGCCTTCAGGAACGGGCAAACTGCTCCACCGCTCGTCTCCTTGGAAAACGTCTTGGTAGACCTTGCTGAACATTTCCCCCTGAACCGCCGACTGGACAACCGCGTTGATCTCGGCGGTCGTCGGCCAGATGTCTTTCATGAAGACGGGGTTACCGTCGACGTCTTCGCCAAGTGGTTCGTTGTACGGATCGAAATCGATCCGTCCGGCGAGCGAATAGACCACGACCAGAGGCGGCGAGGCGAGATAGTTCGCTCGAACCTCGGCGTGGACGCGACCTTCAAAGTTGCGGTTTCCGCTCAAAACCGAGGCGACGACCAAGTGGTCCTCGTTGATCTTGGCCGAGACTTCTTCCGGAAGCGGACCCGAATTACCAATACACGTGGTACATCCGTACCCTACCAGATAGAACCCCAGTTTCTCCAACGGTCCGAGCAAGTCGGCCTTTTGGAGATACTCGGTGACGGCCTTCGAACCAGGCGCGAGACTCGTCTTTACCCAAGGCTTACGAGTAAGTCCTTTCTCGGCAGCTTTCTTGGCGACGAGTCCGGCGGCCAACATGACCGAAGGATTCGACGTGTTTGTGCAACTCGTAATGGCGGCGATCACGACCGAACCAGTTTGCAAGTCCGTGGCTTCTCGCGTTGCCACGGCTGTTCCTCCTCCGTCACCGCTTAGGGGCAAGGCGCTTGGGGCGCTGCCCGCTTTCGCCATGAGGTCAGGCAGAGCTTGTTCGAACGACGACTTGATGTCGGCCAACGGTACTCGATCTTGCGGACGCTTTGGACCCGCAAGCGATGGAACGACCGTGCCGAGATCCAGTTCGAGTGTGTCGGTATAAACGGCATCGGGTGTCTCAACCGTGCGGAACAACCCCTGGGCCTTGGCGTAAGCTTCGACGCGAGCTACGTGTTCTGCACTTCGGCCAGTCAGTCGAAGATATCGGAGCGTTTCTTCGTCGATCGGGAAGATCCCACACGTCGCACCATATTCGGGAGCCATGTTCGCGATCGTGGCTCGGTCAGCCAGCGGTAACGATTCGAGTCCCGTTCCATAAAACTCGACGAACTTGCCGACGACGTTCCTTTCCCGCAACATCTGGGTCACGGTCAGAACGAGGTCTGTGGCCGTAGCCCCTTCGGCCAGCTTGCCCGTTAGCTTGAACCCGACGACCTGAGGAATCAACATCGAGATCGGCTGGCCGAGCATCGCTGCTTCGGCCTCGATCCCTCCGACGCCCCAACCAAGCACCCCGACGCCGTTGATCATCGTCGTGTGCGAGTCGGTCCCCACGAGCGTATCGGGATACAGAGTGCTGGCGTCATCCTGGAAAACGACCCGGGCGAGGTGTTCGAGATTGACCTGATGGACGATGCCCGTTTCGGGCGGTACGACGCGGAAGTTGGCAAAGGCATTCTGCCCCCACCGCAAGAACATGTAACGTTCCCGGTTCCGTTCGTATTCGATCTCGCTGTTGGCAGCGAGGGCCGTGGAAGTCCCGAATTGATCGACTTGCACCGAGTGATCGATAACGAGTTCGACTGGTTGGAGTGGATTGATTTTCGATGCCTCGCCGCCGAGCGTTTTCATCGCGTCCCGCATGGCTGCGAGGTCGACGATCGCGGGCACTCCGGTAAAGTCCTGGAGCAGCACCCGGGCCGGAGTGAACGCAATTTCTTGACTCGGCTTGGCCTTGGGGTCCCAGTTCGCAAGGGCTTCGATGTCCTTCTTCTCGACGACCTTTCCGTCTTCGTGACGAAGCAAGTTTTCCAGCAAGATCTTCAACGCGAATGGTAATTGCGTCGCCTGCGGATGGACTTTTTCGACTGCCGACAACCGATATATCGTGCAACTCTTGTCGCCGATCGTGAGGGTATCTTGGGCACCGAACGAGTTGCTCATATTCATAATTCCTTCCTGACAACGTGGATTGACAATGGCTAAGCAAACATCTTTCTCTCTATAGTATTCTATTGTGCGAGGTCCCGCAGGACTGGCAACGGGGTTGTAATGAGCGAGGAAAACAGAGAATACGGAGCCCGAGAGTTCGACGAGGTTGAGAGATTCCAGACAACATCGTCAAGACAACCGAAATCCTCAGAACGAGGAATTGACTGCCCAATCCAGCCAGTTAACAAGTATTTGCATGCCGTCGATGGTCGTGACGAGAAGGTCAAGTTCGACACCACACACCCTCGGAGCCACGAGGTGTTTTATTTCAAGGATCTCGGAAACAGCCAAGTTGCTATCCAGACCGCTAACAAGAAACACTATCTCCAAGGCAGTTCGAGTTCAATCAACGCCCGTGTTATTGAGAACTGCGATAATGTAGCAGGCACACTTGGCACGGGTAATTTTTAGTTGTCCGGTTTTGTGTTTGTCGTAGGTACACGCGGCTCGCGTGTACCTGGAGAGCTCGGCCAAGACCAACGTACACGTGAGCCGCGTATACCTACGAACCGGACAAGCATTTCTTTTCCATTCCCCTGTGCCGGCTACTTTGTTTCTTTAGCCGCGAAGGTCTTAACAGTATCTTGATGGGGCACACAACGTGGTTTCAGGTTATCCAAGACACGACCTGACCGACAACGGTTCGGGGAGCAGTTTGAGTTCAGGTACTTCGACGAGCAAGAACATGGAGAGGTGCAGATTATTGGTTCGTCGGGTTCCAACAAGAAGCTGCCTCCCGAGACACGGCCAGTATCTCGGAAGACATTGATGCCTGGCAACTTTGGCTGTTCAGCCACCACGCTAAAAACAAGCGCCATTGTGCATTGTTCGAGAGGAAGGAGACATCACAAGGGGAATCGCATTCTGTTCAATCCGTTTTTGGAGCGAAGTAATACGTGCCGTGGATGAGTTCGCGGGCGCGAACCATGTCCGACCCTTTGAGCTGGTCGATTCGGAGGGTGCCATCCTGAGTCCCCCGCCGCACGCGAAAGCTGAACAACAGTCCCTTCTCGGGGCCTCCGACTTTGGCGTCGTCGACGAAACTGACGACCCGCCCGAACAAAATGTTCCCTTCACTCACGGCGTAATCGGAAGTCACAGAGAGTTGTTGTCCTTCAACGGCAATTGTCACAGTGAACGTCTTCTTGCGAATATCCATCTGAATCGTCGCCTCGTCAATCACGCGAACCCAAGTTCCGAGAGGGAGCTTGGAATTCAGGTTTTGGGCGTGGGCGGGCGGTATGCTGGCAAGCAAGGTGAGAACGGCAATGGAAAACCAGCGTGTCATTAAGGGCTCTCCTCTGATGGTGGAGTTGGGGTCGTTCGAGGTGAAAGCGCTGGAAAACTCATCGACCTGGGCGAGCGGTCGGCTTCACGCAAAAAGGACTCCTGCTCGATCGGAGTCCTTGCGAAATTGCGATTGTAGATGTGATTTTGGTTGTGCCGACTGAATGGACGTTATTTCCCGAACAAACGTCCGAAAAGCCCACTGTTGTTCTGATCCTCCTCGGCGTCGAGATCGATGGCCATCTGCGTCGGCATGGACTGGCGAGGGGCTTGCGCGTTGGGCTTGGGTGACGGAGATTGGGGTTGTTGATTCGGGTTGTTCATCTCCTGGCGTCTTCGGCGTAGCTCTTGCAGACGGTCCTTCAAGTCACCGTCGCGGGCGGCGTGCTCGATTTCCCGCTGGAGATCGCGATACATCTGTTGGATTTCGTTCCTTTGTCTTGCCAGTTCGACGCGTTCGCGGGACATGGCCATTTCCATCTGACGGGCTTGCTCCATCAAGGCTTCTTCGTCTTCCTGGAGTTGTCGACGTTCGTCTTCCAACTGTTCCTTGAGGCCCATCAAGTCTTGTCGGGTCTGCAGTGGGTTCGACGATGCGCTCCCGTTTCCTTGGCCGCTGGCTCCTTGTTCACGTAGGTCCCGGAGTTCTTGGTGCAGTTTCCGGATCATCTCGGACTTTTCTTCCAGTAGAGATTCGTACTCTTTTTGTTGCTCGAACCAAACGGACTCGGTTTGGTTTGTGGTCGCTTCGAGAATCTGCTCCAATTCTTCCACGCGAGTCCGGAGTTGAGCATTCTCGCCTTGAACATCTCTTGAAGCGGCTTGGGCGTCGTCGGCGCCTGGAAGGGCCGTTGGCCGAGCAGGTGGCCGAGGCTGAACGCCGGGACCGGAAGCGGGACTTCGAGATGCCCCAGCACCGTTGGCCGAGTTCGTTGGGGAAGTCTGGGGTTGGTACTGGGACCTAGATTCCGATTGGGCTTGGCGAGCTAGTAGTTGTTGCATTTCCTGGTGTAAGGGATCGTCTGGCCCAAGAAGATCAAGAACAGACGCGGGACGTTGACCAGATTGGGAGGTCTGCTGTTCTCCGGTTCGAGGTCCACTAGACTCCCCCGAATTCCGGGATGGAGTTTGACCGTTGATGTGTGACATATATCCACTCCGCGTTTCGATCCCAGATGTTTATGCATTTCTGACCTCGTTCACGACTCTTGCGAGGGGGTGAGTGGCGAAATCAGAACAGGTAAGGTGAGCATCTTGCGTTGTTTCGATCTCAGACATTCAGGAACTGCATCGCAAGACTGTGATTTGAGCTTTTCGAGCTTCCTGACAACTATAGCTCGTAAAATCGGACGGTGCAGAGTCTGCGAAAAGAGAAATGCAGAATAGGAACAGATCGGCTGTATGTAAGGCGATTCTGAGACGGACGACCACGGGCTAATGCCCGTGGCGACTCAATTACTCAAGGAAAACGACTGACTTTCGAGTACCTACCCAGCCTTCTAACGGACCGAACCAGGTCGAACCACGTAAATGGCGGGTACACGGTTGTCATTTTCTTGCTGCTCGACGGTGTAGTACTCGACGGAACGAGGCCCCCCAGAACGAGCCGCCTTGGCAACACCTACGGGCCGGCTTGGTCGTTGCTCCTCCACGTATGTCACCGGGGCGACGACAGGAACTTTGTTGCCGTTAATCCGTACACCTGTACGAGTCGTCTGGAACCCGGGGAACGGCTCAACGTGGACAACGGGAACGCCGAATGGGTCTGGATAGACAGCCGGTTGATGGACGACAAAAGCGTCTCTCCGAATCAAACGCGCGTTAGACGACTGGGAAGCACGCGGATTGATCAGCGGTACGGTGACCAAGTAAATACGGGGTTTCTGCGAGTTCATGAACACCGAGGGGTATCGTTGTTTGCCGATCACGATCGTTCCGTCTTGGGCAATGGAACAGCAAGGCGCGCCGTACTGTGTCGAGGCGATCACCTGGTAAACCCGACGAGCTTTGGCACAAGATCCAGAGGGTTTCGAACGAGCGGGAGCGGCGGCACAACGACACTTGTCGCCACAGCAGCAATTGGAACCGCAACACGATCTTTCTGCAACGTTCTCGCGTTGGGGTTGCGGGATCACGACGGTTTCACAGAGATAGCCCTGAGCCCCTTTGGCGCGAGCGACGACGTAGCCTTGTTGAGTCCACGGAACGCAAGCGGAGACGGTCGTCTTGCCATTGCGGTCGGTGCCAATCGGAAAACAGAACTTCATGCCACTTCGACCAGGTACACCGCGAACGGGCCTCGGGGGCATAGGTTTCGTCAAAAGAGCCGACGTTCTCGAGGTTTGTTGCGAAAGATAGCCTCGCACGAACCGTAGTGCTGTCCGGACCGAATGGTTCCCCGGATTCAAACTGGCCACGTTGTCAAGCAGTTGGTTGGCTTCTCGGAATCGGCCCTGATCGCACAACTTGGAAGCCACAAACAAGGCCTCTCGAGTCAATCGGTCGACGAGAGTTCGGTATTCTTCGCTATCGTTGCGATGAATTCGTGCTTCCTTGACGAGTTTCGACAACGAGACGGGGTGCGGCGGTCGCTGGTATTGGACTTGTGCCAGTAGCTGTGGACTGGCCACCGTAACACAAGCCATGCTCAAACATATCCATCGTAAATAAGTCACGGACTTTCCTCCTTCCAAGTTCCGCGTTGGGTCGCGTATGCAAGGAACGGAATAACACACCCAACAAGTTCATGTCAGCGCCAGTTTCGCACGTGTCGACTCGACCTTGACAATGACGGTGCTGTCCAGGTATATCCCGCTCAAAAATCGACCAGTCTCTTCGTCGCAAGACGGCCTGGAGAGACCCAACCAGGGGCCTGCCGATGAAATCCACATTTCACCGTTGGATCTTCGTGTTTGCGTTTGGAATCCCGGTCCCGATCGGCATTCTCGTCTGTTGCGAGGTCGCCAGGGGGCAGACCGGTCTCGGCTTGGATAGGATTTCTTCCCGTCCGATTCGAGATACGTTCCCCATGCGAGATAACGGGACGGTCGCGATCTTGAAAAACGGATCGGTGATGGAGGGATCGATCACTCGAGAAGGAAGCCAATATCGGATCCGATTCCAAGTAGGAGAAATTCAACTGCCCGTCGAGCGAGTCAACTATGTCTGCCAAGACTGGGACGAAGCCCTGGAGTTCATGAAGCGTCGAGCCAACCTTCGCGACCCCGACGAGCGGTTGCGTTTGGCGAGTTGGTGCCATCAATATCGCCTGTACGATCGAGCCATTGAAGAAGCCAACGAGGGCTTGCGGTTGCGGCCGAATCATCCCCCGACCAAACAACTCTTGCGGATGGTCCAACAGGCCCAGAAACTCGCCCATCAGGCGACCAATCGCAAGCCCAACCGGTCCGTGGTTCCTCCGACTCCGGAGCTTGACCTGAATGCCGAATCGATGCGTCAGTTCACGACCAGCGTGCAACCGGTCCTAATGAACGCGTGTGCCAAATGCCATGCTGGACATCGGGGTGGGAGTTTTCGACTCTTTCGAAATCATGGGAGCGGACTACGAAGTCGCCGGGCCACCCGACACAACTTGAACGTCGTCATCCAGCACCTGAATCTGGACCGGCCGGAACTGAGCCCTTTGTTGATCAAGTCAGTCAGTCGACACGCACGGAACCTATCGACCGAACCAATCAAGAGCAGAAAAGCCGAACCCTACAGACGGTTAAAACATTGGGTGACGTACGTGATTGAGAATAACCCGCACCTTCCTGGGCGACTTGCAAAGCGAGCCGAGCCAGGATCGTCCGCCCAACCGACGTCTCAACGAGTTGCGGGCGTTTCGAATCATCCACGACCGATTTACCAGCCCAGGGATTCGCGTCCGACACGAGAACAGGTGGCTGGCGGTAGTTCGTTCGGCACTCGAGGAAATCGAACCCCAACTTTTCAGCAGCCCCAGAGAGGGAGTTTCGTGCGTGGTGCGACGCCGACCCAGCCGCAGGTTTTTGCGGAAAGCCAGCAGAAGGGTTCTGCCAGAGAAAACGTTGCCGAGTTGTTTCCAAAACGACCCACACCTCCAGCGACTTCGCCTCCGCCGACGAAAGCGTTCGGGAAGCCCAGTCGTATGCACGAACAACAGTCTCGCGAGAGCAAGACGACGCGTGCGGATTCGACTCGTGGGGCGACCCCGTGGGAGTCTTCGGAACCAGCGGAACGGCAATCCGCGTTCCAGAATGCCTACGACCCACGCCAGTGGAATTTACGAATGCACCCACGGATGGGTCGACAACGCCAAACAACGGGAGGTCGATAGATGTCCTGCCATGTTCATAAGCTTGTTTTGATTGCAGCGTTTGTCGTGGGCATCGAAATCGCTCCCGCGCAAACGGAAATACGGCGCGTGGGTAACGACCGGAGTCCCGGAAGAAGCACGGAGAAGCCCGTCACACCTCCGGCGACAAACCGACCAGAGAAATCGAACACTTACCCGGCGTTGCCGACATACGATCTGGTTCAAATCGTGGTCATCTTCAACGTCCCGAATGGACCAAAACAAGTCTTTCATTTACAGTTGCAGAGAGGGACCAAGATGTCTGAAGCCCTCGCGCATTTCGAGAGTCGCTTCGAACAAGTGTTTCCCGGTGGGCAGGTGTGGATCCACCTCGCACGTCGAGCCGAGGGAGGCAATACGATCTTGATCCCTGTTGATTACGCAGCCGACCATACGAACGCCAGCACGAACTTCACGTTACTCCCTGGAGACCAGATTCACGTGCACAAGAGGGAAAAAATGGAGAGCGACGGAGGTATACTGGGGAAGGTCTACGGTCCGTTGGACAATGCGGTTGGGGCTCCTTTTCGCGACTGGTGCCAAGACCGGTTAGGTTGGAATCCGGCAAGGCCTTTCGGTGGATTCTTTCAGAATCTTGGGACGAACTGGACTGGAAAGTCTCGCAGAGGACCGTCCGTCCTGGTGCCAGGAGGCTCTTAGCAAGTAGGTTCAAGCAAGCCGGGTTCCGTTCGGGACGTGTCGTTCTGGTTGAGAGAGAATCACGCTGCCGTCTTCGAGAACGAACCCGGTCGTCAAAAACTCCGACAGGAATGGCCCCACTTGCTTCGGTGGGAAATTGAGCACCCCGATGATTTGCTTGCCGACCAAGTCTTCCGTGGCGTAGTGGGTGGTTATCTGGGCGCTCGACTTACGTATCCCCCAATCCCCGAAATCGGCCCAGAGTTTATAGGCCGGTTTGCGTGCCTCGGGAAATTCTTCGACCCGGAC
The DNA here is from genome assembly GCA_964423615.1 of uncultured Alcaligenaceae bacterium. Classification (GTDB taxonomy): domain Bacteria; phylum Planctomycetota; class Planctomycetia; order Gemmatales; family Gemmataceae; genus CAYRFQ01. Next base: position 33,601 of record CAYRFQ010000049.1, on the reverse strand, counting down.
GATCGTACCGGCACGTAGCTCCACTCGGCCAAAATCTTCCCAGCTTATATTTTCCATGCAGGTGAGCCCTTGCGGTGTGTTGCGATCAATATCTGTCGTGGTCGTTGGTTCCAATGACGGCATAGCAAGACTTGTTAAGGTTCTCCGAACGTCTTTCGTGAGATCTTGTACCAAGCGTTCAACTTGCTTTCTTCGGAACTGTGAAAACGAGGAGCCAATCTTTGTTGTTGGGGGCCACGTATACTCCCGACTCGTCCAAGTTCACTCCTTGATAGGTCCCCTTCCGTGGATCGAACCACTGCGGCCGCAATTTTTTATCGAGATTTTTGGTTCGCAAGAGGACTCGTCCACCAACCGGAAGGTAGACGACGACAGCATCTCCTGTGACCGATTGCCCGACGGACACGTATTTGGCTGGATCGTCCCGGCCTGGTTGTGTTTGCAGAAGTCGTTGGTCTGGTCGGAGTTTCCACCATTGCAAACTTGTGAAGAGTTCGGCAACGTGCTTCATGTTTGCGCTACCGGGAAGCTGAACGGCCTCGTGCCAGACTTTGGCTGTGCCGCTGGTGCGATGGCCAACAGGAGTTCCGGGCTGTAGTTGCCAACTCCAGAGCCCATGGGCTCCGTAAGTCACGCCTGCCGTTGGGGCATTCAACAAACTCCAGTAAACCGCTCGTCGGACGTTATAGGCTGTGTGTGGCTTGCGGGATTGATACGCGAGAATGTCTTCGTAGTTTGGCTCCAAGTTGATGACGGGACGTTTCCCGAACCGCTTCCAGTTCTGGGCGGCTGGTCCGGAGTGCGTCCACGCAAGGGTTTTGGGACTGTCACCGTGACCGCTCTGATAGCCGATGATGTGGAGCCAATCTTCCTTTTCCCAACCGTCCCACGGCCAGTTCATGCCAGTCGGATGTGTCGTCACGAGGGTCGTTTTGTTCTTACCGAAAGCCGCCCGCCCGATACGCTTCCAGCGTTCGGCATTCTTGCCTCGATGGTTGTTGTCACCGGCCAACATCCAGACCACGTGGTGAGCGCCGTACCTTGCGATCTGATACCGGACGAGTCGAAGGATATCTTTTTCTGGGAGATAATTGCCCGGATCGTTCTTCGTCAAGGCCCAAACGAGGATCGGCGCGGCAATCATTCCTTTGGCGTTGATACGGTCGAATCGTTTGTCGATGCGCTGGAAATACTCTGGATCGATCTTGATATTCGCACGCCCGGTGAACGCTGTTCGTCCGCGTCGGTCTTTGGGTGCCGCTCGCCAGGGAGCGATGTTGACGAACTGAATCACCGAGAATTGTTTCTTGGCCCGGTCTTCGAGATAGCGGTTGATTTCTTCACCTTGGCCAATGATGGCCATGTTCCAAACGGTGTCACCCATCCAGAAAAAGGGTTTTCCGTCGGCGTGCTGGAGATAGTGTCCTTCTTTCGCGACCCGGAGAGGACCATGCTTGATCAGAGGGTTGTTGGTTTTGGTCCTGACACACGTGAACGTTCCCTTCTGGTTGCGCAGGCCCGGAACGTCGGGGATCGCGGTCGTGGTGTAAGTCCACTTACCAGTTTCGCGAGGCATGAAACGGATTCGCCATGTCTTGCCGCCGTCCCAAAAGCCGGGGACGTTGTGTTTCTTCCCCGAGGGCGAGACGAGGTGAGCGACGAACTGTGTCTGCCAATCGACTTCTTTGTCGGCTGTGAACGTGCCTTCCCATCGATCATAAAGAGCCATCTTGGGTGGTTGGGGAAGGGCTGTTGTTGGAGACGACAGCCACAAGGTCAGCAGTGAGAGGACGATGCGTTTCATTATCGATTTCCTCAGGGAGAGCTTGTAGGAATCCGAGAACCTCCGCAATTTTACACCGTGAGAGCATTCCCCTGCAAGAAACCATTTTGCTGGACTGAGGAGTTTGTCTCTGTTTTTTGTTTGCCGTTGAGATATCAATAACGACACCCCGTCAATCGATCACCTCGGGTGCCCCGCGCCCTTCCACACTTGAGGAGAACTCCGTTGAAAAACTCATTCGGTATCTTGTTCTTGTGCTTGGCAAGTGCAGGCCTTGGGATCGGTGGGACGTTTTATGTCACTCACCTGCAATCGAATTCCCACCCCGCAGGAGAGAAGGAAGGTCCTGGAACGAAACAGAATCTTCAACGCGAGAAGATGTCCCAAGAGAACGTCCCGACGCTTCCCAAACGGGTGGTGAGTCCCCACCCACTCGATCCGCTCAACAAAGCGGAGCTTGCGGCGGCCATCGACATTCTGAAAACGAAGGGAAAACTCGACGAGAGTACCTACGTTGCGCTTTTGACTCTGAAAGAGCCTGCGAAGAAGGTGGTGCTCGACTTTCAAAAAGGCAACTCCATTGACCGAAAGGCGTATGCGGTATTGTTCCATCGAAGGAGTAACACGACATATGAAGCTGTGGTCGATCTCTCGAAGAAGAACGTGACTTCGTGGACTGAGCGAAAGGACGCACAACCAGCTCTGCTGGCACACGAGTACAAACTGGGTGATGAATTGATGCGGGCGGACAAACGATGGCAAGACGCGATGGCAAAACGCGACATCAACCCCAAAGACGTGCAACTCGACATGTGGGCGTTTGGGGGCCGTTCGACGGACAAGGAAAAGCAGCCAAACCGCTTGTGTCGAATGTTGTGTTACTGGCGAGGAGGACGTGATAATGCCATGGGAAGCCCCATCGAAGGAGTCTCGGCTGTCATTGATCTTACTGCCGAAAAAGTTGTCGAAGTCCTCGACCGGGGGACAATCACGCTTCCGAAAGGCAAGGACGATTTCTTCGACCCAAACGATGTCGGACAGTTAAGGAAACGGCTCAACCCCCTGCTCTACTCGCAGCCCGAAGGGGCCAATTACGCGATTCACGGCCATGAAATTCGTTGGAACGACTGGCGGTTTCGCTACGCGTTACATCCACGCGAAGGCCTCGTACTTTATCTTGTCGGCTACGAAGACCAGGGAAAAGTGCGTCCGATTTTGTATCGAGCATCCATGTCGGAAATGGTGGTTCCTTACGGAGATCCCCATGCCGAATGGAACTGGCGAGCCGCCTTCGACCAGGGTGAGTACGGAGTCGGAGGGTTGACCAACCAGTTACGACCGGGAATAGAAATCCCCAACCATGGACAGACTTTCGATGCCGAGTTTGTAGATGATTTTGGAAAACCCATGGTGTTTACTGGAGCCGTGGGAATTTACGAACAAGACGGTGGCATTCTTTGGCGACATTACGATGACATTGGTGGAAAGACTGCAAGTCGCCGGGCAAGAGAACTCGTCCTCTGTCACATGTTCACCGTTGGAAATTACGATTACATCATGAACTGGATTTTCCATGAGGATGGAACACTCGAAGCGCGTGTTGGGCTGACCGGGATCCTACTCGCGAAAGGCACAGGCGACACCGATTGTGCTTCGTGTAAAGCCAAACCAGACAAGAACGGCAAAATCGTGTCCGATGGTGGCGATCGTTACGGGACGATGGTTGGGAAGAACGTTGTGGCAGTGAACCATCAACATTTCCTCAATTTCCGGCTCGATTTCATGGTCGATGGCGTCAAGAACAGCGTCCGGGAGTGTGATGCGGTGGCCATGCCCCTCGGGCAAAAGGGACTGGTTGACCCCGGAAATGCGTTTGTGCTCCAAGAAACTCCTCTCACGAATGAAAAGATGGCCTTTCGACATGCCAACTCAAAGTTGAATCGTCATTGGAAAATCTTCAACGCATCCAAGCCCAACGAAATTGGTCACTTTCCAAGCTATCTGCTGGAACCGGGACCTGACGCGAGAGCCTTTTTCACGAAAAAGGCCGTGGTGGCCAAACGAGGCCAGTTCGCCCAACACGCCTTTCGGGTGACTCGTCATAAATCCGACGAGAACTATGCTGGTGGAGACTATCCGAATCTGAGTCCTGGTGGGGATGGAGTGACGAAGTACGCGAACGACGGCGAAAATCTCGAACAACAGGACCTGGTGGTTTGGTATACCGCGGGCATAACCCACATCCCCCGGCCAGAAGAGTGGCCGGTCATGGCCACGACCCGGCTCGGCTTCAAACTGAAACCCCACGGCTTTTTCTTGCGTAATCCGGCCTTGAATGTTCCCGGAACTCCAAAAGAGTAGCATCCAAACCAAAAGATCGCGTTGGTCGATTGACCAGATAATTGTAGGTTTCGGGGGTGTCGAAACGGATCGAGAATATGTTGTTCGCGAGGCTTGTTTTCAACTCGCCCGACAGAAAACTTGCGACAGAGTTTCTACTGGCCCTCGCCCAAAACTCACACGCTCCTGAACGGATTACTCGCTGTTCTCGCGCCCAAACTTGGTATACTGGTGTTTTGGGAAAGCGCCCTCGACGACGGGATTCCGTGGGGGTTCCTTTGGATCTTGGAATGAGTTGAACGCCCACCCGAAGCGCAAACGTGCCGAAATCCCGTGGAGTTGGAGGCTCCAACTCCATCGACATCCCCACCACGCATCCTCTTTTTCAGACCCCTTAGATTCCTATGCAAGATTTCAAGCTCGACTCGGCGGTATATCAGGAACTGGAACGGCGACTGGAAACGGAAGGCCCCGCCGTGGCTGTTGATCGGTTGTGTGAGGTCCTGAAGGAGAAAAAGGACTACAACAACCTGTTTTACGCCATGTTGATGAAACGCCGCTGGGAACTTGGGGTGTCACCGATACCGACTTCGGCTTCGAGCCACCTGCCCGCCGAATTCCACGACGCTTACGAGGACGCCATCCGAGAGACTTCGCGAACGGTTGGTCAACTGTTTCTGGAGGAAGGGGATGTGTCTGGTGCTTGGATGTATTACCGGATGATCGGCGAACCCGAGAAGGTGGCTGCTGCGTTGGAGGAGTTCTCGTTGAATCCAGACGAGGAAGACGAGGGCGAAAAACTCGATCAAGTGGTCATGATTGCGTTCCAAGAAGGCGTAAATCCTCGCAAAGGCTTTGACCTGATCCTCGACAACTACGGACTGTGTAATGCAATAACGACCCTGGGTGGTCACAACTTTCCTCATGGCGACGAAGTCCGAAATCACTGCATTCGGCGAGTCATCAAAGCGCTTTATGGCGAACTCCAAGAACGATTAATCCACGAAGTCGCCGCAGTCGAGGAGAAAACGCCTCCAGAAAATACGCCAGTGAAAGAACTGGTGCAAGGACGGTTCTATCTATTCGGGGAGGACATTTATCATGTGGATGTATCCCACCTGGCTTCCGTTGTTCAACTAAGCATACATCTGGAACCAGGGGAAGAACTGCGTTTAGCGCGGGAGCTTTGCGAGTACGGACAACGATTGTCTCCAGGACTACGATTCGATAGCGAACCGCCATTCGACAAACTGTACGAGGACCACGCCATCTACTTGGATGTCCTTAACGGGGAGAAAATCGAGGAAGGATTGGCACACTTCCGCCAGAAAATCGAAGAAAATGAGCCAGACGAGTTTGGCAGTTTCGCTGCCGAAGTTTTGGTGAATTTGTTGCTTCGAGTGGGACGGAACGAGGAAGCCCTGGACGTGGCGAGTCGGTATCTCGTGAACGTGGACGAGCGTCAACTTTCCTGTCCTGGAGTCGTCGAACTTTGCGAGCGAACGGGCAACTACAAACGACTTGCGGAACTGGCGAAGGAACACGAGAACGCGGTCCATTTTTTGGCCGGTTTGATCGCCGATAAACACAAGCCTGCCAAAGTTTAACTGCAGGCCATCGACGAGGAACGTATGACCGTTTCTGTGATCATACCTGCTCTGAACGAATCTCAACACATCGCCGAAACGGTGCGTAGCGTCCAGGCCCAACATCCACACGAGATAATCGTGGTCGATGGGGGCAGCGACGACGGAACGCCCGAATTGGCCAGGAAAGCCGACCTCGTCCTGACCGCACCACGAGGCCGCGCCAACCAAATGAACGCTGGAGCCAAGCATGCCACCGGTTCCAACCTTCTCTTTCTTCACGCCGACTGTACCTTGCAGTCAGGAGCCATCGAAGCAGCCGAACGGGTCCTCCACAGACGAAAAGTGGTTGCCGGTTGTTTCCAGATGCATGTTCCGGAGGCGGGTTTGCTCTACCGTTCGATCGATGGATTCGCAACGATTCGGGTTCGGCTCACGGGTCTGGCCTATGGCGATCAAGGGCTTTTCCTCCGGCGAGATACTTTCACGCAAGTAGGCGGATTCCCTCCGCTGAAACTCATGGAAGACATGTTCATCTGCAAGAGGCTCAAGGAGCTTGGCCAGATCCTCGTTTTGCCCCACAAAATTTATGTTTCGGCCCGCCGATGGCAGCATGTGGGTTTGGTTCACCAGACCCTAAGGAATTGGACACTGACGGCATTGACGGCTATGGGAGTTGACCCGAACCGATTGGCCCGATACTACCCCAACGTGCGTTAATCCGTATTGGCGTGGCTCTTGTCCATAGAGTCGAAAACCAGTTTCCGATGGTCTGATCGATTTCCAGTGCTACTAATAATAATGAAATAATGTTTCTTTTTCCGTCATCCACGGTGCGCTTGTTGGACGACCCATCTTGAGTCGACCTCACAAGTAGGAGAATTTTACGTAAACCGTGCACAGGCTTTCAACAGAGAGGAATAATACCAATGCATCGAATCGTTCATTCGATGGTCGGCATTACACTTATGGCTTTGGCCATCCTTGCCGTATTTCAATCGACGACTCACGCGGAAGGCCCAAACGCCGAAAGTTTGATGTGGCAACTGCCCAACGAAAAACTTCGACAACCGTTCGAACAACGCCACCCAATTTATTTCGTTGCCAAAGGAACGAACCCTCGGGAATGGTTGAATTTGAAATCTTTTTGGAACGTGGCTATGGAGGAGGCGGTTAACCCGAAAACGGGCGAGAAAGTCACTCGAAAGGCCGTCAAGATCAAAGTACCACTGGGATTGAACTCGGCCCCGAAGGTGCCTTTGGAAAACGAAATCACGGTGGATCGGTGGGTGCTTGGTAAGAAGTTGTATTTCGATCCTATCTTGTCGGCGAACAACACCGTCTCGTGCGCGAGTTGCCACAACCCCGAGCTAGGCTGGACCGATCAAAGTCCTGTCTCCACTGGCATCGGCGGAGCCAAGGGTGGCGTCAGCTCTCCTCCTGTGTTCAACAGTGCGTACAGCCCTCGACAATTCTGGGACGGTCGAGCGATGTCTCTCGAAGATCAATCTCAGGGACCTCCTGGCAATCCGATCGAGATGGCCGGGAAGGATCCACACCCCTGGAAGTCGGTTGTGTTGCGAATTCGGAAACAACCCGACTACGTCGAGATGTTCAAGAAGGCTTACGGAACCGAACCAACGCGAGATGGTGTAGCGAAGGCGATCGCCACCTTCGAACGAACTGTGCTCCTGGGCGATTCGGTCTACGACCGCGGCCCCGAAGAACTCCGGGCACGCGCCATCAAGACGCGTAACTTCAAAGCCAAACTGAGCCCTGTCGATTACGAATCGGTGTTGCGAAAAGCCATCGGGAACAAAGAAGCTGGGATCCTCGAGGCTTTCGGAATCCAAAACAAAAAAGACGCCGAACGAATTCCTCAAATTGCGGAAAGCATTTTTAATGGTCAGACCTTGTTCTTCAACAAGGCTCGGTGTTCGAAGTGCCACGTCGGTGACAACTTCACCGACAACCAGTTCCACAACCTCGGAGTCGGTGTCGTCGACGGCAAGATCCCAGCAAACCAAATGGGACGATACGCCGCAGAGCCAACCGGGCATAAAAACCCCGAGCATGTCGGCGCGTTTAAGACTCCTGGACTGCGAGGATTGCTGAGTACGGCCCCCTACATGCACGACGGGAGCGAGAAAACGCTCACGGAAGTCGTCGAGTTTTACAACAAAGGTGGTAATGCGAACCGATACCTTGCTCCTGAAATGCGAGACATTGCGGCCGAACAAAAGTTTCTCGAGAACCCGAAAGCCTGGAAAGGTACGGATCCAAGGTTCGGTCCGGACAACGTCCCGATCGTGCCTCTGAAGCTCAACCTTACCAAGCAAGAGGTCGCCGACTTGGTGAGCTTCCTTAAGGCCCTCCAAGGCAGCCCTGTAAACCCTTATGTTGCGGATCCGAACGTGTATCCGCCGCTGGCTACAGCCAAGAAGTAAGCGAGTTACGCTGATCGAGGAGTTCTTGACATCGGACTACAAAAACTGTGTCAAGAACTCCCTCAGCGTTTCCTCGGGATGAAAGACGAAGGAAAAATCTCGTTTGCTCAACAAGTCATTCGCTTGAATTTGCTTCCGACAATTCTGCAACTCTGCTTCTGTCATTTCTTTCTGCACGTGCAGGTACGCGCTCAGTTGGTCGGTGATCTTCCGCAGGTCGTGAAATCGGCGTCGGCGTTCGAGTCGGTTGGTGCCCTGGGTTTGGATCAAACGTTCCTTCGTTTGCGCGAGACGAAGCGCGTCCTCAGGAATCGAGTCGAGTTCATCGAAGTATCTCTGGGGGTTGTGCTGCAACTCGCGGAGACGATGGTGCAGTTTTTCGCTCTCGTTTCGGGTTCCAGGATAACGCGGGAACGGGAGCAGTAACGTCGTCGACAAGACGAGATAACGCGGTGGTTCGAGGCCGTAGAATTGGCGAATCAAGTTGTCGGTCACTTCGTCATATTTTCCGCCACCCAGGCCGTGGATGAACAAATCCGCCAGAAAGAGCCTCGCGAAGAGTGTAGTCGTGAGAGCGCGGCTTCTTACTTTTTTCCCTTGAGAGATCAGAGCGTCCCAAACATCGGCGATGGCATCGGGGGAACGAGCGACCCAACACCACTCCGTTCCGTTGACGACCATCGCCAGAGCTTTCTCCTGTAACCGGACGAATAACCGTCCCCGTTGTTGGGTTCCGGCATTCCAAGCCCAAAACGGAGCTTCCCACAAATCCCCTTGGCGACCAAGTTCCGGGACCGGATGGTTTCGACTTCGGAGGCGATGTTGGTGGCGATACTGGCGGACGCTTTGATTATAGATCGCATGGAAGTCCTCGAGGTGACACAATAAATGCCCTGCGAACCAGGCAAAAGGTTCTGTCTGGCATAGCCGACTGACGGGAACTTCCAGGTTGTGACAGCCCCATTGTCGCTCCCAGTGCCGACGAGCCGTCACCAATCGCTCGCCCAAGTTTCTAGTCCGAGTTCTGGCCGCGAGCACAGTGTCCCAGAAAGCATGCAAAAATGGTTGGTATCCCCAGTCGAACTGAAAGAGATTGCGGTATGTTGCGAACAAGGACTCGTTCTGCACAAGGTAGTCCTCGTTCGGAGGATGGACCGACGGCGTGTCAAAAGGGAGCGATGGTAACTTGGTTGGGAACTGATTAACGTCTGGCAGAGGAAAGTTGATCGGCAAATACGACAAAGACGTTGCTTTGACGATGTCGTTATCGACGATGATGTTGAGAGAAGTAGTGTTGGTTTTTCGAGCCAGACCCTGGAGGGCAAAATTCTTGACCCAAACGCCCGGATGAAATAGCTCGGGCTGATGTCCAGAAACCAAGATGGAGGATTCCCTTTGTGGCGGTAGCGGTTCGCCTGCCTCGGTCATGTACACTATGGCAGCTTGGACAGCCGCCTCGCGAGCTTCCTGACGCAGAGCGGCCAAGTGTCGCCCAGCCAACTTGAGTGTGGAGCGTTCCAAGGCTGTCGTGTTCGCGGCAACAACGTCAGGAACGCTGTCGAGCGAGGGTTCGGCCACGATCGCACGATCCTGTTTCGGAGCCATCAAGTGCGCAATTGTGCTCACGTGATTTCCTTTCGTTGAGCCAGGCTTATCGCAATGGAGTGTGCCAGGATTGTTCACTCGGCGGTTTTGGGTCCCGAACAACTGGAGGAATTTGTCCCAATCCGAAGCAAGAGTTTTGCATGTGCGTTTCGGTTGATGTCTTGTCTCGGCTATGTTTTGGATGAGTGACAAAGCAGAACTATTCAAACGATCGGCCGAAACTTGATAGGCATTCCGAAATAGAGGCTCCTCAATCTTCCCCAATTGTAGGGAGTCGTGACGGATAGAGTTCTATTTTTCGTGGCATGCAAGAATTGATGCCGATTTTGAAAGAACGTCGGAGCCATACCAAAGTCTCCCAGTGTGATATATTGACCTCCGTGAGAGGGGGAATGTAATCAGGAACAGGGTCTTCTCGGGAATCTCGTCATCATGACAATTCACTTGAGGTGTCCGAACCCGGACTGCCAGCAAGTCTTGCGAGTGGCCGACGAGCATGTGGGCGACCGCCTCGCTTGCCCGGCATGCCAACACATGTTCCAAGTCCCCATCGGTCCATCTACGGATGCCCCTACACCGACCGAGCTATCTGGCAAAACACCAGCGACCGCCCCTCCCTCCGAGACTGAGATTCGACAAAGTTCTTTCGCGCGTCAATTGATTTACCAGAGCGTGTTGTCAGTCATGTTCCTTGGGCTGGGAATCCTCGGAACGTACGTCTTCGTCGCGGGACAGGAGAAAAAGCCGGAGGGGAATCCCCTAAACAACGACAAGAACGAAACGTCGCCGAGGAAGGGCGCGAACGATGGTTTGCCCAGACAAAAAGATATATCGTCACCCAAATTCGAGAAAGCGAAAGCAACGATTGCGAAATTGCAACAGCAACTCGGAGAAGCCCGAGGCGAAATTCAGTGGAGGAGAGAACGAGAGGGAAAGCTGTACGAAATGTTGGCCTTGAAGAAGGATTTTCGTGAATTTGCCGACTGGCACGCTTTACGGATCTCGCCGGACGGTGAGAAATCGATTCCCAAGTTGGTGGCGAACCTCACGGCTGGGATGCACCACGATGAGGCGAAAGTTCGGGCGGTGTTTCGGTGGATCACGGAGAAGATCGAGTTCGATGTTGGGGCATTCGAGTCGAAGGAATGGGATCGCCAGCCGATCGACAGAGTGTTTCAAGAGCGTAAAGGGATTTGCTCGGGATACGCCGACTTGTTCCAGGAGATGTGCCAACTGGCCAAGATCGAATGCGAACTAATCTACGGAGTGGCAACAGGACCGGGATTTGACCCGAAACGACTTCCAAACCAACCAAACCATGTTTGGAATGCCGTCAAGATCGATGGTCAGTGGAAGCTCATCGACGCTACGCGCGGCGCGGGAGTCTTTCGGAAGAAAAAATACCAACGAGGATTGCAGGATTTCTTTTATTTCCCCGATCCCGATCATTTGATTTTCACCCAGTTTCCCAAAGAAACGAGGTGGCAACTGACCACGACACGCGTGACGAAAGAACAGTTTGCCCAGCTTACCGGGCTCCAACGACCGCAGCGTTTCCTTCCAAAAGGTCTTCTCGAACGGGCACTTGCGACGATCGCCCAAGAGGATTTCACGGGATTCGTACGGGTCCTGGCGGACATCGAAAAAGTCGATAGTATCGAAGCACCGTTGGGCAAGCATCTTCGCAAGGGCCAAACGTATCGGTTCCACGTCGAGACCACGAAGTTCGAAAAAATGGCTCTCGTGATTCAGGATAAAAAGCCACAATCACAGCAGCTCATTCGATTTGGCGATCGGTTCTACGCAGAGATCACGGTCACGAAAGGGCCAGTTTTGCTTGCTGGGTTGGAACCGGGAGCCAAAGGTTCTTACTCTGGCATTCTCGAGTACGAGGTCGAGTGACAACACGATGTCATCAAAATTTGCTGCAGGACTCGCCAACGTTTTCCTCATTGGCTATCGCGGGACCGGAAAAAGTACCGTCGGTCGGTTGTTGGCGGAAGATCTCGGGTGGGAATTTGTCGATGCCGATGTGCTCCTCGAAGGGTACTACGGAGTGACGATCCGCGAGATTTTCGCAACCGAGGGTGAGCCTGGTTTCCGGGATAAAGAGACAGCGATTCTGAGTGTGATTTGTGAGAAAACGCAACAAGTTGTCGCGACGGGCGGCGGGGTCATCTTGCGACTCGAGAACCGGGAAATGTTGAAGAACGCGGGGACGGTTGTGTGGTTGACTGGAGAGCCCGAGACGCTGTGGGCTCGCATTCAAACAGATCAGTCGACCGCGGAACGCCGGCCTAATTTGACGCAAGGTGGGCTCCAAGAGATACACGAGTTGTTGTCGAAACGCGTGCCGCTTTATAAGGGGTGCGCGGAGTGCACCTTCGAGACGGACGAAAACTCGCCGCAAGAACTCGCCACGCAGATCAGGGAATTCTTGACCTCGAGGTAGCGGCTCAACGAAAGCAAAAACGGTTTTTCAGGGGTTCCATGGAGAACCCGCCTGCCTGACGCCGGTTCGGTTGGCCATGGGTGAGCCACTCTGTTCGGGTGAGAGGCAAACTCGAACAGTCGAACCGATCACGTGTGGCTTTTTGAAATCTCCGCCGAGGGGAGGGGTCGGGAAACCCAGTTGATTGTTCGAAGGTGGGTGTCAACTTCAAAACAATAGGGCTTCCCGAAACACGATGGGCCGTCATTCCGAAGGGAGAACTTCATCACAAGAGAGTGATGAAAGAGAAGCATGATCGCAGGGGTGGGCCTCGGTTATTCCCCCAACCGAGACCTCAAGGTTTCCAACACGGCGAGTTACTCCTTGCCACTGACAATCTTCGTGACGGTGATTGTGGCCTCGTACTGAACTTCACCCCCTTGTCGAGCCACTCGCACCTGTTTGAAGATTCCACCGGGGACTTCGGTCGAAATCCACTTCTTGAATTCGATCTCCTGCTCGCCGCTTGTTGTCTTGCCCATCAGGAGTTTGCATGGGTACTCTTTGCCTTTGTACTTGACCTTGATATCTTTGACCTTCGCCCCAGCTTCGTTGATTAGGGCCGCGAGGTAAGCCTTTTTTACCTTGGCGGGATAGATGATCGTTGTGGGCGCGGACTGGATTGTACTCAGGAAATCTTGTTCCTTGACGACTGTGCGAACGAGGGCAGCTTTTGGTGTCACCTTGACGAGTTTGTAGGTGATGACTTTCTTGGCCACACCGCCGGGGACGAGTTGTTTCGTGTCGTCGTTGTACATGACTTTTTCGACATGAACCACGGTTGCATTCTTTTTGAAGTTGGCCCAATACTTGTAGCGTGGGTTCTCGACCATCTCGTCATCACCAGCTTGTACAAGTGTAGCACTCATCGCCAGCAACAACACGCCACCGATCAACGGCAAACAGATCCTTCGTAACATGCGTCAGTCTCCAGAATGTAGAAAGGCAGAAATGTTTGAAGAGTTTGTAATCATCTGGGAGTAGACCGTCAAGCCGTTGGCTGCCGAATCTCAAAATATAGGGTAAAATGTGGACTTTCGGATGGTCTTGGACACGAACCCGAAGCGTTAGCGAGCCACTCGAACCGCAAGTCCTCGCTTGCACCAAGACTTCGGAAACAGCATTCGACCAATCAAGGTTGACTGTCGGCGAGCCTGTTCTGATCTTCTTTGGAAGGTTTTTCGATTGAATGATTGACCTTGGGTGGGTGGCTTACTAGGATGAGTCCAACTTCAAATCTATTGATCGATCCAGACCATCATTATCCGGAATCCGAACAATGAGCGCACAAGAACGCCGTGACTTTCTCAAAACCTTTCTGGGTGGGCTCCTTGGTGCAGCAGGGAGTGTTGTAGTTGCCAGTTCGCAAGTGAAGGCCGACGACACGCCTAACGACGTCGATGCCAATGCGTCGAGCCAGGGAAACGTCCAGGAGAGAGCCGATCAAGTGGCTGGGAACACTGATTCTGATGAACTTCCCGAGGAGTGCGCTCCCGCGGCCATCGGTTTTCGACGTAGCGCCTTCCGAAACGGCGGTGGCTTCCGAAACGGCGGTGGCTTCCGGAACTCTGCATTCGCCAACGGTGGCGGTTTCCGAAACGGCGCATTCGCCAACGGTGGCGGTTTCCGAAACGGGGGTTTCCGAAACAGTGGTTTCCGCCGTTGGAGAGGCTAAGGTTGGCGCGGTCAACTCAACGGACTCTTGTTCACAGGATAGTAACTTGTTCCTGAACGTGTGGACAAGGGTCTGCATGTGTGGGAGGGTGGCCCGAAATGATCTCCGGACAATCCATTTCTAATTCGCTCGGGCCATTGGAGTTGTTGGTCATCCAGCCAACTCCCTTTTGCAACATCGACTGTTCCTACTGTTATCTACCGCACAGGCAATCCACGAACCGGATGTCGCTGGATGTATTGGAGCAAACGTTTCGTTGGGTCTTCGATAGTGGACTCGTCCGAGAACCGTTCACGCTCCTTTGGCACGCGGGCGAGCCACTTGTGGTCCCCATTGAGTTTTACAGGCAGGCCGTCGACCTGCTCGACAAACACAACGACTTGAACCACCAAGTCGATCACGCGTTTCAGACCAACGCTACCTTGATCACCAAGGAGTGGTGCGAATTCATCCTCGAACACGACATCAAGATGGGTGTGAGTGTCGATGGTCCGCCATTCTTACATGATCGCTATCGCCGGACTCGGCAAGGTAAGGGGACGTTTGAAAGTGCGATGCGGGGAGTCGAACTCCTTAGAGAGCACAACATCGGATTCTATGTTATTTCGGTGATCACCGGAGACACTTTGGATTACCCAGACGAGTTGTTCGATTTTTACCTCAGCCATGAGATGACCAACGTCGCCTTCAACATGGAAGAAATCGAAGGCCCGAACACGAAGACGTCACTACAAGGTCGAGGCATGGAAAAACGGTTCCGTCGATTCCTGGAACGCTTTGTGGAATTGAGCCGTTCGATCGATCCGCCTCTGCGGTTGAGGGAATTTGAAAACCCTGCCGGTGCAATCATGGAAGGCCGGTTTGCTCCCGGCATGCGAACCCAAGAAAACAAGCCTTGGGGAATTCTGAGCGTCGATCATGCGGGTAACTTCAGTACGTATTCGCCTGAGTTGTTGGGGATCGAGAGTTCCAAATACGGTCGTTTCGTCCTTGGAAATGTCGCCACGGACTCCCTCGAAGATGTGATGGCGTCGGAAAAGTTCCAGCTTCTCGAAAGAGACATCGCCGAAGGCGTCCGCCAATGCCAAGAAACGTGCGAGTATTTTCCTTTCTGCGGTGGTGGCCCTCCAGGGAACAAGTACTTTGAAAACGGTACTTTCGCTTGTACAGAAACGCTGTCTTGTCGTCTCGACAAAAAGATGTGTGTCGACGTGGCTTTGGAGTTCCTCGAACGGCAACCGTGCCAGTCTTCTTGTTCTGCAAATTCCTCACCAATGCCCTCTGAGTGAAACCTCCGATGAACCTTCTGCGTGGCTACCAGCTGACTGTAGCGCCTCGTTTCCAGTTATCGGTCGCATGGGAAGATCGAATCGTGCTCAGTCCGGGAAACGAGGAGGTTAACGGTTGGTTTTATCCTCGCGAGCCGTGGCGGACGCCTTCGGAAAAAGAGTTGTGTTTGCTTGTAGGGGATGACTCGTTGGAGTCGTCGGTTCCCGAGCTTGAAGATTGTATTGGCCTTTACCAGCTCCCCCAGCACCTTGTTTCGCTTTGGTGGGAGATGGTGTCGGGAACCCAGGCCAATCCGGTAGGTGGGTTTGACGGGTTTGATGCTTACGCCTGTGAAGTGTGTGACTTCTTGGATTTCAAAGACATCTCTGTGCCTCGAGAAGCGAAACTGGATCTACTGGCAAGCCAACCTGGAGAGAAGTCGATTCGCTGGGACGAAAACGCGACCGGTCGCCAAGGATTGATCTCGAACAGCGCGCCTGAAACCCCATGGCGTTCCAAGTCAGAATCTATCGCTCCACGTCTATGGGGAGGAATCAACCTTGGTGTTGAGCCTGTTGTCCTCAGCTTCCTTAACTTACCCCCAAAAGTTATGGCACAACGACTTGCGGATGTGGACACGACGACTCCTATTCCCACGACCATCGGAAAACTGGGACAACGCTTTCTTCGAGCGTGTTCGAATTATCCTGTCGTTGGTTTGAAAATCGAGCCAGGGGAAGGATTTCGATTTCCTGTTGACGGAGTCCTCGTCGATGGTTGGCTTGGTGCCAATACGGACCCGACGTTGCTTCTGTTGATCCGCGAAAAGGCGGTTTGCGAACTCGCCTCCACACCTCAAGAAGTGAGCTAGCGCATTGCCTGTTTGTGTTGAACACATTCCAAGTGGTACACACGATCTGAGTGGAATTGCAAAACGGTTGGCTTGGGCATAACCAAAGCAATCGGGAAACGCTCTGACGTGCCCACCGCTCACCCTCCAAATTCCACAAATCCCAAACACGGGTTGCAACCTCACGCCACTGAATTGATCGAGTCCCTTCGAACTCAAGGGAATCCCCACCTGACGTGAATTTTTGACATATAGTAGAGTAACATGGAGTCTGTTGCGTCAGGAGCGTGAGTCAATTTCTACGACTCCGCGGAGCATGGCACGGAATGTGGACGCGATGAGGTGTTGTTGATTCGAACGTCTTACCTGGGAGTGATACAGTTCACGATTAACCCAATCTCTATGGACAGGCTATTGCCTTTAGCAAGTTAGTTATCACACCCAAAGGCAACGCGGCATTGTTTCCAAAACGGATAGGGGTTTGCCATCAGAGCAAGCGACCTCAACAATCCCCTTGAGCAGATCGACGTCACGCCATCGGCAACGAGCAAGTCCATACCTGCTGTCGAGAGGTCGTGGCGGACTTCGATCAAGGTGCGTCCTACTCTCGTGATCTTCGGGATCGTTGTGAGTGTCTTTTGGGCGTATTGGCCGACATTGGTGACCATGGCCCAACGGTGGACCTACGATCCTCAATATTCGCACGGCTTCTTGGTCCCTGTGTTTGCCCTGTTCGTTCTCTGGTCTCGCAAAGAGCACTACCCAATACTGTGGCAGGGAGAATGGTGGGGATTGGGTCTGTTGTGTCTCGGGGTGGTGAGTCGATTCTTGAGCGCTTTGTTTTTCTATCAATGGCTCGACGGGTATTCGTTGCTCCCGATGTTCACAGGGTTGATTGTGTTGGCAGGTGGAAGACCCGCGCTGCGTTGGTGTTGGCCCGCGATCTTGTTTTTGGGATTCATGCTCCCGCTTCCGTTCCGAATCGAGATGACTTTGGCTTATCCGCTGCGTCGATTGGCCACCCTCGCGAGCACGTTCGCGTTGCAAACTTTTGGATACCCCGCCCTTGCCGAAGGCAACACGATTCGGATCGGTGACATTCAACTGGAAGTCATTAATGCTTGCAGTGGACTGGGGATGCTGTTCACTTTTTTCGCATTGGCGAGCGCCGTGGCCTTCGTCGTGGCGCGGCCGTTGCTGGACAGGATCCTGGTCGTGGTCAGCGCAATCCCAATCGCGATCTTCGTGAACATTCTTCGGATTACGACGACTGGACTGGCTTACGTGTCGGTCGGAGAATCCCTGGCTAAACTCATTCTGCATGATCTGGCAGGTTGGCTGATGATGCCGATCGCCTTGGGCTTGGTTTGGCTCGAGTTGTGGTACCTCTCGAAGTTGTTGTTGCCGATCGAAGAGGCAACTCCGTTGGAGATGAACTTTGGCCGAGCGGCCCCTAAGTCTCGAGCACCAGAACCCTCCCCGACGCGAATTCCTAACTCCAGTGAGTAATGCCGAGGTCCGCCAACGTTGGTTAAGTTCGGGAACTAAGGACCAGAACAGGTGACAGACTCGGTACAATAGGGCTAACGAACGAGCCGACGAAACGGAACCGGAGATTGGTTTTCGCACTCGCCTGAACTCACCGACCACGATTTGGAGAGCCGCAGATGTCCTCGCCTGAGAGAGAACAACCGTCCAACCTGCCGGTACAACAAACTCCTCGCCCCGAATCGGATTCCGCTCCGTCGATTTCGACCAGCTGGCCGGGTCTTTCGGGCCTTACTCCAGCGTACGGAGAGCCTCCACCCGAGTCGCCCCCAGGCCTCAGTTCGGCCCCTTCGGTGCAAGGCCTCTGGCATGCTTTCCGCCGTCGTTGGCTGACAGCTGTTGTGTTGGGGGTCGTCGGAGCCCTTGGTGCTGTGTTCCTGACGATGGAACTCGTACCCGGAAAATACTCAGCCTCGGCTTACATGCAGCTGACGCAACCCCGACAACTTGAAGCCCTGGGCGCCGAACGCGTGGACTTTCGGACATTTCGAGAGAATCAGGCTGGACTGATAGCGAGCCACCCGGTCCTCAAAGCCACTCTGCAACGCCAGGAAGTCCTCGCCCTGTCGGTGGTTCAGCAGCACGTGCAAAACAACATCGAGTCGACGAAATGGCTCGGGAAGCAAATCAAGACCGACTTCGAGACTGCCCCAAGCATTATGCACGTCTATTTGCCTGGGGAGGACCCTCACGCCATCAAGGTGATCCTGAATGCGATCGTCGAAGAATATAAAAAGTATTCCGAGATCAAACTGCAGAACCGTATCGAGGCTGCGATCAAAGATTTGCAAAAGAAACAGACCGAAGGGCTCAAGAAGCTACAATCGATTGAGGAGAAAATCAATTTCGAACGGGAGCGATTGCGGATTCCTCCCAAGGCACAACGTGAAGCCGACGAACGCGTCGAACGGACAGCCCTGGAGGCCACCCAAAAGGCCCTTTTGGATGAACAGCGCGACCATGGTGATCTTGAAGCCGATCTCGACATCGCCGAAAGCAAGCTCCAGAAGTTGAATTCAGGGCAGTTGCCAAAAAATCTCTCGACATACCTGAGCGACCCAGCCTACAGCTCCAGTGTCTCCGAACAAGTCACGGCGATGAAGAAGTTGGAACAACAGATTACGGAATTGGAAGCCATCGCGATTTCCGGGACAAACGCTTACCGAGAATTACTTCGGAAAAAAGCTCAACGTTCGCGAAAACTAGGAGAAATCCGCACCGCCCTCCAACGCGAGTTGGTTCGCGAATTGCGGACGCAGAAAGAAACGATCGCAGCAAAAATGAAACGGAGCCAACAAATTCAACAAAGACTCCGCGATCAGATGAAGGTCCATACGACCAACATTCAGCAGCTCCACGCTCCTCGGGCCAAACACATCATCGACGACTTGGAGCAACAGAAGAGAAGCCAAGAACAGGTCGTTCAACATCTCGATGTGCAGGTCGCGGACTTAAAAAAGCCGGGCTTCAAAATGATCGAAGTTCAACAAGACGCCCTGGTTCCCCCGGAAAAGGACCGGTCCCGGCAATTCAAGTATGCTGGAGTGGCGGGCCTAGGGATGTTCGGGTTGCTGTTATTCGCCGTGGCGTTTGTCGAATTCCAGACTCGAAAGATCAACAGTCCCGAGGAGGTCACCAAGGGATTGGGGCTGGGCATAGTTGGTACCGTGCCGAATTTACCCTTGCGTGTCCGAAAGTCGACTGCGAATCCATCCCCCAAGGATGCGGTTTGGCAAAATTTGTTGACGGAAGCCATCGATTCGATTCGGACACTGATGTTACACGCGGCGCGAACGGAAGGGTTGCAGGTTTTCCTGTTAACGAGCGCTGTCAAGGGTGAGGGCAAAACATCTCTCTCGACACAACTGGCGGCGAGTCTGGCCCGTGCCTGGAAGAAGACGCTGCTCATCGACGGCGACCTCCGCAACCCAGCCGGACACAAAATTTTTAACGTCCCGAACGAACAAGGTTTCAGCGAAGTTCTACGTGGAGAAGTCCATCCCGATGACGTGACTTGTCCGACACCAATCAGTCGTCTCTGGATCATGCCCGCAGGACAATGGGACAGCCATGCCGTGCAGGCGTTGGCCCAAGAAGGAGTCACGTCACTGTTTGACGACCTCAAGGACAATTACGACTTCATCATCGTCGATTCTTGCCCGGTCCTTCCGGTCGCCGACACATTGCTGTTGGCTCAACACGTCGATGCCGTGGTGTTCTCGATCTTGCGAGACGTTAGCCGAGCCCCGTCCGTCTACGCCGCTCAACAACGTCTGGCCCAATTGGGGGTCCGGATTCTTGGTGGTGTCGTTATCGGTGCCGGGACGACCGATTTCAAGAGGGGTCAATATCCTATCGCCACTACATGACCGACTTGCATCGCGATGAGCATCAACGTGTAGGAACTGTATGCGAAGAGACATCGGCATAATTGTTGGAACATTGGTGATTCTTGGCTCCGGGGTGGTCCACGGACTACTGACGTCTCGCTGGGTCCCGTCGGAGGCCTTGCAAGAAGCGACTTCTCGGATTCCTCGGGTGCCGTTGAAGTTCGATGATTGGGTTGGAAACGAAATCGAAACGGATCCGGAAGAGTTCGCCCAAGCCGGCGCAAAAGGCTACTGGATGCGGGAGTATCGTTCGGATCAAGGCGATTCGATTTCCGTCGTATTGATGTGCGGCCCCGGAGGCCGTATGGCCGTTCACACTCCGGAAGTTTGTTACCGTGGGCTGGGGTTCGAGGTCACGGGCAATCCCAGGACGACGACGATCGTCTACGGGCCAGGCAACCAGGCCCGATTCAAAACGGCGGTGTTCCGGAAGGGGTCGTCGGGGGTATCGGAGAAACTCCGTTTGTTTTGGGGTTGGGGTTCTGATGGTAACTGGCAGGCACCTTGGCGACCTCGGTGGACTTTCGGCTCTCGGCCTGCTTTGTACAAGCTCTATGTCATCCAAAAAATTGCGTCCCAGAGCGGACAAGACGAAACACGCATCGCAGAGAATTTCTTTCAAAAGCTCCTGCCGGTTCTCGATAAAACCTTGTTTTTCAAAATGACCAAGTAATTCACGAGCTATACTTCAGTCGAACTCGGGTTCCCTGGACTCCTTCGGTAGAGCGGTCCACCCCAGGAACCAAAGTTCAACCACGTTCGATCATCCAACCGATTCGCGCAGGTTTTGATTTCATTGCAAGATCCAAGCACCCCTGGAGCCATCGTGTCTACACTATCTCCACCGGTAGAAAACTGGGCACAATCACAAGAACCAGAGAACCAGATCTCGCTTAATCCTGACGGCAGAATGCCAGGACTCGTCCGACCAACGTTCTATGCGCGGGTCAAGTTCCTACTTGAATGGGTTGTTGCGTTCGTCCTGTTCGTGGTGTGCTTGCCTCTGATGTTGATCACCATGTTGTTAGTGAAGTTAACATCGCGTGGTCCGGCGATCTATTCTCAAACACGGGTCGGCCTTAACGGAACGCCCTTTACGATTTACAAGTTCCGGACGATGTGGACGAACTGCGAACGCTTTAGCGGGGCGAAGTGGTCGACACCGGGGGACTCCCGAATCACGCCAATCGGACAATTACTGAGGAAATCCCACTTGGACGAGTTGCCGCAACTTTGGAACGTCTTGCGTGGAGAGATGGGCCTTGTGGGTCCTCGCCCCGAACGGCCCGAGTTCGTCCCTCAGCTGGCGAAGGCGATCCCTCTTTATCAGAATCGGCTATTGCTTCGGCCTGGAGTGACTGGCTTTGCCCAGGTTCAGCTGCCACCGGACACGAGCCTCGATAGCGTCCGAATCAAATTGGCTTACGACTTGCACTACTTGCGGAATTTGAGCTGTTGGTTGGACATTCGTGTGGTCCTGGCAACGGCAGGGAAACTGTTCTTTCTTCCGTTTTCCCTAATGGGAAAAATGTTAGGGTTCGCCCAGAGAGAGACCATTGCCCGCGAGTATGCGGACCTGTTGGCCGTGGAAGTGGATGGCGAATCCGTTGCGATGCCATCCCAGTAACTCCTAGTTTCCACGGAAGAAGACTTTCTTGCGTCCTCTCGGGTTGGTACATTCTTCATGATTTCTGACGAGCGGGTAAATTTGTCCCAGACACTCGACGTTGGGTAAAAGGCCAAGCCGCTACACGCCTCGCGAAAAACGAGAATCTTTTTCTCGTCACACTTGAACTGTCCTCAACTCACTCCGAGTCGGTTCGCACATGGGATTCGCTCTCTTTGTCCTTGTCAACGCCGTGTTGTTCATCCGGCCATCGGAACTGGTGGAGGGGTTGGATCAAGCCAACATCTACGAAGTCTTGATTTTGGGAGCCCTCTTTGCTTCGGTGCTCCCCATCCTGCAGTACGTTTTCGAGGGAAAGTGGCTTGACCGACCAATCCTGCCGTTCGTGTTGGGGTTGGTGATTGTGTCCCCCTTGTCCCAAGTTTGGCGAGGGGATGCTTTGAAAGCCGCCGAGGCTGGGGCGGAAATGTTCAAGGTCTTGATCTACCTGCTCATCCTTCTGGCCCAAGTCAACACCCGCGAACGTCTCCTCTGGTTCTGTTTTTGGATCACCGTTTTTTCGGGTGTTGCCATTGGTTTGGCCGTGCTTGATTTCAACGGTGTGATCGAATTTCGGCAACTCGATGCGATGGTGGATAACCGCGGAGACGAGTTGGATCGTGTGACTTTTAAGAGGCTCCGAGGCACTGGAGTTTTTGGTGACCCCAACGACTTCACGGTCTTGATGACGTTCTCGGTGGTACTGAGTTTTTACTGGATGATCGAGCGAAGCAGTCTATTCCTACGGCTGTTTGGGTTCGGCGTCTTGGTGCTCTCGCTTTATGCGTTGGTCCTCACGAAATCTCGCGGTGGGGTTCTCGCCGTGTTCCTGGGAATGTTGACCCTTCTGCAAGTGCGATTTGGAGCCCGTGCCGCGATCACATTGTTGTTGTGTGTCTTACCGATTGGAGCCATTGTGTTCCTCACTCGAGTCTCGGGAGCTGAGGGAGATGATACGGTTCAAGATCGTTTTCAACTCTGGGCTCAGGTCTTCGTCTTTTTACGGGCCTCGCCATTGTTCGGAATCGGGTGGGGATCGTATGCGAAAGAGGCTGGTCTCGCTGCCCACAACTCTTACGTTCACTGCTTTGGAGAGTTAGGGCTTGTTGGCGGAACTCTGTTCTTTGCGGCTTTCCTCTATTCCCTTTGGGCCATGTGGCATGTGGCCAAACAACAACAGCATCTGGCCATGCGTGGGCTGTCCGTGAGAGGTTCTCACTCGCAACCTTTGGAGTCATGGAATGCAGGGCAATCGGGATACCAATCGAGCAGGCCACCGCGTCTTTCTGGCAACCACCTCGTTGGCGGTGACTTACACGGTCACCCTGGTGCGATTGCCAACCCAAGACAGCCCGGCAATCCACGGAGTGGACCTGCTACTTTCTTAGCTCAATCGTCCGCCAACTTCATTCTGCAAAGGCTGAATCCGTATGTCATGGGAGCCCTTGCGGGTTACATGGGAATCATAATGTCATTGTCACGGAGTTACGTTGTTCCGACATACATGATTCTAGGTTTAGTCGGGGTCTATCAAGAGATCAGCACCAAGTCGACGACGATTAAACCGTTGCGGTTACAGGGTCGAGTAATTCAGGTCTTGCTGGTGGTCACCGTCGGCTTTCTTTTACTGCTCAATCTCGCTCTGCGGATATTAGTGCGTTATGGTTAGACTTACAAAAGTCCAATTGACGGATGTTCTTTTCGACAATTGAAATCCATTCGTTTCACGTTTCCAGAATTCCTACGAAGGACGTCGACATGGAACTCAGTTCCCATCAGCTGCCACCAGGACCAAAACTGAACCTCGGTTGCGGTCCGGTTCAACCTGAGGGGTGGGTCAATATCGATGGGAGCAACCGAGCCTGGTTTTCCAGCCGATTGGCTTTCCTTGATCGGCTCCTTGTGCAATTACGATTACTACCCCCAAGTATATTCAACTCTCGTATCAAGATATGTAATCTCTTAAAACCCCTCCCCTATGCCGATAACTCTGTATCTTGCATCTATGCCGGTGAACTGTGGGAGCATCTCGAATACCCAGATGCCGAGCGATTGACGGCTGAATGTTTCCGAGTTCTTGCCCCAAATGGGGTGTTGCGAATTCGTGTCCCTGACGGAATCGAATTTTGGGAAACGTACCTCGAATTGCACAGAATGGCCATGGCGACACCGAGGGCGGAACGTTCGGCTGAGAAAGTTCGGAAACACGTCGAAATGTATTTCAGGGAGATTTGCACCAGGAGATTATGGTTCGCTTCGATGGGCCATACACACAAATGGCAGTTCGACGAAGTGCAACTGGTTGAACTTTTCGAGTCGGTAGGGTTCACGGCGGTTGACCGTATGGATTATCAGAAAAGCCGGATTTCGGATGTTGCAAGCGTCGAACTGAAGGACCGGCTCATGGTGGAAGGCGTCAAGGCCAACTCACAATGAGCGTTTCGCTTGCTTGACGCCTCTGTCTCCGGTCTCTGGCCGCTCCGCGGTTAGGATACAGCACCCGATTACGCACGGAGGCTCTGACGGCCTCGAACGTTCAGACGACACATCCCAAAAAGCTATCTCCCTGTCTCCTGCCCAACTTGCAAAAGGTCAAGCCAAGGTCGTGCGTAGATCTGCACGGGTGGTACTCCTCTGGATTTTGGAATATCTGTTCGCCGTGAGTACACGCGAGCTCGGTGGAACTATGATTTTACGGCAAATCCCAATTCCAAAATCCAGAGGCAGCCCCTGCACTGGGAAGGAGGGTCGCTCGAGTGTAGGAAGTGCATGTTGCGAAGACGAACGGGGTGAAAGAAGCCTGAGTGCTAAAGGAGAATTCGACCAAGACACTCCAACAATTTCTCCCCGAATTGATGGAGAAGCTCATGTGAGATGTAGATCAGTGGTATCGCTGAGATGGGTCTACCAAGCGAAAAGCTCCTAACTACGCACTAGTGGCCAGAGACGTGCTGATTGAAATACTTCGGAAGATGGGACCGTCCGCCAAGAAAGCGTTGCCCGCACTTCGGAAAGTCACAAAGTTGGACTCCTCCCGGGGAAGGAGAGACAAATCCATCTATCGAAAAATCCTACGGGCCAAGAGGGCCATCGAAACTATTGAAGGGACGAAAGGAACCCCAAAATAAAGATGCTGGATCGGCAATCAAACAAAAAGGATTCGGACTCGGGGATTGTGTTTCCCCGAGTGGGATGACGCGCCATTGTTGAACGCTGTTCTCCCTCGCTATAATCCAATGGGTTAATGACGCGATTAGGGTAATCTGTCCGTTCGACAAGGAACATCATGGCCGAACAAGTCCCGGAAAGTACGACCACTTCTGAGTACGATTCGCTGCCACCACACGAAAAGGTCAAACGCTTCCCGAAGCGGCCTGGCGTTTATCTCATGAAAGACAGCCAAGGACGGGTGATCTACGTCGGAAAAGCGAAAAACCTGCGTAACCGTGCGTCGAGTTACTTCACCAAAATCGCCAGGGAAGACCCACGCACTCGGGACATGATTCCGCTTATCGCCGACATCGACTATCTCGAAGCTGACACGGAGGTCGATGCGGTATTGATGGAAGCTCGGCTCATCAAGGACATTCAGCCACGGTTTAATGTCGATTTGAAAGACGACAAATCATTTCCGTACCTTCAAATCCGCATGCGTGAAGATTTTCCACGTGTCGAATTCACTCGGACGCCACGATCGAAAGGTGTCAAGTTATACGGCCCTTTCACGAGCGCGAAATATCTTCGCGCGGCGATGCAAGTCCTCCAACGCATTTTCAAGTTCCGGACCTGTGGACTCGACATTGAAGCCGACGACCAACGGTGGCGATGGTATCGGCCTTGTATCCTTGCGAGCATCAATCAGTGTACGGCTCCGTGCAACCTTCGCGTGACCAAGGAGGAATATCGGAAACAAATTCGCGGGCTCCGAATGGTGTTGGAGGGAAAGAAGGACAAACTGATCCGAAAGATGGAAAAGGAGATGAAGGAAGCCAGCTCCGAATTGAATTTCGAAAAGGCGGCTCGGATTCGCGACGAGATCAAGGCGTTGCGAAACTTGAGTTTTCGTGGTGAAGTCGACAAGGATGTCCAACCGGAAGTCTTCCAAATCGATCCCAAGAAAGGCCTCAAAGGACTCCGGAAAGTTCTCAAACTCTCCGATACGCCCCGCACGATCGAGGGGATCGACATCGCGCACCTCGGCGGCGAAGATACGGTTGCGTCGCTCGTTTCGTTCATCGACGGATTGCCGTTCAAACCCGGCTACCGCCGTTACAAGATACAGACCGTCGAAGGTGTTGACGATTTCGCCTCGATGCGCGAGGTTGTCACCCGCCGATTCAAAAAATTATCGGACGAAGATCAGCCCTTCCCAGACATCTTGTTGATCGACGGCGGGAAAGGGCAACTCAATGCCGCTCTCGATGCTTTTCACATTTTGCACATCGAACCGCCCTGCCTGATTTCGCTGGCCAAACGTGACGAGGAAATTTATCAGCCGGGCGAGAGCGAACCCATACGCCTGAGCCGACACGCCGCGGCTCTACGACTGTTGCAATACGTCCGTGACGAAGCCCACAGGTTTGCTCAACATTATCATCACATTCTGCGACATAAGAAGCTGGAAAAGTGACGCCACCAACGATTGGAAAGTAGGCTTGAAGGAGAGGATCCATCTATGTTGTCTCAAGATTGAGTTGTCGATTCGTTCTACAACGTCTCGAAGCGTCAGGAGGATTTCCAGGAGGAAACTCACCGCTGACGTTTCAAGGTGGTGTGACCCTCAAGTGTTCAAGAAGGAAGCAATCTCGACAGGCCATCAGCTAATTCACGGCGGACCTTAGCACAATGCAATTGCCTGCGACCCTCGACTATCCCATAGTCGCCATTGGCGACATCCACGGCCAACGGGAGTTCCTCG
The DNA here is from genome assembly GCA_964423615.1 of uncultured Alcaligenaceae bacterium. GTDB lineage: Bacteria > Planctomycetota > Planctomycetia > Gemmatales > Gemmataceae > CAYRFQ01. The sequence goes on along the minus strand of CAYRFQ010000049.1, from coordinate 7,033 downwards.
AACGGCTTCTTGCCAAGCTCGAGCAACTTGCGGAATGGCCTGGGTGCTCGATTGTCTTCCTTGGTGATCTGATGGACCGCGGTCCGGACGTCAAAGGTACGGTCGAGCTGATTTTGTCACTGATTCGAACGCGGGGAAATTGCACGGCCGTGATGGGAAATCACGACCTCGCACCCAAGCGAGCGGCTGGACTCGACGGCCAACCTCCTTCGGAGTTTTGGGTACGCCGGTATCGGATTGCTTACGACCACCAGATGACCTTCCGAGCTTATTTGGGGCGCGATGCCAACTTGGATCGCTGGGAAGAGGAGCTGGAAGCTCTCCACCACGCCATGCCGCGCGACCATCGCGAACTGTTGGCGGCGTTGCCGTGGGTCGTCGAGGCCGAGGGACATATTTTCTTGCATGCGGGGTTGTCGCCGGAGTTGGATCAACCCGCCGAGAAACAAGTCCAAGCCTTACGGGAACGACGCTGGGACTGGTCTCTAAGCCCCAAGCCGGGAACGAGAACGTCTGATTTGTGGCAGCCCGATTATCCTGTGTGGATCGGAGCCGACAAGCGCCTTTCGGAATTTCCACTTCCTTTACCCGGACGAATCCAAGTTACCGGGCACGTGCATATCCCCGAGCCGGACGTCAATTCTGTCCGCATCCGCATCGACACAAGTGGTGGTCGTCAAGAACCACTGACGGCTTGCCTGCTGGAGCATCCGACGGCTCCGCCTCGGTTTATCCAGAGCCTCTAAATCATTACCCAACAACGCTACCTTCTACAACCTTTTCCATCTGGGCTCCGAACAGGGCGAGTTCACCTTCTGGGTAAAGTTTATCGATTATTCGAGTCGATATTGACCTTGTTCTGAAGCCAGCCAGAGCGTACACGACCAGCGTAGTGGGTGCCTTGGTGGCCGTTGGGAACTTTGCGGTTTCGAATTCGACACAGAATGCCCAGCAGGAAGACAATTAGTCATGAGCACACTTCCTCAACCGACGTATTCTCTCTCGACTGGCACGCCTCCGTGGCGGAAATCGACTCCACACTTATTCGTGGTTCTGCCGGCGTACAACGAAGAAGAGAATCTTGGGACGCTGTTGGAACAGGTCGATCAGTCGATGTTCGACGACCGGCAAGCTTTCGACGTCATCGTTGTCGATGACGGAAGTCAAGACAAAACGTACGAAATCGCTTGCGACTATTCCAAGCACATGCCCGTCCGCGTCGAACAGCACAAAGTCAATCAAGGACTGGGCCAGACGATCTGTGATGGACTCCGCAAGGCTTCCTCCTTGTGTCAAGATCACGATGTTGTTGTGGCCCTCGATGCGGACAACTCCCACACACCGGCACTCATCCCACGGATGGTCTCGAAGATCCAAGAAGGCAACGATGTTGTCATTGCTTCTCGGTATCGAGTCGGCTCGTGCATTCGTGGAGTACCGTGGTATCGAAACTGGATGAGTTACGGTGCACGCTATCTGTGTCAGTCGATCTATCCGATTCCAGGGGTTCGGGATTATACGTGTGGATTTCGTGCCTATCGTGGATCACTGTTGAAGCGGGCTTTCGATTTCTATGGTGATAATGGTTTTGCCACCGAGCGAGGCTTCCAATGTATGTTGGACATATTGATTAAACTTCATCGATTGAATGCCATATGTTGTGAGGTGCCGATGGTGTTACGTTATGACTTGAAGGGAGGGGCGAGCAAGATGCGAGTTGCCTCGACGGTTCGAAAAACAGTTTCGCTGTTACTTCGTCGACGATTGGGTCGGTGACCATGAACATCTGACAATCATTACGACCGCGGGGGAAAAGTAGTAGGAACATCAAACGACTTTGATGGTGTGCCGTCTGGTTCTCTTGGTTTGGTAACGGCACACGGGTGTGCCTGCTACTGTCGATTCCTTTTTCTCGCGTCAGTCTCACTAGGATTATGCTCCGCCGTTGAATTGCAAGGAAGCGAAATGGAAAGTCAACCACGCGAACCCGAGACGTCGATCACTCCACTATCCAACCCGACTTCGGTTGCCTTTGCAGCCGACTCGAATGTCGGAACTCCAAAGACGCAAACGCCGAGCATCACGGTCAGAGAGCCTTCTCTCCCAGGCATCGAGTCGTCAGGATTGACGCCAAAGGCGTGGGGCATTTTGATTGGGTACACGGCGACACTTTTCTTTCTGTTCCTTGGGCCTGCTCGGAGTTTCACGGCACACGAGGGCTTGGTTGTCGAAGTCGCTCAAGAAATGATTGATACGGGCGACTGGCTCGTGCCGCGAATAGCAGGCAATCCATTCCCGGAAAAGTTTCCGTTGCACTACTGGGCAGTGGCCGCGTTGGGCTCGATCACGGGAGACGTGAACGAATTTGTGGCTCGGATCCCATCAGCTCTGTGTGGTCTGGGAGGAGTTCTTCTGATTGCTGGACTGATCGGAAAGTGGTTTGGGTCTACCAAGGGTCTCATCACGGGTCTGATTCAGACAACAACTGTTTATACGGTGACCTATTCTCGTCTCGCTGAGTGCGATATCTACCTTTGGTTCGTTGTGATCGCAGCATTGGTCGTATACGCACGGAACATCGTGACGCCGGAACCGACACGCTGGTATTCCGGGCGTATGGCTTTCTTTTTTCTTCTGGGACTCGTCCAGCTCATCAAAGGACCACTGTTTGGGGCCGTGTTGATCATGATCCCCACGGGTGGATATGCGTTCTATCAGGACATACGAGGTAATTGGAAACCCGTGCTCTGGTTCTGCAGCGTTCCGGGTTGGATCGTGACGGTAATGCTGGCGACAGGATGGCCTCTGGCTGTGTGGTGGAGTCATCCGGAAGTCATCGACATCTGGTGGTTGCATACGTTTGGACGATTTAATCCGGAAACGTGTATCGGTGTCCGTCCGTGGTGGTATTACTTCACGACCATGCCGTGGCAGATGTCACCATGGACGCTGGCTATGTTCCTTGGGATGCCACGGTCGCTTTATCGATTATGGAAGAACGACCCGGCACCAGATCGCTTCTTGTGGATGTGGTTTGGAGGCATGTTTTGCGTTCTCTCTGCAGTGACCGGAAAGCATCACCATTATCTTTTACATGCGATGCCTCCGTGTGCCTTTTTCGCTTCCGAAGGTCTTCTTGGTCTCACGAAAAGGCGTCTCCTTCCCAGGACGTGGTATTGGGCTTTGCCGTACGGATTGGCGGTTTGTGGTTGGATCGGGTTTCTCGCTGTAGCCCGAACGGGGGAACTTGCAACGTTCTGGTGGGACGTGTTGATTCTCGGAATAGTCGGTTTGGCGTTCCTTGCCGGCATCTTGTGGAGCTACCAGCAACAACGACACCAACTGTCCGGGATTCTCATGTTCGCAATCTTGTGGATGATCGCCGGTTACGTTCACGGGGTGATCGTCCCCAAAGCCGACAACTATCGGTTCGACAACGCGTTACTCCGACGATTGAGCGCTAAGTCCGAACAAACGCCTGTCCTGATGTTCCAGTTTTTCCCGATGCGAGAACTGGCCTATATCGACAGTCCGGTGATCCCTTGTGATTCCATCGAAGCACTAAAAGCCAAGACCAACGAATACCCAAGGGCCTTGATCCTCACGTCGAAGGACAAGGAACCACTTCTGGCCCAATTCGGCACGCCGATCATAGTGGACCAAACTCCTGGTCCCCGTCCGGGGCAAGAGGGGCCAAGGGCTCATTTGGTCATCTATCGCATCGAATGGGCTAATGTGACGACCGAACAACATTGAGGCGAGGCCGTCACGCCTGTTTCTTTCGCCGTCCCCGTCGTTTCTTTTTTTCCGGTTGCGGACTCGCGACCGTTTCGCCTTTGAGTTTGGCGATTCGGTCGCGGATTTCGGCTGCTCTTTCGAACTCCATGCTCTCGGCCGCTTCCATCATTTCTTTGTGGAGTTCTTCCAGGTATTCTTCGGTGACATAGTCGTCGGTCTTTTGGCCGCTGACTTCACGGACGAACTTGTGAGCTTCGATCTCTTCCTCGACGGCGCTGATGAGAGCGGTCTTGACGGTCTTGGGTGTGATGTTGTGTTCCTTGTTGTAGGCAAGCTGAAGGTCGCGGCGCCGTTGCGTTTCGTCCATCGCCATTTGCATCGAGTCGGTGATTTTGTCCGCGTAAAGAATGACCTCGGCGTTGACGTTTCGGGCGGCTCGTCCGATGGTCTGGATGAGTGACGTGCCGCTGCGGAGAAAACCTTCCTTATCGGCGTCGAGGATCGCGACGAGTGACACTTCGGGTAAATCGAGCCCTTCGCGAAGCAAGTTGACGCCCACAAGGACGTCAAAGCCACCCTCCCGAAGTTCACGGAGAATCTGGACGCGTTCGACGGCATCGAGTTCAGAGTGGAGCCACTTACAACGAAGCCCCCCTTCTTTGAAATATCGCGAGAGGTCCTCGGCGAGTCGTTTGGTCAATGTGGTCACGAGAACACGTTCGTTCTTTTTCGCCCGTTCCTCGATTTCTTTCTTGAGGTCGGGGACTTGGCCGCGGGCAGGACGTACGTGTAAGATCGGATCGACCAGCCCGGTCGGACGGATGATCTGTTCGACTACTTCGGCCTCGCACTTCTCCAGCTCATACGGACCAGGTGTCGCTGACATGAACATGACGCTTTGTCCGCGTTTTTCCCATTCGTCGAATCGCAAGGGGCGATTGTCGAGGGCCGAAGGCAAGCGAAATCCGTGCTCGACGAGCGTCATCTTTCGCGAATGGTCCCCGGCGAACATCGCACGGACTTGGGGGAGCGTAACGTGGGATTCGTCGATAACGATCAAAAACTCTTCGGGGAAGAAGTCGATCAACGTATACGGAGGCTCGCCGGCCTTTCGGTTGCTCAACCATCGCGAATAGTTCTCGATGCCCGAACAATGGCCGACTTCGAGGAGCATTTCCAAATCGAAACGCGTCCGGGCACTGAGTCGTTGGGCCTCGAGTAGTTTCCCTTCGAGTTTTAATTGTTCGAGACGCTGTTCGAGTTCTTCGCGGATTCCCTCGACCGCTCCTTTGATTCTTTCTTCGGGCGTGACGAAGTGTTTGGCGGGGTAAATGTACATCTCTTCGAGGGTCTTGATCGTTTCACCGCTCGTCGGATTGATGACCGAAAGGGCGTCGACTTCGTCGCCAAAGAGTTCGATTCGGAAAGCGACCTCTTCGTAGGCGGGCCAGATTTCGACGACGTCACCGCGGACGCGGAACATCCCTCGCTGGAACTCGATGTCTTTGCGTTGATACTGGATGTCGACGAGTTTGAGCAGCAACTCTTCGCGGTCGGTCGTTTCCCCCTTCGCGAGATAGACCATCATCGCCTTGTAGTCGCTGGGCGAGCCGAGGCCGTAGATGCACGAAACGCTGGCAACGATGATGACGTCTTCACGACTAACGAGGGCACTTGTGGCCGCGAGACGAAGGCGATCGAGATTTTCGTTGATCGCGGCATCTTTCTCGATGTAGATGTCCCGCTGTGGTATGTAGGCCTCGGGTTGGTAGTAGTCGTAATAGCTCACGAAATAGTTCACAGAGTTATTCGGGAAGAATCCCTTGAACTCCTTGAAGAGTTGGGCCGCGAGCGTCTTGTTGTGGGCCAAGATTAAAGCTGGTTTGTTGAGCTTGGCGATGAGATGCGCCGCCGTAAATGTCTTGCCGGTTCCTGTTGCTCCGAGCAAGGTCTGATGGCGTTTTCCTTCCTGGAATCCGCGGGCGAGTTCTTCGATGGCTTTCGGTTGGTCTCCGGCTGGTTGAAATTCACTCACCAATTCGAATCGTTTTTTCATGCAATGAGACTCCACGCGTCTGAGCTTTCCTACTTTCCCGGCGTAATGAAAGGACGAATTTATGCAAACGAATCCACCTCGGACGGCCTCAATATTTCAGGAAGCTAACTGATGTTCACGCAATTCTGCGAGCATACGAAGTGGGAATAAGAGGACTTCGAAATTCGCGAGGAGAACTCGCAACTCGGTTCGATCAAGGTCATCGAGGGCTGCGTGCTCAACCAGAGCTGACGCTTCTCTGGCAAGTTGGTCAGCCGCAGGAAGGATTCGACGTGCTTGTCTTTGAAGAAGCTTACCTTTGAAATCTAATCCATCCATCGGAGAGACATCTGGTGCTGGGATTGGTGAGGCTCCGTTCACACGATCGATTAACTCTTCGGCTTGTTTGCTGTAAGCCCCCCACTGTCCCAAGGAATCCGTTAACATCTTCCTCACTCGCAGAGCTTTCTCGGTCGGCGTTGGCGGACGATTGGGCATCCGACCTTTCCTGTTGGAAATGGTTTCGTCTTTATTGGATGGAGACAAGAAGCTGAGTTCTTGGACGAGTTCCGCTCGGCGTTGAAAATAGTCAAGTATCGCATCCCAGGATTCTTTTGAGAAGTGGTCGAGGCGTTCTTGTGCCACGACCAGATTGTCAGGACCAAAATGGACACTTTGCAAGATGAGGGTGGCTTGTTTGCTTGGAACGAGTTCGCTGAGCGCGGCCAAAGCCTCTTCCCATCCGGGGATTTCTTCAACGACGGATCGAGGCAAGTAATGAAATAGGCTCACGATTGGATCTCCCAATTGCACAATGCCTCAACGAGACTTGACAGACGCTTGATGGATTGGAGAAGTTTTGGAATATCGAAACCAGAAGGATTTTGTTTGATGGTCTCGTTGTGACTGTCAGCAAAACTTTCGATCGTCAGGGCAACTTCGACTCGTTCATGACGGAAATTGGTCGCACCGAGTCGATTTTGGATTTCCCGAACTGATTGTTGATAACCACTTTGCTCATACCATTCTGCAAATTCTCCTGCTGTCTCATCATAGCGGAGGTCTGCTTTTGAAAAAACTGACAGAAGCCAAGTTTTGCCTGACGTCGGGAAAAATGGCACCAAATCCCTGAGAATTTGAACCTCAATTGCGCGACAATGTTCCAGGTAGGCCTTGAGAAATCGTTCTTTCCGTGAAGTGCCTTCCTTAGTACTACAGCGCTACGGTGATCGATTTTGAGATCGGTTTTTCTTCTTTTTC